>CAVVUM010000007.1:0-53477 GCA_963751505.1 uncultured Coriobacteriia bacterium
TGGCTGCGGTGAGCGGAAGCGCGTACGATGCGTTCCCCGCCGAGGGCTCCGAGGGTTCGGCGGCCTCGGATGACCCGGTACCGTCGGCCGGGCGCCTCCTGCTCGCGCGGGCTCGTCAGCCGTGCCTTCCGGGGTGACCGGCGCCGCCGACCTGTGTCGGGGCCTGCGTGTCGGTCGCGGTCTCGGCGGTCGTGCAGCCCGCGAGAGCGAGAAGTGCCAGCACGATCAGCGCACCGAGAATCGCGGTGCGGGCCAGCTGCCGTCCTTGTGGCACCGAGTCGCCCCACTTCCAGCCGCAGTGGTCGTCGAAACGACCATACCGCGACGACGCCCCAGTCGGGTAGCGCGATGACAACGGCGAGTTTCGCCCGGGCGTCACCTGCGGTTCGTTCGCCAAAGCGCTAGACTCAGCCAAAGACACTTGCGCCGCTGGATCGAGACACCCTGGGCAAGGGGAAGGGGGCGGGGCCGCGCAGCTTCTGAACACCCACCAGCCACGACCGGCAACTTCACCGCGAGAGATCGAGGGGTCATCTATGAAGGGGAAGAGTGTCCGTTCACTGCTAGGGCTTGCACTCGTTGTTGCGCTCATGGCCACTGTCACCGGCTGCGCGAGCGGCGGGGGTGACACCGCCAAGTCCGGCGGCGCAGAGGGCGAGAAGATCATCATCGGCGCGGCGCTGTGCCAGACCGGCATCCAGGCGCCGCTCGACGAGCCCGCGCTGCGCGGCGCGCAGCTGGCCGTCGACGAGCTCAACGCCAACGGCGGCATCCTCGGCAAGCAGGTCGAGCTCGTCAACATGGACGGCAAGAGCGACCCGGTCACGGTGGGCAACGTCGCCAAGCAGATGATCGACAAGGGCGCCGTGGCGATCATCGCCCCGAGCGACTTCGACTTCGGCGGCCCGGCAAGCCGCGAGGCGCAGAAGGCCGGCATCGTCGGCATCTCGCCGTGCGCCTCCTCGCCGCTCTACGGCTCGGCCGCGCTCGGCGACAAGCAGTTCACCATGTCGATGTGGAACACCACGATGGGCGCTGCCACCGCCGAGTACGCGTACAACGAGAAGGGCCTGAAGTCGGTCTACGTCATCACCGACGACTTCATCGACTACACCAAGAGCCTCAGCCGCTACTTCATCGTCGCGCTACGAGGAGCTCGGCGGCGAGGTCGTCTTCGAGGACACCTACACCCAGGGCCAGGGCGATGTCTCGGCGCAGCTCGCCCGCTATCAAGGCCCTGCCCGAGGAGCCCGACTTCATCTACATCTCGTCGTACATGCCTGACCTCGCGCTCATGATCCGCACCTTCCGCGAGAGCGGCATCAACGTGCCCGTCGTCGGCGGCGACTCCTACGACGATCCGGCGCTGTTCGAGGCGCTCGGCGACGCAGTACGGCAACGACGTCTACTTCGACACGCACGGGTTCCTCTCCGACGAGGCGAACCCCGAGTACTCGGAGTTCGCCGCGTCCTACAAGAAGAAGTTCGGCAAGCCGACCCGGACGCCTGTGGATCCTGCCGGGCTACGACGTCGTGATGCTGCTCGCCCAGGCGATGGAGAAGGCCGGCACGCACCGACGGCGCCAAGTCGCCAAGGCCATGGAGGACGACGACGTTCGACCTGCTCACGGGCAAGCTGGACTGGTCGGACGCTGCATGCGGGCCACGAGCCGAACAAGGCCGCCGCGCTCGTCCAGGTGCAGGGCGGCAAGAACGAGTTCATCGAGTGGTACATCCCCGAGAAGATCCCGGCTCCGTAGGCGACCGGCATCGCGAGTCGACCTGGCACGATCGGGAGGGAGCCCGCGCGCGGGCTCTCTCCCTGATGCTCGATCGTCGTTCCATCGCGACGCGCCACGTCGCGCACGCGCTGGAGACGCGCATGGAAGGCGCGGCCCAGCCAGCATGAGCACGCTCGAGATCCGCAACCTCTGCAAGTCGTTCGCGGGCCTCAAGGCGGTCGACGACGTCAGCTTCAGCCTCGCGACGGGCGAGATCCTCGGCCTCATCGGCCCGAACGGCTCGGGCAAGACCACGCTCATCAACGTGGTGACCGGTCTGCTGCCCGCCACGAGCGGGACCGTGCTCGTCGACGGCGTACGAGACCACGCGGCAAGCCGCCGCACCGCGTCGCCCGCGCGGGCATCGCCCGCACGTTCCAGACGATCCGGCTCTTCGGCGAGCTCACGGTGCCGAGAACGTCGAAGTCGCGGCGGTGAGCGTGGGCCAGTCGCGGCGCGAGGCGGTCACGCGTGCGCGCAGGAGCTGCTCGAGGAGATGGAGCTCGCCGAGTGCGCGCGACCGGCTCGCGAGCGAGGTGCCCTTCGGCCACCAGCGCCGGCTCGAGATCGCGCGCGCGCTCGCGATGAGGCCCAAGTTCCTGCTGCTCGACGAGCCGGCCGCGGGCCTGAACGAGGACGAGAGCGACCGCGCTGCTCTGCTGCTGCTCGGCATCCCCGAGCGCAAGCGACGTCGGCATGCTCATCGTCGACCACGACATGCGGCTGATGATGAACCTCTGCGGCACGCCTGCACGTGCTCAACTACGGCGGACGATCGCGCACGGCACGCCCGAGCGAGGTGCGCGGCAACCCGGAGGTCGTGAGCGCCTACCTCGGCGAGCAGCGGCGTGAGGGAAGGAACCGATGCTCACGGTCAAGACCTGCACGGCCTCCTACGGCGCGATCGCGGCGCTGCACGGCATCTCGCTCGAGGTGAGCCGAGGGCGAGCTCGTCGCGCTGCTCGGCTCGAACGGGGCGGGGAAGTCGACCACGCTGAAGTCGATCTGCGGGGTGGTGCAGCCCGGCGCACGGCACGGTGACGCTTCCTCGGCGAGGACATCACGAGCAAGACGCCCGAGGTCGATCCTGAAGCAAGGGCATCTCGCTCGTGCCCGGAGGGGCGCGACATCTTCGCGCAGCCTGACCGTCGCGGAGAACCTGCGGCTCGGGCGCCTTCGCGTCGCTACGAGCGCGACCGCTACAAGAAGGATCTGGAGGAGGTGTTCGCGCTCTTCCCGATCCTCAAGGAGCGCTTCAGCCAGGCCGGCGGACTGCTCTCCGGCGGCGAGCAGCAGATGCTCGCCATCGCACGGGCGCTCATGAGCCACCCCAAGCTGCTCATGCTCGACGAGCCGTCGCTCGGGCCTGTCGCCGACGATGACCGACACCGATCTTCGAGCTGATCGGCGACGCTGCGGGAGCGCGGCATCGACGATCCTGCTCGTCGAGCAGAACGCCGAGCGCGCGCTGCGAGATCGCCGACCGCGTCGTACGTGCTGCAGACGGGCAACGTCGAGTTCGCGGGCACGCCGCAGCAGCTCGAGCAGCGAGCTCGACATCGCGTCGGTCTACTTCGGCGGCGGCGACGCGCGAAGGCGAGGTGACGCTGTGATCGAACGCCGAGTTCGTCATCAACACGCTCAGCCTGGGCAGCCTGTACGCGCTCATCGCGCTCGGCCTCGTGTTCGTCTACGGCATCCTGAAGCTCGTCAACTTCGCCTACGGCGAGTACGTCATGGTCGCCGGCTACGCGCTCTACGTCTTCGGCACGTTCACGTCGCTGCCGTGGTGGCTGATCATGGTCGCTCGGCGGTCGCGCTCGCGGCGCTCACGAGCTACCTGACCGAGCTCGTCGCGTTTCGCCCGGTGCGCACGCAAGTCGATGAACGCGCTGCTCGTCACGTCGTTCGCGGTGAGCGTGCTTCCTGCAGAACGCCGCGCTGCTCTTCGTCTCGCCGCGCGCGCGCGCGGTCCCGCTGCCCGACTGGCCTTCAACGAGTCGGTCAACGTGCTCGGGCGCCACGGTCCCGCTGCGCAACATCCTCGTCATCGTCACGACGGCGGTGCTGCTCGCCGGTCTCACGCTGCTCATGAAGTACACGGTGCTCGGCATCGCGATGCGCGCCGCCGCCGACAAGTTCACGACCACGCGGCTCATGGGCGTGCCGGCGAACCTCGTCATCTCGGTCGCGTTCATCATCAGCGGCGTGCTCGCGGGCGTGGTCTCGATCTTCTGGGTGAGCCGCTCGGCGTCCGTCGACCCGCTCATCGGCTTCGGCGCCGCTGCTCATCGCGTTCATCGCGACCGTCATCGGCGGCATGCACTCGCTCGTGGGCGCGGTCGTGGGCGGCTTCGTCTACGGACTGCTGTTCAACCTGCTCTGAGCATCATGCTGCCGGCCTCGATGATCAGCTACCGCGACGCCTTCATGTTCGTGATCGTCGTCCTGTTCCTGCTGTTGCAGGCCCGAGGGCCTCATACGCGGCAGCTACACCGAGGAGCGTGTCGGATGAAGCGCGCTCACGCACGTTCTTCGCCGGCACGCCCGAGCGCGTCACGATGCTGGTCGATCATCGCGCTCCTGCTCGTGGGCGCGGTGCTCGTCAACGCGTTCGCCGCCGTTCATGTACGTGGGCATCTACACGTACTTCTGCGTGACGCTGATGCTCGTGCTCGGCCTGCAGATGTTCATGGGCAACTCGGGCATCCTGAACTGGACCTACGTCGGGTTCGTGGGCATCGGCGCGTACGCGGCGTCGATCCTGTCGACGGCGCCGCTGGTCAAGCAGATGGGCGTGCCGAACATGTACCCGGCGCTCGTCAAGCTGCAGATGCCGGTGCTGCCGGCGGTGCTCGTCGGCGGCCTCGTCGCCGCGGCGATCGCGGCGGTCATCGCGTGGCCGCTCATGCGGCTCTCCGACGCGGTCGGCGTCATCACGCTGTTCGCGACGCTCATCGTGATCCACGTGATCATGACCCAGTGGGACAACGTCACGAACGGCCCGCGCACGTTCTTCGGCGTGCCAGCAGTACACGACGATCTGGATCGCGCGCGATCGCGGCGTGCCTCACGCTCCTCGTCGCGCACTTCTTCCGAGAGTCGTCGCTCGGCCTGCGCCTGCGCGCCTCGCGCGACGACCGCTACGCCGCCAAGTCGGTCGGCGTGAGCATGGTCGCGGTCCGCTACTTCACCTTCGTGCTGAGCGCGTTCATCGGCGGGCGTCGGCGGCGGGCTGTGGGCGCACTACATCACGTCGTTCTCGCCCAAGTCGTTCTACGTGGGCGAGGCGTTCGTGCTGCTCAGCATGCTCATCATCGGCGGCGCGGGCAGCGTCTCGGGCGCGACCGTGGGCGCTGTGCTCATCACGGTGCTGCGCGAGGTGCTGCGGCAGGTCGAGGGCTACCTCAACAACTCGGGCATCATCTCGTTCGAGGTCTACGGCCTGACCGAGGTGGTGGTGGCGATGCTGCTCATCGTCATCCTCATCTGGCGGCCGGGAGGCATCATCGGCGGGCAGGGAACTGACCCTGCCGTGGTTCGAAGAAGGGTCGCGCGAGGCGGAGGCGCCGTGAGGCGACGGACGAGGTAGGTCCGCTCGAGACAGGAGGTCTGACGTGGCAGTCGAGCTCACGCGTGACAAGGCGTTCTTCGCATTCGCTCCGGACGTGGCGCCGGTGCTGCAGAGTCGAGCAGGGCGAGGAGGTCGTGCTCCAGACGCACGACTGCTTCAGCGGCCAGCTGAAGACCTCGGCCGACACGCTCGAGACGCTCGACTGGAGCATCACGAACCCGGCGACCGGTCCCGTCTACATCGAGGGCACCAAGCCCGGCGACCTGCTGCGCGTCGACCTGCTCGAGGTCACGGCGACCGGCCCCTCGGTGATGGTCGCGGTGCCCGACGTGGGCACGATGGGCGACATGATCACCGAGATGGAGACGACGATCCTCGAGCACACGCGACGACGCGGTCGTCTTCAAGGGCCGCGTGACGGTGAAGCAGAAGCCGATGCTGGGCGTCATCGGCGTGGCTCCCGCCGAGGGCGAGGTCCCCAACAGCACGCCCGGCGGGCACGGCGGCAACATGGACTGCAACGCTCGTCACGACCGGCGCGAGCCTGTACTTCACCGTCGGCGTCGAGGGCGCGCTCTTCGGCTGCGGCGACATGCACGCGGCGATGGGCGACGGCGAGGTCATCATCTGCGGCGCCGAGACGCCGGGCTACGCCCGCGTCAAGGCCGCAGGTCGTCGACGATCGCCGGGCTGCCCACGCCGTTCATCGAGAACGACGAGATCGTCGCGGTCATCGCTTCGGCCGAGACGGTCGACGAGGCGTACAAGGACCTGCGCGATCCACCGGATGCTCGAGTTCCTCACGAACGTGGCCGGCATGCCCCTGAACGACGCCGCGATGCTCATGAGCCTCACGGGCAACCTCAAGTTCTGCCAGGTCGTCGATCCGCTCATGACGGTGCGCTTCGAGTTCCCCAAGTCGGTGCTCGCCGACTACGGGTTCGCGATGCCGAGGTAGGGAAGAGCGCCGCCTACACGTCCTCGAGCAGCTTCACCACGTCAAGCTCGCAGCTCGTCTTCAGTACGAGCATCGCGGTCGGGGCATCCGTCGTGGTTGCGTGAATCTGGTCGACGTTGATGCCGTGCTCGGCCAGCCGTGCGGCGATGCGTGCGAGCGAGCCTGGTTCGTTGGCGACCTCGGCGACCACGACTGGCACGAGGTCGACCGTACCACCCAGGCCCTCAAGCGCGGCGAAGGCGTCCTTGTTGTTGCTGGTGAGCAAGAGGAACTCGCCGACTTCGCCCTTATCGTACGCACCGATCGCGAGGATGTTCACGCCCGCCCCATGCAGCGCACCGGCAACATCGGCAAGCAGGCCTAGACGGGTCGGGGCCTTGAACAGGATCTCGTTTCGCATCTGGACATTCGCCATCGGGAAGCTCCTCTCGGCAGTTGTGCTACTTCCAGTTCGTTTCCGTGGGGCGAGGCCGCGAAACGGGCACGGTCACAGCTGTGGCTGGAAGCCTTCGACGGGGCCTGCTCGCGTGGCGCTGGACCTCCTTCGTGGGAACATACTGTACGTGGACGGAGCGAACGGCGCGGCAGCGGGCCGCGCACGCTGCGGGTGGGCCACGCGGGGAGGCACCAGGCAAGATGCTTAGCCGGCTCCGCTACTACGTGCCCTATGCGTGGCGCTTCGTCGTCACACATTCGGCCGGACCCCTCATCCTCGGTCTGGCGATCACCGACCGCTGCAACCTCGGCTGCCCGTCGTGCCACCTCGCCAACACCGGCCGCCGCGACATGACCTGGGCCGAGGCGCTCGATAAGATGCATTCGGCCTACGAGCGCGGGTGTCGCGAGCTCTACTTCACCGGTGGCGAGCCCACGATCTGGCGCGACGGTGATCGCGACCTGGAGGACCTCATCGCCGCGGCGCGCGCGATGGGCTACTTCCACGTCCACGTCTACACGAATGGGCTCGAGGGTCTCGACTCTTCGGCGGACCTCGTGTGGGTGAGTATCGACGGGCTGCCCGAGACCTACGCGACGCGTCGCGGCGACCACTTCGCCGAGGTCGAGGACGCGGTGCGGCGCGCCGCACCGGCCCAAGACCGCGGTGATCTACACGGTGGACCGCAACACCGAGGCCGGTCTCGAGGCGTTCCTGGGCTGGGTGCGCGATACGAAGCTGCCGGTCACCGGCGTGATGGTGTACTTCCACACGCCGTACTACGGCATCGACGAGCTCTACTTGAACGCCGAAGAGCGCGCTGCGGTGATCGACCGGCTGCTTGCGGCAAAGCGCGCGAGGCTGCCGCTCATCAACTCGACCGCGGGGCTCACGGCGCTCAAGAGCGGGAAGTGGCGGCGCCGTCTGCCGCTCGCGCTCGTCGCCGACGTCGACGGTGAGTCGCTGTGCTGCCGAGCCGCGGACGCGGTCTGTCCCGACTGCGGCTACGGCCCCTGCACCGAGATCGCCGAGGCGCAGCGGCTGCGCCCGAGCGCGGTGCTCGGCATGGTGAGGTACGTATGAGCGGCGCCTGGCGGGCCCGGACAGGGCGTGTCGCGGATCGCGACCCGGGCCGTGCGGCGTCACCTCGTGGGCGGCGAGCAGCGCTGGGTCTTCGAGCCGCCGCCGCCCGACTGGAAGCCGCCGCGCATCGAGCGGACGTCGCTCTACCTGCACGTGCCGTTCTGCCGCAACTGCTGTCCGTACTGCCCGTACACGAAGGTGCCGTACCGCGCCGAGCTGGTGGAGCCCTACACGCGAGCGGCGCTTGCCGAGGTCGACCGCTGGGCCGATGACGTCGGGACCAGCCGAGGTCACGAGCGTGTACGTGGGGGGTGGCACGCCCACGCTCGCGCTGGGCAGCGTGAAGCGCGTGCTCGATCGCGTCCGCGAGCGATTCGAGCTCACCGGCGACGTGTGCATCGAGACGAACCCGGCCGACGTCGACGAGGAGATCGTCGCGCAACTCCACGACGCCGGGGTCGCGCTCGTCTCGCTCGGCGTGCAGTCGTTTCGGCCGCAAAGCCTCGAGGTCATCGGGCGCCGCTACGCGCCCGAGGTCGCCGAGCGGGCGCTCTCGCTGCTCGCCGAGTCGGGCTTCGCCTCGGTGAACGCCGACATCATGTTCGCGCTGCCGGGTCAGCGCGCAGAAGACGTCATCGCCGACCTCGAGCACGCCGCCGCTCTCGGCGCGAACCAGCTCACCACCTATCCTCTCTTCACCTTCCCATACACGAGCGTGGGGGAGTACCTGCACCTCAAAGGCGTGAAGATGCCGGACCTCTCGACGCGGCGCGAGCAGTACAACGCGATCGCCGCGTGGTGCGAGGCCAACGGCTTCGAGCGTGTGAGCGTCTGGGGGTTCAAGCGCGGCGGAGCACCGCGTTACTCGTCGGTGACGCGCGACGGCTACCTCGGCATCGGGCCGGGGTCGGGTTCTCATCTGCCCGACGGCTTCGTCTTGAACACCTTCGACGTCGACGCATGGGAGAGCGCGCTCGAAGAAGGTCGCTCACCGATCGCGCTTCGGATGCCGTTCGAAGGAGAGATGAGCGGCTGGTGGTGGCTCTACTGGCGCTTCTACGACACCCGGATCCCGATGGCCGCGCTCGACGAGGCGCTCGGCCACGACGCGGCCAAGGCACGGCGATGGCTGTCCGCGGTACGTGCGACTGGGCTTGCCGAGCGCAACAACGGCACGCTCGAGCTGTCGGACTCCGGCGCGTTCTGGCTGCACCTCGTGCAGAACCACTTCGCACTCTCGTACGTGAACACACTCTGGACGGCGGCGCGGCAAGAGCCGTGGCCGCACGGCGTCGAGATCTAACCGCGTCAGACGGGGCTCGGAGGGGGTGCTCGTCATGGAGCAGCAGGAGATCAGAGGAGCCGAGGTGCCCGAGGAGCCGCGTATCCCGCCGATCGCCGAGGTGCTCGGCTACATCGGCGGTGCGCTGGCGCTCGCAGCCGTGATCGCGCTCGTTGCGACGTTCTTCAACGAGATCGGAGTGTGGGGCCGAGTCGGAATCGCCGGCGTGCTCGCAATCGCCGGCTTCTTGGGGGGCGCTCTGATCGGGCGCGTGCGCGGAGCAGCGGCGCACCGGCTAAGCGAGTGCCTGCTCGTGGTGGGCACTGCGGGTGCGGCGGTCGCGGTCGGCTTCTTCGTCCAAGACCTCGCACTGAACCAGCTGAGTCCGCCGATGCTCGTGGGTACCGCGCGCAGCAAGGCCAACGAGTGGGCGTGGTTCGCCGGGTTTGCGGTCGTGGCGCTCTCGGGCGGGCTCCTCTGGTGGCGCCAGCACACCGTCATCCGACACCTTATGTTCGGCCTCGGCGTTGCGCTCGCGGTCCTGCTCGCGCTGCCGCTCCTGCCGATCGAGGGGCCGGACTGGGGCGCCGGGCTCACGCTCACGCTCGTCGGCCTGGTGTGGGGCGCACTCGGCGTGCGCGATCTCATCCCGCCGCAGGGTGCGGCGCTCACCCTCGCGCCGCTCGGCATTCTGGGCGGCATCGAGATGATGGCGATCAGCGCCGACAAAGGACCGGTCTGGGCGATGTGGCTCGGGCTCGCGGTCTCGATCGCGCTCGTGGCGCTTGGCTCTCGGCTACGCAAGGTACAGGTGCTCGGCATCTCGGCAGCAGGCATCGCGCTCTTCGCGTTCCAGCTGCTCGATCACTACGTGGGAAACAGTATGGTCATGCCGGTCGCGCTCATCGTCGGCGGCTTCGTGCTGCTCGGGGTGGGGGCGTGGCTGCTTCTGCGCGAGGTGCCTGCCGAGAAGAAGGCGCAGAAGGTGGTCGCCGAGCTCGCAGGCTACGTGGGTACCGGGCTTGCGGTCGCGGGCGGCGGGATGCTCGTGGGTGAGTTCGGCGACGAGCTCGGGGTGGCGGGGCGCATCGTCGTGCCGGCGGTCGGCGCGGTAGCGGGCTACGCGTTCGGACTCGTGCTCGACCGGCACGAAAGCGGCTCGGCACGCCGGCTCTCGCAGGTGCTGCTCGGCATCGGTGCGATCGCGGTGGGATTCAGCGCCGCGATGATCGCGAAGCCGTTCGCCGACGCCTACTTCCCGAGCGCGCGCGTCGTCCAGTTCGACTACGCAGCGTCATGGACGCTGCTCGTCGGTACGGTTGGAGCAACGATCGCCGGTGCGCTGACCTGGTGGTTCAAACGGGGCTCGATCACGCAGATCGTCTTCGGCAGCGCGGTGTTCGCGGTGATCGCCGCCGCCAACGGCCTGCGGCCCATGTCTCCGCCGGCGATCGCCGGCACGGCCACTCTCGTCGTGGGACTGGTCTGGCTCGGGCTCGGCATGGCTGCACTCATGAAGCCCGAGCGAACGGCGATCGCATTCGGGAGCCTCGAGGTGATCTTCGGCCTACAGATGATGATGCGTGGGCCGATGGGGCAGCCGTACACGTGGGTGATGGTCCTTGCGATACTCGTGGCGATCGCGATGGTCGTCGCCAGCATCCTGCTCAAGCAGGGGATTCTGCTCGGCTTCGGAGCGGTGGGGGTGGTGCTCTTCACCTTCACCTGGATCATGGAGAGCTTCGCAGGACAGATCGGCGCGCCGATCGCGCTGCTGATCGCAGGCGTCATCTTCATCGCGATGGCTGTCGTGGTCGCCGTGTTCCTGCCAAGGATGCGCAAGAAGACGCCCGGACCCGGTCCCGGAGGGGCTGTGCCGGCGGGGTAGCCGCTACTTGCTCCTTAGCACGGCCAGCGTGTTGTTGCCGAGGTCGCCGAAGACGAGCTTGCCCTCGTTGAACTCATAGGTGCGCGTGTTCTCGAGCGCCTTGAAGAAGGCGGCCTCCTGCTCCATCGCCGCCGGCTCGCCCGCCATCATCGTCGAGGCGACCTGGCCGAACTTGAGGCTGCCATCGTCTTTGGCCTCGTACGTCGTCGAGAACGTGTTCAGCCCACCGTTGCCGGTCGCCTTGCCGGCCTTCATCGCGAGTTCGGTGGGGACGGCCGGGTCAGCGGGTTCGAGCTCTGTCGTGCCGCCGAAAGATTCGAGCACCCAGGTGCCCTCGAGCTTGGCCGGGTCTGACCCGCTTGACGTGCGCATGCTGACATGACGACGGCCACGACAAGAAGCGCTGCAAGCACCCAGGCCGTGCGAATCGTCGACCGCATCGCGACTCCTCTCGCGGGCTGCCGGCGTGGTGTCGGCTCAGCACGCGGACACGCGCCGTTAGGGAGTGTCTACCCCGAAGGGGCGGCGGAATGCACGAGCCTCACGACAGCATCCGTGTGGAGCGGGGTACACACCCTAGTGATGAAGTCCGGGGGCGCTGTTCTCGGCGATCCGCGCTCAACCACACCAAGCGATACCTCGATACCAACGCGCGGCACCGCAGCGTCTCCTTCGGTTGAGGGGGGATGCTCGATGTCGGCCTCTGTCTCGCGCCGCCATGCGGCAGTGCTCGCTGCGCTGCTATGCAGTGCTCTGCTCGTGTTCGCACTCGCTACGAGTGTGGCCGCGGCCACACTCCAGCCGGCCTTCGACCAAGGGTTGATCGCCAACGATGCTGCGCTCAGGACTTGGGGCATGGCGCTTGCGGACTTCAACGGCGATGGATTCAAAGACATCGCCGCTGCCAACACCTTCGGCGACGTGAAGATCTACCGCGGAACAGGGACAGGGTTCCTGCCGGCTCTGAGCCCGGTGGGCATCAACGCGCCCTACCACAACGCCTACGGCCTGGCGGCGGGCGATTTCAACGGAGATACGAAGCAGGACATCATCCTGTCCGCCACCGCTGACGCCACCGGCGGCATCGTTGACGGAGGCATCTACCTCTATCTAGGCAACGGCAACGGCACGTTTCAGAGCGGTGCTGCCGGTGGAGTCGGCCTGGCGCTTGGGGACGCCGGCACTGACACGATGGTGCCTTGCGACGCGCCGACGTCGACGACGACGGAGACCTGGACGTCGTGACCGGCGACGTCACGGCGTCGGCCAACGGCAGAGCCGACGTCACGCTCTACCGCAACATGGGCAACAACCTCGTCGGACAACCGCTCTGGTCGGGCTCGGTCATCGCCTCGGCAGCCAATGTGGCCCCCGATCCCGAGCTCCCGCCGTACTACCCTCCCACCTCCTACCTGCACGCCTACGGGGTGAGCTTTGGTGACGTGGACTCGGATGGCGACGAGGACATGCTTTTGGCCGACCGCGCGAGCTACCTCTACGTCTACGCGAATGACGGTCTCGGCAACTTCACCCCCGTTCGCTACAACAACATCAGCACCGGCACGCGGCCCTTCGCCTACGCGCGCATCCACGACGTCTTCGCGAGCCAGATGGCGCTCGCCGCAGGTGACGTGAACGGCGACAGCCGTCCGGATATCGTCGTCGGCGGCACTGACGGAGCGTGGGAGGGCAAGGTCGACCTGCTGCTCAATGACGGCCTCGACAGCGACGGCCATGCGCGATTCACGAACACCGGGACGATCGGTGGCGCTGGGACCGATGTCCGCGGGCTTGCGATCGGCGCGGTGAACCCGGCAACCGACAGCTATGACGACATAGTCTTCGGCAACTACGAAGGAGGCATCTTCTCGCTCGTCGCGGATCGGCTCGACACGGATGGCGACGGCATCGTCGACCGCTACGACAACCTCGACGAAGTCGCCAACTACCCGACGATCGACCTGGACTTCAGCGAGAGCCTCAACCGGTTCGACCAGATCGACCTGGACGGCGACGGGCTCGGCTCGGTGCTGAGCGACGACGGGAGTCAGCTGCTCGGTGACCCCGATGCCGACAACGACGGTGTCGCCAACCCGCTCGACAACCTGCCGTTCGTTCCCAACGCCGACCAGCGCGACCTTGACGCCGACGGCATCGGCGAGATCGACGGGCCCTGGCCGCTGTGGACGCTCGGCGATCCGCTCGACGATCGGGACCCGGACGCGGACGGCGTCCCGAACGGGCCGTTCGACCCCGCACTCGCCGCGCGCTACAAGGCGGCGAAACAGAAGATGATGACCGGCACGACGCCGATCATCCTGCGCATCGACGCGCTCGGCCGGCTGTGGCAAGCCGAGTTCACGCAGACACTCGCCGACTCCATCTGCCTCGATGAAGCGACGTTCGCGGCGAAGTATCCACGGAACTGGGACGGGACCTGGGGCGCACCCAACCCCGCCGGCACCGCGCCGCCCGGGCCAGGGCTTGAGGGCGGCAAGTCGCTGCCGGTGAGCGTGATGCTCATCCCCAAGATGCTTTGGACCGACACCACCGTGGTGAGCTACCTGACCGACCGGCTCGCCTATCCGACCTTCGAACTCGGCCAACACGGCACCTATCACACGGCCATGGAGCAACCGCCGAGCGAGGACTTCGACAGCGAGATGACCGGCTACGACGCGCTCGAGATGTTCGTCTACATGCGCGTGGGACAGGACACGATGACCGGCGTCTACGACCGCCCCGGGCCGAGCGACTACCTCGGCGCGGTTGCGGGCAACCCGCTGTCGACTGGTCGGGAGCCGCCAACCCGCTCATCAGCTTCGCGCCGCCCTACGACGAGTACGACATCGCGGGCTGTGAGGCGACCGCCATGCTCGGCTACATGGCCTTCTCCTCCGACATCTGGGTGGAGGGGCTCGAGCGCACGAAGATGCCTGATGTGAGCGACGAGTTCGACGAGTTCGGCGCGCTTCACCCGGCGGCCAACTTCATGCCGTGGGGCAACCTTGAGGAGATCCCGGCCTGGGTCGGCGAGCCGGACCACGCGAGCTACCGCGAGTACATCGAGAGCCACATCATCCCGGGCCAGGCCAACTGCATCCTGATCGAGGAGGTCAACTTCTCGGGCAAGGACGCCAGCGGCGCGGTCAACAACACCGTCGACCCGGTCGACTGGGCGAACTTCCAGACGATGCTCGACGTCGTCAAGGAGTTCGAGGGCGGCGTACCGATGACGCTCGGCGAGTACGCGATGGCGCGCGCCTACGACAACGCGCCCGACATCCCCAACGCCGATCAGGCCGACGAGAACCACAACGGTCTCGGCGACGTCGCCGAGCCGCCGGTGGCCGAGGCCGACACCTACTCGGTCGAGGAGGACGGCGCGCTCGTCGAGCCGGCGCCCGGGGTGCTCGGCAACGACACCAACCCGGTTCCCGGTACGCTCTCGGCGACGGTCGTCACGCCTCCGGAGCACGGCACGCTCGATCTCGCGGCCGACGGCAGCTTCACCTACACGCCGGCTCACAACTTCTTCGGTAGCGACTCGTTCACCTACACCGCCTCGCGCGATGGCGTCGTCTCAGCGCCTGCGCTCGCGACCATCACGGTGAACGCGGTCAACGATCCGCCGACCATCAGCGCCAGGCCGGCTCACCAGACCGTGCAGTACAGCGACGAGGTCGCCAAGATCACCGTCGAGTGGGACGACATCGACGCGACGTCTGTCTCGGTCTCCGACGACGGATTGCCCGCCGACGTGGCGGTGCGCGAGGCCATGAGCAACGCGCGATTCCCGGTCGGCACCGGCGGCCGCTATGGCATTTGGGGCCCGGCGCTCGTGCCGGCCGGCGAGTATCCGACCACCTAACGGTCACCGATGAGGTCGGTGCGAACGCCTCGGCGACCGAGGTGATCACCGTGCTCGCCGAGGACGCCGAGGTCGAGGCGGACACCGCCAACCCGACCGCCCTGCAGGTGCTCGCCGACGGGGTGAGCGGGCCGTTCTCGCTCGCATTCCACGTGTCCGAGCCTGACGACGGCAGCGCTGGTGACATCACGAAGGCCGATGTGACCGTGCGCCTCGTGCCGATCGGCAGCGGCGCCACCGTTGCTGCCGGGCCGTTCTCGCCTGACGCAAGCGGCAACCTCGAGGTCGCTTTCGAAGACGTTCCGGTGAACGTCTATCTCGTCGAGGTGAGCGTCGGCGGCGGCTACTACGTCTACGAGGGCGTCGGCGAAGACGCGATCACCATCTACAACCCCGCGTCGGGGAGTAGCTCGGGCGGCGGGTGGTTCACATGGCCGTCAACGGACGACAAGACCTCGTTCGGCTTCACCGGCAGCTACGCCAAGAGGGGTGGCCCGCGCGGCGATATCGTGCTCGTGCGCCACGCCGACGACGGCAACTTCCGGCTGAAGAGCAACGCGGTGCTCACCTACGCGGTGGGGGCGACCGGTGTCGGCTCGTCGAGTTTCGGCTGGGCGACGCTCACCGGCAAGTGCACCTACATCGAACCGGGCTGGGACACGGCCCAGGGCAACTACTCGTTCACGCTTCGTGCCGAGGACTACGGCGAGCCCGGTGCCGCCGATCGCATCTGGATCGAGGTGAAGGACCGCAACGGCGCGGTTGTGACCTCGTGCTCGCTTGCCGAGTCCGGCCGCGACCGGCGCCAGGCTGCTGTCCGGAGGCAACATCTCCGTCCCGAAGACTCAGGAAGTAGTCGCACTCTGGATGGATAGCGGGCGTCGGAAGGGCGTCGCGATCGGCGACGCCCTTCCGCGTGCGCGAAGGTCAGCGTCACGTCTCCTGCCACTCACCAGCGGATCGATGCCGCTCATCTGGTCGAGCGTTGAGCGGCTCGCAGGCGCGTACTACACTCCTCTCAATTGAAGACAGGACGGGTCCGGGGCTCGCCCCGGAGGTTGCTGGAGAACGGTCGGGCCGCCGTCTCGAGATTTCATCTCGAGTGGCGGCCATCGCGTTTCTGGCACCGTCGTCAGGGTCTGATGTCTGCCGGCATCGGAGGTTAAACCCTATCGGAATGGTCGGGCCGCCATCCGGACGTGAACGCACGTCCGAGAGGCGGCCTCGTCGCATCCGAAGGGAGAGAGCATGGGCCTGTTCGATGGCATGTTCGGCTCGAAGCATCCGCCGCTTGCCCGAAGCCGATCCGGCAGATCGCGAAGATCGCTGCGCAGAACCCCGGGTTCGAGTCGTTCGTCGCAAGCGCGAACGATCGCATCGAGGTGCTCGCTGGTGATGGACCGCTCTACGTATTCGTCGGCAAGCCGCCCAAGGCGTTCGGGATCGTGTGGTTCATCGATGGGGAGCGCCACGACGTTCGCTCCGAGATGGAGAGCAAGGCGATGACGCGGGACAGCGCCGCCGGGCTTGTGCAACAACTCGGCAGCGTCTACTCGAGCCATGGACGGAGATGGGCGCTTCTCGCACAAGGTGGGCAACCACACCGTCACGGTCACCCCCTCATCTGCCTTCTACGATGAGGTGCATGAAGCGGTCGGCCGAGCAGGTGCCGCAGTCGCGGTGGAGTGATCCACAGCCGATACGCTCCCGTGCGGCTCACTCCGAGGGCGCTGCCGGCTCCCCCACGGCAGCGCCCTCAGCCTCATCCTCGACGGGTATCGCGAATCTGGAGCGTGGCCGTGGTACCGAGCGCACACCGCTGCGCTAGACTCGGCATCGTGGAAACCGTCGATCCTATCCTGCTCGCACTTCGTCACCGGCCTGTTCACCTACGCCATGACGGCGCTGGGTGCGGCCATCGTGTTCCTGCATCGCAACCCCTCCGCGCGCACGCTCGACGTCATGCTTGGCTTTTCGGCGGGCGTCATGCTTGCTGCGAGCTACTGGTCGCTGCTCGCGCCCTCGGTCGAGATCTCCAGCTCGCGCGGCGGGATCGCGTGGCTGCCGCCGGCGCTCGGCTTCGCCGTCGGCGGGCTCACGCTCTGGGGGCTCGACAAGGTGCTGCCGCACCTGCACGAGATTGCGCCGGGCGGCGTCGTCCAGGAGGGCATCTCCACTCACTGGCGCCGCTCCACGTTGCTCGTGCTGGCCATCACGCTCCACCACATCCCCGAGGGGCTCGCAATCGGCGTGGCCGCTGGCGCGGCCGGGGCGGGCGTGCCCGAGGCGACCGTGGGTGCCGCCATCGCGCTCGGCCTCGGCCTCGGGCTGCAGAACCTCCCCGAAGGCATCGCGGTTTCGATGACGCTCGTGCGCGAGGGCGCGACCCGCGGGCGAGCGTTCAACCTCGGCCAGGCCACCGGCATCGTCGAGCCGATCGCGGCTGTTGCGGGTGCCGTCCTCGTCAGCATGTCGACCGCGCTGTTGCCCTACGCGCTTGCGTTCGCAGCCGGCGCGATGGTCTACGTCGTGATCGAGGAGCTCGTGCCCGAGTGCCGCAAGAGCGGACACGCCGACGTCGCAGTGCTCGCAACCATCCTCGGCTTCACGCTCATGACGGTGCTCGACATCGCGCTGGCGTAGGAGCGCGAACGGCCAAGGGGAGTAGACTGCCAGAGGCAGCGCGCCTGGCGCTGTGACCGAGGTGAGCGGGGGAGCGCACGTGGCTGAGGCCAAGGCTCGGCGTTGGATCCTGTGGGGCTCGGTAGGGCTCGTCGTAGCTGTCCTGCTGTTCGTCGGGTCCGCGCTCGCGACAGACCGACCGTCGTTCTGTCCCTCGTGCCACGAGATGGCGCCGTACTTCGACGCGTGGGCCGCTGGGCCTCACAAGGATGTGTGGTGCATCGACTGCCACATCAGCGGCGGGATGCCCGGCCGCTTCGCGCACAAGTTCGTCGCTCTCGGCGAGGTGCGGTCTCACGTAATCGGCGACACCACCTTCCCGCGTCCTGCGCCGCCCGAGGTGCCCAACGAGCGCTGTGTGGCCTGTCACGACACGATCAAGACACCGAAGACGCCCGGGCGTTCGACCACGCGGCGCACGAGGAGTTCGGCACGTGCGCGCGCTGCCATGCCAAGACCGGCCATGACGTCACCGATGCGCAGCTTCAGAGCGCCGGGATCTACAACGCGGCCGCCGCCGCGACGCGCGCGGCCTCCGGCGTCGGCCCCGGTGTCGTCGCCAAGCCAGGGGCAGGGCAGGCGAACCTGCCGGGGCACGTGAACGTGGTGTGCTCGAACTGTCACGACATGGCCAAGACCGGCTGCGCGGCGTGCCACACGGCGCCGACGAAGAACCACAAGGCCGGCGAGCAGTGCGACCAGTGTCATCAGCCGGGCACCAAGTTCGTGTTCGTCCACAGCTCCGCGGGCGACTGCGCCAAGTGCCACAAGGCACCTGGCGGCAAGCACTCGACTGACCCGAACTGCAAGGGCTGCCACACCCCGGCCACCTGGGCGTTCAGCCATCCTCGCCGCGGGCTCGGCGAGCACAACTACAAGAGCTTCGCCGTGCGCGAAGTGCCATCCAGTGAGCTACGACAAGCGTGAAGTGCACCTGCCACAAGAACGGGATCCCGAGCGACTAGAGCGAGGCTGCTACCAGCGGGCCGCACTCGCGATGGCCGCGATCATGATGAGCAGCAGTGCCATGATCACCGCGATGTTGAAACTCATGTCGCGTGCGTAGCGCTGGATCCGGCTCCGTGTGGCCACGACGGTGGCGGCGTCTACGCGCGGGGAGAACCACTCGGCGTGCTCTTGCGTCGATGCCTCGACGAGAATGCGCACCACGTCGGTCATCCAGCCCACGGCGAGCTCGACGCGACCGAGCCCCATCGCGCGCCACTCGGCGAATGTCAGGCGATGCGGGGGAGTCGCGGACTCTTCCAGCTCGTGCGCGAAGCGCTCCTCCATCACCGCGCCGGCCACGGCCGCGTCGATCCCGGCCGAGACTTCAGCGCCTCCCAGACGCTGTTCAGCGAGTTCGACGGAGGTGGCGGCGATCTGGGGATCGAGCAGGCTCGTCTGGTCGACGACGTTGTCGAAGGACGCTCGGACGTTGTCGATTCGGTCCGCATGCGCCAGCTCCTCGAGCACCTCTAGACGGTGATCACGTACGCACTCGGCGATGGTGGTCGAGATGTCGCGTACCGACGAGATCATCGACGCGCGGGCGTCGGGCGTGAGCTCAGGATGGCGCTGCAGCCACTCGTCGACCCCTTCGACCGCCGCGCGCACCGAACGCTGTTGCGCGGCCGCGAGCGTCAAGGCGGCCTCACGCAGAAAGCGCGCGTTTCGTGGTTCGGGAGTGCCGGTGGCGAGTCCGGCGGCCATGCGGCGACGCCTGCGCTGCCAGCTCGACCACGCCGAGCGCGCGTGAGCACGCGTCGAGCGCAGCGCCCGCCAGAGCCCGTGGACGAGGTCGCGGTAGGCCCGCGCGATCCACTCGACGGTCGCGAAGAACGCCGGCCGCACGACTCGAGGCAGCCACCGCAGATAGCTGTCGTAAGCGCTCCCGATCGCGACGCAACCGCGCACAAGACCGCGAGCGCCTGCGATGTACCAGAAGTTCACGCCAAACCATGCTGGCGCACGCTTGATGGAAGAGCTCGAACCTCACACCCACGACGAAGATCGCGGCACCGATCGCAAAGGCGACGGCGACCGACATGAGGTCGGCGGGGCTCAAGAACGAGACGGTGAGGAAGTGCTCGATCGCCTCGGACTCGAGCCCCACGTTGCCAGCCCCGGCTCGATGACACCGCGCAGCACCAGCGCGGGCCAGACGCCGAGCACGATGATCGCGGACGCAGAGGATGCCCATCGCGACGAGCATCCTTGGCGGCGCATCGGTGACTTCGGGTCCGTACTCGCGCTTCGCCCTGCCGAGGAAGACGAAGCCGATGAGCTTGATGAACGAGCACGCCGTGCCGCCGCAGGTGACGACGTAGATCTTCTCGGCAAGCTCGAGCGAGGCGAGCTGCTGGAACTCGTAGGCCT
Organism: uncultured Coriobacteriia bacterium; assembly: GCA_963751505.1. Lineage (GTDB taxonomy): Bacteria > Actinomycetota > Coriobacteriia > Anaerosomatales > PHET01 > CAVVUM01. The sequence continues at coordinate 19,935 of CAVVUM010000007.1, forward strand.
CGACGAGCGCGTGGTGGATCAGGCACTTGCTCACGAAGCCGTTGAAGAGCGGCACGCCGGTGATGCCGGCGGCGGCGATGAGCGTGAACAGGAACGTGAGCGGCATCTTGCGCCACAGACCGCCGAGCTTGTACATGTCGAGTTCGGCGGTGCGGAACGCCACCGCGCCCACGCCGAGGAAGAGCGCGCCTTTGAACAGCGCGTGGTTCACGACGTGGTAGAGACCGCCGGCGATGCCGAGCGCGCCTTCGGCGCCGAGGTAGGCGGCCGCCCCTATGCCGGCCAGGATGAAGCCCATCTGGCTCACGCTGTGGTAGGCGAGCATGCGCTTGGCGTTGCTCTGACCGAGCGCGAGGATCACGCCGATCGCCATCGTCGCGATGCCGATCCACAAGATGGCGAAACCGAACCCGCTCGTGGCGTGCCAGAGCGCCTCTTCGACGTGCTCGGCGACCGGTGGGCGGAACAGCGCGGTGGCGGTGCGGAAGATGCCGTACGCGCCGGCCTTGATCATCACGCCTGAGAGCAGCGCGCTTGCCGGCGAGGGGGCGACCGGGTGTGCGTCGGGAAGCCACACGTGGACCGGCAGCATGCCGGCCTTCACCCCGAAGCCGAGAACGAGCAGCCCGAACGTCACCCAGTTCAGCGTCTCGGTGCGCATCCTCGAGCGGGAGTGGCAGCGAGCGCGCCGTTCCCGCCGATCGCGTAGGTGAGGAAGATGCCGCCGACGAGCGCGAAGCCACCGACCACCGTCATCCAGAAGTACTTGATCGAGGCGCGCTTGGCGTCGTCGGTCTCGGTGTGGATCACGAAGAGGAACGCGGTGAGTCCGAGCACCTCGAAGAACAGGTAGAGCGTGATGAGGTCGCCCGCGAGCACGACGCCGAGCATCGCCGACAAGACCACCAGGCTTGTGGTGTGGAAGCGGTCGCGGTGCTGCTCGTGCTTGAGGTAGTCGAGCGAGTAGAGCGTGGCGGCAAACCACAGGAGGGTCGTGAACAGCGCGAACAGCATCGCGTACGAGTCTACGGCGAAGACGAGCTCGCCGAGCATCAGCGGGATCCGTGGCGCCGATACGATGCGATCGGCTCCGACGAGCGGCACGAGAGCGGCCGCTCCGAGCAGGGTCACGCCGGTGACGAACAGCACGAAGCCGTTGCGCGCGCTCTTCGCGCCAGCGCCCGAGCGGCATCACGAGCAGCCGCGCAGAGCAGCGGCCACAGCACGAGCAGCGCCGGTAGCGGCTGGTAGGCGATGTGCACGGTCGACTCCGTCTGAGCTCGCCTCCCTAGTGGAAGAACGCGTCGGTCGCGAGCTGGGCGAGCGAGAGCGGGAGACCGGGCACGGCGGCGCCACGCCGAGCAGCACCGTCATGGACGCCGCGATCACCGTCGCGACGAGCATCGGGGCGGGCCCCTCTCGCGAAGCGCTCGGGGTTCTCGGTGGGCACTGTCGTCGGCAGCGGCGTGGCCCGGCGTCCTGAAGTAGGCGGCGTAGACGATCGGCAGCAGGTAGACCGCCGCCAGGAGCGCGCCCGCCGAGCAGCACGATGAGGTAGAGCGGCTCGCCGACCTCGAGCATCCCGAGGCCGAGGTACCACTTGCTCACGAAGCCCGCGAGCGGCGGCGTGCCGATCATCGCGAGCGCGGCGACGGCGAACGCCGCCATCGTCACCGGCATGCGTCGCGCCACGCCGTCCATCTCGCTCACGTTGCGGATCCCGGCCCGCTTGATGAGCAGGCCGGCGCACAGGAACAGCGTGCCCTTCATGAAGGCGTGGTTCGCGATGTGGACGAGCGCGCCGGTAGCGGCCTGGGATCCGAGGAGCGCGAGTCCGAGCGTGACGTAGCCCATCTGGCTGATCGTCGAGTAGGCGAGGCGCCGCTTGAGGTTGTCCTGGCTCACCGCAAGGATCGCGGCGAAGATGATCGAGAAGCGCGGCAAGGCCTGCGAGGTAGGGCATCGCACCGAGCTCGCGCAGCAGCTCCACGCCGAACACGTCGTAGATGACGCGGGCGATGCCGAACGTGCCCGCCGCCACCATGACGCCTGACAGTACCGCCGAGAACGGGGCGGGCGCGGCAGGGTGGGCGTCGGGAACCCAGCCGTGCAGCGGCACGATCGCCGCCTTCACGCCGAAGCCGGCGATGAAGCACCAGAAGATCACGAGCAGCCAGGTGCGGTCGATCGCCGGCGGGGAAGAGCCCGTTCGGGTCGAGCGTCTGGGTCGCCGGCGACGAAGAAGGTCGCCACGACGCCGAGCAGCACGAGGCTGCCTCCGATGAGGATGTAGACGATGTACTTGAGGCCGGCGGCCATCGCCGCCGGCGTCTCTTCGTGCACGACGAGGGGGTAGGTCATGATCGAGAACAGCTCGTAGAAGATGAGGAACGTGAGCAGGTTGCCTGCGTAGGCGACGCCGATCGTGCAGCCGAGGCACAGCATGAAGAACGCGTAGTAGCGGCCGAGTTTGTGCTCGTCGGCCATGTAGCCCGCCGAGTAGACGAGCGCGAGCAGCCACAGACAAGCCGCCGTGACGCCGAAGAGCGCCCCAAGCGCGTCGACGCGCAGGTGGATCCACAGCGTCGGCGTGAGCTTGATGAGGTAGGTCTCGTAGACGGTGCCCGCCAGTACCCCGGGGACAAGCGAGACAGTCGAGCGCGGTCGTCCCGGCGCACAGAAGCCCGAGCACGACGACGCGGACTCGCTCGGAGATGCGGCCGAGCGGGGCCGCGATCAAGGCGCCCACGATCGGCAGGAGCACCGCCACCGGCGGCACCACCGAGCTCACGAGCGCGGTCTGCACCACCACTCACACCCCCTACATCCGGAAGACGAAGCGCACGGCGGCCTCGGCGAGCGAGAAGGGCATGCCGGGCACCTCGGCTGTCGTGCCGAGCAGGATCACGTAGGCCGCGCAGATGGCGGTGGGGACGAACAGGGTCGGCATCGAGCGTTTCGACGGGCGCGGGTGCGCCCTCGGGGTCCTTGAAGAAGGCCAGGTAGATGATGGGCAGCCAGTACGTGGCGTTGAGAAGCGAGCTTGCGACAAGGACGAGGACGAACCACCACTCCTCGGCCTGCAGGGCGCCGAGCGACAGGTACCACTTCGTGATGAAGCCGGCGAAGAGCGGTACGCGCGATGAAGCTCAGCGCCGCGATGGTGAACGCGGCCATCGTCCACGGCATCTGATAGCCGATGCCGGCGAGTTCGTGTACGTGCGTCTTGCCGGTCCTGCGCTGGATGGCGCCGGCGACGAAGAACATCGTGATCTTGGGGAAGGCCTGGTTGGCGATGTGCACGATGGCCGCCGTGGCCGCGTAGGGCGTGAGCAGCGACGCTCCGAGCACGATGTAGGAGAGCTGGCTCACCGTCGAGTAGGCGAGCCGGCGCTTCAAGTTGTCCTGTGTGAACGCGATGAGCGAGGCGGCGATGATCGTGAACGCGGCGAGCCAGGCGAGCGGTCTGGTGAAGCCGAGCTGCCTGAGCAGCACCACGCCGAAGATGTTGTAGATGGTGCGCAGAATGCCGAACGCGCCGGCCTTGACGACCGCGACGGCGTGCAGCAGCGCGCTCACCGGCGTGGGCGCGACCATGGCGCTCGGCAGCCAGCCGTGGAGCGGCATGATGGCCGCCTTCACGCCGAAGCCCGCGATGAACAGCGCGAAGACGAGCAGCGAGCTTCGGCGTGCCCATCGCGGCGTCCAGGATGCCCGGTTCGCTCAGCGACAGCGTGCCGGCCGCGCTGTAGGTGATGATCGACGCGATCAGCACGCAGGCGCCGCCGGTGAGCGTGTAGACGAGGTACTTGCGGCCCGGCTCGGAAGGCCTCCGGCGTCTCGTCGTGGATGACGAGCGGGTAGGTGCAGATCGTGAGCATCTCGTAGAAGAGGAACAGCGTGAGCATGTTCGCCGCGAACGCGATGCCGACGGTCGTGGAGACGCACAGCGCGAAGAAGCCGAAGAAGCGGACGCGGTTGTCCTCGCCCTTCATGTAGCCGATCGCGTAGATGGTCGTGAAGATCCACAGCGTCGAGGAGACGAGCGAGAAGAACATGCCGAGCGCATCGGCGCGAAAGCCGATCCCGATGCCCTGCGTGAAGTCGACGAGGTCGTAGACGTACACGACGCCCCTGAGCGAGCCGGGCAGCATCGAGAGCACGACGCCGAACTTGATGACAGCGGCGCTCAGGCTCCAGAACCGGCGCCAGAAGATGCTCGCGCCGAAGGCGAAGACGAGTCCCGCACACGCGAGCGAGATGGCCGGCGCGAGCACGACGCGGATGTCGACGACTTCCACGTCAGCCTCCCATCGGCGCGAGCAGGCGCAGCGCGGCGGGCTCGATGAAGCTCAGCGGGATGCGGCCGAGGATGCCCATGACCAGGCAGAGCGCTGCGAGCACGAGGATCGGCACGAGCATCGAGAGCGGCGGATCGGTCGCCTCGAGGATCGCTCGGGTGCGTCGGCTCCTGGAAGTAGAGCGCGTTCACCATGCGGATGTAGTAGATGAAGATGAAGAGCGCGCCGAAGATCGAGCACGAAGCCGAAGAGCGGCTGCGCGGCCTCGAACGCGCCGAGCGCGATGTACCACTTGCAGAGGAACCCGGCGGTCGGCGGGATACCGACGATCGAGATCGCGCCCACGGCGATCGCGGCGCTCGTGAGCGGCATCGAGCGCCCGACGCCGCGCAGGTCGTGGAGCGTGCGGAAGCCGGTGCGGTAGATCAGGGCGCCCGCTCGCGAGGAACAGCGTCGACTTGATGAGCGCGTGGTTGAACACGTGCACGCTCGCGCCGATGACGCTGTAGGGCGTGGCGAGGCCCAGCCCCATCACGATGTAGCCGATGTTCGAGATCGTCGAGTACGCGAGCATGAGCTTGATGTCCTCTTGGAAGATCGCGAAGAACGCTCCCATGAGGATCGAGATCGCGCCGAGCCAGACGAGCACCTGGTTCATCCCGGTCAGGTCGAGCGCTCCCGAGCCGTAGTAGATCTGGTACACGCGCAGCATGCCGATGATGCCCATCTTCGACCACGAGCCCCGAGAGCACGGCGCTCACCGGGCTCGGTGCGATCGCGTGTGCGTCGGGCAGCCAGATGTGGAGCGGGAAGAGCGGCCGCCTTCACCATGCATGCCGACCACGAGCGCGCCCGAGCGCCAGAGCAACCGGCGCCGTGCGCAGTCGACGTCGGCGAGACGCGCGGTGATGTCAGCCATGTTGAGGCTGCCCGTCAGCGCGTAGAGCAGGCCGATCGCGAACAGCACGAGCAGCGAGGAGATCGCGCCCATGACCAGGTACTTGAACGCGGCCATCGCGGCGGTCGAGCTCTCCGCTCACGGCGACGAGCGCGTAGGCCGACAGCGACATGATCTCCATGAACACGAACAGGTTGAACAGGTCCCCGGTGACCGAGAAGCCGATCATGCCGGCCGAGGTTGAGAAGCAGCAGCGCGTAGTAGTAGGGGATGCGCTCCTTGGCAAGCGCGCGTAGCCACTCCACGTAGCGCAGCGAGTAGAGCACGGCGAGCCAGCCCGACGAGGCAGATCACGGCCGACGACCGCGCTGAACTCGTCGAAGCGCAGCTCGATGCCGTAGGGCCGCGCCCACCCGCCGGGCAGGTAGGAGAACGGGCCCTCCCGGGCGACGCGTGCGATGAGCATGAGCGCCGCGAGCGAGGTGAGCGTCATGCACGCCGAGCGCCCACCACGGCGCGACGCGCCGGGAGCGCACCGAGACCGCCGGCGTCAGCAGCTCCGCCCACAAGCGGAGCGTAGATGAGCACCACGATCCAGTGGGGCCAGGCGGCCACCTACTCCATCTCCCTCAACTCGTCGGCTTCGATGGTCCCGCGCTGCTGGTAGATGCGGATGATCAGGCTCAGGGCGAGCGCGGTCGTGCGAGACCGCGACCACGATGCCGGTGAGGATGAGCGCCTGGGGGACGGGGCTCGTGAAGGGCGGCGTGCGCGCCGGGGCCCATGATCGGAGGCGTCCCACCGTCGACGACGCCCGAGCGCGACGATGAAGGTGAAGATCGCGGTCTCCATGATGTTCAGGCCGAGGAACTTCTTGATGAGGTTGTTCTTGGCGATGACGACGTAGAGCCCGATCAGGAAGAGCACCATCGAGGCGGCGTAGTCGAGGTTGTCCCAGAGCGCAGCAAGCATCACTGGCCCTCCAGTTCTCTGAACAGCGTTGCGAAGATCGCCGCGCCGCCCACGCCGATGCCGATCTCGATGACGAGCACCATCGCGCTGCGCAGCCAGCTCGAGTCTCGGGTCGTGCGGGAAGCCGAGGTAGTAGCCGGTCAGCGCCAGGCCGAGCATGCCCATCGAGACGAACGCGAGCGGGGCGGCGATGCTGCAGCCACGGCCCGAAACGCTCCGGCATGCAGCAGGCGTGACCTGCTCGGGACCGAGCACGATCGAGAGCGCGATGAACAGCCCGCCGAGAACCGCCCCGCCCTGGAACCCGCCGCCGGGCGTGACGTGGCCGTTGATGATCACGTAGACCGCGAAGATCGCGATGAAGGGCGCGAGCAGGCGCACGATGAACGAGACCACGATGCTCACGCTCGGGCGCCGTGCGCCGCACCCGGCATCGGGCGCTTCTGGCGCACGAGCGCAAGCCGGCAGCGAGCACTGCCATCACGGCCGCGAGCGCCGTGAAGATGACGGTCGACCTCGCCGGAGGTGTCCAGCCCGCGGTAGTTCAGGATCACGGCGGTCACGATGTTCTCCGTGCCCGCCTCCTCGACCCCGTTCTCGAGGTAGTAGGCGGAGATGTGGGTGTGCACCGGGGTGTCGGGATCGCCATGCGGAGGGAGCTCGGCCACGCCGATCAGCAGCGGGATCGCGGCGATGATCAGCAGCGCGACGACGAGGGCCTTCTTCATTTCTCTCGCCTCACCGTCTTGCCTGATGGCGACAGGAACAGACCGTCGTGACGCCCGCGCCGACCGCCGCCTCGGTCATCGCGACGTCGGGGGCACCGCGGTGCTGCCAGAGCAGGCACAGGACGAGGCTGTATGCCGAGAAGACGATCGTGGCCGCAAGCAGGTCCTTCATGCGCGCGACCGCGAGCGCGATGCGACGAGCAGCAGGAGCAGCACGACGTCGAAGACCGCGCTCACGACGCCCTCACCGTCCTGCAGGCGGGCTGCCACGGCCGCGAGTCCCGTGCGGTGCGCGGCGCGCGCGAGGGCGTGGCCGGCCGTCGGGCTTGTGACGAGGATGAGCGCGGCGAGCACGAGGATCTTGAGGCTGGACCGTCCGAGCCCCTGAGTAGATCGCGAGGGCGAACAGGAGCGAGCCCGCGCCGACGGTGTCGCACTTCGTGGCGGCGTGCGTGCGGCAGTAGAAGTCGGGCAGGCGCAGCATGCCGAGCGTCCCGGCGAAGAAGAAGAGCGCGCCGATACCGACGAGACGACGGTGACGTGCCGCTGGCGAACGGCCTCGAGCGGTGATCACGGCTCAGTCGCCCTGCAGCCGGCCGGTCTCGAGGTAGCGGCTTGCGGCGACGGTGACCACGAAGTTCAGCAGCCCGTAGACGAGCGCCACGTCGAGAAGGATGGCCCGGCCGAAGACGAGCGCGAGAACGACGAGCACCACGAGCGTCTTGGTGCCGACGATGTTGACGGCGAGAAGGCGGTCGACGACCGTGGGCCCTCGTATGCGCGGCAGAGGCACGCGAACACGTTCACAAGCAGGAAGATGGCGACGCCCCAGAAGAACGCGATCCATCACACTCACTCCTCGAAGACCCGCGCGATGGTCTGCTCCAAGTTCCCGCTCGTGATGTCGTCAGCGAACCGCTTCCGACAGACAGTGGATCGACGAACGTGTCGCCATCGACGTCGACCGTCAGCGTCCCTGGAGTGAGCGTGATGGAGTTGGCGAAGGCGACGCGAGAGACGTCGCGCTCGAACGAGGTGCGGTGGCTGATCATGACCGGCTCGATCGGCATGCGCGGATCGAGTACGACCTCGGCAACCTGTACCGCCGCGACGAACGACTGCCCAGAGCAGCTGCGGGATGTAGCCGATGAACCGGATGCCTTGGCGAACGGAGAGCACGGGGCCTCGTTCGGGCCAGAGGAAGCGCGCGGCCCACACGCCGAGAAGACCGCAGAGCACGAGCCCGATCACGAGATCGATGGGCTGAAGCGAGCCCGTGATCACGAGCCAGAAGACGAACAGCGGGACTGTGGCGCGTGCGGCCTTCATGATGCGCCACCGCTGGCTCGGGGTGGACCGTTCCCGGCCCGCGATTCCGAGGAGGGGGCCGGCTGCTGGGAGGTACGCTCCCCACCGAGCCTCGAGAGAGCGTGCGCTACCAGGGACTCGGGGGTGGCGGCGTCATCTGGGCAGTACGCCGCTCCGACGATGACACGACAGTGGGTCACCGGTTCGAGCGCGTCACCTTCAAACTCAGCCATCTCCAGAGCCGTCGTCACGCGGGCGAGTATGCTGACGGCCGTTTCAGGGTCGGCCTGCGTGAGCATCACGGCGAACATGGATGGCCCGAAGCGACCGATCGAGTCGGTGTCGCGCAGCGTCAGGCGCATGACCGCAGCGACCCGGCCCAAGAGCAGATCGGCCTTGGGCCGCCCGAACTTGCGCGCAAATGCCTCGAAGTCCGCGACTTCGATCAGCGCGAAGGCGAGACGCTGTCCGTAGCGCTCGCACCGACGCGTCTCGGTGTGCAGTAGGCTCTCGAAGTGCGCGAGCATGAAGGTGCCGGTGAGAGGGTCGTGCACGGAGTCTCGCTCGGCAAGCTCGCGTTGCTCCTCGTAGCGGTGAGTCTGAACTCCGATCACGACGCCGGTCACGACAAAGGCGGTCATGCCGGCGACGATGTCGAGCGCGGGCGTCGCCGCGAACCCGCCTGCGTAGACGAGCAGAGCGATCGCCGCGGTCACGATCGCGGAGGTCACCAGCGCGCCCGCGACGTGGTACGTGATCGCAGCGATGACGATGGGCACGATGTAGAGGGGCCAGAGCGCTTGAAGATCGCGCGTCGTAATGATCAGTGCGGTAACGAATGCACCCGTGACCGCGACCGATAGCAGCCACGCAAGATGGAAACCGAATCGTCGCCGCGAGACATCGGGCACTGCGACACCACTTCTCGGCCACTTCTCGCACGTGGCTCACGTTGCGTCTGGACCCAGGGATGCCTCGTGTGAGCCGCTTCCGCGGTTCGGTCCGCGGAATCGTCAAGAGGAGTATCTCCCTTCGGACCCAGGTTCTCACAGCTGTGCTTGTGTCGGCGGGAATCTCGAGGTGGCCCGCTACCTGCTATAATCCGCCAGACCACCTAAGGCTCAGTTGTCCCTGTGCGGCAGACACGCACCGATCATCAACTGCGTCTGCCACGGAGCGCGCCTAAGAAGAGGCAGCGCCCTAGTACAGGAGACAAACCCATATGTCGTTCGAATCCCTCGGCCTTGAGCCGCGCCTGCTTGCGGGCGTCGAGGCTCTCGGCTACACCACGCCGAGTCCTATCCAGCGTGAAGCCATCCCCCAGGTGCTCGCCGGGCGCGATGTCGTCGGCGTCGCCCAGACCGGTACCGGCAAGACGGCGGCGTTCGTACTGCCGTTGCTCCAGCGCACGCCCACCCACAAGGGCGTCAAGGCGCTGATCGTCACTCCCACCCGCGAACTCGCTCTGCAGATCGGCGAGGTCATCAACGGTGCGTCTCGCCACACCCATCACAAGACCGCGGTCGTGTTCGGTGGCGTGGGCATTCAGCCGCAGATCCAGAAGCTGCGCCGCGGCGTCGATATCCTCGTGGCGTGCCCCGGACGCCTGCTCGACTTGCAGGGGCGCGGCGCCGTTGACCTCTCGCGCGTCGAGATCCTCGTGCTTGATGAGGCCGACCGCATGCTCGACATGGGCTTCTGGCCCGACGTGCGTCGCATTCTCGGCCTGCTTCCCGAAGGTCGGCAGAACCTGCTCTTCTCGGCGACGATGGACCCCCAGGTCGTGAAGATCGTCGACTCGATCCTCACCGATCCGATCCGCGTCGAGGTCTCGCCGCCCACCAAGCCCGTCGAGCGCGTCTCGCAGTCGCTCTTCCCGGTTGCTCGCGCTCAGAAGACCGACCTGCTCGTGCAGCTGCTTGCCGAGGGCTCAGCACTCGCGCACGCTCGTGTTCACGCGCACCAAGCACCGCGCCGACCGGCTGGCTCGGCAGCTCTCGCGTGCCGGCGTGAACTCCTCGGCGATCCACGGCGGGCGCAGCCAGTCGCAGCGTCAGACGGCGCTCGAGGGCTTCAAGCGCGGGCGCCACGACGTGCTCGTCGCTACCGACGTCGCCAGCCGAGGCATCGATGTCGACGAGATCAGCCACGTCGTGAACTACGACATGCCCAACACCGCCGAGGACTACGTCCATCGCATCGGCCGTACCGCACGTGCGGGTGCCGACGGCACCGCTATCAGCTTCCTCGACGAGACCGAGCACGAGGTCTTGAGAGACATCGAGAAGATCCTGGGCGTACCGCTTGCGTGCGAGGACCTCGACGGCTTCGAGTACCACCCGGCGCGCGTCGTGCCGGACCCCTCGCGGACGATCGCCCAGCCGCAGAAGCAGCGTCAGCAGCCGCGCAGGCAGGGCGGCAACGGCCAGGGTCGCGGCCAGGGCGGCGCAGGGTTCAGGCGGCTCGGGCAGCGGCGGCGAGCAGCCGCGCCGTTCGAGGCGCAGCGGCCGTCGTGGCGGCAAGGGTCGCGCCGGCGGGAGTGGCGGAGCGCACCGGCTCGAGCAACTAGGGGCGCTTCGCGCGGTTACGGCGCGACCCGCCTCGGTTACTATCTCAGTTAGCCGAGGTGGGGAGAGCCAATGTCGTTCGCAGTGATCACCGACAGCACGGCCGACATCGCGCCTGAGATCGCCGAGAAGCACGGCATCAGCGATCGTGCCGCTCACCGTCACGATCGACGGCGAGACGATGCTCGACGACGTGCTGACGCAAGAGGAGTTCTTCGCGCGCATGGCGAAGGCCCCGCAGCTCCCCACGACTTCCCAGCCTCCGGTCGGCGCCTTCGTCGAGGCCTACGAGCGCGCGCTCGAGTCCTTCGACGAGGTCGTCTCGGTGCACATCTCCTCGAAGCTGTCCGGGACCTACGACTCGGCGCTCCAGGCTGCCCAGGAGTTCGCCGGCCGCGTGCACGTCTACGATTCGCGGAACCTGTCCTGGGGTCTCGGGTTCCAGGCGCTCGAAGCTGCGGCCTCGTCGGCTGCCGGCCTCACCCCTGCGGTCACGCTAGAGCGCCTCGACCGCGTGCGTGACCGGGTGCGCCTGATCGTGGGCCTGGACTCGCTCGACAATCTCGCCAAGGGCGGACGCATCGGGCGGGTCTCGGCGTTCATGGGTGCCATGCTCGACCTCAAGGTGACCCTCACCGTCGACAAGGATGGCGCCTTCCAGCCCGTGGCGCGCAGCCGTGGCGAGAAGGCGGGCCTGCGCCACACGCTGGACTGGGTCGCCGAGCAGATGGGCGAGCACACCCGCGGGCGATTCGCCGTCGGACATGCGATGGAGCTCGATCGCGCCAAGTGGCTTGCCGAGCAGATCCGCGAGCGCTTCGAGGCCGTCGAGCTCTACATCTACGAGGCTGGCTCGGTGATCTGCGCGCACACCGGCACCGGGTGGGGCGTGGCCGTTCTTCCCGAGGACTGACCCGCTAGGTTGTGACGGCGCTCACGAGCGTCGCACGCGCGCGAGCTATTGCGCACATGCCGCTGACGGGAGCACACTTACAGTCCTCGCCAGCTGTACCCGCAACCCCTCCGGTCACTGACGACGCAGGCGGCCTTCATGGACGGACGACTGCCACGCCTCATCAGAGCGCTCGGCCCGGTGATGAACCCCATCCAGGCCGAGGGCTTCCTGCACGTCACCGCCTTCACCTGCCGCAAGTCGCTCGACTCCCTGTCGTACGACGACTGGCCGCGCGTCGAGGCCGCGGTGCGCGAAGCGCTCGCGCATACCGCCTCGCGAGTGCGAGACCGAAGCGGTACTCGAGAACATGCGTGCCGCCTTCCTGGACGAGGTGCCCGGCGCGCAGTGCTGAGCGTCCGCCGAGCGATCTGCTCGCGCGGCTGCGTGACCGACATCACACTCACCGCGCTCGAGCGACTCTGGAGCGCGCCCGCGTGTGCCGAGAACCAGAGAGGCGGACCACGTCTTTCGGGGCTCGGATCCGCGGTCGCTGAAGCCAACAGAGCTGTCTCGGAGAGCGGAAGGGTGACCGGCGTGAACCACCGACTGCAGGCGATGATCCTGGCGCTCGGTCCCACGATGACCGAGCACTCGGCCGAAGTCTGCCTGCGCGCCACGGCGCTCTGCTCTCGCAAGCCGGTCGAGCGACTCTCCGCCGAGGACCTGCCCGCAATCGAGGCCTCGGTGCGCGATGCCCTCTCCTCGGTGGCGTCTGACGCGAGCATCGAGCTCACGCTCTACAAGATCCGCCAGCTCTTCTTGGAGTCCCGCGACGGTGCGGAGTGCTAGGGCCGCGCATCCAGCAGCGGTGAGTACTCGCGCACCCTGGCGATAGCATGCCTCGTGGCCTGAAGCGCGTTGTCGCGCGTCGATTCGTCGAGCTCAGCGACCGACTCCTCGAAGGTGCGTGTCGCCGAGGGCTCGGGCCAGACCCGCAGCGCGTGCAGCCGCTCGCGCGGACGCGACCCACGCGTCCGGCAGTTCGCGCGGCACCTCGCGTCCGAGCAACACCGCCATCGCCGCGGCCCACATCCGGGGGACCTCGGAGAACGGCGTGTAGCCACCGCCGCCCGTGAGCACGATGCGACCGTCGGTCAGCTCCTCGGCAGCATCGACGAGCCGGTTCACGAGCCACACGAACCCCTCGACCGACTGGTGCAGGTGCGTCAGCGGATCGGCGCGATGCGTGTCTGCGCCGACTTGGGCGACGATCAGATCGGGCGCGAACGCCGCAAGCGCGGGCCCGATGATCTCGGCGGCGACGAGCTCGTAGCATGAGGGGTCGGCATCGGGCGGCAGCGGCACGTCGACCACGATAACCCACACCCGCGCCGCTACCGGTGTCGGTCGCGCGCCCCGTGCCGGGGAACAGGTAGGCGCCTGACTCGTGCACCGAGAGCGTAAGGACGTCGGCGCGATCCGCGAACGCGCGCTCGACCCCGTCGCCGTGGTGCGCGTCGATGTCGACGTACGCGACGCGGAGACCGGGGTGCTCGGCGAGCGCTCGTTCGATCGCGACCGCCACGTCGTTGTAGATGCAGAAGCCGGACGCGTGGTCGGCGTGCGCGTGATGCAGCCCACCAGCGGGCGAGAACGTCCGGTCGTAGCGTCCGGCGAGCACCTCATCGACGGCGAGGCAGGTCGCCCCGACCGCGAGGGCGGCAGCGGCGTGCATACCGAAGAACGCCGGGGTGTCACCCGGGCCGATCCCCGCGCCGGTCACGTGGCCGGGATCCGCCGAGGCCGCCTGGATGAGCGCCAGATACTCGGGGGTGTGGAAGCGCAGCAAGTCCTCGTCTGAAGCGATGCTCGGCGCCAGCACCACGGCCCGCGGGCCTGCCGGCGCTGTCCTCGGCGGCCTCCTCGAGCAGCCCCCACGCCCGCATGAGGTCCACCGCAAGGGTGAAGCGCTCCGGGCGCATCGGGTGACCGGGGCCGAATCGGTAGGCGCCGAGTTGTTCGCTGTAGGCGAGTGCCACGTTCATATCTAAAGGACACTACACCCGGGTCGCCGCGTTGTCAGAGCCGCGTGCGACCCTGTACCCGAGGTGATGGGAGATGCCCTACGAAACCGACCCGGCGGTCCTCGCTTGGTTCGCGCGCAACCTCGAAGACGAGCGGCCGGCGGTGCGCCGCAGGGCGGTCGAACTGCTCGAGTACGTGGCGTGCGAGAGGCGAGAGCGGTGGCTCGCCGCGGCGTCGGCCGACGCCGACCCGCACGTGGTTGCCACAGCACTCGTAGTCTCGGCGATCGTGGCGACGCAGGCTGACGGCGACGCCATCGAGCTGCTCGAAAGCGACGCGTTCGACGGCCTCACGCGGTGAGGACCTGGCCTGGGAGTGGGAGTACGTCGTCAAGGTATGCCGCGGCGCTTGGGTACCGCCGAGTGGCGTGCTGGTGTGGACGCGAGAAGAGGACGACTCGGCCGCCAAGGAACTCGCGGTGATGAAGATGATCGCCGGGCAGCCCACTGCCGAGGAGGTCGTGCCCGTGATCATCGCCAAACGGGCGGTCACGCGCTACACGCGATCTGCGCGTTCGATGGCCGAGGCGCAACGCTGGCATGCGCAGGGGCGGCCTCGCTACGCGGCCGGCGATGACGGCTGAGGAGCAGCGGATGCACGACCTGGGGTAGCATTGGAGCGACCACGACGCTGCGTCGCAGCATCGTGGCGCCGTTTCAGGGAGGAAGAGCCATGCCTGCGAAGCGCTCCATCACGCTACTGCTGCTCCTGTCACTCGCCTCGGTCGGACTCCTCTCCGGCTGCGGCGGCTCTGGGGAGAAGCAAGACCCGAAGGCACTCATGGCCAACCCCTGGCAGGTCACCAAGTACGCCGACGTCAATGGGCGCCTCGTGCCTCCGCTCGCGACTGAGAAGCCCGGCGCGGTGGGTCTCACGATCGAGTTCACGACTTCCACCAAGGTCGCGGGCAACAGCGGCATCAACAAGTACGGTGGCTCCTACGTCGCCGACGAGGACGGAAGCATCGAGCTCGGACCCCTCGCGTCGACCATGATGGCCGGTACCCCGGAGATGATGGGCCAGGAGGACGCGTTCCTCTCGGCGCTCGAGCGTGCGGCGTCGTTCAGCCTCGAGAACGGCGGCCTGACGCTTGCGGACGACAAGGGCAAGACGATAGTGCGCGCAGCGCCCGCCGAAGTGCCTGAACTCGAGCGCACCGACTGGGTGTGCACCGGATACAACAACGGCAAGGAGGCGTTCGTCTCTATCGTCGGCGGCACGGAGATCACGGCGCTGTTCGAAGAGGGCGTGCTGAGCGGCTCGGCAGGGGTGAACAACTACAACGGCAAGTACACGCGTCGATGGTGCGAAGCTGAAGATCGACTCGGCGATCGCAGCGACGATGATGGCGGGCGAGCCAGAAGCGATGGACCAGGAGAGCGCGTACCTGGCTACTCTGCCGGATGTCGTCACCTACGGAATCCGGGACAACATCCTCACGCTCTACGGCGCGGGTGGTCTGCGACTCGTCACCTACGTGCCGGCGCAGTAGCGCGGGCCCGAGCGGGTCGCTACCAGAGCGTCGCGACTGCAGGCACGCTCGTGCGCTCCACGAGCGTCAGCGCGTCGTGGATGCACGCGGTGCGACAGATGCCGCAACCCCAGCACTTCTCGGCGTGCGCAGTGACGCTGCCGTTGGCCTGTATCGCCGAGAACGGACAGAGAGCGGCGCACTCGCCGCAGCCGACGCACGCCTGGGTGTCGAGTGAGATCACCGACTCGCCGCGCCACATCAGCTTCATCTGATAGCCCTCAGTGAGCTTCATCGCCATGCAGCCGCTCTCGAGGTTGCAGTTGCAGATCGCCGCCGCGAACGGGGTCTGGAACGTCCAGATCGAGTGCATGAGTCCGTTCTCCTCGCAGGAGCGCAGGAGCGCCATCGTCTGCTCGACGTCCATCGTGTGGAAGTCGTCGAGGTCGGGACCGTCCGCGTAGCTCTCAAACCCCTTGAGCAGGTACGGCTCGATGGGCTGGGTGGTGACGAGCACGCAGACCTCGTCGGCCTTCTTGCCCGGCGCGTGCATGCGGCAGATGCAGGGGATGGCGGTGATGGAGGTGGCGAGGTTCAGTATCTCCTCGCAGTCTTCGAGGGGTACCGGCTGGCCGAAGTGGCGGCTCTGCATGTGGCGCGAGGCCGCCGCCTTGCCGGCTCGCTCGAGCGGCGCGGGCAGCTTGTTCAGGCGCTCCATCCACGTGATGGCGTTCTGCCGCGACTCGGCGAAGTCCCGGACGAA
The DNA here is from genome assembly GCA_963751505.1 of uncultured Coriobacteriia bacterium. Classification (GTDB taxonomy): domain Bacteria; phylum Actinomycetota; class Coriobacteriia; order Anaerosomatales; family PHET01; genus CAVVUM01. The sequence continues at coordinate 35,923 of CAVVUM010000007.1, forward strand.
ATGGACGATGTACTCGCTTCGCTTGAGGTCGCTCTCGAGGTCGTAGGCGTAGTTCTTGGCGTTGAGGTACCAGCGCTTGCCCTCACCATGCTCGACGCAGAACTGGCACATCGACGACGACCTCCTTGCGGGGAGACGCAGCTGACCTGATGAGAGCAGCTACTTCTCGCGTCATCCTAGCGCGTCTGGCGGGCTGCTGGATGCCGGTCGCCGAAGTCGTGCGTCACGCGCGATCAGTCGGCGTCGCGGGCCCGCTCGATCATGCGCTCGATGCGCTCGTGGCGAAGCTCGAGTTCGGCCTCAGCGTAGGCATCGGCCGAAGCGTCGAACGGCTCGGCTGCCAGGAAGACACGCGCAGGCGGAACCATCGCGCCGACTGGCTTCGGGTCGACCGGCTGGATGGACGAGTCCATGGGTGCCCCTCCCGTTCTCGGCTCGCGCGTCGCGCGCACCGAAGACCCCGCATCGCGTCGAACTATACCCCCTGCAGGAGTCGTTCCTGTCACCCGTTCGGCGGAATTCACGAAATGTTTGCAATCTCGTCGGGCGGCGCTTGAGGCGGCGGCTGAACGCCGAGAACATCGAGCAGCAGTCGTCGCCCCTCGGCCTCCCGGTCCCCGATCGCACCGAGCGGGTCGATGAAGTCGTGCGGGTAGCGTCGGCGCCACGCGATCCGGATGACCTCGGCGCTGTCGGCGAGCGGCGCGAGGCCGCGGTCGAACGCATAGCGCGCCGCGGATGGACTGATCGCGTGGTCGAAGCCGTTGAGCACGAGCACCGCCCGCGATAGCCGCGAGGTGCGCTGGTCGCGAGTGCGCACGAGAGACCTGCTGGCCAAGCTCGAAGACGGCGCTGATCCCTCGGCTGGAGAGCTGCTTGTAGATGTGCGGCGCCGCAAGCATCTGCTCGCGGCGAAGCGGGTCCCACCACAAGTAGCGCTCGGGTCGGGTCTGCATGTAGAGCGGCAGGAGCGGGCCGGCGAAGCGGGGGAAGCTCCACGGAAGGAAGGACGGGGCGACGAGCACGACCTCGTCCACGGCGTCGAGGCGATGAGCGGCCCAGGCCGCACACACACCCCCGAACGAGAACCCGACCACACAGATGCGGTCGCCGAGTCCCGCTGCGATCCCTACCACTTCGCCGATCCAGCGCCCGAGGCCCTCGGCGCTCAGATCGGTGAGCCGCTTGGGCGAGCGGTCGGACCGCCCGTGACCCTCCGCGAGCGGCGCGACCACCGTCGCTCCGGAGGCGTGGAGGTCGGCGGCGAGCCGTTCGTACTGTGCGGGGCAGTTCGTGAAGCCGTGGAAGAGGACGAAGACGCGTTCGGTGGGGGCACCGTGATGCAGCAGCGCGCTTCGGCACTGCGGCATGGTGTCGGCAGGCTCGCTCTCGACAAGCGCTCGAAACGCCGCCAGCGCCTGCCGGTACGAGGGCGGGCCGCTCCCCGCGGGTATCGGGGTGTCGTCGGTCACGTTGCATCTCTTCTGAAGAGGGGGCGCTATCGGGTAGATTCCCGAGCAAGACAGTGTCGCGCAAGCGGCAGGTTCGCGTCAGTCCACGATGCTACCCTGCAGCGACATGAAATGGGGAGGTTCCGACCGCGCGCATGCACGAATCATCAGCGATGCTCACCGATCTCTACCAGTTGACGATGGCGCAGGCGTACTTCGCCTCGGGCGTTGCCGAGACCGAAGGATGCTTCCACCTGTCCTACCGCGAGAACCCGTTCGATGGCGGCTTCGCCGTCGCTGCCGGCATCGAGCAGGCGCTCGAGTGGCTCGAGGGCTGGCGATTCGATGACGCCGATGTCGCGTTCCTCGCCGAGCAGGTCGGTGCCGACGGGCGCCCGCTGTTCGCGGTCGACTTCCTGGCGATGCTTCCCGAGCTGCGCTTCACCTGCGATGTCGACGCGGTGCCGGAGGGCACGATCGTGTTCCCGCGCGAGCCGCTCGTCCGCGTGACCGGCCCGCTGCCGATCTGCCAGCTCGTCGAGACCGCGCTGCTCAACATCGTGAACTTCCAGACGCTCGTGGCCACCAAGGCGGCCCGCTGCCGTATCGCGGCCGGCGAGGACCGGCTGCTCGAGTTCGGTCTGCGTCGCGCGCAGGGGCCTGACGGCGGCATCTCGGCGAGCCGGGCAGCGTACTCGGCGGCTGCGACGCGACCTCGAACGTCGCCGCGGGCCAGCGCTTCGGCATCCCGGTGGCGGGCACCCACGCTCACTCGTGGGTGATGGCCTTCGACAGCGAGGCAGAGGCGTTCGCGGCCTACGCCGACGCGCTGCCCAACAACGTCGTGTTGCTCGTCGACACCTACGACACGCTCGAAGGCGTGCGCCGCGCGATCGAGGTCGGGCGTCGGCTGCGGGAACGCGGGCAGCGGCTGCTCGGCGTGCGGATCGACTCCGGCGACCTTGCGTGGTTGTCCGTGCGCGCCCGCGCGATGCTCGACGAGGCCGGCTTCGGCGACACGAGCATCGTGGCGAGCAACGAGCTCGACGAGCACCTCATCGCGTCGCTCAAGGACCAGGGCGCGGCGATCGACGTGTGGGGCGTGGGCACCAAGCTCGTCACCGGCTGGGACGACCCGGCGCTCGGCGGCGTCTACAAGCTCTCGGCGGTGCGGAGTCCGGGCGGGGCATGGGAGCGGCGCGTGAAGGTCTCGGAGCAGACCGCCAAGGCCACCGTCCCCGGCGTGCAGGGCGTCCGTCGCTATCGACGTGCCGACGGATCGCTCGCCGGCGACATGGTCTACGACCTCGAGCGCCCTCCGCCGGCCGATGCGGAGGCGACGATCGTCGACCCCACCGACCCGACGCGCAGGAAGACCTTCTCGGCGGGGCACACCTTCGAGGAGCTGCTGCGTCCGGTCTGCCGAGAAGGCCGGCGAGTCGGCGATCCCGAGCCGCTCGACGCGATCCGGGATCGCGCGCGGGCCGGGGTTGCAGAGCTCGACCCGTCGATCAAGCGGTTCCTGAACCCGCACATCTATCCGGTCGGCCTGGAGCGAGGTCTGCACGAACTGCGCACGGATCTCGTGTTGCGGGCGCGGGGCCTCGAGTCCGAAGTGGAGTGAAGATGCGCGCGCTACTGATCATCGACGTCCAGAACGACTTCATGCCCGGCGGGAGTCTGGCGGTCGCCGACGGCGACGCCGTGGTTCCGGTGGCCAACGCGCTCGCCGCGCACTTCGACTTCGTCGTCGCGTCGCAAGACTGGCACCCCGCGCACCACTCGTCGTTCGCGAGCAACCATCCCGGGCACGAGCCGGGGGAGGTCGTTGACGTCGACGGGATCGCGCAGGTGCTCTGGCCGGACCACTGCGTCCAGCACACGCCGGGCGCCTCGTTCCACTCGGCGCTCGACGTGGCGCGCATCGACTCCGTCATCCGCAAAGGCACCGATCCGGGGATCGACTCGTACTCGGCGTTCTTCGACAACGGGAGGCGACGAGACACCGGGCTCGCGGACCTGCTCGGCAACCGGGGTGTCGAAGAGGTGTGGCTCGTCGGACTTGCCACCGACTACTGCGTGAAGTGGACGGCGCTTGACGCCCGGAGCGTGGGGCTGAGCGTCGCGGTGGTGACCGACGGCGTCCGCGCGGTGGATCTGGCTCCCGGTGACGGCGAGCGCGCGCTCGCCGAGATGGGTGAGGCGGGCTGTCGTCTGGTGCAGGCGGTCGACTTCCCCTAGGGCTCGCGCACCGCGCTAGAAGAGGTCCCCGATGCCGCTGAAGACGTCCGCCGCGTAGTCGAGGTACCAGTCCTCGAGCGAGAAGAAGAACTTCGGGTTGAACACCATCCCCATCGCTTTGGCGAGCTCGACGACGGCGGCGAGCAGGTGGTCGCTTTCCACGACGAGGTCGAGGACCTCGCCGGACACGTAGTCGTCGGTGATCGGCACCGGGTTCCAGAAGTGCTTGGAGCCGTCCACCTTGACGATGACGTCGAGCACGAGGTTGCCGGCGGTCGTGACTGAGAGCTCGGTGCCGTCGGCCAGCGTCGTCCCCATCGCTGCGATGCCTCGCTCCAGACCGAGCGTTCGAGCAAGGAGATCCTCGTCGACGCGCATCGTGAACGGGGAGGAGGGCAGCGAGCGCAGCACCTCGCGCAGGTTGCAGGCGGCGACGAGGACCTTCTCGGGAACCGATTCCCGCAAACAGTCGAGGGCAAGGTTCGCTTCGGCCGGCGAGGTCGCGTTGAGGAGCACGCGCAGCAACTCGCGGGTGTCGCCACAGTAGTGTGCGCGCACCTGTTGAAGATTCCCGGTCGCGGTGAGCAACGCCTCTCCTTGCCCGTAAGGGGAGCGTGGTGGTCGTAGTCCTAAGCATCGGGCCGGACGCGCGCGCGAGGGAGGGCCGTGCGGGCGGTACCTGTGACATCAGTCACAGCGGGTTGCGCGGCACGAGGTGCGGACCGTGGATGCGCCCGTCAGGAGCCGGTCGCACCGCCTGGCGCCGATTGGACGTGCGAACTCTGTCACCTGCGAGTACCAGTTCATCAGCCGGTCGGCGTCAGCAGCCTCGATGTGGGGGATCGCGTAGAGCGCCTTGGAGGAGCCGGAGACACCCGCTACCACGACCGTGGCGAGCCCCGCGCGGCGCTGGAACGGGTTCTGGCGCACCGCAAGTGACTGGATGCGCGAGCGGCCGATCCGCACCGAGCGCCTGCCGAGCGCACCGCTCGCCACCACCAGCGCGCTGGGCGTCGGTGCCGAATGCGCAGTGGCGCCACGAAAGCACCTGATAGCCAACGATCGAAGCGATGACCAGCAGGCCGGTGAGTCCGGCGCCGAGGCCTGCAAGTGGAAGCACGAGGAACGCTCCGATCGCGAGCGGGAGGGCGATCGCGATGGATGCCAGCGCGGGCACGGTGACGTAGAAGCGCAGGGCGCGCCTCGAGCGCTGCCCGACCGCAGGGAACTCCTCGACCTCCGGCAACAGCCCGTGGAGCAGACGCGGGATCTCGGACCGGCGCGCGATGGGCACGATCGCGCGCGCGGTCGTGGTCTGCTTCTCCTCGCCGTGGCCGAAGCCGGCTGTCACGGCATCGATCGTCGCCCAGCCGAGCCACCGTCGCAGCGGCGCCTCGTCGATCGAAACGGCCTGTATGCGCCGGACCGGCATCCCCGTCATCCGGCGCTCGAGCAGCCCCGCCTCGGTCTCGACGCGGTCCGCTACGCGGCGCGCAACGAAGCCGAAGTCGCGCGAGACGGCCACCGCGGTCGAGACGAGCGCGGTGAGCACTATCGCTGCGAACGACACCGCCACGATCGCGGCGACACCGAGCCCGGCGACCGCCGCTCCGGCGGTATCGATCAGGTTCCCGCCGGTGAACTCGGCGAGCTGGGTCGTGGCCACGAGAATCGCCGCCATCACGACGAAGATGCTTCGGGAGGTGACCGCCGTCAGGACGAGCCGGGCCGGAGTGAGCCGGTACTCGAAGCTCGTGTCGAGACGGGCCTGCTCCGCGCCGCCAAGCGCACCGCGAAGATCGCTCATCCGGCCTATCGGATCTGGGCCGAGAGGAGAGACGGGGACGACGGCTGGCTTCCCGGCGCTGTCGGTGACGGGCGCTTGCCCGGCTTCCGTCGCGTCGGCCCGACGGCCGTGAAGCAGGGCGAAGCGCAGGCGCTCGGCCTCGGCCAGCGACACCTCGCCGATCGAGGCCTCGGGCTCGCCCGCGCCGCCTCCCGCGGTCTGAACGACGATGTCGGTCACGCCGAGCATGCGCATGAACAGGTCGGCGCGGACGTCGACACCCTGCACGCGGGCGAGCGGGATGGTGCGCCGCTTGCGAACGAGCCACCCCTCGGCGATCAACAGGTCGCCACCGACGATCCCGTACCGGAAGTACAGCCAATGCAGCCAGGCGAAACCTGCGCCCAGAACGGTGATGAGCAGCACGAAGCCGCCCACGCTGATGGCTGCCAGAAAGCCGCCTCGGGCAGCTCCCACCACGGCGAAGCCCAAGGCCGCGATCAAACCCTGCCACGTCGTCTTCAAGGTGCGCACCGCAACAGTCGCGGGGTGCGTGCGCCTGAGATCAGAGTCCGCCATCGTCGGTCACCCTTGCGAGTTCGGCGATTCGGTCGCGCAGCTGGGCGGCGTGCTCGTCGGCGAGCGCGGGGATCGCATGGGCCCCGGCGGCAGTCCACACACGCACCTCGGAGAGACCGAAGGCTCCGCTGATCGGGCCTTGGGAGGTGTCGACATGCTGCACCTTGGTCATCGGGATGACGGTCCGCTCGATGACGATGACGCCCCGCTGGAGTCGGATCTCATTCGTCGTGACCTCCCAGCGCCACCTCCGGTAGCGATACGCCGGCACAGCGGTAAGCCACAGCACGAGCCATGTCAGGACAGCGATCACGGGAAGCGCAGAGATGAGCTCAGAGACGCCGACAAGAACGAACAGCACGACCGCGAGCACGACCGCGGCGAGAAAGGCCGGCACCCCGGCGGCGAGCGCCTGGATGCGCCAGACCCTCAACGCCTTCGGGTCGAGCCGATTGGCCGGGGCCACCGATGGATCCACAGCACGCTCCTCAGTGCGTGTGTTACCCGATCAGGCCGCGCTTGCGCAAGAAGTCGTCGATCACGTCGTCGAGAGTCGGGCTACCCGCGTCCTCCACCTCGTAGCGAACGCGCACGGTCGGCTTGTCGATCTTGATGAGGCGTGCGAGGTCGATCGGCGTGCCGATGGCCACGACGTCTGCGGGCGCCGCGTTGATGGTCGCCTCAAGATCGGCGAGCTGCTCGGCGGAGTACCCCATCGCTGGCAGTACCTTCGTCATGTGGGGGTAGGCCGCGTAGGTGTCGCGGAGCGACCCGGCGGCGAACGGCGCGGCGTCGACGAGCTCGGCTCCGGCCTGCTCGGCGGCGAGCGCCGCAGCACCGTAGGGCATGCCGCCGTGGGTGACCGTCGGGCCATCTTCCACGGCCAGCACGCGCTTGCCCCGCATGATCTCGGGGTCGTCGACGCTGAAGGCGAGCGCGGCGGTGAGCAGGAGCGCATCAGGGTTGTAGCGCTTGGCGGTCTCGGCCAACTCGGCGACCTTCGCCGGATCGGCGGTGTTCACCTTGTTGATGATGAGCACGTCGGCGCGCAGGAAGTTGACCTCGCCCGGGAAGTAGGCGCGCTCGTGGCCGAGGCGATGCGGGTCCAGCGCGACGATCTCGAGGTCCGACTTGAAGAACGGCCAGTCGTTATTGCCGCCGTCCCAGACCACGACGTCGGCTTCCTTCTCGGCCGCCCGCAGAATCGCCTCGTAGTCGACGCCCGCCATGACGATGCCGCCGATCTCGACGAGCGGCTCGTACTCCTCGCGCTCCTCGACGGTCACACCGAGGTCGTCGAGGTCGGCGACGCTCGCGTAGCGCTCGACGCGCATCGCGGTGAGGTCGCGGTAGGGCATGGGGTGACGGACATCGACGACTCTGAGGCCGTGCTCGCGCAGTCGCGCGAAGACACGACGAGAGATGCCGGACTTGCCGACGCCGGTGCGCACCGCGCACACGCTGATGATCGGCTTGGTCGAGGCGACCATGGTGCGGGCGGGACCCAGGATCCGGAAGTCCGCACCGCAGGCGAGCACGAGCGAGGCCTTGTGCATCAGGATCTCGTGCGCGACGTCGGAGTACGCGAAGACGACCTCATCGGCGTCGAGTTCGGCGATCAGCTTCGGCAGCTCGGACTCGGGCCGGATGATCACGCCGTCCGGGTAGCCGGGGCCGGCGACAGCGGCAGGGAAGGTGCGGTCGTCGATACCGGGGATCTGGGTCGCGGTGAACGCGACGACCTCGACGGTCGGGTCGTTGCGCAGCGCGACGAGGAAGTTGTGGAAGTCGCGCCCGGCGGCGCCCATGATGATGACGCGGCGGCGGGTCGCCTCTGATCTGTCGGCCATGCTGCTCCTCCTCCATGAATGCGGTGGATGCATAAACGCGTACCGCTACTGCATACCCTACCGCTGCGCGTCCCCAACCTCCATCTCGAGCGACGTGCACACGGCCGCCGCTCGCGTTAGCGCCCCGGCTCACGGCTTGGTACGGTGTAGAAGCTCGGTCCTCCGAACCGTCCCGGAGGCTGCATGCCCGTCGCCGTCATCACCGATTCTGTCGCCTCGATCCCTCGGCAAGACGCCGAGGACTATGGAATCGATGTCGTCAGTCTCCACGTGAACGATGGCGAGACAGACATGGCCGACGTCGACATCGACCCCGACGTCTTCTACCGCAGGCTCGCCGACATGACGCATCTGCCCACGTCCTCGCAGCCCTCCGTCGAGTCCCTGCTCCAGGCGTTCACCGCCGCAGCCGGGCGCGGCGCCGACATCGCGGGCGTGTTCATCTCTGAGAAGATGAGCGGCACGCTGGAGACAGCTCGCATGGCCGCCGAGATGGTGCGCACCCAGTTCCCGCAGGTGTCGATCGAGCTCGTCGACAGCCGCTCGAACTCGATGGAGGAGGGGATGGCGGCCATCGCGGCAGCGCGCGCGGCCCAAGCCGGTGAACCGCTCGAGCAGTGCGTGCGCGCCGCAGTCGAGACCACGAAGCGCACGCGGTATCTGTTCACGCCCGAGAGCCTCGAGTACCTGCGGCGCGGCGGCCGCATCGGCACGGCCTCGGCGCTCGTCGGCGGGCTGCTGCAGATCAAGCCGATTCTCACCGTGAACGCCGGTGAGACCGACGTGTTCGCGCGCGTGCGCACCCGTCAGCGCGCGCTGGCCGAACTCGCGGCCAAGTTCCGCGAGGACGTTGCGGAGTTCGGTCTTGCCGAGGTGGTCGTGCACTACATAGGCGAGCGCGCTCCGGCCGCTGCCTTCGCGAGCGAGCACATCGCGCCCATCGCGGGCGCCGTGCCGAGGATCCTGCCCGTCAGCCCGGTGATCGGCGTGCATGTGGGCCCTGCCGTGGGGCTCGTGTACCGCACCGAGCGCGCGATGCGCTCGTGACGGCGCGGGCGTTCTCGGCGTCGGCACGGCACGTGCTTCTGGCTCGCCCATGACGGAATCCGGACCCGCGGGCAGCCGCTCGCTCATCGAACGTCTCACGCCTCGCGCCGGCGTGCGCGTCCAGCTCGTTGCAGGCGCGATCGTGTGGCTCGTGGGCTCGCTCGATCCTCATCTTCAGAGGCGTGGGCTATGTGCACGACCGCTACTGGCACGCCTGGGCGCTTGCGGCCGCACTCGTCATCGGCGTCTTGAAGTCGCGCTATCTGCTCGACCGTGTCGCCACCAAGGCGATCGCGCGCATCCGCACCCGCGGCAAGGCGTGCTTCTTCGGCTTCTTCTCGTGGCGCTCGTGGCTGCTCGTCGGACTGATGATGGGCGGGGGCATCACGTTGCGGCACCTCGTGGTCCACCCCGGCGTGATCGGCGCGGGCATCATGGGCGCGCTCTACCTGGGGATCGGCAGTGCGCTGTTCATCGCCGACCGGCTGTTCTGGCGCGCCGTGGCCGAGGAGTTCCGCGGCGAGTCCGCAACCGACGCGACGGGCGCTGTAGACAAGCCGCTCGGCGCCGAGACACCCGCCGTGATCGAGCCGCCTGCCGCCTGAGGGCGAGGCGCACGTCTGGGGAACACTCAGCAAGAACGAGGGGGAGGGCGTGCGGATGAAGATCGTCGCTGTCAACGGCTCGGCTCGGAAGGGCGGCAACACCACTATCCTGCTCGAAACGGTGCTCGCGCCGCTGTCAGATGCCGGGCACGAGTGCGTGCTCATCGAGCTTGCCGGCAAGGACGTCCGCGGCTGCACCGCGTGCGGGCGCTGTCGCGAGAAGGCCGACGGGCGCTGCTACGGTCGCAAGGACTTCGGCAACGAGGTGATGGCCGAGCTCTTCTCGGCGGACGCGATCGTGCTCGGCAGCCCCACCTACTTCGCCGACGTGACCGCCGAGATGAAGGCGCTCATCGACCGGGCGGGCTACGTCGGCCGCTCGAAGCCGGAGCTGCTCGCACGCAAGCCCGGCGCGGCGGTCGTGGCGGTACGGCGTGCGGGAGCCATGCACGTCTTCGACACGATCAACCACTTCTTCACGATCAGCGAGATGATCGTGGTCGGCTCGAGCTACTGGAACATCGGCATCGGTCGCGAGAAGGGCGAGGTCGAGGGCGACGCCGAGGGGATGCGCACGATGCAGCGCCTCGGCGAGAACCTCGGCTGGGTGCTGGAGCGACTCGCCGGCGGCTAGGGGTTCTCGAGCTTCGAGGGTGCGAACCCGGTGACTGCGACGCCGTCGGCGGTGATCTCGGCGGTGTCGACCTCGAGTCCCGGCGCGGCGTCGACGAGTCCGTTGACGTAGCTGTCGAGTGCCGCGATGGCCTGCTGCTTCTGAGCGCCGCCCACGCCGAACCCCTCGACTCTGAGCTCGGCGCCCTGCTCGGCGAGTAGCACTCGATCGCCATCGTAGGTCGCGTCTGCCGCGGCCGCGACCTCGTAGCGGGTGTTGTCGACGCTGATGTGGCCGTAGATCGAGGCGCGACCCGGTTCGGGGAACTCGATGGTGAGGTCGGTCACCTCCGCGCCTGCTGCAGCGGGATCGTCGGGGGTGTAGCGGTACACCGAGAGCAGCGCGTCGAGCTCCTCGGCGGTGAAGGTCGCCGAGAACGGCTCGCGCCCGGTGGGCTTGAGCGTCGCGAGTTCGACAGGCTCGGTCGGGAAGGTCGCCTCGACGCCGGCCTTGCGCATGGCCGACTCCCACGCCGCGCGCTCGGCGTTGGCGGCCTCGGCAGGGGTGACCGTGGGGTTGCGCGGCGCGCGCGAGCGAGACCACTGCACGAGCCACACGACGCCTCCCACGAGTGCGACGACGAGCGCGAGCGCGATCAGCCAGCCGACGACGATCCGGCGCCGTCGGCGCGGGTCAGGCTGCTTCGCTGGCGCTGGCTGCTCCGGGGCCGGCAGAGGTTCGGGCGGAGCGGTGCTCTGGTCCACGGCGACTCCTCCATGCGGGTGGCGAGCGTCGACAGGCGGTTGTGCGATGCTACGCTCACACTCGGGTGACGTCAGCGGGATGGGGCGGGCATGGAACTGTTTGCCGATACCACTCTCTCACAACGGCTCGAGTCACTTGCCGCCGAGGAACTGCGACGTTTCGTCGCAACCTCGCGCGAGCTCGACGCCGCAAGCGACGCAGCCTCCATCGAGGTGGCCGGTGGCGTCGCGGTCTACCTTGGTGCCAACTCACCGGTGAACCAAGCGACAGGTCTCGGGTTCGACGGTCCGGTCGCCGAGGAGGACTTCTCCGCACTCGAGTACTTCTACCGCTCGCGCGACCAGCGCGGACTCGTCATCGCGAGTCCGCTCGCCGACCCGTCGCTCGCCACGGGCCTGTCGGCTCGTGGCTGGGGCGTCGACTCGTTCGAGAACGTGCTCGTGCGGCCGTACGAGTGCACCGACAGCTTCGGCGGACCCGCCGACGTCACGGTCGCGATCGTCGATGACGACGAGATGCGCGCGCTCTGGGCTCACGCCGCGGCGGTCGCCTTTGCGGCGCCGCTCGACCCGATGCCGGTGCAGCTCGAGTTGGGTCGCATCGTCGCTGCTCGGCCCGGCGCGAGGTTGCTGCTTGCGTTCGTCGGGGGCAAGGTGGCCGGGACCGGTGAGCTCTTCGTCGATGACGGTGTCGCGTGGCTATCGGCGGACGCGACGCTGCCGCAGTTCCGCCGGCGCGGGGTGCAGCAGGCGCTGCAGGCCGCGCGCCTCACGCTCGGCGCGTACGAGGGTTGCGAGATGGCGGTCACCGAAGCGGCGCCGGGCAGCCCGTCCCAACGCAACATGGAGCGTGCGGGATTCCGCGTCGCCTACACCCGCGTCGGCCTGCTCGCGCCGATGCCTCCGATCAGCGAACGGCCGGAAGTCCGGGAGGACCGCTCATGAGTAACGACGCCTCGGCGCACCAGCGCATCGCCTTCGTCGGCACCGGCGTGATGGGCAGCTCGATGGCCGGGCACCTGCTCGACGCCGGCTACCCGGTCGTCGTCTACAACCGCACGAGGGCCAAGGCCGAGCCGCTGCGTCGAGCGCGGCGCCACCTGGGCCGACTCGGCGGGTGAAGCTGCGGCCGGAGCCGACGTCGTCATCACGATCGTGGGCTACCCGGCCGACGTCGAGGAGGTCTACCTCGGTGCCGGCGGCGTCGTCGAGCGGGCACGTCCGGGAACGATGCTCATCGACATGACGACCTCGTCGCCCGGCGCTCGCGGTCACGATCGCCGAGAAGGCCGCCGCAGCCGGCCTGCGGCGCGCTCGACGCGCCGGTCTCCGGCGGCGACGTGGGTGCGCGCAACGCGACGCTCACGATCATGGTCGGCGGCAGCGCCGAGGACTTCGCCGACGCCGAGCCGGTCCTGCGCGTGCTGGGCCGCAGCGTCGTGCTGCAGGGCGGGCCCGGCGCCGGCCAGCACGCCAAGATGGCGAACCAGGTCGCGATCGCGGGTTCGATGCTCGCGACCGTCGAGATGCTGGCGTATGCGCAGGGCGACGGGGCTGGACCCGGCCACGGTGCTCGAGTCGGTCAAGGCCGGCTCGGCCGCGTCGTGGTCGCTCGAGAACCTGGCGCCGCGGATCCTGGCGGGCAACTTCGCGCCCGGCTTCTACGTGAAGCACTTCGTGAAGGACTTGCGCATCGCGCTGGCCGCTGCCGAGGACGTGGGCGCCGCCTTGCCGGGGCTCGTGCTCGCGAAGCGGCTCTACGAGCTTCTGGAGGCCGAGGGCGGCGCCGATCTCGGCACGCAGGCGCTCTGGCTGCTCTACGCGAGCGAGGCCGAGCGCGCCGCGGCCGGCGTGACGCCGGGAGCATCGGCGAGCTGAGCGGCTAGGGCAGGTCGAGGATCTCGCGGATGCGCTCCGGCCTGAAGTCGACGCAGGTCTGCGTCGCCGAACTCGAACGTCGGCGTGTGCAGCCGACCCTCGTTGATCGTCTCGGCGCGCTCGCGCCCCGCCGGGTCGTCGTCGACGTCGATCTCGACGTAGGCGACCCCCAGCTCGTCGAGCCACTGCTTCGCGCGCCGGCAGTCGCCACACCACGAGCGGCAGTACACGATCAGATCGACGTCCTCTGTGTCGTGCAGTCATCGGCCTACCTCTCGGCGAGTCGTTCGCATCCTTCACAGCGTTGATACCCGCCTGAGCGGGCCAGCCGACGGCGCGTCGCCTACCGATTCGCGCTACGATGACGCCATACCGTCTAAGGGGAGGGCCCATGGCCGACGACGCACACGCGCTCGCCGTATTCATCGACTTCGAGAACCTTGCGATCGGCATGGAGCGCCGAGGCACCCAGAGCGAAGCGCAAGAAGGGCGTCGAGCGCTTCGAGATGGCCAAGGTGCTCGAGCGCCTGGTGGAGAAGGGCCGGATCGCGTCGAAGCGCGCGTACGCCGACTGGGGCCGCTTCGATGACTACCGGGCGCCGCTTCACGAACTGGGCATCGAGCTCACCGAGATACCCGAGCGCGGCATGACCGGCAAGAACTCGGCGGACATCCGCCTCGTGGTCGACGCGATGGAGCTCGCCTACACCAAGGCGCACATCGACACCATCGTGATCGTGTCGGGCGACTCGGACTTCACGCCGCTCGTCTCTCAGCTCAAGGAGAACGGCAAGACCGTCATCGGCGTGGGCATGCGCGAATCCACGAGCGACCTGCTCGCGGGCAACTGCGACGAGTTCATCTACTACGACGACATCGGCGCGGCAGCCGGCGCTCCCGTGCTCGGTGACAACGTGTCCAAGAAGAAGCGGCCCGCCTTCAAGCTGCTGTTCGAGACGGTCGAGGCGCTGCAGCGCGAGAACGTGGGCGCGATGCACAGCTCGCTCGTCAAGGACACGATGAAGCGCAAGAACCCGTCGTTCGCCGAGTCGGCCTACGGCTACAAGTCGTTCACGCAGCTGCTGGAAGACGCGCAGTCCCTCGGCTACATCACGCTGTCGAAGGACGCGCGCAGCGGTACGTACGTGGTGAACGGCTTCGTCGGGACGTGAGGCGCCCGCGTGACGCGGGTCACACCGCTGGCCTGAAGACGCCCTCAAGGTGCGGCTGAGATGCGCCGAGTGGTAGAATGCGGGTGCCTTTGCAGCCGCAGTCCTAATCGTCGTACACGAGGGCATCCTCAATGACCATCACCCCCCACACCCTGCCGCGCCGCGCACTGCTCGCGTTGTGCTTCGCCCTCGTGGCGCTTGCCGTGGCCCCGCTCTCCGCGCCTGCCGTCACGCGTGCCGAGGTGCTGGCTCGCGCCGAGACCTGGGTCGCCAAGTACGTGCCGTACTCGCAGTCGGCCTACGCGACGCTCGCGGGCGAGCTCGGTGCCCGCGACGGCCACGAATCCATCCGTCTCTCGGCTACCGAACCGACTGCTCGGGCTTCGCGTCGATGGCGCTGGCGCTCACCACGAAGTCGGGCGCGCCCTTGTCACTCGACAGTGCGACGCTGCCGTACCGCTGCACCAAGATCACGAAGGACGAGCTCAAGCCCGGCGACCTGATCGTGCGGCCGAAGGACCTCGTGATCGACGGCAAGCGCGTGCCCTACGGTCATGCCGGCGTGTTCGTGCGCTGGGTCGACCCGGCCAAGACGCGCTACGTCGCTCTACCACGAGTCGAGCAGCAAGAACGGCGCGGTCGCCGTCGAGATGGCGCTACCCCTTCGGCTCGGAGCCCGGCTTCTCGCCGTACCGCTACTCAGGCATCGAGGAGCAGCGCCTGCGCCGCTCGCGCCTCTGGTACGGACCCGTGGCGCCGTCGAGTTCCGTGCCGCCAGCTCCGTCGCGAGCGCGCTCAGCAGCCCCGGCAGTGCGGCTGGCGCTGCTGCCGCAGACGCGACGCGTACCGCGATGCCCGCGCCTGACGTCACCTCCTCGATCTCGCCGTCACCCACCGCACCGCTGCCGTGACCGACCGGCTGCGATTCTTCGCGCCGTGTCCGTCCGGGATCGAGTCTCTGCTCGCCGATGAGCTGCGCCGTCTTCGGCTGCGCGGCGTGCGCCCGCAGCGTTCGGGGGTACTGTTCGCCGGCACCGTCGCCGACGGCCTGAGGGCCGTGTACTGGAGCCGGCTCGCGTCCCGGGTTCTGCTCACCGTCGCCGAGGTCGATGCGACGACCGCCGACGCGCTGTACGCGGGCGTCCTCGAGCTGCCGTGGGAGGACCACCTGCGTGCGGGGGGAACCCTCGCGGTCGACGCCGTGGGGTTGAACGAGGCGCTGCGCAACACCCAGTTCACCGCGGTCCGCGACCAAGGACGGCATCACCGACCGGTTCCGCGAGCGCTTCGGGCGAAGGCCGAGCGTGGACGTTCGCGATCCCGATGTGCGCATCAACGTCGCCGTGCGAGCGAAGACAGCGACGATCTCGGTCGACCTGGCCGGCGAGCCGCTCCACCGGCGCGGGTACCGCGAGCCGGGCGTGCAGGTCGCCGCGCCGATGAAGGAGACGCTCGCGGCCGCCGTCCTCGAGGTCGCAGGTTGGCGCGAGGTGGCGGCCGAGGGCGGCGCGTTCCTCGACCCGATGTGCGGCTCGGGAACGCTCGCGATCGAAGCCGCGCTCGCTGCCGCCGACATCGCCCCGGGGCTGTTGCGCGCGCGCCATCCGGTCGAGCGCTGGCTCGGCTTCGACGAGCGCGCGTGGCAGCGCCTCGGCGAGGACGCCGCCGGCCGCCGTGCGGCCGGACTCGACCGCCTCGGTACGGTAACGGCCTCCGATTCCGACGCGCGGGCGGTCGAGGTCGCTCGACGCTGCGTGGCGCGGGCGGGTCTCGAGCGGTACGTGCGCGTCGAGCGACGGGCGCTCGCCGAGCTCGCGCCCCCGGCCGCCGCACGCGCGGGGCTGCTCGCCACCAACC
Source organism: uncultured Coriobacteriia bacterium (assembly GCA_963751505.1). Lineage (GTDB taxonomy): Bacteria > Actinomycetota > Coriobacteriia > Anaerosomatales > PHET01 > CAVVUM01. The sequence goes on from CAVVUM010000007.1 coordinate 51,766, forward strand.
CGCCGTGGGGCGAGCGTCTCTCGGAGCGCTCGGAACTCCCGGCGCTCTACGGCACGCTCGCCGCTGTCGTGCGCCCGGCGTTCGCCGGCTGGCGGTTGGCGGTCGTCTCGCCGGACCCCGGGCTCGAGGCGGGGCTCGGCATGAAGGCGCGCGACAGGCGCACGCTCGGCACCGGGCAAGGGTGCGGCGACGGTGTCGGTGTTCGACGGTGCCGGCGGACGCGGGGGAGGTCCCTGCGCGGGTCTCGGCACGAAGCGGCACGGCGGAGACGGCGGATGTTGTGCGCGAGTCGGGAATCGCTGCGATGGCCGCCTCGGTACCCGGGGCCGGCGAGTTCACGAACCGGCTCGCGAAGATGGCGAAGCACTACGGGAAGTGGGCGCGGCGATCCGGTGTCAGCTGCTATCGCATCTACGACGCCGACCTGCCCGATTTCGCGGTGGCGATCGACCTCTACGAGGGTGCGGGCCCCGACGAGGGCGTCAGGTGGGCCCACGTCGCCGAGTACGCTCCGCCGGCGCAGGTGGACGCCGCCAAGGCGCACGCACGGCTGGAGGCGGTCCGCGCGGTCGTTCCCGAGGTCCTGGGTGTGGAGCCGGAGCGGGTCTTCGTGAAGCAGCGGGAGCGGCAGCGGGGCGCGGCGCAGTACGAGCGGCAGTCGAAGCGATCGGTGACAGGCACCGTCGCGGAGAACGGGCTGCTGTTCGAGGTGAACCTGTCGGACTACCTCGACACCGGGCTCTTCCTCGACCACCGGGACACGCGCGCGTGGCTGCGCGAGCTGGCTGCAGGCACCCGCTTCTTGAACCTGTTCGCCTACACCGGCTCGGCGACCGTCTGCGCGGCCGCCGGCGGCTGCGCGGCGAGCACGACCGTGGACCTGTCGGCCACGTATCTGGCCTGGGCGCAGCGGAACCTCGACGCCAACGGGCTCGGGGCGAGCCGCGCATCGAGTTCGTGCGCGCCGACACCGCCGAGTGGCTCGTCGGGGCGGCCGCCGGCGGCGCCAGCCTACGACCTCGTGTTCTGCGATCCGCCGACCTTCTCGAACTCCAAGCGCATGAACGCCTCGTTCGACGTCCAGCGCGACCACGCGACACTCATCGCGGCCATCGAGGGCGTGCTCGCGCCCGGCGGCACCCTGGTCTTCTCGTGCAACCGGCGCTCGTTCGTCCTGGACGCGGCGTCGCTCGAAGCGGTGGGACTCGTGGCAGAGGACGTCACGGCGCGCACGATCCCCAAGGACTTCGACCGCGTCCGGCGTGGTACACAGGTGCTGGAAGATCACGCGCGGGCTGAGACGAGGGCGATGGGCGAGGCAGAAGCGGTTCGTTGCGCTGCGGCAGACGAAACCGATTCTGCGCGCCACGATCGACGCGGGTCTCGCACACGATGTCGGTGTGCCTGGCGCCGGCGATGGCATACTCGATCATCATCTCGCTTGCGCCGCCACGCTCGTGATGAACCAGGTGTTCGGCGGAATCGTCGGCCCGGCCCAGGCGCTTGTGGAGGAATCGAACGCCGCCGAGACGCTCACGCCCGAGGCGCTCTTCGGCACCATCGCCGCATCGTCGAGCCCCTACGGCACGCTCATCGTGATCGTGCTCGCGCTGTTCGGCGCAAGCACACTGTTCGCGCTGCTCGTGCGCGCCATCGTGCGCATCTGGGGGCAGGACCGTGGCCACGGGGCGGTGCGCTCCTACGCGCGCTCG
>CAVVUM010000008.1:0-97227 GCA_963751505.1 uncultured Coriobacteriia bacterium
TACGGTTGCCAGCACGAGCCGGTGAACGAGACGTGTCGTGCGCATGTGCCCTACCCCAAAGTATGTCTGCGGTGTTCCCGCAGAATCGGCCCGCGACGGTGCCGGCGCCACGAACACGCTGAACTGCTCGCTGCCGGTCGGATCGACCGGGAAGGCTCCGCAGAGTACCTGCAATCGTCGTGCCGTCTACCCCGACCAGCGCTCCTGGTGCACGAGGCTCGGATCGTAGCGCTGGGCAGGTGGCTTGGCCTCGGCGGGGTTGCCGAGTGCCACCATGCCGAGCGGCACCACACCGTCCGGCAACCCGCACACCCCGCGGACGTTGGCCACGCGTTCCTCGATGGGGTGCACACCGATCCACACCGCCGCCAGCCCGATTGCGTGCGCGGCTATCAGCAGGTTCTCCGTGGCAGCAGCGCAGTCTTGCACCCAGCACCCGGCGTTCGCCGAGGTCGCCCGCGACCACGATCCCAGCCGCGGCCGACGCGAGCATCGCCGAGTACGGGGTCGCCTCGGCCAGGCGTCCGAGTTGGAGCTTGTCGACAACCACTACGAAGCGCCAAGACCGTTGATTGCCGGCGCCTGGCGCCGCCATCGCTGCCTCCAGCAGCGTCTCCAGCTGGGCCTCCGTGACAGGATCCGCGGTATAGCGCCGAATCGAACGCCTCCCAGAATCGCGTCGAGACAGTCCATGCCTGTTGCCCGTCGTCTGTTCCCGCTTCGACGTCGCGTGCCCGGTCGCGCGCCTTGACCGCGTCCCCGGTCCCGACGGATCACGGACTCGTGCCGAAGAGCAGGTCGTTTTCGAAGCTCACCCGTTCGAGTCGCGTGAGATCGTCGACGATCGACGAGATGTCACGCTGCTGGCCCGGTCCCTCCTCCGACATCCCATGCAGATCGGCACCGTCCAGTTGGCCCTTCTTGCGAGCGTGCGCATAGGCCTTCGTCGCCGCGCCGCGGATCCGCGAGCGCGTGGACGGCGCGCGCAGCGCATCGAGCATCTCCGCTTCAGCGCATCGAGCTCCTCGCCCGAGGGACCTTGGAAGGGCGGCAAGTTCCCGGCCCATCTCGTCGGCGAGCGGGCGATTTGTCTCCTGGACCACGAACTTCACCACGTGCCACGCGTCGTAGAGATCGGCGGAGCGCTCGACCGGGTGACGGCTCAGCCAGAGCCATGCGTGCAGCCGGCGACGCCAGTCCCACCACAGCAGCGGATTCGCGAGCTTCGTCGGGATGAGGAACCATCCTCGCTCCAGGAGCAGGGCGCCGAAGACGCCGCTTCCGCCCGAGGTCTCGGTGCGACGCTTGCCGACGCGAGCCTTGTACAGAGCCGCACGTGGGCGAGGCCTCCTTGGCGATGAACGCCTGCGATGCCGGCGCGCTCCAGTGCAGCTATGGCGGCCTTCGAGCCTTCGATGATCTGCTCGGTATGGTCACGCCCCCGGCGATCGAGAACACGTGCCGTACCTGCCAGCTCCTCCTGGCCAGTGCCGGTGAGGTGGATCGGCATCCTCGGCACTCCAAGTCCGGCAAGACACTCGGACACACGGGCGTCAGCACGAAGTCCGCTCGCTCGCGGCCGAGAACGCGGAGCGCATCGAACGATCGGCCGTTGTAGCGCACGGGCAGCGGTCGACGCAGGCGCTCACGCCGAGCGGTACTCTGTCGGTGATGACCTCGGCCATCGGATCGCCTCCTCGCTGGTTTTCGAGAAGGTAGATACCCGAGGCCGGCCAACGAGCGAATCCGGAGGCGACGTGCGACGGCGTTGATGTGGTTTCGGCGCGACCTGCGCCTGCGCGACAACGGTGCGCTCGCGGCGGCGCTCGCGGCGGCGGATGCCGTGGTGCCGCTTTCGTGAACCCTGTCGAAGAGCCGCACGGCCCCGGACCGTCGAGTCGCGCGTGGCTCGCGCACTCGCTCGCGGCACTCGACCGCGATCTGCGCGAGCGAGGCAGCGCCCTCGTGCTGCGCGCGGGAAACGCGGCCGACGCCGTCGCCCGGCCGCCCGCGAGTGCGGGGCTCGCTTAGTGTTCTGCCAGCGTGACTGGACTCCGCTGGGCATGGCGGTCGAGGAGTCCGTGCGCCGGCGACTCAACGAGCAGGGCGTTGAGCTGCACGCATCGAGGGTCAGCTGCTGGTAGACCGGGCGAGCTGCTGACGAGCGATGGTGCCCCCTACGGGTCTTCACGCCGTTCTTTCGGGCTTGGATGCGAGCGTTCGATCGCGTGGGCCCGACGGGGACGCCCGACCGCATCCCGGCACCGCTCCTTCCGCCGAACCGCCGGCCCAAGCTCGCCACCGATCGGGGCAGCAGACATCGCTCGCTGGTGGACGCCCGGCGAGAGCGCCGCGCGCGCCCGGCTCGCCGAGTTCGTCGCCGGCGCGCTAGCCGGCTACGACGTCGATCGCGACCATCCGGCCGTGCGCGGGACGAGCGAGCTGTCGCCTCACCTTGCATGGGGCGAGCTCTCCCCTCGGCAAGTGGTCGCTGCGGCGCTCGAAGCTGGCGAGGAAGCGGCCCTCCCCTTCGTGCGCCAGCTCGCGTGGCGAGTTCGCCTACCACATGGTGCACGCCTATCCGACGGCCCTCGAACACCCATCGACCAGCGCTTCGAGGTTCGACTGGTGTACCGACGCCGACGGGCTCGCGGCATGGAGACGGGCAGGACGGGCTTCCCGCTCGTCGACGCGGGCATGCGCCAACTCGTCGCGACCGGCTGGATGCACAACCGCGTGAGGCTGGTATGTGCCTCGTTCCTCACAAAGGACCTGCTAGTACCGTGGCAGCACGGCGAGGAGTACTTCAGCGACACGGCTGGTCGACTACGACCCGGCGCTCAATGCCTTCAACTGGCAGTGGGTGGCCGGGTGCGGCACGGATGCGTCGCCGTACTTCCGCATCTTCAACCCCACGCTTGCAGGGCACTCGGTTCGATCCCGACGGGACCTACGTTCGCAGGTGGGTGCCCGAACTGGCGGGACTGCCGAGACGGTGGATCCACCGACCGAGCGAGGCGCCCGCTGACGTGCTCGAGACGGCGGGTGTGACGCTGGGCGAAACGTACCCGCGCCCGCTCGTCGACCATGCGGAGGCGCAGAGCGCGAGCGCTCTCGGCGTACTCGGCGATCAAGGGCGGCTGAGTCGCGCTAGTCGGCGCTCTCGGCGATGACGTAGTCGATCACGGCACCGGTGTCGGTTCCGGTGATCGTGACCACACCCTCGTAGCCCTTGCCAGCGACGTCGAGCACGGTCGCGCTCGACTCCTCGGCTCCCTCGCTCACCGTCCATCCCGCACGCTCGAAGCCGACGCTGGTGCCAGCGACGACATCGTCGTAGGTCGCCTTCGTGCCGAGCGACAGGACGACCGAGCCCTCGGCGACCTCGCCTGAGGACACCGTCGCGCCGGGCCATAGCGGCAGCACGTCGGGCACGCCCTCCGGCACCTGGCCCTTCACGGCGGCGGCGGGCACCGCCACGGTCGCCTCCTGCGTGACGACCTGGTGCCGAGCACGGTGACTCCTGCGAGCTTCTCGCAGCCGGTGACGCCGACGGCGAGGCCACGAGCGCCAGAACGATGATGATGCGCGACCTCATGCTTCTCCTTCGATGAAGAAGCCATCCGGAGCAGGCCGAATGGCGGAGGCGTGTGCGAATCGAACACACCCGGGACGCTCTTCACGCCCCACGACGGTTTTGAAGACCGCGGAGCCCACCAGGACCCATCCGCCTCCAAGCAAGGGATTGTCCCCACCCGCACGCAGAAAGGCAAGCGTGGGTATGTGTAGGGCATCGAACCCGATTCCCACTGCCCTTTGAGGAGCGAGCTCATGGACTGTCTCGACGCGATTCTTACTCGGCGAAGCATTCGCAGCTATACCGATCAGGACGTATCGCCTGCTGAGCTGGAGGTCGTGCTACGCGCGGCGATGGCTGCACCGTCGGCAGGTAACCAGCAGTCGTGGCGGTTCGTCGTCGTGCGAGACGCCGACGCGCGGGCCAGCCTGTCGAATGCGACTCCCTACTGCCGCATGATCGCCGATGCGCCCGTGGCGCTCGTCGTGTGCGGAGACACGCGGGCCGAGAAGCACCCCGGCTACTGGGTCCAAGACTGCTCCGCGGCTATCCAGAACGCTCCTTGTCGCCGCCCACGCGACGGGACTCGGCGCAGTCTGGATCGGGGTCTATCCGGTCGAGGAGCGGGTCGAGAACGTCCGCGCGATCGTCGGGTGCCCGGAGGGTGTCGTGCCGATGTCCATGATCGCCCTCGGCCATCCCGCCGAGAGCAAGCCGGCGAGCGAGCGTTTCACGCCGGAGTTCGTCCACCTCGAGCGCTGGAACCCCTGACGCAGAGCAGAGCCTGCCGGTCTAGACCTGCGTGCCCGGATGAGAGGAGCCTCATGCTCCTCTCACGTGCTCCTCACAATGCGCGCCGATGCTGGGAGCTAGCGAATCGACGCGACCGCGGGGAGCCACATGCCCGACCTACGAGACAAGATGCGTGCCCGGCCGATAGTGACCGCGATGGTCATCGTTGCCGTCATGGCGGTCGCGCTCGTCGGTCTGCTCGGCGCCGCGAGAGCCACCGATCAGCCCGCGTTCTGCCGAGTGGCCTGCCACGAGATGGCACCGTACGCGAACGCGTGGACGCAGGGGCCGCATGCGTCTGTGGGCTGCGTCGATTGCCACGTCGCGCCCGGTCAGACTGCGCGGCTGACGCACAAGGTCGCGGCACTCAAGGAGGTATGGGCGCACGTCCGCGGAGACGTGAGCTTCCCCGGCCCGACGCCGCCGTGGTGCCCAACGGGCGTTGCTTGAGCTGCCACGACCGGATCGAGACCACTTCGTCCGGGTTCGATCACGCCGCTCACGCGAAGCGCGGTGCGTGTCAGGACTGTCATGCTGATGCGGGCCACCAGGTGAGCTCTGCCGCCCTCACGCAGGCCGGCGCCTTCAACCCGGCCGTGAAGCGCGTCGCTTTCGCGGGCCAGGTCGCCAAGGTCAACGGCGGCGTGGCGAACATCGCCGGGCACGCGAGCGTCGCTTGCTCGAGCTGTCACGATATGGCGCGCACCGGGTGCCCCGCGTGCCACACGCCGAAGCACGCCGCGGGCGGCGCCAAGAAGTCGGGCCCGTGCACCACTTGTCATGACGCCGGGCGCCACCTTCGCCTTCAACCACCCTTCCGGCGCCGAAGCTGCCGAAGTGCGCCAGCTGCCACGACGCGCCCGCGAAGCACCGCTCCGGCAAGTGCACGTCCTGCCACCGCCAGACCGGCGAGTCCTGGGCGTTCACACACCCCAAGGCCTCGGCAAACTGCGCCGGATTGCCACAAGGCTCCCGCCAAGCACCGCGCCGGGAAGTGCGCGACCTGCCACCGTCAGGCCGGCAAGTCGTGGGCGTTCACCCACCCCAAGGCCTCGGCAAACTGCACGAACTGCCACAAGCGGCCGGCGAAGCATCGCGCCGGAGCGTGCACCTCGTGTCATCGCGCGGGAAGCTCGTGGGCGTTCCGGCACCCGGGATCGGGAGCGCGGTGCAGCCGCTGCCACACGCGGCCGGCCGGCCACTCGTCGGGCGCCTGCTCGACGTGCCACCGTGCCGGCGCCTCGTGGGCGTTCCGCCACTCGGGCTCGGCCAACTGCGCGTCGTGCCACCGCGCCCCCGCGAACCACTTCGGGTCCTCGTGCGCATCGTGCCACTCCCCCTCACGATCGTGGCAGTCGGCTCGCTTCAGCCACCCCCGTATCCGCGGTGGGGAACACTCCTATCGCAGCTTCGCGTGTTCGAAGTGCCACCCGAGCGGCTACGGATCGGCGACCTGCAAGCGCTGTCACAGCTCTGCGACGGGACCGAAGGAGGATGACGATGACGACTAGGCGCAGCCGAGAAGACCCCGCGCGCACGCAGCGGCTGGCCGTCCTCGCGGTCACGCTCGTGCTGTTCGCCGCGGGTGTCGGTCTCGCGTTCGCGTCCGGCGCCGGGCCAAGGGAGGCAGATCCCGCGCTGATCGTGCGCTCGAAGCGACCGGTCGAATCGGCCACGGCGACAGGCCCTGCGGTCGCCGCCGACCGCCAGAACACGACAACCACGGAGCCGACGCACGCCCGCGCCGAAACCCGAGACCGATTCCGCCGGCAGCGGGGTGAAGGGCAGCGCGTCCGGCGGTACATCCGGCGCTGCAGCAGGCGGCACCTCGAGCGACGCGGGCGAGAAGCGCGAGAGCGCCGACGAAGCTCGCGAGGAGGACACGCGAGACCGTCACGCCCGAGCTGCGCGACGAGGAGGAGAGCGAGCCCGCCGGCGAGGAGTCCGACGAGAAGGCGCACGAGGCCCCGACGAATCCGAGGCGCAACCGCCGCTCGATCGCGACGGACGGGGAACGAACCCAGGAAGAGACCGAGTCCGCCGGCGACTGAGCGGCGCGACATCATCCCGAGGGGTCGTTTGTGAACATCCTGCTCGTCGAGGACGAAGACCGACTCGCGTCGTTCATCGTGAAGGGCCTTGCCGCCGAAGGGCATCAGGTCGAGCGTGCCGCTACCGCCGCCGAGGGCACCGGACTTGCGATCAGCTACGACTTCGACCTGGTCTTGCTCGATCTCGTGCTCCCCGACGCGCACGGCTCCGAAGTGCTGGTCGCCGTCCGTCGCGTTCACCCGGACACACCCGTGATCGTCCTCAGCGCGCTCGGAGAGACCGACGACAAGGTCGAGCTGCTCGATCTGGGCGCGAACGACTACCTCGTGAAACCGTTCGCCTTCGCCGAGCTCTCGGCCCGCATACGTGCGGCAGGCCGCCTCGGCCAGCAACAGTCGCGCGTGCTGACCGCCGGCGATCTGACGCTCGATACCCGCACCCGCGTCGCCAGCAGGGGCGACAGCATCTCGGTGAGCCTGCCGAGCCGCGAGTACGCGCTGCTCGAGTACCTGATGCGCCACCCCGGACAGGTGCTCACCCGACAGCAGATCCTCGACGCGGTGTGGGGCATCAACTTCGACACCGACAGCAACATCGTCGACGTCTACGTGCGCTACCTGCGCCGCAAGCTCGATACCGGGGAGGGACCCTCGGCGATCGAGACGGTCCGCGGAGCGGGGTACCGTGTCCCGGCCTAGCGGTTCGAGGCTCTCGGCAAGTGGGCGCGTCCTGCTCGCCATGACGCTGATGCTCGCGGCCACCATCGCGGCGCTCGTGATCATCGGCTACCTGATCACGGTCCAGGCGCTCGACGCCGAACTGGAACGCGCGCTCGAGCGCGAGGCGCAGGCCTACGGCGCCGCGGTGCAGGGCGCTCCCGCGTCGCAAGGGCTCGCCGAGGCGACGCGCGGCTACCTCGGCGCCCGCACCCAGACCGGCGCCGGCCGCGACGTCGTGCTGCTCGTGCGCCTGCCGGGCGGCCGCACGATCTCCAACTCCGACATCAGCATCGAGAAGGCGCCGGGCAATGCGGCGATGGCGACCACGCCCACCGCCCCCGCATTCTCGGAGTTCTCGTATCGCGGGCGGGGCTTCCGCGTGCTCTCGGCACCGGTACGCACCCCTGAGGGCGTGGTCGGCGTCTTCCAGGCCGCCATCGACGTGAGCAGCGTGCGCCCGACCGCGCGTCGCGTCGCGCTCACGCTTGCGGCCGCCGGCCTTCTCGCGCTCGCGCTCGTGCTGCCCTTCGCCTATCTCGCGACACGCCGCGCGCTGCGACCGCTTCGCCAGATGGCCTCCGACGCCGAGCGCATCACCCACGAGCGCCCGGGCGGCCGCCTGGCCTACGAGGGGCCGAAAGACGAGCTCGGCTCGCTTGCCGAGACGCTGAACTCGATGCTCGAGCGACTCGAGGGGGCCTTCGACGACCAGCGCCGCTTCGTCGCCGACGCGAGCCACGAGCTCCGCACGCCGGTCGCGGTCATTCGCGGCAACGTCGAGCTGCTGCGCACGGGTGTCCTGCACGACGAGGAGCGGCCCGAGGCGCTCGCCGCCATCGAGGACGAGACCGCACGCATGGGGCGGCTACTCGACGACCTGCTCGCGCTCGCGCGATTCGAGACCGGCGACGGTCGGACCGAGCAGGCGCTCGAGGTCCGCGCGCTCCTCGAGGAGGCGGCGGCGCGCACGCGCGCGCTCGGTCGCACCGCCACGCTCTCGGCCGACTGCGAGGCCTGGGTGCTCGGCGACCCCGACCTCCTCGACCAGGTGTTCGCGAACCTGTCGCGCAACGCGATCGCGCACACCGACGCCGACGGCGCGATCGAGTTCGCGCTGCCGGCGCGCGCACGAGCGCGTGCACATCACCGTCACCGATGACGGGCCGGGCATCGCCGCCGAGGACCTCGACCGCGTCTTCGATCGCTTCTACCGCTCCCAGGCACCGCGCGCACGACGAGGGCGGCGGGGCGGGGCTCGGGCTCGCGATCACCCGGCGCATCGTGGAGGCGCACGGCGGTTCGATCCGCGCCGAGAACGTCGAGCCGCACGGGGCGCGCTTCACCGTCGAGCTGCCCGAGCTGAGCGCGCCGAGCGACGCGACCGGCTGAGGAGCGCGTGTCGCTAGAACGCGCGGCTGCCTAGCCCCGGCGCAAGACCCGCAGATCGCCCTCGCGCTTGGTGATGCCGCGCGCATCGAAGTACTCGAGCAGCGGCACCGCGTACTTGCGGGACACGCCGAGCGCGTCCTTGAGGTCCGACGTGGTCGCACCCTCGGGTCGCTCGGTGAGGAAGCGCGACGAGCCGTTCTTGCGCGGCCGCGATCACGTCGTTGTCGAAGAACATCTCCGAGCCGACCCGCACGACGCGGCCCTCGTTGGCGAGCCGGCCGAGCACCTTGCGGGCGATCCCCTGGTCGACTCCGGCCTGGGCAGCGAGCTCGGCGACCCCCGCGGGCGCCAGCCCCTGCTGCGCGAGGAGCGGCAGCAGCGCGTCCTCGGCGGCCTGCTCCTCGGCGAGCGCCGAGACCGCCGCCTTGGGGTGGCGGACCTGCCCCTTCCCGACCGCAGCAACGCCACGCGCGACCGCTTGCTCGAGCACGGCGTCGAACGCCTTGGCCGACAGCCGGCGATCGACGCGGTCGCGCAGCGCCGCCGCGGGGATGCCGGTGGCCTTGGGCTCGGACTCGTGGAACGCGAGCAGCTCCCGCTCGACCTCGGCGACGAGGTGCGCGAGCGCCTCGGGCGTGATGAACGCGGTCTCGCCCGCCACCTTCAGGCGCTCGAGGTTCGCGCGGTTGAGCTCGTCGGCGACCTGTGGGCGCGGCACCCCGAGCGCGGCGGCCACCTCGGCGCTCGTCATCGGCAGACCGCGCGACGCGAGCAGCCCGACGCTCGCCGAGGAGAGATCGTGTGCGAGCAGCGCGTCGAGCAGCTCTCGCTCGTGGGGCCTGAGGTTGGTGCGCCTCGGCGGCAGCGCGTCGAGCACGACGCCGCCGCCGATCGTGTAGACCGGCGAGTAGCTGCGCACGATGAACCGGTCGTCGTAGCGCGGCGCGAGGACCTCCTCGAGGCGCACCTGCGCGAGACCGCTCATGCCGGGCGCGAGCGACTCGGCGTCCATCAGCAGCACGCGGCCGAGCACCTCTCGGGTGCCGTGATGCACGTGGACGCGCGTGCCGGTCTCGAACGGCTCGGTCGTCACCGGGGATGCCGAGGTAGGTGAAGCGCGCGTCGAAGCGGTCGGTGACGGTGAGCGTGCCGGGCGAGGCGATGATGTCGCCGCGGCTGATGTCGTCGCGCTCGACGCCCGCGACGTTCATGGCGACCCGCTGCCCCGCGTGAGCGCGCTCGACCGCTGGCGCCGTGCACCTGCACGCCCGCGCACGCGGCCCGGCGTGCCCGCGGGCAGGATCTCGACCGGGTCGTCTTTGGTCGCCGAGCCCGACCACATCGTGCCGGTCACCACCGTGCCCGCGCCCGCGATCGTGAACACGCGGTCGACCGGCAGGCGCATCGGCAGGTTCGCCTGCCGGCTCGGCGCCTCGCCGGCAAGCTCGTCGAGCGCGGCGAGCAGCTCGTCGAGCCCGCGCCGGCTCTTGCTCGAGACCGCGACGATCGGCGCGCCCTCGATCCCGGTGCCCGCGAGCAGCGCCTCGACGTCGGCGCGCACGAGCTCGATCCAGTCGTCGTCGACGAGGTCGGCCTTGGTGAGCGCCACCACGCCGCGCTCGATGCCGAGCAGATCGATGATCGCGAGGTGCTCGCGCGTCTGCGGCATCACGCCGTCGTCGGCCGCGATGACGAGCAGCACGACGTCGACGCCGGTCGCGCCCGCGACCATCTGGCGCACGAACTTCTCGTGCCCGGGGACGTCGACGACGCCCATCGTGCGCCCGCTCGGCAGCTCGAGCCGCGCGAAGCCGAGCTCGATGGTGATCCCGCGGTCCTTCTCCTCTTTGAGGCGGTCGGGGTCGGTGCCCGTGAGCGCCTTGATGAGCGAGGACTTGCCGTGGTCGATGTGCCCGGCGGTGCCGAGAACGAGCGTCGGATCGCTCATGCGCGCCTCAGCCCGCAGCCTGCTCGGCGATGCGCGCGAGCGCGTCGATGACCTCGCGCATCGTCGTCTGCCGAGAGGGTGCGCGGGTCGAGCAGCAGCCGATCCTCGCTGATGCGCGCGATGATGTGCGGCTCGCCGAGGCGCAGCGCGCGCTCGAGCTCGACGACGCGCCATGCGCTGCGGAACGATCGCCACGACCACCGTTGGGATGTCGCCCATCGGCAGCGCCCCGCCGCCGGCCCGCGACACGTCGTCGGCCGTGCCGACGAGGTAGGCGCCCTCGCAGGCCCGCGTGATGCGCGTCGGCGAGCTGCACGGCCTGCTCGGCGGCCTCGGTCTTGGTCATCGACGAGCATGCGGAGCGTCGGGATCTGCTCGACGGCGCGCACGGGGTCGAGGTAGAGGCGCAGCGTCTGCTCGAGCGCGGCGAGCGTCATCTTGTCGAGCCGCACGGCGCGGGCGAGCGGGTGCTTCTTGAGCGCCGAGATGACGTGGTAGCGGCCGGCCAGAAGCCCCGCCTGCGGCCCGCCGAGCAGCTTGTCGCCCGAGAAGGTCACGACGTCGGCGCCGGTCGCGACGCTCTCGGCGACGGTGGGCTCGTACGGGCAGCTTCCACTGCCTGCAGGTCGACGAGCACGCCGGAGCCCTGGTCCTCCATGACCGGGACGCCGTGCTTGGCGCCGAGCTCGACGAGGTCGGCGAGCGCGACCTCCTCGGTGAAGCCGACGACGCGGTAGTTGCTCGTGTGGACCTTGAGCAGCAGCCCGGTCTTGTCGGTGAGCGCGCGCTCGTAGTCGGCCAGGTGCGTCTTGTTGGTGGTGCCGACCTCGACCATGGTCGCGCCCGACTCGCGCATGACGTCCGGCACGCGGAAGCTGCCGCCGATCTCAACGAGCTGCCCGCGGCTGACGATCGCTTCCTTGCCCCGCGCGAGACCGGCGAGCGCGAGCATGACGGCGGCGGCGTTGTTGTTGACGGCCATCGCGGCCTCGGCGCCGGTGAGCTTGCAGATGAGGTCCTCGACGTGCACGTGGCGGCTGCCGCGCTCGCCGCTGTCGACGTCGAACTCGAGGGTGGAGTAGCCGCTCGCGACCTCGGCCACGGCGTCGAGAGCGCTCGCGGCGAGCGGCGAGCGACCGAGGTTCGTGTGCACGACGATGCCGGTGGCGTTGATGACGCGGCGCAGCGAGCGGCGCGCCTTGCCCTGCGCCAGCACGACGGCTCGGGCCGCTACGGCATCAGCGGACACGTCGATCGCGGCGTCGGCCGCGCCGCCAGCGAGCACCTGCTCGCGCGACGCGTCGATCGCCTCGCGCACGGCATCGACGACGAGCGCGCGCGGCATCGTCTCGGCGAGCGCGCGCAGGTCCTCGCGCTCGAGCAGCGCATCGACCTTGGGAAGTTGCCTCAGCAGCGCGTTAGTATCCATACGTGTGATTGTATCCGAGCAGTCCGACTCTACCCCGCCGAGAGGACCCCGATGCCCCGCATCGTCGTCGAAACCGAGCGCCTGGTCCTGCGCGAGTGGGCCGACGAGCGACCTCGCGTCGTTTGCGGCGGTCGCCACCGACGCTCGCGTGCTGCGCTACATCAACGGCGGCGTGCCGCTCACCGCCGAGCAGATCGCCGAGCAGGTCGCGCGGCTGTCGGCGCTTCAGCGCAGCCACGGCTGGACGCGCTGGGCACTCGAACTGCGCGACCCGGAGCCCGGCGACCCGCGCGGTGTCGTCGGCTTCTGCGGTCCGGGCTGCACGTTCGCGCCGGAGATCGAGGTCGGATGGTGGCTCCACTCGGCGCTCTGGGGGCGTGGCCTGGCAACCGAGGCCGCCCAGGCGGCGGTGCGGTACTGCTTCGAGATGATCGGGTTCGAGCGGCTGATCTGCGTCGTGCACCCGGACAACGCCGCGTCACTCGCGGTCGCGCGCAAGGCCGGCTTCTCGGAGCTCGACCGCCTCTCGTTCAACGGCCTCGAGCTCGTTCGGCACGAGCAGCTCAATCCTGCCGAGCACCCACCGCGAGACCCGCGGTTCGTCCGCAGCTGCGAGGGCGCCCCGGCTGGGACCTCGGTCGTGTCGGCGGCGGGAACGCCGGCTAGGCGATCGTGACGACGTCGTCGGCACCCATGAGCGCGGCGACCGAGTCGTTCATGTTGCCGACCTCGCCGACCGCCAGCTTGGCCGTGAGCCCCAGGTAGTCGAGGCACGTCCCGCAGGCGCGCACGGCCACGCCGTTCTCGGCGAGCAGGGCGAGGTCGTCGAGGCTCCCAGACCCCTCGCACGCCAGGCGCACGCCCTCGTTCATGAACATCACGGCCGAGGGGCGCTCGGGATTGCGTGCGAGCGAGTAGAGGAAGCTCTTCATCAGGACGCGGCCGAGCGCCATCGTCGTTGCCGCCGATGGCTCGGTCAGGATGAGCACGCGCTTGGCCATGAGAGCCGCCTCCATAAGATTCCCAGCTGAAGTCTCGACGATAGGACTCAGCTTATCACGAACGCGCATCTGTAGCGACGCTCAGCGTCAGCGTCGTGACGACGCCCGGCTCTCCGCTCACGAACGACCCCACGACCGCGGCGAGCGTGCTCCGCGCCTCGAGTGCCGCGACGAGCGCGTCGGCGTGCTCCGGCGGCGACCGCGAGCAGCAGGCCGCCGCTCGTCTGCGGATCGCAGAGGATGCGCATCCACACCGTCTCGTCGGCGTCGGCCGACCAGCGCGTGAACGGCTCGGCCCACGCGACGATCTCGGCGGTACGCCCCGGAGCGACGTTGCCCTCGGCCCACTCCATCGTGCGCTCGAACAGCGGCACGCCCGCGAGGTCGATCTCGGCAGCGCATCCGCTCGCCTCGGCCATCTCGTGCAGGTGGCCGAGCAGGCCGAAGCCCGTGACGTCGGTGCCGGCGTGTACGCCCACCTCGACCATCGCCTCGCACGCGGCGCGGTTCAGCGTCGCCATCGACTCGATGACGTCGCGCGCGTCTTCCTCGGTCACGAGCTCACGCTTGAGCGCGGTGCCCCAGAGCCCGGTGCCGATCGGCTTGGTGAGCACGATGACGTCGCCGGGCGCGCGCGCCGCGATTGCGCACGACCCGGTCGGGGTGCACGACGCCGAAGACCGAGAGCCCGTACTTCGGCTCGGCGTCGTCGATGGTGTGGCCGCCCACGGTGACCGCCCCGGCCTCGGCGACCTTCTCGGCGCCGCCGGCCACGACCTCGCCGACGATGTCGGCGCCGAGCGAGCACGGGAACGCGAGCAGGTTCATCGCGGTGAGCGGACGGCCGCCCATCGCGTAGATGTCGGAGAGCGCGTTGGCCGCGGTGATCCGGCCGAAGTCGTACGGGTCGTCGACGATGGGCGTGAAGAAGTCGACGGTGAGCAGCGCCGCCGTGTCGTCGGTCAGCCGATAGACCGCCGCGTCGTCACTCGTCTCGAAGCCGAGCATGAGCTCGTCCGCCTCGCCCGGCGCGATGCGCGCGAGGACTGCCGCGAGGTCCTCCGGACCCCACTTGGCGGCTCAACCCGCCTTGCTCGACAGCTGCGTGAGCCGGATTCGCTCCCGGTCGTCGAGTGCTCCCACGGTCTCCTCCTCACGCACCCTTCGCATGGCGCAGCACGAGGGCGATCGCGTCGCACGCACCCAGCGGCACGCCGAACGCACTGCCGCCGACGCCGGTCTCCCCTTCGCCGAGTGGATCGGCGATAGTCTGCACCACGCGCGGGAGCTTCACCTGCGCCGTCACGGCTCGCTCGCCGTGGTTCACGAGCACCAGCACGTCGTCGGACTCGCCCGCGAACAGCGCCACCTCGACCTCGGGCGCATCGCACTCGACCGCGGGACCGCAGCCGGCGCCGCGCGCAGCAGCGCCGTAGATCTCGCGGAGCATCCCGGCCACCGGCGCCGGAGTCGCCCAGGGGTCGTTCTCGGCGATCGCACGCTCAAGAGGCACCGTCAGAAACACGACGCGCCCTTGGCCCACTCGGTTCACTGTGGCGAGCGGGCCACCCGACGCATCGGTGGCCACGACCGTCGCTGACTGGGCAGACACGAGCGCGCGGGCGGGACAGTTCGAACGCGACGTCAAAGGCCTTGAGCTCGCCGAGCACCCCCGGCTGCGCCACGCGGCAGGTCAGCCGCGACGCAGGACCCGCCTCGCCGAGCGAGTCGACACCGCAGAGGCGGCGCATCGCCGGAGTGAGGTCCCCGCCGCCGTAGCTGATCACGACCGCGCCGCCTGCCTGCGCGAACGCGTACATCCGCTCGATGGTCTCCTCGGCCAGCCGGACGGCGCTCGGCACGATCAGCAACCGGTACGCCGAGAAATCGTCGGCCTCTGCCGCGAGCGCGGTCGCCAGGTGCGCCTGCTTCGCGGCGATGAACGCGTGCAGGCACGCGCGCGGTGCGTTCAGGCCCGCGAGCGACGGCAGGGCGTCGTAGCGCTCGGCCGGCACCACGACGGCCACGCGCTCGGTCGGAAGCGCGTGCGTCGTCGAGATCGATGGCGGCGACGGTCTTCGCGAACTGCGAGAGGACGTCGAACGATGGCTTGGCGGCGCCGTCGCGGTCGAGTAGGCCGACCGGGGCCTCGAACGCATCGAGGTAGTACGGCTCGCGGTGGTCGGCGTCCAGATCGGTGAGCCGTCGCGCGAGCGCACCGGCCGCCCGGTTGCACAGCGCCGACCAGAGAGCGACGCGGAGCGCGCCCGCCTCCTCGGCAGCGGAGGACTCCAGCGACAGCGGGCCGGTCTCGTCGAGCAGCGTGGGACCGCCCCGGCGAGCAAGCCGCACCAAGAACCCATCGAGGTAGCTGGCGGGGCCGCTCGTGCAGCGGACCGCCGCCCGCGTAGGCGCGATACGCCGAGGTCACGTGTGCGACCGCGAAGTCGCAGCCGGCGATCGCCGCGCGCGCGTCGACGCCGGTCGAGCGCATGAGCGTCTCGGCGTCAGCGCCGAGCCCGACCGGGCGTGCGGTGTCGTGCTCGCGCACCGCCCGCGGAGCTTGCCGACCCACGCCTCGAGGCTGGTGGCGTTCGTGAAGCCCGAGAGGAACGCCTCGTTGCCGAGCTGCCAGGCCACGACGCTCTTGTCCGAGTGCAGCCGCGAGACCACGGTCCCGATCAGCGCGGCCTCGCGCTCTACCAGGTAGGGGTCGGTGCGAGCGTCGCGCCGGCGGCCCCACACGACGTCGCTCAGCTCGGAGTGACGGTCGTCGGCGAAGAAGCAGACGATCACCCGCAGGCCACGGCTCGTCGCGGCGGACACGACAGCCGCGAAGCGGTCGAGCGCCTCACGGTCGTACTGCCCGACCTGCGGCTCGAGCACCCGCCAGCTCACGAAGAGCCGCACGAGCGTGCAGCCGGCTTCGGCGAGACGCTCGAACCCAGGAGCCATGTCCGGCGTGTACCAAGCGTCCGGCCCGGCCGACTCGATGTTGCTCGGGTAGACCGAGACACCCACGCCGAACAGCGGGCCTCGCCTGTCCAGGGCACCCATGTCGGCCTTCTCGCTGCTCATGTCCGGTCCCTGTCCGCGACGTGGTCGGCCCAGAGCCCAACGAATGCACCCGCGTCACGCGTATCGTAGTAGGCCGCGCGCGCGATCTGGTGCTGGGCCCGCGTGTACTCGCCCTCGACGAGCAGAGCCGCCGCGAGCCCATAGCGAGCGCGCACGAGCGTGGGATCAAGGCGCACCGCGTGCTCGAACGCCGTGCAGGCGTCGCCGTAGCGCTGCAGCGCCAGCAGGCACTCGCCGTGGAGCACCTGTGGCATCGGGCTGCCCGGGACCGCCTTCGCGAGAGCGCCGAACACCCGGGCGGCGTTGCGCGAGAGCCCGCCTTGCCGAGCGAACGCATCGCCGAGCACGTAGACCGCGGTCGGCGTCCGGGACGAGATCACGAGTGCGCGCAGGCACACCGCCATGGCCTCGTTCGCGGCGCCCTGACGCAGGTACAGGTAGCCGGCGAGTCCGAGGGCCTCGGCATCGTCGGGATCGGTGTCGAGCGCGCGCCTCACGAAGCTCGCCGCCAAGATGAACTCCTCTTCGGAGGCGAGTGCGTAGGCGGTCCGCAACCAGCCGTCCCGATCGGCAGCCGCTCCGGCCAGCGCGGTCGAGCTCAGGGTGCGGTCGACACCGGCGAGTTCGAAGAAGAAGTCGTCCTGGCTCGCGTCGAGCTCGCCTGCCTTGCGGAATCCCGGCAGCGCCGTCGCCATTCCTTCGGTCTTGAGCGCGGCGATGGCGAGGTCATACATCGCCCGCGCGCTGCGCGGGTCGAGCACGAGCGCCTGCTTCCAGGCATCGACCGCTTCGGTCTCGAAGCCCGAGATCGACAGCGCCTCTCCGAGCTGCACGTAGGCGGTGACGAACTCCGGGGCGACCTCGGCAAGCTCCTGCCACACCAGTATCGAGCGGTCCCAGAGCCCGCCGCGCCGATCGTACGCGAGGCCGAGAGTGAGAAGCGCGGGCGCGCAGCCGGGGTCGATCTCGATGGCGCGCGAGGCGGCCGCGGTCGCCTCTTCGTAGAACCCCTCGGCCAGATAGAGCTCGCTCAGCAGCGCGTGGACACTCGCATCGGACGCATCGACGGCAAGCGCGTCGTGGCATGCAGCCACAGCGGCCTCGACGCGGCCTTGGCGCCAGAGCCGTTCGGCAAGCTCGAGCGGGATGTCCGCGCGACTCACGGCGCCACCCCCAAGCGCTCGGCCGCCTGCTTGACCAGCCGCAGCGCGCTCTCGGCCCCGCGGATGACGCCGTTCGCGCCCACTGCACGCGCCCGCACCTCGTCCGCGGCGAACGGTCCCCCGCACACGAGCAGGGCCACGCTGGTGCGCTCCGCCGCCGAGAACATCTCGCGGACCCGGCCCACCTCCGCAGCGGCCTCGGTCGTCTCGGCGAAGACGATGACGATCGGCGCGCCGGTCTCCTCGGCTCGATCGAGAAAGACGGCAGGGCGCACGTCGGAGCCGAGATCGACCACCCGATGGCCGGCCTCGGCGAGTGCCGCCGCGATGATCGTCTTGCTGGTGCCGTGGCCGTCGCCTTGCATGGAGCCTGCGAGCACGGTGATCCCGGTGTCGCCGGCCGTGGGTGACGTGGTCACGAAGCTGATGCACCTGCTCGGCAACGACCGCCGAGGTCGTGAACGCGTACTCGTCGAGATCGCCGCGGGCCCACGCTCCGCCGAGAAGCGAAACCGCCGGGCGCGAACAGCTGGTCGAAGAGGCGGTCCTGCTCGACGCCCGAGGCGCGCGTCGTCTCGATGACCGCTATCGCGAGCCCCGCATCGTTAGCGAGAAACGCATGGTAGAGCCGCGTGACGGCGTCTTCTGCCATGCGCCCTCCCTTCGCTCGACGCGTGCCCTAGAACCGCGGTGGTGGCGGCGGTGGGATTCGAACCCACACAGCCTTGCGGCCAGCGGATTTTAAGTCCGCGTCCTGTGCCAATTCGGATACGCCGCCGTAGGTGTCATACCCGCAGGTCGTGATAGGTGTCCAGAAGTATCCCATAGAGGATGTCGTGCTCGCTCACCGTGAGCTCGTCGAGCCCGGCCAAAGCGAGCACGGTCTCGAGGATCAGCGCACCGGCCACGATGACGCCCGCCCGCTCGGGGTGCAGGCCGACGACGGTGCGCCGCCGCTCGAGGGAGATGCCGGCGAGCATCTCGAGCAGGTCGGAGAGGTCGGAGCCGGAGAGCACCTGGCCGTGGACGCGGACGGGGTCGTACTCGGCAAGCTCGAGCTTGATGGCCGCAAGCGATGTAGCGGTGCCCGCCACCGCGATCATGCGCCGCGCGCGCTCGTCGAGCGCGCTCGAAGAACGGTCGGAACTCGGCCGTCGCCCATGCCCGCGCCTCCGCCAGCTCGGTCTCGCGCGGCGGGTCGCTCGGCAAGAAGCGTTCGGTCATGCGGCGGCTGCCGACATCGACCGAGCGGGCCGCCGCCACCTTCGCGACGCGCTCGCAGCGCTCACCGCTCACGTCGCCAAGCACGAGCTCGGTGGAGCCGCCGCCGCAGTCGACCACGAGCTGACCTTCACCGCGCAGCTCGTAGGTCGTGCCAAGGAACGAGAGTTCGGCCTCGCGGGCGCCCGGGACGATCTCGAGCGTCACCCCGCGCGCCTCGGCGAGCGCCCGGAACTCAGGGCCGTTGCTGGCGTCGCGGCTCGCGCTGGTCGCGATCGCGCGGTAGCGCTCGACGCCGAGCTCCGCCATGGTGGCCGCATACCCGCCGAGCACCTCGACGGCCCGCCCCATCGCCGCCGCCGAGAGCGACCCGCTCGCACCGAGCCCCTCGCCGAGGTGCGTGATGTCGGTAGAGCGCGCGACCTCGGCGATCCCGTCCGGACCCACATCGGCGACGAGCAGCCGCGTGGTCACCGTACCGACGTCGATCGCCGCTAGCCTCCTGGCTCCGTCCACTCAGCCGCCGTCCTTCCCCGCCGAGAACCGGTCACAGTAGCGGTCCGGGCACTCCCGCCCGCGTTCGAGCAGCTCGAGCCCGATCGGATCGTCGATGCCGACGAGCGCGAGTGCGACATGCGCATGCACGCACTTCACGCCGAGCGGATCGCGCTGGCCGGCGAGGCCGACCGCGGCGCACGCATCCGTGCCCGCCGCCCTCGGCTGCCCGCGCGGCGCGAAGCGCGCCATCGGCGGCGCGAAGCCGGTCGGCCAGCGCCGCGTCGGCCGCAGCCGCGTCGGCCCAGCGCGCCGCCGAGCCCGACGGACTCGTCTGTTGCCGCGCGATCGGCGAGCCAGGGGCAGGTAAGCCAGGCGTACGTCGGAAACAGCGCGCCGTCCTCGAGACGCGGCGGAGACACGATCGCGGCCGGGTAGCCGAACGAGCAGCGGGCGGCGACCCGCCACGGTTCTGCGGGCAGCGCGCCCGATCTGTGCGTTCACGACGTGAGGAGTCGGCGCGCGTGTGGTCCGCAGGGGTCACTGCACGCCGAAGACGAGGTCAAGAAACGCGGTCCATGGACCGTCGACCGTGGCGGTCATCTCGCCGCTGTCGATGCGAGGAGCCGTGGTGTACGCGGCGGTCGTGGCCGGCTTCTGCCCGTCGACCACCACGACGACGTTCTCGCCCTTCTTGACCATGCCGAGCTGGCTTCGTGCGTAGTCCTCGACGCCGGCGGGGGTCTTGAGCCGATCGACCTGCTTGCTCAATCGCGCGTTGCGCGCCTGCAGGCTCGCGAGCTCCGCGCTCAGCTGCGCGCACGCGCGGGTCTCGCGGTACTGCACCGCTGCGACCGGGTAGTACGACCAGACGAACAGCCCGACGAGCGCCGTCAGCGCGGCGGGCATCATCCACCAACGCGGTGCGCCGAGCGCGAAGTTCGGGACGAGCCGAAGCCCGCGCTTGCCTCGCGCAGCGGACGGCTTGCGCGCGGCTGTCGCCGCTCGCGGGCGAGCAGACGAAGTCGAGCGGGAGCCGCTGGCGCGCGCGGACCCGCGCGGCGACGTGGTCTTGCGGGAGCGAGGGGATGCGGACGCGCGCGGACTCCCCTTCCGGGGTGCCCGCCGTCCGCTTGCTGAAGCCCCGTTCTGCGTGTTCCTCGGCGTCATACCTCAGAGTCCTGTGGGCAGGCCAGCGCGGTGACTGATCGAGGGCATCCTACCACAACCGAGCACGCGAGTCCCCTCGACCTGAAGTCGAGGTCCACCTACGCGCGTGCCTACGGGACGGTCCGGACGTGGATGAAGTCGGTGCGCCCGGGGGTGCGTGTCGCAAGGCCCGCGGTGAGCGCCACGAGGTCCCCGGAGTCGACGCGGCCGGACGCCCGGACCGCCTCGATCGTCGCCGCAAGCAGGTCGTTGAAGTCCTCGGCGAAAGGCAGCACCACCGCGCGAACGCCCCACACGAGCGACAGCATGCGCGCGGTCGCTTCGGTCGTGGTCGCGGCGACGATCGGCACCTCGGGCCGGTTGCGGGCAACCGCGAGCGCGGTGGCGCCGGACTGCGTGAGCGGCACGATCGCCTGCGCGCCGAGCTCCTCGGCGAGGTCGCAGACGGCGAGGCTCACCGCCATCTGCACGTCGTCGAGGCCGCTGTGAACCGACGCCGGACGGGCCGGCGGGGCAACGGTCTCGGCGGCCGCGATGATGCGCACCATCGTCTCGACCGACTCGATCGGATAGCGACCGACCGCCGTCTCACCCGAGAGCATCACCGCGTCGGCGCGCGCGAAGATCGCGTTCGCGACGTCGCTCGCCTCGGCGCGGGTGGGGCGGCGGCTCACACGCATCGAGTCGAGCATCTCGGTCGCGATGATGACCGGGCGCCCGGCGTCGCGCACCGCGCGCGTGATGCGGCGCTGGAGCACCGGCACCTGCTCGGGGGCGGTCTCCACCGCAAGGTCACCGCGCGCCACCATCACGGCGTCGGCGGCGGCGATGATCTCCTCGATCGCCTCGGCGGCCTCGTGCTTCTCGATCTTGGCGACGATCGGGATGACACGCTCGGTCATGAGCGCGCGCAGCGCCTCGACATCGGCTGCCGAGCGCACGAACGACTGCCCGACCCAGTCGACGTCGGTGGTCATCGCCCAGTCGAGCGTGCAGCGATCGTTCGGCGTGATCGTGTCGACCGACAGCGTCACGCCGGGCACGTTGACGCCCTTGTTGCTCGTGAGCGGCCCGCCCGTCACCACGCGCGTGGTCACCTCGGCCGGGCGCACACCGGTGACTTCGAGCTCGATGCGGCCGTCGTCGACGAGGATGCGGTCGCCAGCGGTCACGTCGTCGGACAGGCCGGCATGGGTGACGCAGGCGTGACCGGCGTCGCCCACGCACTCGTCGGCGTACAGGCAGAAGGACGTCCCCCTCGGCGAGCACCGTCCCCTCGGCCACATCACCGACACGCACTTTGGGGCCGGGCAGGTCGAGCAGGACCGCGACATCGGTCCCGACGACGGCCGCGGCGGCACGCACCGCGGCGAGGCGCGGAGCGAGCTGCTCGACGTTCGCGTGAGCGGCATTGAGGCGCACGACGTCGACGCCGGCGCGCAGGATGCGCTCGAGGAGTCCGGGTGCATCGGTGGCCGGTCCGAGTGTTGCCACGACCTTCGTGCGGCGCATCGCGTCCGCCCTTCTCGCTTCGGTGCTTGTGATGGAGCCTCTCGGCGGAGTACCTACCCGAAGAGGCGCCTCGGCGCCTCGGCGATCAGTCGACCGTCTTGGGCAGCCGCACGATCTGGACGCCGTCATCGAGACGGCGGACGGTGACCTCGTTCTGGCCGAGACGGTGAACGGCGGTTCGCAGATTGCCGTAGAGCCGGTCGAGACCCTCCTGCTCGGTGCGCACGAGCAGCGCGCGATCGCCGCCTGCAAGGAAGTAGCGCACGAGACGCGTGGCGGCGCCGCGAGGCGCCGGATACGGGACGTCGACGGTGCGGGCCTCGAACTCCCACGCGGACTCGCCCCGCGTGAACGGCGACCACTCGCCGACCTCGGCGACGAGCACGACCGCTCGCCTGGGCGTCTCGGCATCGGCTCGATGCTCCGAGACGAACCGCAGGCGCACGTCGAATCCCTGCGTCGCCGCGGCGCGCGCGAGAAACGCCCAGTCCATCGAGGGGTCGTCGTCGAGCAGCATCACCACGCGGTCGGTGACGCGGAACGCCAGCTCCTGCAGCAGGCGCAGCAGCCCGATGCCGCGCCGCGGCGTGAACGTCACGACCGCGCAGTCGTAGAGCTCGGTGCGCGAGAGGTCCTCTGCCATGCCCCGGAGCACGCGCAGGTGCGGTGAGTCGGCGACGTCCTTCGCGAGCAGGCGCCGGAGCATCCCCTCGCTCGGCTCGAGCGCGGTGAGGTGGCCGGCGCGCGTCAGCAGCGGACCGGTGAGCAGGCCCGTGGCGGCACCGGCCTCGAGGACTTTCGTGCCCTCGGGGACCTCCTCGAGCAAGGCCTCGGTAAGCCCGGGGAAGATGCGCTCCTGGCCGAAGTCGTAGTCGAAGCGGTTGGCGAAACGCTCGCGTCGCTCGAGCGTCGACTCGATCGGCACGCCGAACGATCGTCTGGCTGTCTGGCTCTTCGTAGTCTGTGTCGCTCATCCAGCCACCCCTGGCGAGCCCGCTCGTGCTCGTGTCTAGCCGCGGATGTTGTAGAAGGCGTCCATGCCGGGGAAGGTCGCCGAGTCGCGCCAGCTCCTCCTCGATGCGGAGCAGCTGGTTGTACTTCGCGACGCGGTCCGTGCGCGCCGGGGCGCCGGTCTTGATCTGCCCGGCGTTGGTCGCGACCGCCAGGTCGGCGATCGTGGTGTCCTCGGTCTCGCCGGAGCGGTGCGAGATCACGCACGTGTAGCCGGCGCGCTTCGCCATCTCGATGCGTCGAGCGTCTCGGTGAGCGTGCCGATCTGGTTGACCTTGACGAGGATCGAGTTGGCCACGCCCATCTCGATGCCCCTGCGCCAGGCGCTCGGTGTTGGTGACGAACAGGTCGTCGCCGACGAGCTGGACCTTGTCGCCGAGCCGCTCGGTGAGCAGCTTCCAGCCGTCCCAGTCGTCCTCGGCCATGCCGTCCTCGATCGAGACGATCGGGTAGCGGTCGACCAGGCCGGCCCAGAACTCGACCATCTCGGCCGGGCGTGAGCTCGCGGCCCTCGCCGGCGAGCACGTAGACGCCGCGCTCGGCGTCGAAGAACTCGGTCGAGGCCGGGTCGAGCGCGAAGCATGATCTCCTCGCCGGGCTTGTAGCCGGCCTTCTCGATGGCCTCGACGATGACCTTGAGCGCGTCCTCGTTGCTCGCGAGGTTCGGGCGCGAAGCCGCCCTCGTCGCCGACGCCGGTCGCCGAGCTTGCGGTCCTGCAGCACCTTCTTGAGCGCGTGGTAGATCTCGGCGCACCAGCGCAGGCCCTCGGCGAAGGTCGGCGCGCCGACCGGCATGACCATGAACTCCTGCAGGTCGACGTTGTTGTCGGCGTGCTCGCCGCCGTTGAGGATGTTCATCATCGGCACGGGCAGCACGTGCGCGTTCGCGCCGCCGATGTAGCGGTAGAGCGGGAGCCCGGTGGACTCGGCCGCCGCCTTGGCGCACGGCCAGCGAGACGCCGAGGATCGCGTTGGCGCCGAGCTTGCCCTTGTTGGCCGTGCCGTCGAGCTCGAGCATGCAGCGCGTCGACCGCGCGCTGGTCGGAGGCGTCCATGCCCGACGAGCTCCTCGGCGATGCGTCGTGTTGACGTTCTCGACGGCCTTGCGCACGCCCTTGCCGAGGTAGCGGCCCTCGTCGCCGTCGCGCAGCTCGACCGCCTCGTAGGCGCCGGTGGAGGCGCCCGAGGGCACGGCCGCGCGGCCGAAGCTCCCGTCGTCGAGCACGACCTCCACCTCGACGGTGGGGTTGCCGCGCGAGTCGAGGATCTCGCGCGCGTAGACGTCAACGATGTTGCTCATGATCCGTGCTCCCTCTCCTTGGCCTTCTGCCACAGCGCCTCTTGCTCATCGATCGTCATCTCGGACAGGTCGCGGCCGACCTCGCCGCGGCCTGCTCCATCGAACTCCAGCGCGCGCGGAACTTGTCGCAGGTGCCGCGCAGCGCAGTCTCCGCATCGATTCCCTGTTTGCGGGCGAGGTTCACGATGGTGAAGAGCAAGTCGCCGATCTCGTCGGCCGCCTCGGGGCTGCCGGGCTCGGTCTCCTTGAGCTCCTCGAGCTCCTCGTGCACCTTGACCCACACGTCGTCGAGCGACTCCCACTCGAAGCCGACCGAGACCGCCTTGCGCGAGATCGTCTGGGCCAGCATCAGCGCCGGCAGCGCATGGGGCACCTCGTCGAGAAGCCCCTTGCCCGCCTCGGCCTTCTCGGCCGCCTTGATGCGGTCCCAACGCGCGTGCACGTCGGCCGGCGTCGAGACCCCCTCGACCTCGCCGAACACGTGCGGGTGCCGGCGCACGATCTTCTCGTTGATGCCTGCGATCACGTCGTCGATCGTGAACTCGCCCTCGTCGGCGGCGATCTGCGACTGCAACACCACCTGAAGAAGAACGTCGCCGAGCTCCTCTCTGAGCCCGGCGACGTCATCGGTCTCTATGGCGTGGACGGCCTCGTAGGCCTCTTCCACCATGTTCTTGGCGATCGACTCGTGGGTCTGAGCCTGGTCCCACGGACACCCTTCGGGAGATCGAAGCTTGGCTATGACCGCGACGAACTCCGCGAAGGCCTGTTCCAACGCTCTCCTCTCCCCCGGCGCTCGTGCGCTACTTCGAGGTCGTCTCCTTGGAACCCGCCTTGGTGCTGGCCTTGAGCTCCGGCAGCAGGATCTCGATCTTGGCGCCCTTGCGCAGCTTGTCGAGGAACGCCGAGTACGCGTCGGCGCGACGCTGCTGCACCAGAATCTGCTCGATCTGGTCGTGCACCTCCTCGAGCTTCTGCTGCGATTCCTTGCGCGTGTCGGTCACCGTGATGATGTGCCAGCCGTACGGCGTCTTCACGAGCTTGGAGGTCTCGCCCTTATCCAGCTTGTCGAGCGCCGTCTGGAACTCGGCGACGAACGGGGTGGTCGGCCAGCCCAGGTCGCCGCCCTTGGACGCGGTGGCCGTATCGACCGAGTACTCCTTCGCGAGCTTCGTCGAAGTCGTCGCCCTTCTTGAGCATCGCGAGCACCTTCTTGGCCTGGTCCTCGTCCTCCGGCTTGAACAGGATGTGGGACGCGCGCTTCGAGGCCTTCTGGTAGAACTGCGACTTGTTCTTGTCGTAGTAGGCCTTGATCTCGGCCGGCGGTGGCCTTGTCGTTCGACTCGAGCGACGCGATGAGCTTCTGGGTGAGCAGCTGGTCCTTGATCTGCTGCGTGAGCGAGTCGACCGTCATGCCCGCCGAGGAGATCGCCTGCTCGAAGCCCTTGTCGTCCTTGAAACCTGCCTTGAGCTGCTTGATCTGCTTCTCGACCTCGGCATCGGAGACCTTCAGGCCCTTTTCCTCGGCAGCCTGCTTGACGAGCAGCTGGTTCACGAGGTTGTCGAGGAGGCGCTGCTTGAAGTCGATCAGCCGCCCCTCGCCGTCGGCGCCTTCGAACATCTGCGGGTACTGCTTCTTGAGCTGGGCGACTTGCTTGTCCAGCTCAGTCACGGAGATCGCCTCTCCGTTGACCTTGGCAGCCGTGTCTTTGTCAGAACAGCCGGTCGCCGTCAGAGCGAGCGCTCCGAGCAGCACGGCGATGGCGAGTGTGCGGACGATCTTCATCAGATGTTTCCTCCCGGTGAAGCGGGCTGGGACTCAGGAGAGTATATAGCAGAGAGCAGGCCCAAAGCGGTCGCCGTCACAGACTCTCCATACCCTACGGGCAAAGCCAGCTCCTGCTTGCGCTCGAGGAAGACGGCGCCGAGAGCGCCGACGCGGCCCCGCGCCTCGTCGTCGAGGCGCGCCGGCGAGAGCGTCAGGCGGTTCCGAGTGAGAGCCACCGAGGTCACGCCGGCATCGGCCGCGCGCGCCTTGATGCGCGCGATGTCGACGAGGTTGCGGGCCGGCGCGGGCAGCATGCCGAAGTTCTCGACGAGTTCGGCAGCGACGACCTCGACGCCCTCGGCGGTCGGGCGCGCCGGCGAGACGACGGTAGTAGCGCACGCGCTCGTCGACGTCGGGCAGGTACTCCTCGGGCAGGAAGGCCGCGAGCGGCAGGTCGACGCGGATGTCGGGATGGGCGACGACCGGCTCGCCACGGGCCTCGGAGACCGCCTCCATGAGCATCTGCGCGAACAGATCGAAGCCGACTGCGGAGATGTTGCCGGACTGCTCGGCACCGAGCAGCGAGCCGGCGCCGCGGATCTCGAGGTCGCGCATCGCGATCTTGATGCCGCGACCCGAGCTCGTCGTGCTCCTTGATGGCGCTGAGCCGCTCGATGGCCTGCTCGGTGAGCGCGCTCTCGCGCGGGAACAGGAAGTACGCGAACGCCTTCACGTGGCTGCGCCCGACCCGGCCTTTGAGCTGGTAGAGCTGCGCGAGACCGAGGCGCTGGGAGTCCTCGATGATGAGCGTGTTGCTGTGCGGGTTGTCGATGCCCGACTCGATGATCGTGGTGGCGACGAGCACGTCGGCCTCGTTGGCGGCGAAGCGCTCCATCACCGGCTCGAGCTGCTTCTCCGACATCTGCCCGTGCGCGACCACGATGCGCGCCTCGGGTGCCGCGCGCTTCACCCGCTCGACCGCGTCGTCGATCGTCTTCACGCGGTTGGAGACGTAGTAGACCTGGCCGCCGCGCTCGAGCTCTCGCCGGATGGCGCCCGAGACGACGTCCTCGTCCCACTCGCCCACGTGCACCGAGATCGGGAAGCGGTTGGGCGGCGGAGTGTCGATGACCGACATGTCGCGCACGCCGGAAAGCGACATCTGCAGCGTGCGCGGGATCGGCGTCGCCGAGAGCGTGAGGATGTCGACTTGCTCGCGGAGGTTCTTCAGATGCTCCTTGTGCTCGACGCCGAAGCGCTGCTCCTCGTCGATGATGACGAGCCCGAGGTTCTTCGGCGCGACGTCGCGCGAGAGCAGGCGGTGCGTGCCCACGAGCACGTCGACCTCACCGCGGGCGAAGCCCTCAAGCGCGGCCTTCTGCTGCGAGTCCGATGCGGAAGCGCGAGAGCACCTCGACGTTCACCCCGAAGGGCGCGAAGCGCTCCGAGAAGTTCGTGAAGTGCTGCTGCGCGAGAATCGTCGTGGGGCAGAGCACCATGACCTGCGCGCCGTCCTGCGCTGCCTTGAACGCGGCGCGGATCGCGACCTCGGTCTTGCCGTAGCCGACGTCCCCGCAGATCAGGCGGTCCATCGGCTTGTCCGACTCCATGTCGGCCTTCACGTCGGCGATCGCGGCGAGCTGATCGGGCGTCTCGATGTAGGGGAACATCGCCTCCATCTCGAGCTGCCACGCGGTGTCTGCGGCATACGCGCGACCGGTCACCGTGGCCCGACGCGCGTAGAGGTCGACGAGGTCGAACGCGAGCTTGCGCGCGGCCTTGCGCGCCTTGCCGGTCGCCCGACTCCAGTCGGCGGTGTTGAGCCGCGTGACGCGCGGCGCCGAGCCCTCGGGGCCCACGTACTTGGTGACCCGGTCGATCTGCTCGACCGGCACGAACAGCTTGTCGCCCTTCGCGTACTCGAGCAGCAGGTAGTCGCGCTCGACGCCAAGGACCTCCTGGCGCACGATCTCGCGGAAGAGCGCGATGCCGTGCGTGGCATGCACCACGTAGTCGCCGGGCGCGAAGGCGAAGGTGATGCGCGTCGGGTCGATCTCGCGCCGGCGGCGCCGCTTCAGCGAGCGCGGGAAGAGGTCGTCGACCGAGACGATCGGCGACGTGGGCGTCCGGGACGACGAAGCCTGCAGGAACGTCGACGTCGGTCAGCAGCACCTCGGGAGCGCGCAGCGGGCTGCGGCGCGGCCGGCTCGGTGCCGGGCGCTGCGCCAGGCGCGCTGTCGGACGCAGACTCGGCGGCCACGTGATCGCGCTGCTCGCTCACGGCGACACCGGCCTCGGCGAGCGCATCGGCGATGCGGCGACGCGTGCGCCGGTCGGGCACCGCGAGAACCACGCCGCTGCCCGCCGCGGTCAGCGCGCGCACGCTGCCGACGAACTTCTCCTCGCCACCGGCGACGTCAGGCCTGCGCGCGACGAGCTCGGCATCGACCGCGCCGCCGGCGCGCAGGAGCGAGAGCAGCGTGAGGCGCTGGCGGTCGCCGAAGTCGAGCTCGGCCGGCGAGAGGTAGAGCCCCTCGAGCGGTGCAGCGCCCTCGCGCACGGACTTGAAGTCCGCCGTCTTCGCCGCGGTCTCGAGCTCCTCTCGGCGACGAACGGTGTCGTCGAAGAGCGAGCGCGGCTCGGCGACGATCGACGAGCGCCTCGGGGCCCACGTAGTCGGTGGGCGAGACGGCCTTGCGGTAGAGCAGCGGAAGGTAGCGCTCCATCCCGTTGAACGGCACGCCCTCGTGCAGCAGCTCGAGGTGGTGCTTGAGCTGCGAGTCGCGGTGCGCACGCTCCTTGAGCGCGCGATCGGCGAGCTCGGCACCGCGGCGCGACAGCGCCATCTCGCGGACCGGGAAGACCTCGACCGGCTCGCTGTCGCCGATCGCCTGGCCGGTGCCGGGCACGTAGCGACGCGAGCGTGTCGACCTCGTCGCCGAAGAGCTCGGCGCGCACGGGATGCGCGCTGCCTGAGGGGAAGACGTCGAGGATGCCGCCGCGCACGGCGAAGGTGCCGGGCTGATCGGCATCGGACACGCGCTCGAAGCCCATGCCCGCGAGGCGCGCGGCCGCCTGCTCGAGGTCGATCTCGGCGCCCGCGGCGAGCACGAGCGGCTCGAACACGCGGCTGCCCTGCGGAGGCACCGCGCGCATCAGCGCGCGCGCCGACGTCACGACGATCACCGGGCGGTTCTTGTCGAGCGCAGTGCAGCGCCTTGGCGCGCGCGCCGACCTGCTCGAGGTCGGCGGCCGAGTCGCTCCAGGGGAAGTCGGAGCGGTCGGGCAGGTGCAGGACGCGCTCCTTGCCGAGGTAGGCCGCGGTCTGGCGCCAGAACCGCTCGGCGGCCTCCTCGCCCGAGACGACGACGAGCATCGGTCTGGGCAGCGTCGCGTAGAGCGCGGCGACCAGCGCCGGGCGCACGAGGCCGGGCGTGGCCAGCGTCGCGTCCTTGCCCGCGTCGAGGATCTCGGCGATCTGACCGTACGCGGTCGAGGTGCGCAGTGTCGCAGCGAGTCGGTCGATCAGCATGGCCCGCGGGCTCCTCGGATCGTTCGAACAGCACGAAAGCCCGCGAACGGCGGCGAGACGTCGCGTCTCGGCCCCGCTGCGGGGACGGTCAGACTATCCCCGCACGGGTGCGCGGTCAACCCGAGCCGGCGACTCGCGAGTATGCTGCGGATGGCGTACCATGCGTCGCTCGCGTACGAACCCGCGAGGAGCGAAGTGCCCGAGGAACTCGAGAACCAGCGCGCCGACGAGCTCGAGCTCATCGAGGCGGACACCGAGGTCCCGCCTCAGGCGGTCGTGCGCCGAGGTGGCACCTTCGAGTCGTTCAAGCACCGCGACTTCACGCTGTTCTGGTCGGGCTCGCTCATCTCGAACATGGGCTCGTGGATGCAGAACTACGCGCTCGCGATCGTCGTGTACTCGCTACGACGCTCCGAGCTCGACTCGGGCATGGTGAACTTCGTCGCCGGCATCCCCATACTGCTGCTGTCGCTGCCCGGCCGGCGTGCTCGCCGACCGCGTCGAGAAGCGCCGCCTTCTCATCTGGTGCCAGTGGGTCATGCTCGTGCCAGGCGCTCGCGCTCGGCGGGCTCTACATGACCGGATACCTCTCCTCGGATCACGCGCTCTCCGCGCTCTTCTGGATCGGCGGGCTCGGGCTGCTCGGCGGCGTGATGTCGGCGATCATGTTCCCGGCCTGGCAGTCGATGCTCCCCGAGCTCGTGCCGCGCGAGAACCTGCTCAACGCGATCGCGCTGAACTCGGCGCAGTTCCAGTCGGCGCGCCTGCTCGGGCCGCTCGTGGCCGCGGGGCTCGTGCTGGTTGGCGCGGGCATGGGCGAGATCTTCCTGGTGAACGCGGCGAGCTTCCTGTTCGTGATCGCGGCGCTGTGGGCAATCCGCCCGCACCCCGCCGGCGAGTCCGTCGCGCCCGGCAGCCGAGCCGGCGCGGCTCGCGAGGGCGCCTGGCGCACGCTCACCGCCGGACTCCGCTACGCCGTCGAGCACCCGTACGTGGGCATCCTGATCCTCAGCACCGCGGTGATGACCATCTTCGGCCTCCCCTACATGATGCTGCTGCCGGCCTACACCGATAAGGTCCTCGGCGGCGGCGCCCAGGAGACCGCGTGGCTGATGGCCGCCAACGGCCTCGGCGCGGTGGTCGGCTCGCTCGTCGTGGCCGGGCTTCCCAAGGAGACCCGCCGAGAGCGGCTGATCCCGTTCGGCCTGCTCGTGTTCGCATCGCTGCTGTTCGTCTTCTCGCTCAGCCGCACACTCGCTGGTCTCGCTCGTGATCTCGGCGCTTGCCGGTGCGGCGGTGCTGACGGTGAACTCGCTCGCCAACACGAGCATCCAGGCGAGCGTCCCTCCGCAGCTGCGCGGCCGGATCATGGCGCTGTTCATCATGTCGTTCATGGGACTCATGCCGATCAGCTCGCTCGTGTTCGGCCCGATCGCGAAGGCCATCGGGCCGGCGCGCGCCATCATGGGCGGCTCGATCGTGCTCGGCATCTGGGCGCTGTTCCTGATTGCGAAGCGCTCGCTGCTCGAGCCCACCGGTGTCGCTGACGAGGAGACCCCGCGCTCCTGATTCGGCGCGCCTCGCGCACGGGTATCCTCTAGGCGGCCCAGGACGCGCCACCACCCGCATCGCCGAGGAGGATCCGCCGTGTCGCCGAAGAGCAAGATCGCCGCGCCCACTTCGTGCTGCGACGAGGAGCAGCGCGCGCGCTGTCTCGAACTCGCGAAGCGCCTCGAGGCGCGCTACTTGGAGCCGAAGCCGGCACTGCACTTCGCGGACCCGTTCCAGCTGCTGATCGCGGTGATCCTCTCGGCGCAGACGACCGACGACGGCGTGAACCGCGTGACTCCCGCGCTCTTCGAGCGCTACCCGAACGCGGCCTCGCTCGCCGAGGCCGACCCGCTCGAGGTCGAGGAGATCATCCACGCGACCGGCTTCTACCACCAGAAGACGAAGTCGATCATCGCGACCGCACAGGCGCTGGTCGCCGAGTTCGACGGCCAGGTGCCGCGCACGATGGACGAGCTCATCACGCTGCGCGGTGTGGCGCGCAAGACCGCCAACATCGTGCTCGGCGCCGGCTACGGGATCGTCGAGGGCATCGCGGTCGACACGCACGTGTTCCGGCTCGCTCACCGGCTCGGCATCTCGGAGGCGAAGGACCCCGACAAGGTCGAGGGCGACCTGTGCGCGTGCTTTCCCGAGGCGCACTGGTACCGCGTGAACTACGACCTCATCACGCATGGCCGCGCGGTCTGCACGGCGAAGAAGCCGGCCTGCGGCGCGTGCTTCCTCTCCGACATCTGCCCGAGCGCGTTCACCGTCGCCGGCTGGCGCGCCGAGGCGTGAGGCCTAGGCGCTCGGCTCCGCCTTCACGGCCTCGGTGACCTACGGCCCCATCGATCGCCGAATACGTCCCCGAGTACTGCACGAGCCCGATGCGCGACTCGCGACCGACGGTGGCGTTGCCTGCGCTGATGACGTTCGCGCTGGTGTGCTCGGCCCAGACCTCGCTCGCGCGGATCGACTCGGCGGTGAAGCGCTTGTCTGCCCAGAAGATCACGCTGCGGCGAACGAGCCCGGCGCGCGCAGGGTCACTCGGCTCGCCTCGACCGACTTCACCTTCGAGGGACCGTAGACCATGAGGTCGAACGAGTCCGCATTGACCGCGCCGGCATCGAGCGTGCCCTCGCCTCTCAGCGAGCCCGTGGTGAGGTCGCCGCGAACCCGCATGACGCCCTTGAGCTCGATGTCGTGCGCCGCAACACCGCCGTCGACGGTGAGGTTCCCGCGCACGACGAGGTTGCCGACGCCGAGGCCTGCCCGCACGCTCGCGTCGCCGTTGACGCTCATCTCGCTCACCTGCACAGGGCCCTCGAAGGTGCCCGTGCCGTTCACATTCACGGTCGCGGCCTTCACCGCGCCCACGCATGTCGCAACGCCGTTGACGCGCAGCAGGGTGCACACGACGTCGCCGCTCACGGTGCCCGTGCCGTTGATCGACACATTCTCGTAGGTCCCGGCCGCGACCGTTCCGCCGCCGTTGATGGTGATGTCGTTGCGCGGTGTGTCCGCCATGACTCCTCCTGTCGTCGCCTACGCGAGCACGAGCCGGTAGTAGAACGCCCAGCCGAGCAAAGCGAGGCCGAGCGGGACGCATACGAGCGCCCACACCCGCTCGCGTCTTACGAACTGGTCGATACCCATTCGGTCGCTGACGCGACGCCATGCCACACCATTGGCGCGCTTGGCGAAGAACGCCTGGAACGCGAGGGTCAACACGGCGACAAGGACCGCGCCGATGCGAGCGATGCCGCCCCGCGACGCAGCAGCGATGGCACTATCGGCAAACAGCCAGATCGGCAGGAAGATCGCGCCCACCCACTGCCCGTGTGCGGGACCCCAGACAGGCGGCAGCGCGAAGGCGCCGATGTTGAAGCGTGGCAGCTGCGGGAGCGGCTCGTCGGCGTCGAGCGGGATCGCGCCAGACAGCGCTGCTGCGGGGTGCCCGACCGGGCACGTGCCGTCCGGCTCTGGGCTCGACCATCCGGTCGCACACCACGCAGTACGCTGCGGAGCGAAGAGTGAAGCGCGCCGCATCCGGGCCGGCGGGCGCGGGCGATTGCGACGCGTCCGGCTGCGCGCTGTCTGCGGGCTCAGCCAAGCAGGCCACCGGCCACCGCAGCGAACACGATCGCCGGCAGCATGTTGCCGACGGGCAGACGCTTGATGCCGAGCAGGTCGATGCCGATCGCGAGGATCATCGCGCCACCGACAGCCGACATCGAGCTGATGACGCCCGCGGTCATGTACGGCTGCAGGAAGCTCGCACCGAGCGCGAGTCCGCCTTGGATGACGATGATCGGGATGACCGAGAGCCCGACGCCCACGCCGAGCGTGCTTGCGAGAAACAGCGCAGCGAATCCGTCGAGCAACGCCTTGACATAGAGCAGCTGGGGGTTGCCCAAGCCACTCTCGATCGAGCCGAGGAAGGTCATCGCACCCACACAGAACAGCAGCGACGCGGTGACGAAGCCCTCGACGAGCGTGTGGCCCTTCTCGCCGGGCTCATCGGCAGCGGTCTTGGGGGCAGTGGACAGGAAGGGTAGCCCGTACGAGAGGTCCTGAAGCCAGCGTCCGAACCGCTCGAGCCAGTACTCGATACGCAGTGCCTCGCCGGTCAGCGAACCCGCGATGAGCGAGCCGATGAAGACGAGGACCGCGTAGTCGCCCATGCCGGTCTTGCCCATGTTGTTGAGGCCACCGATCGACATCGACGCGCCGATGATGCCGGTCGACAGACCGATCGCCAGAAACGCGATCGCGCGGAAACGCTCCGAGATCGCCCGGCCGAACGCGAGTCCCACGGCGGTGCCGATGATCACCGCGATCACATTGACGATGACTCCCTGCACGCCTGCGAGCTCCCTCTCAGTCGTCCTCGGACAGCCAGAGCTTCTTGAGCTCCGAGGTGATGTCGTTCGCACCCTTGGGCAGACCACTTTCGCGGTCGATGCGCCCGCGCTTGGTGCCGCCGCGCTGTCCCTCCGCGCCGTCGAAACACACGGCCGCATCACGATACTCCACCCGACGCACAACGTCCTGGCTCGTCCGGGCGCGCAAGCGCATATCGTTGGTGACGACTACGACCTGCTCGTGCGCGGCAGCCGCGCGGCGGACGATCTCGGTGTCGGCATCGGCCGCGTACGCGATCTTGACGGGCCCGACCGTGTCTGAGGACACCCCGAGGGTGTCGCGCGCATCGAACACGACGACGATGACGCCAGCACCCAGCAGCGACGTGCCACGGGTGGCGAGCCGAGCCGCCAGAGCGTCTCGCATCGCCTCCTTGCCGAGGTCGCGCGTGGCCGGGTCGGCCATCGTGACGTTGTATCCGTCCACCAGGAACAGCATGCGTCCATGGTAGAGCACCGAAGCTTCGGCATCGTTTAGCGGTACATACCAGGCGAACGCCCTCACCCACCGCACGGGAGGTCCTCGTGTCGCTCCGCCACCTGATTGCAGCGACCTGTCTCGCAGCGCTCACGCTCTCCGCCTGCGCCCCTGCGAGCACGCCGACACCGAGCGGCACCGACGGGGCAGCAGCACCCGCGACCTCGACGACCCAGGCGCCAGAGGCTCCCGTCGGCGGTGCAGTACCGCTTGGCGACATCCAGCTGAGCCTGAAGCCCGTCGCCCGCGGCTTCGACCAGCCGCTGCTCGTGACCAACGCGCGTGACGGCTCTGGGCGGCTGTTCGTAGTCGAGCAGACCGGCCGCGTGCGCGTCGTGCGTGATGGCCGGGTCTCTCGGCGGGCATTCCTCGACGTGAGCGACCGCATCTCGTCCGGCGGCGAGCGCGGTCTGCTCGGGCTGGCCTTCGCGCCCGACTACCGAGATACGGGCCGCCTATACGTGAACTACACCGACCGCGCCGGCAACACCGTCATCGCCCGCTTCATCGCCGATGACCCCGCCTCCGACACGCCTAAGCTCGTCGGCCCGCAGGTCGTCTTCGCCGCGAAGCAGCCGTACTCCAACCACAACGGCGGCTGCGTCGAGTTCGCCCCCGACGGCACGCTCTGGGTCGGTATGGGCGACGGTGGCTCGGCCGGAGACCCGGCCGGCAACGCGCAGAACCCCGACTCCCTGCTCGGCAAGATGCTGTCGCTGCCGGTAGAGAACCCCGGCGCGGGCAGGGGACGCGTCAAGCCGAAGACCGTGGCGATCGGCCTGCGCAACCCGTGGCGCTTTTCGTTCGACCCTGAGGGGCAGGACGTCTGGATCGGCGACGTCGGCCAGGACCTCTGGGAGGAGGTCGACCTGATCCCGATGGACCAAATCCAGGGCGCGAACTTCGGCTGGGACCTGTGGGAGGGCGACCACCCCTACCCGCCCGAGGCCAAGCCGGCGCGCGATGGCTACGTCTTCCCGGTGGTCGAGTATGGCCGCGAGGACGGAGCCTCGGTCACCGGTGGCCACGTCTACCGCGGCGAGCAGTACCCGGCACTCGACGGCGTCTACTTCTTCGGCGACTTCGTGTCGGGCAAGATCTGGGTCGCTCGCAAGGACTCGAACGGGAAGGTCGAAAGCGTTGTGGCGCTCGCCGACTCGGGTATCTCACCCTCGTCGTTCGGCGTCGGCGAGGACCGCGAGCTCTACGTGTGCGACTACAACGGCGCCGTACTGCAGGTCACCACCCGCTAGACCCGGAAGGAGCGTTGGCGCGATGCCGTCACCAGGAGAGGTCGCCCCACCGATCAAGGCCGCCATCACGGGCGGAGGCGAGTTCGATCTGGCGGCGCAGAAGGGCCGCTGGGTGGTCGTGTTCTTCTACGTGCGCGCCAACACCCCCGGTTGAACCCATGAGTCCAAGGACTTCCAGGAGCACCACGGTGACCTGGATGCCTTGAACGCCCTCGTGGTGGGCGTGAGCGCCGACAAGCCCGAAGTGCAGCAGCGGTTCATCGACAAGTTCGAGCTGACCTTCCCGATGATCTCGGATACCAGCAGGGAGATCATCGCGGCCTATGACGCGGCCGAGGTCCTGGGTGTGGCAGCCGTGCGCACGACATACCTGATCGACCCGGACGGCAAGATCGCGCACGTGTGGCCGAAGGTGAAGGTCGACGGACATGCCGAGGACGTGCTCGGCGAGATCGAGAAGGCAGCAGCCGCGCGGGGCTGAGAGCGCAGCGCGCTACAGCGCGGCCAGCAGCGCATCGACGTCGTCGGCGGTCGTGTCCCACGACGTCACCCAGCGCACGAGCAGGCGCCCGTGCTGCGTCCGGCGTCTCGTCCCACGTGTAGAAGTGGAAGCGCTCCTCGAGCCCGGGGACGCGCTCGGCGGGTAGCCAGGCGAAGATCTCGTTCGCCTGCGGCTCCTGCGCGAGCTCGACGCCGCGCTCGCGCGCCCCCGCGGCGAGCCGCACGCCATCGCGTTCGCGTTCGCCGCACACTCGCGCCACAGGTCGTCTTCGAACATCGCGACGAACTGCGCAGCCATGAAGCGCATCTTGCTTGCGAGCTGCGCCGCCTGCTTGCGCACGTAGGCAAGGTGCTCGACCCGTGCGTCGCCGAATAGCACGACCGCCTCGCCGGCGACCATGCCGTTCTTGGTGCCGCCGAGCGAGAGCGCGTCGACGCCCGCCTCGCGACTGAGCTCAGCGAGCGAGCAGCCGAGCCCGACCGCCGCGTTGCAGATGCGCGCGCCATCGACGTGCAGCAGCATGCCGTGCTCGTGCGCGAGGTCGGCAAGCGCGCGTAGCTCGCGCGGGCGTGTACACGGTGCCGAGTTCGGTCACGTTGCTCACGCTGATCAGCCGCGGCTGCGCGTGGTGCTCGAAGCCGAAGCCGCGCAGGTGCGGGCGCACGAGCTCGGGCGTGAGCTTGCCGTCTGGCGTGGCGACCGGAACGAGCTTGACGTTGCCGATGTGCTCGGGCGCGCCGCACTCGTCCTCGTTGATGTGCGCGGTCTCGGCGCAGATCACGCTCTCCCACGGCCTGCACAGCGCGGCGAACGAGACGCAGTTCGCGCCCGTGCCGTTGCACACGAAGGCGACGTCGCACTCCTGCCCGAGATGGCCGCGCAGCACGTCGATCGCGCGCGCCGTCCACTCGTCGTCGCCGTACGCGTGGGCGTGACCGACGTTGGCCGCGACCATCGCCTCGAGCACGGCCGGGTGCGCCCCCGAGTGGTTGTCGCTGCCGAATCCGCGCATCGCTACTCCGCATCTCCCTCGTCGCCGGGGGCTGCAGCCACCGCTCCGAACAGCCGCTCGCACTCGGCGACGTAGTCCTGCAGCACCTCGGGCAACCGCTCGACCGGGCCGGGTGCAGGATACGGCGCCGAGTTGTAGGTGTCCCAGAACAGCACGCGCTGACCGGCCAGCGCGCCCTTCTCGGCGTCGTCGAGCATCGCCGAGAACGCCTTGCCGGTGTAGGTGGTCTCGAGGTGGAGCCCGGCGCCACGGCGACGCGCACCGCCTCGGTCGTGGCCTCGGTCACGACGCCATAGCCGGGCTCGAAGAAGTCGTCGCGCAGCACAAGCCGCAGGTCGGCCGGCGCCAGCGCTGGGAACGACGGGTCGAGCGAGCGCAGGAGGGCAACCGTGCCGTCGGCTAGCCCGTCGGCGACCTGAGAATTGGCGAGCTCGGCCGGCGTGACGCGGATCGCCTCGACGCGAGTCGGTGCGCCGGCGGCCGCGAAGCCGACCGCGAGCCCGACCGCAGTGCCAAGCGTGCCGGCGGCGACGTAGACGACGTCGGGCGGCGTCCTCGGCGAGCTCGAGTGCGGCGTTCACGTAGCCGAGCGCGCCGAGCGGGCAGGTCCCGCCCATCGGGATGATGTAGGGCGCGACTCCGTCGCGCTCGACGAGCGCGCGCTTCGCGTGCACGGCCGCGCGTCGGCCGTCCCAGCCGTCGATGAGGTGGATCTGCGTGCCGAGACCCGCGTGCGCGAGCAGCGTGCGTGCGGCGAACGGGCCGGGCTCCTGCGGCGAGAGCACCGCGTGCGGCTCGAGGCCCAAGGCCCGCGCGTGAACGGCGGTCGCGAGCGCGTGGTTGCTGCCGTAGGCACCGAAGGTCAGCACCGTCTGCGCGCCCTTCGCGAGCGCGTCGCCCAGCAGGAAGTCCAGCTTGCGTACCTTGTTCCCGCCGTAGCGCGCCGAGGTCAGATCGTCGCGCTTGACCAGACCTCGGCGACGTCGAGCGCCAGCGCGAGATGCTCGACCGGTGTCGGCACGTTCGCGACGCCGGCGAGGCGCAGGGACACCGCTCCCGGGTATCGATCGAACAGCGCGACCGTCACGCCCAACTCAGTCCCCTCTCGTCCGCTGCGCAACCACTCTACTCGATGCCGCGCCGCGGCGTGCCGCTCGCGTCAGCGACTTGCGGTATGTACACTCAAGACGCACCCGATCGCCTCGCGCAGAATGGGAGCCCGTCGTGGCCGACTACGACCGCCGAGAGTTCGTCCGGTACGCCGCGCTCGGCGCGCTGCTCGCCGGCACGGGTGCAGCGGGCGGTTGCGCGCGGGCTGCTCGAGTGGTCGGATGCCCAGCGCTCCACCCCCGTGCGCCGCGAGTTCGGCTCCGCGCCCACCGCGACCGCGGAGGCGACCGGCTCGGCCGAGCAGTCCGCGGCGCGCCAGCGCCCGCGACCCCCCGCCGTCGACCTCGGCGTACTGCGCGGCGACGACCCGGCGGCCAACGCCGAGCAGGCGGTCGCGCTGCTCGGCGGCATGGGGCGCTTCGTGAAGCGGGCGACCGCGTCGTCATCAAGCCGAACATCCTCACTGCGCGCGAGCCACAGTACGCGGCCACCACGAACCCGGCCGTCGTCGCAGCGCTCGTCAGGATGGGCTGGGAGGCGGGCGCGAAGTCGGTGACCGTCTTCGACCGGCCGACCGCACCCCCTCGGCAGGCGTACCAGGTCTCCGGCATCGCGAACGCGGTCGACAAGGCGGACGGCCGCATGAAGGTGCTCACCGACCGCGACTTCGAGCTCATCGAGATCCCCGAGGGGCGCGCGCTGACCGAGTGGCCGCTGGTGACCGACGTGTTCGACGCCGACGTCTTCATCAACGTGCCGTGTGCGAAGACACACGGCCTGGCCGGGCTCACGCTGTCGATGAAGAACCTGATGGGCGTGATGGGCAGCACGCGCGGCATGATCCACCAGGGCTTCGACCAGAAGATCGTCGACGTGAACTCGCTCATCAAGCCGCAGCTGACCGTCCTCGACGCGACGCGGCTGCTCGTGCGCAACGGGCCGTCGGGCGGCAGCCTGCCCGACGTGCGGCCGGGCCGCACCGTCGTCGCGGGCACGAACCAAGTCTCGGTCGACTCGTACGGCGCGACGCTGTTCGGACGCAAGCCGACGAGCCTCGCCTACGTCGAGCTCGCCGAGAGCCAGGGCCTCGGCACCACGGACCTCGACAAGCTCGTCCATCGAGGAGCGGCGCGCGTGAGCGGGCAGCGCACGCGGGCTCCACCGGTTCCGCCGCTGGTTCCAGGTGGCGTCGCTCGCGCTCTTCCTGACGCTGCTCACGCTGACGGTCTGGCCGCTCGGCCGCGTCTTCCTCGGCGCCTTCCTCGTCGCCGACCCGCTGATCGCGCTGAACTCGGCGATCAACGGGGTGTGGTGTCGCCGCTGGTGATCGGGCGGTCGTGATGCTCGCGGCGCCGCTCCTCGTCGGGCGCGCCTTCTGCGGCTACCTGTGCCCGACGGGCGCGCTCATCGAGTGGCCCTCGCCGAGCCCGGGCTCGGTTCGCGGCTCTCGCCCGGCGCGCGAGCGGCGCTGCGCAGGGCGCCGGTCTTCGTGCTGCTCGGCGGTCGGCGGGCTCGCGCTCTTCGCGAGCGGGGCGTACCTGTTCTTCGACCCGCTCGCCACGCTCACCCGCTCGGCGACCGTGCTGCTCTACCCGCTCGTCGACCGGCTGCTCCGGCTCCTCGGCGACGTGCCTACCTCGCGCCGCCGGCGCGCATCCCCGCCGACTACCTCACGAACCTCGCGTCGGGCCGCCTCATCTTCGGCGCGGCCGCTCGTCTACGGCCTGCAGCTCTTCGTGCTCGGATGGCGCTCGCGATGGTGGGCCTGTCCTGGCTCGAGCCGCGCCTGTGGTGCCGCCACCTTTGCCCGCTCGGCGCGCTGCTCGGCCTGTCAGGCCGGTTCGCGGTGCTCGGCCGCGTCGTCGACGCCGAGAAGTGCATCGCTGCGGGAGGTGCGAGAAGGTGTGCCCGCTCGACGCCGTCCGCGACGACTTCCTCGCCACCGACACCTCGCGCTGCCAGCTCGGGCTCGAGTGCGCCGACGTCTGCCCGACCGGCGCGATCTCGTTCGGGCGGCGCCCGGCACGCTCGGCGTACCGCCGTCTCGGCGAGCGCGCTCTCGCGGGAGGGCGGTCGCTCTCGCGGCCGGCTTCTTCGCCTTCACAGGGCTCGCCCGCGCCAAGCGCGACCCTCGGCTGATCCGTCCGCCCGGGCGGACGGCGCCGAAAGCGAGCTGCTCGCGCTGTGCAGCCGGTGCGGGCAGTGCATGAAGGTGTGCCCGACCAACGTCCTCCAGCCGGCCGTCGGCCAGGCCGGGGTCGAGGGCCTGTTCACTCCGCGCATGGACTACCAGGTCGGTCAGTGCGAGTGGTCGTGCAACGAGTGCGGCAAGGTGTGCCCGACCGGCGCGATCATGCCGCTCACTCTCGCGGCCAAGCGCAAGACGGTCATCGGCCGCGCCTACATCGACAAGAACCGCTGCATCCCGTGGGCGGACGACAGACCTGCCTCGTCTGCCAAGAGCTGTGCCCGGTGCCCGAGAAGGCGATCGTGATCGACGAGGCCGAGATCGCGACCGCCGACGGGCGCCAGGTGATACTCGGCCGGCCGGAGGTCATCGCCGAGCGCTGCATCGGCTGCGGCGTGTGCGAGCACGTGTGCCCGGTGCCGCACGAGTCCGCGATCGCAGTGTATGCGACCGAGCCGAACGAGCGAGGAGTGAGGCGCCGGCAGCTCGCTGACCCTACTCGTAGGCGATCGCGTCGCGAATCGAGACCTGCGACGCGCGCCACGAGGGCAACAGGCTCGCAAGTCCCGCGATCACGACCACCAGCACGAGCCACGCCCCAACGCCGATCCACGAGAACGCGTACGAGAGCGGCAGCGACATCGCCGTTCCCAGCGCACCAACGAGCCAGATCGAGATCGGCCACGAGAGCACGGCGCCGACGCTCCCACGCCATCACGCGCGACGACCAGGCCCTCGGTGATGAAGATCTGAAGAT
The DNA here is from genome assembly GCA_963751505.1 of uncultured Coriobacteriia bacterium. Classification (GTDB taxonomy): domain Bacteria; phylum Actinomycetota; class Coriobacteriia; order Anaerosomatales; family PHET01; genus CAVVUM01. The sequence goes on from CAVVUM010000008.1 coordinate 40,933, forward strand.
CGAGGCATGGCTCGCACCGATCGAGCGCATCACGCCGATCTCGCGCGTGGACTCGAGCACGTTGATGGTCATCGTCCCCGTCAGGCCGATGACGCCCACCGCCGCCAGCAGCGAAGCCATGATCACGAGAAACGTGACAAGGATGCCGAGCTGATTCGCGATCGTCTCCTTCTGGGCGGACTGGGTCTGCGAGCCGGAGATGGCGAGCGAGGCCTCGTCGAGCCGGCGCTCGAGGTCCTTCCCGGTGCGGGCCTGGGCGTCCGCCGAGTGGTCCGACGACTGCACGAGCAGCCGGCTCACGCCGCCATTCGCGCCGATCGCCGCGTCGAGGGCGTCTCGCGGAACGAACGCCACCGGGCCCATGAGCTGGCCGGTCGCCACACCCACGATCTCCCACTCCTCCTCGGCTCCTCGGGTCTTGAGCAGAACGGTGTCGCCAACGGACAGGTACGGCTCGTCCTTCAGCACGTCGGTATTGACCACGAGTGCGCGATCGTCCTCGGGTTTGAGCCAGCGGCCGGCAACTATCTCGGGCTTGATGAACCGCGTCTCGGCCGGTACGCCGAGCAGCGAGAGCTCCTGGTTCTCCGTGCCGTCCGGCCGGGCGAGCGAGGTCTGCGACTCAAGCCACGTCTCGACCGAGGTGACGCCCTCGATCTTCGCGGCCTCGCGCTCGAGCTCCGCTCTCGGCTGCATTCGTGCCATGTAGGCTTGCGCGTCGTAGTTCCACCACGACCCCATGTCGTCGACGGTCTGCAGCATCGAGGCCCGCACCGACCACACCGCCATGACCACCGCAGACGCGAAGATGAGCGTGGTGAGCGTGAGCGCCAGACGCCCTTTGCGCAGGAAGGTGTTCCGCAGCGACAGGGCGACAGGCCGAGGAAGCCCGCGGATAAGCCCGAGCGCCCGGTCGACGAGCCCGTGTCCGAAGGAGACCGATACCCCGGTGGCGTTGAGCGCTCTGTGCCACCGGCAGCGTAGTACCGCGGTGCACGGGGAATGCGGCCGCCAACACGGGCACGAGAATGCCCACGAGCACCGTGACGCCGAGGACCCATGCGGGCGGCGTGTAGTCGGTCACGCGGAAGTTGAGGACTCCCGCCGCGTAGGTGATGAGCGCTTGTCCTGCCCACCGACCCGCCAGCATGCCGAGCGCGACGGCCATGACGCCGTAGATGACCACCATGACCAGGTACATCCACGCCAATTGCGTGCGGCGGGCCCCGACCGACTTCATGATGCCCACCTGGCGCACCTGCTGGGACATGATCGCCGAGACCGTCGTCACGACCAGGAAGCCCGACAGTGCAAGTGCCATCACGCCGATCGCGAGCAACAGCAAGGTGATCGCCTTGAAGATGTCTCCGAGAAAGTGGCTGCCCGGCTCGGGCACGGTCGTACGATACGTGCTCACACCCGCCGCCGAGAGATCGGTATCGCGCACGTCTGCTGCGATCCGACCCGCCGCCGAGCGCGACACCGTCGGGTCGAGCACGAGGGACAGGTGGTTCAACTCGTCGGGCTCCTCAAGAAGCGTCAGGGTGTCCGTCGAGATGAATCCCACGACCGCGCCCTGGAACTGCGCGGGCACCGAGTTGATATCGTGCGCAAACCCGACAACGCGAAGCTCGGCCTGTTTCCCACTTGGCGCCTCGACGGTGATCGTCTCGCCGACCGAGAACTGGTCGATTTGCAGCGCGCTCTTCTCGAGAATGACCTCTCCGGCCTTGGGCGGCCACGCGGTCGACTCCTCGCGCACGAGCTTCTGGACGCCGCCGCGACCGAACTCGGGAATCGCCCAAAGCCGCAGGGTCTCCCAGCCGGCGGTCGATTCGTCAGGGGCCGCGTCGGGTGAGTAGCGAACCGTCACGCGCCTGCGACCCTCCGCGGCTCTGACGTCATCGCGCTCGGCAACCGCGTCCGGCAGCGTGCGCTCAAAGCCACTCGTGTCAAACTCGGCTGAGGGAGGCACGCTCGCCTCGAAGTCGACGTCGAACTCGCGCAACAGCACTTCGCGACCGCCCATGACCACGGCGATCGCGAAGACGCCCACAGCGATGGAGAGCACCACGAGCGCGGTGCGGATCTTGTGGCTTGTCAGGTCGCGGACGACCTTGTGCCAGCGCGGTCGCATCCTCGCTACCGCGCCGACGGTCCAGCGGCGTCGGCCCTGACCGCGCCGACCGCTGATTCCGCGGCCTCCTCGGCGAGCTCCTCGTCGAGCCAGCGGCGGCGGTCCTCGACGATCTCGCCGTCCGCGACATGCAGCGCGCGGGTGACGCGCGACGCGAGGTCGTTGTCGTGCGTGACCATCACGATCGTCTTGCCGCGCGCGACGAGACGCTCGAAAAGCTCGAAGACGGCGTCGGCGGTCTTGGAGTCGAGGTTGCCGGTGGGCTCGTCGGCCGCGATGATCGGCGGATCGTTGGCGAGCGCACGAGCAATCGCGACTCGCTGCTGCTGGCCGCCGGAGAGCGCCGAGGGCAGCTTGTAGGCCTGATCGGTCATCTCGACTTGCTCGAGCAGATCGAGCGCTACCGCGGGCCGGTCGTCGACCTTGTGCACGTTGCAGAAGTCCATCGGCAGCATGACATTCTCGATCACGGTTAGCGTGGGCAGCAGCTGGAAGAACTGGAACACCACGCCGATCGTCTTGCCGCGCCAGATAGCGAGCTGGTTCTCATTGAGCCCGTGCACCGGTGTGCCGCCCACCACCACATGCCCGGACGTCGGGTGGTCGATACCGGTGATCATGTTGATGAGCGTCGTCTTGCCCGAGCCCGACTTGCCGATGAGCCCGATGAACTCCCCGGTGCTCACGTCGAGGTTGACGCCCTTGAGCGCGGTGAAGGGAATCTCCCCCGTGTCGTAGGTCTTCACGACGTCGGTGAGGTGGATCAGGGGCGTGTCTGTCATAGCCCGCACCTCGCTCCTTCCGCAGATCTCGCCGGCGCGTCACGCAGGGCGCGTCGGACCGGCGCTCGACGAGCCCTCGGAGGCCCGGGACGCAAGTCCCGCGCCGACGCTTACGATCCGTATACAAGCACGAGCCCGCCGAGTATGGCGACGAAGCCGACGCCGACCAGCCACGGCTCGGCGATGAAGGCGATCCCGATGAGCACCTCACACACGGCCGCGGCGCCGAAGACCCAGCCCTCGAGCCGGGTGCGCTCGCGCCGCATCAGAGCGACGAAGCTCGCGAGGCCCTGGATCACGAGCACGATACCCACCAAGGCGAGCACGACCGCCGCCGTTCTCTGGGTACGCGTCACCAGCAGTAGACCGACCACGATGTTGCGCGCCGCCAAAACGAGCAGCCAGCCCTTGCGCACGACGTGTTTCTGGAAGAGCAGCGACCCGCCGTCGACCAGGCCGAGCGCGATCGAGTAGGCGCCGTAGATGGTGAGGCCGAGGTTCAGGATCAGTTGGGGCCAGGCGACCAACAGCGCGCCGGCGGCGATGCTGACCAACCCACGAAGCACTGACGCCTTCCAGTTCGTTGCGAGCGTAGTCGATCATGCGGCTAGCGTCCCTTCCGCTTTGGTTCGGTCTGGTAGAACCGCTTCGCGGCCTTGGCGATCACCTTGCCGGCCTGTTCCTTCTCCCGCCAAGCCTTCTCATCCCGCCGGCGCGAGAGTTCATCCATCTCGCCGACGAGCCGCAGGTAGCTCTCGAGCCTGCGCTCGGGCAGCTCCCCCGCCGCAACCGCCGCGCGCACCGCGCACCCCGGCTCCTCCCCGTGCACGCAGTCGCGGAAGCGGCAGTGCTCGGCGAGCGCCTCGATTTCGGGAAACGCCGACGCGAGGCCCTCCTCGGCATCCCACAGGGCGATCGCGCGCATGCCGGGGGTGTCGATGATGACGCCGCCGCCCGGGACGAGCACGATCTCGCGGGCTACCGTGGTGTGCCTGCCCTTGTCGTCGGACTCGCGGACCTCACGCGTCTCCTGCAACTCCTCGCCGACGATGCGGTTGAGCAGCGTTGACTTGCCCACCCCCGAGCCGCCGAGCAGCGCGGCCGTGGTACCGAAGGGGACGTGCGCGGTCACTTCGTCGATGCCCTCGCCCGTCACCGAGCTCTCGACGATCACGTCGACGCCGTACGCGACGTCCTCGGCGACCTCGCGTTGAGCAGCGACGTCCTCGGCGAGGTCCGCCTTCGTGAGCACGACGACCGGGGTGGCTCCGCTCTCCCACGCGAGCACGAGCTCGCGCTCCAGCCGGCGGAGGTTGATGCCACCGCCGGAGAGCGACTGCACCACGAAGATCACGTCGACGTTGGCGATCAGAACCTGCTCACCGGTCTGCTCGCCCGGGTCCTTGCGAGAAAACGCGCTCTTGCGCGGGAGGATGACCTCGATGATCGGGAGGTCGTGGCCTTCCGGATGCGCGAGTGCGACCCAGTCGCCGACGACAGCGCGGCTCTCGGCGGCCTCCGCCGACTTCACGAGGTGGGTCGCGGGCTCCGCGCGCACGAGCCCGTCGTCGGTGGCGACGAGCGGCATCCCGCGATCGACGCGCGCCACGCGAGCGAGCTCGAGCCCCTGGTCGTCGAGCGAGGCGAACAGCGCTCGCTCGCGGTCGGTCAGACCGAGGACGGCGAGTGGGGCACGTACGGTGTCGGGCGCGTCATGAGGCACTCGGTAAGGATACCCCGCACGCAGCGTCTTCGCTGCTCGAGCGCGCTATTTCGCCGCGACCGGCTTCACGACGACGACCGCAGTGTCGGCGAGCAGGTTCGGCCACACCCTGACTCGGCGGACCCGCTCGCGGTGCCAGGCCTCGGTGAGCAGGGCGACCTCGCGCTCGATCTCGCCGCCGTTCGAGGCTACGAAGTCCCGGAAGTCGGTGATCGTCGTGTGGTGGATGTTGGGCGTGTCGTACCAGGTGTAGGGGATCGAGCGCGACACCGGCATCCGGCCCCGAAGCGCCAGGATGCCGCGCACCTTCCAGTGACCGAAGTTCGGGTAGCTCACGATGCCGCGCCTGCCCACCCGAAGCATCTCGCGCAGCACGAACGCAGGCCGACGCACCACCTGCAGGGTCTGCGAGAGCACGACCAGGTCGAAGCTGGCGTCGGGGTAGGCCGCAAGCCCGTCGTCGAGGTCGGCCTCGACCACCGAGAGCCCGCGGGCGATCGCCGCGGCGATGTCGGCGTGGTCGAGCTCGATGCCGCGAACGACACAACCGCGTTCGTCGCGCAGGTGCGCCATGAGCGAACCGTCGCCACATCCCAGGTCGAGCACACGGCTGCCTTCAGGCACGAGCTCGGTGATGAGTCGGAGATCGCTGCGAAGGGAGTCGGCGGAGCTCATGGGCGCACCGCCTTCGCACGCTCGTCGCCGAGCAGGCGTGCGAGGAACGGCTCGATGAACGCGTGTTGCGCTTCGGGCTCGAGCAGGAAGGCGTCGTGGCCGTAGGGCGAGGCGACCTCGGCGAACGAGACCTCGGCGCCTCGGGCCCTGAGCGCGTCGACGAGCTCGCGCGACTGGTAGGTCGGAAAGAGCCAGTCGCTCGAGAACGACAGCACGAGGAAGCGAGCGGTAGCCGAGCTCAGCGCATCGGCAAGTGACGGCGAGCCCGCGCACAAGTCGAAGTAGTCCATCGCCTTGGTCATGTAGAGGTAGGTGTTCGCATCGAAGCGCTCGGTGAAGCGTTTGCCCTGATAGGCGAGGTAGCTCTCGACCTCGAACTCGGTCACGAACTCGAAGGCGGGTGCTTCGCGGTCGCGGAGCCGACGGCCGAACTTCTCGCGCATCGACTCGTCGGACAGGTAGGTGATGTGGCCGATCATGCGCGCAACCGCCAGGCCGTGGCGCGGCGTGCCGTGATCGTAGTAGTCGCCGAAGCGAAAGGCCGAGTCGCCGAGAATCGCGGTGCGGCCGACCTCGTTGAACGCGATCGCCTGCGCGGCGAGCCGCCAGGTCGTGGCGATGGCGAGGCAGCCTGCGACGCGGTCGGGGTAGCGAGTCGACCACGCGAGCGCCTGCATACCGCCCATCGAGCCGCCGGCCACGGCGAGCAGGCGCTCGATGCCCAGCTCGTCGAGCAGGCGCGCCTGCACGTCGACCATGTCCTCGACGGTCACGACCGGGAAGTTCAGGCCGTAGGCCCTACCGGTGGCTGGGTCGACGCTGCTCGGCCCGGTCGTGCCCGAACAGCCGCCGAGTACGTTCGCGCAGATGACGAAGTAGCGCTCGGTGTCGAAGGCCTTGCCGGGACCCACGAACGGGTCCCACCAGCCGGGCCTGATCGTCGATGCCGCAGCCGCGTCGGGGTCGCCGAAGGAGGCCTCCGGTGGCGACCAATCGCTGCCGTCTGTCTGGCGCCAGCCCGCGGATCGCGCATCGGCCTCGCGCCACCCGCCCACGTGCGCGTCACCTGACAGCGCGTGGCACAGCAGGATCGCGTTGTCGCGCTCCGGCGAGAGCGTCCCGAGCGTCTCGTAGGCGACCTCGACCTCGGGCCAGCCGGCGGCCCGAGGCGAGCGCGACGTCGTGCAGCGTCAGCGAGCGCGCGGGGACGACGCCGGCGCTGCCGACGTCGTCCCACGGGCGCGGGTGCGGTGAGTGATGCGGCCACCGGGCTACACCTGCTCGAGCGCTTGCTCGAGGTCGGCGAGGATGTCGTCGATGCCCTCGATGCCGACCGACAGTCGCACGAAGTCGTCGCTGATGCCCGCGCGCTCCAGCTCCTCCTCGGACAGCTGCGAGTGTGTGGTCGAGGCCGGGTGGATGATGAGCGACTTCGCATCGCCCACGTTCGCCAGGTGGCTGAACAGCTGCGTGGCTGTCGATCAGCTTCACGCCCGCCTCGCGCCCGCCCTTGACGCCGAACACGACGACGCCGCCGTAGCCGTTCTCGAGGTACCTGTCGGCGTTGGCCTTCGTCGGGTGCGAATCGAGACCCGGGTAGGCGACCCACGCCACCTTGGGGTGCGCCTCGAGGTAGCGGGCGACCGCGAGCGCGTTGTCGCTGTGCCGCTGGACACGCAGGGAGAGCGTCTCGACGCCGAGCAGGAACTGCTGGGCGTTGAACGGCGAGAGCGAGGCCCCGAGGTCGCGCAGCAGGTTCACCCGAGCACGAATGGCGAACGCGACGTTGCCAAGACCCGGGAAGTCGCCAAAGACGTCCCAGAACTTCAGGCCGTGGTAGCTCTCGTCAGGCTCGGTGAAGAAAGGGTGTCGACCGGAGCCCCAGTCGAAGTTGCCGCCATCGACGAGGATGCCACCGATCGAGGTGCCATGCCCGCCGAGCCACTTGGTGAGCGACTCGATCACGACCGCCGCTCCGTGCTCGATGGGACGCGACAGGTAGGGCGTCGCAAACGTGTTGTCCACGAAGAGCGGGATGTGGAAGGAACGACCCAGCTCGGCGAGCGCGGCGATATCGGGAACGTCGAGTCTCGGGTTGCCGATCGTTTCGACGAACCACGCCTTGGTCGTTTCGTCGCTCGCCGTTGCGAAGCCCTCGGTGTCGGTGGTCTCCACGAAACGGACCTCGATGCCGAGCCGCCGGAAGGTATGCAGGAAGATGTTCCAGGTCCCGCCGTAGAGCGATGTCGAGGCGACGATCGAATCGCCGGCGCCCGCGACGTTGAGCAGCGCGAGCACCTCGGCGGCATGCCCGCTTGACACGGCGAGCGCCGCGCTTCCGCCTTCGAGCGCCGCGATGCGCTGTTCGAGCACGTCGTTCGTGGGGTTCATGATGCGCGAGTAGATGTTGCCGAAGGCGCGCAGGCCGAACAGGTCGGCGGCGTGGTCGGTCGACTCGAAGTTGTAGGCGACCGTCTGGTAGATCGGGACGGCGCGTGAGCCGGTGGTGGGGTCTGCGGAAGCGCCGCCGTGAACGGCGCGGGTGTCGAAGGCCGGCGTCTTGGGCGCGTCGGCGCCGGGTGCGTCAGAGCTCATGTCAGGACTCGCTTTCGGTTCGTGACTGCTAGTGGAGGTGATTCCCCGACCGCGTGCTTAGCGGTCGGCCAAAGGCCGCCCGAGTCCGGCGCATGCGCCGACAGACCCGGGCCGGGTCATCATCATGTCCATCAGCATCACGCGACCGAATGCTGCCATGACTGCTCTTACACACCTCCTTCGTGCAGATCGAACGGCCTACGGCTTGTGCCGAAGGTTGGGCCACAGTAGCGAGCACTGCCCTGTTGCGTCAACCGGTGATTCCGCACCTACCCGGTGAGGAATCCTACGGCATCGGTGAGCGGTATCATCGCAAGCATCCGTCGGATTGCAGGGGGTTTGAGATGAAGAAGCGCATCGGTCCGGTAGAGCGGCTCTTCCCGATGCCGTGCGCGCTGGTCGTGGGCGGCACGATGGAGGAGGCCGACGCACTCGCCGTCGCGTGGATCAACATCGTGTCGTCGACCCCGCCCACCGTGGCCATGGGGCTGCGGGAGTCGCGGCACACCCTGGAGCTCATCCGTCGGACCGGCACGTTCACCGTGAACATCCCTTCGGCGGAGCTCGCCGCCGAGGTCGACTTCTGCGGCACCACGCCCGGCGACAGGTCGGACAAGTTCGCCGTCACGGGGCTCACCCTCGCGCCCGCCGCGCTCGTCGCCGCTCCGATAATCGACCAGTGCCCGTTCAACTTGGAGTGCCGCGTGACCGAGGAGGTCGCGGTCGGCTCCTATCGCGTCGTGCTGGGCGAGATCGTCGAGGCGCACGCCGACGAGTCGGTGCTGCGCGACCCGGACTCCGACGTAGTCGAGATGGCGGCACTCGACCCGCTCATCTACATCGCCGGCGCGCGGGAGTACTGGCGGCTGGGCGGCAAGGTCGCCGACGCGTACTGCGGTCGGACGGAAGTTCTCGGCATCCGCCGAGCAGTAGCCTGGTCGTTGAGCAATTCTGACTGAATCCATCAGGATTTGACCTCGGTCAAGGGCGCCGCGCTTGAGGAGTGGTATCTCTCATGGTGTGAACGCATCTGTGAGAGGAGTGACCATGACGGTCACGGCTGATACCACCATCCACGACCTCATCGGCGAGTACCCCTACCTGCTCGACTGGCTCGTCGCCTACGACTCGCACTTCAGCGCGCTCAAGAACCCGGCGCTCTTCAAGACGATGGCGCGTGTCGCCAAGGTCGAGACCGCCGCGGCCATGGCCGGCGTCGACACCAAGAAGCTGCTCGACGACATCCGCACCGAGATCGCCCGCCGCGAGATCGCTGCCGAGGAGTCCGCCGACGCGCCAGCCGCGCCGGTCGACCCCGAGGTCGCGGCGAGCCGGCAAGAAGCGCTCAAGGGCATCATCCGCAAGCTGCACGACGGCGTGCCCGTTGAGCAGGTGAAGGCGGAGTTCGACGCGCTGATCGTGGGTATCGACTCGGCGGAGATCGCCCGCATGGAGCAGGCGCTCATCGCCGAGGGCATGCCGGTCGAAGACGTCCAGCGCCTCTGCGACGTGCACGTGACGGTCTTCAAGGAGGCGCTCGACGAGAAGCCGTCCGCGACGGTAGAGGCCGGTCATCCGATAGACGCCTACAAGCGCGAGAACGAGGTCGCGACCCAGCTCGTGGCCGACCTCAACCTCCTGCTGGGCGCACTGGCGACCGCCACCGACGATGCCGATCGCGCTGCGGTCCTCGAGACCATCTCGGCCAAGCTCGGCGAGCTCGCAACGATCGACACGCACTACGCGCGCAAGGAGAACCAGCTGTTCCCGGTGCTCGAGACGCACGGGGTCGAGGGGCCGACCAAGGTCATGTGGGCGCTCGACGACGACATCAGGGGGCGCCTCAAGACCGCGCGCTCGCTGCTGGCGGCCGGCGACACCGTCATCGCTCGCCGCCACGCTGCCCGAGACCCTCACGATGATCGACGACATGATCTACAAGGAGGAGAAGATCCTCTTCCCCACCTCGCTCGACGTCGTCACCGCCGAGGAATGGGCGACGGATCGCCGCCGGCGACGCCGAGATCGGCTACGCGTGGATCGAGGGTCCGTCAGGCGAAGCGCCGGTCGCTGCACCTGCTGCGGCCGCCCCCGAAGCCGCTGGCGAGCGGCGAGATGCTGCTGCCGCTTCCCACCGGCGCGCTGACCCTCGGCCAGCTCGACCTGCTGTTTCGCGCCCTGCCGTTCGACGTGACCTACGTCGACGAGAACGACCGCGTGCGGTTCTACTCGGAAGGCGAGCGAGTCTTCCCCCGTTCGCCGGGCGCCATCGGCCGAGAGGTGCGGAACTGTCACCCGCCCAAGAGCCTTCACAAGGTCGAGGAGATCCTGGCCGCGTTCAAGGCCGCCGAGAAGGACGTCGCCGAGTTCTGGATCGAGATGGGCCCGAAGTTCATCCACATCCGCTACTTCGCGCTTCGCGACGAAGGCGGCGCCTACCGAGGCTGCCTCGAGGTCGTGCACGATGCGACACACGTGCGCGGACTCATCGGCAATCGGCGGATCGTCGACTGGTAGCCGGCAGCGGGAGCCGTGGCGGCGCTACGCGGCCTTCCGCTCGGCCTCTTGCACCGAGAGGACTCCGACGCGAGCGCCAGGGGGCTTCGTGGCAAACGTCAGCGCGGAAGCGGCAACGCACAGCGTCGCAGCAGCCGCGTACGCCAACCCGTACGTACCCGTCTGGTCCACGATCGTGCCCGCGGCCATCGACCCGAACACGCCGCCCACACCCCACGCCGTGAAGACGAGGCCGTAGTTCACGCCGAGGTTCTTGGTGCCGAAGTAGCCCGCGGTCGTCGAGGGGAAGAGCGACAGGTTCGCGCCGTAGCAGAAGCCGATCGCCGCGGCCACCGGAACGAGCGTCATTGCGCTGCCTGCAAGCGCCAAGGCACCCATCATCAGTGCCTGGGCGATGAAGACGATGCGCATCGTGGGAATCCCGCCGATGCGATCGGCGACGACGCCTGCGACGAGCCTACCGAGGGCATTGCCGATGGCAAGCACGGCGACGAGGACGAACCCCAGGTCGATCGCAGAGAGCTGAAGTGCCGCGATCTTCGCCATGTGGCCGATGATCATCAGGCCAGCGAAGGCCGCGAACGCGTACATCAGCCACAGCAGGACGAACTGCTTGGTGCGCACCATGTCACGCCAGTCGTACTCGGTCAGCGCCTGGTCGGTCGTAGCGGCCGCCACCGCATTGGGAACGGCACCGACTCCTGCGGGCGGGTTCGAGAGCAGGGATGCGAACGTGATCGTCACGAACGTGAAGGCGACGCCCAAGGCACGAAACGTCCCGGATACGCCGTACTCGCCGAGAAGCCAGCTCGTGAGCGGTGCGATATAGACGCTTGCGAGCCCGAACCCGGAAACGACGATGCCGGTGATAAGACCCTTGCGCGCCGGTGAGAACCACTTCACGGCGGCGGGTGTAGCTGCCGCGTAGCCGAGCCCGATGCCAAGCCCCGTGAGCAGCCCGAAGCCGACAACGATCGGCAGGCGCTGCGTCTGCGATCCGAGACTGGCGACGAGCAGACCGGCTCCGCACAGTGCCCCACCCAGGGTGGCCACGACGCGCGGCCCAAAGCGGTCCTGGGCGCGGCCGGCGAAGACCATCGAGAGCGCAAACACCCCGACGGCAGCGGCGTACGGGAGACTCGCCTCGCCTGCCGACCAGCCCCATCCGCCCTCGGTGACGGACTTGGACAGCGTCTTGGCGATGATGCTCCACGAGTACAGAATGCCGAGCGCAAGGTTAAGACCGAGACCAGCAAACGTGACTATCCAGCCACGCGACGCAGTAGAGCGCGCCATCGACTACCTCCCTGTTCGCAAACCCACCCTTTGCGCACAGACTCCGACCTTCGGGCGGTGGATCGCGCGCTCCAAGCAGTATCAAGATACACGTTTGATGCGTGAAGTCTGCATAGGGTGAATGGGCAGCCGCACTCGGTGAGCGGTCGCTGACGTCGATCTACCCGGCCTGAGCCGACCCCGCGCGACGCGACGCGGTGCGCCAACGAGGATTCGCGCTATCCTAGGCGGCATGCGTGACCGCCGCCTCGCCATCATCTTCGCTGTCGTCCTCGTCGACATGCTGTCGTTCAGCATCGTCTTGCCACTGCTGCCCTATCTGGCCGGCGAACTGGGTGCGACCCCCTTCCAGATCGGGCTTCTCGCCGCGATGTATCCGATCTTCCAGTTCATCGGCGCGCCCATCCTCGGCCGGCTCTCCGATCGCTTCGGTCGCAAGCCGATCCTGCTCATCAGCATCGCCGGAACCGTGCTCGGGTTCATCGTGCTCGCCACCGCGCACTCGCTGTGGATCCTCTTCCTCAGCCGCGCGCTCGACGGCATCACCGGCGGCAACATCAGCGTCGCGCAGGCCTACATCTCCGATGTGACCAAGCCCGAGGAGCGCGGCAAGGCGCTCGGTATGATCGGCGCCGCCTTCGGGCTCGGCTTCATTCTCGGCCCCATCACCGGGGGTCTGCTCTCCGGCATCAGCTACACCGCCCCTGCCTGGCTCGGCGCCGCGCTGGCGCTGGCGAATCTCGCGCTTGTAGCCGTGCTGCTCCCGGAGTCGCTCACCGCCGAGGACAAGGCGCGGCTCGCCGCTCGGCCGAAACGCGGCCTCAGCCTGACCGCGTTCGGCGAAGCGCTCCGTCACAAGCGAGTGGGTCCGCTGCTCTCTATCCGCGTGCTCATCGGGCTGAGCTTCGGCATCTTCGAGAGCGGCTTTGCGCTCTGGGCGATCGCAGCCCTCGGGCTAGGTGCGCGCACCAACTCGTTCGTGCTCGCCTACGTGGGCATACTCTCGGTCTTCATCCAGGCTTTCTTGATCGGCAAGCTCACGGCTCGATGGGGCGATGATGGTCTCCTGCTCACGTCCCTGACAGTCGCGGCGGTTGCACTGACTGCGTGGGGGTTCGTGGCCAAGCTCCCACTGCTCATCGTGCTGATGCCTGCGATCTCGTTCGGCCTCGCCGTGAGTAACACCATCTCGACGAGCGCGCTCACCAAGGCGGTTCACCACGACGAGGTGGGCGGCATCCTCGGTGTCAGCACGTCCATTCAGGCCGCCACCCGAATCCCCGCGCCGATCATCGCAGGCGCCCTCATCGACTACACGTTCGTCTGGACACCCGGCGTGACCGCGGGAGTGATCGCCGCCGTGGCCGCGATCTTCGCCGGCTTCACGCTCTGCTGGAGGCCGGGCGCGAAGGCGTGTGCCGAGGACGAGGCGCTGCTGGGAGCGCCGCGCCAGTCTGCCGCTGGAGAGACCGCGGAGTAGACGGGCCAGCCACCGCCGGCTCCGGCACGATCCCCATCCGAGAGACAAGAAGGCCCGGGCGCACCCGGGCCTTCTGCGTACGGCTGCCTGCTCGGCGATCAGTAGCCGGACTCGGACTCGACCGACACCGGCTCGATGCGGCCGGCGAACGTCTTGTAGATGAGGAAGAAGTAGAAGAGCACGAGCGGCACGCCGATTCCCGCGATGATGAGCATCACCGTGAGTGTCAGGTCCGACGATGACGAGTTCGCCACCGTGAGCCCGCCCTCGGCGACCCGCGTCGCCGGACCGGCCGTCCAGCCCTTCTCGGACACCGTGGGCACCAGGTAGGGGTAGATCGAGGTCGCCCAGATGCCCACCATGCCGACCACCGCGAGGGCGCTGCCGTAGAAAGCCGAGAGGTCCGCACCGCGACCCCTCGCCACCCACGCCATGATCGCGCCCGCGATCACGAGCACCACGAACAGCCAGCCGACCGGGCTTCCGGTGACCTTCGCGAACGCGTCGGGAACGAGCAGCGCTGTCGCGGCTGTGGCAAGCGCGAACACCAGCCCGAACAACACGGTCATCGTGCGGTGCGTGCGAACGGCGCGATCGTGCAGATCGCCCAGCGTCTTCAGCGACAACCACGATGCGCCGTGCCAGATGATCCACACGAGGCCGAGTACGCCGATGACGAGCGAGAACGGGTTGAGCGCTACAAGCAGATTGCCGAGGAACACCGGCTCGCCGCCGCCCGCGATGAACTCGCCGCCGGTCAGCGGCACGCCGCGGATGATGTTGCCCACCGCGACGCCGAACAGCAGCGCTGGCAGCGCACTCCCCACGAAGAACGCCCCGTCCCAGAACTTCGCCCACGCCGGGTCGGAGTGCCGGAACTCGAGCGAGGCGGCACGAAAGATAAGTGCGAACAGGAGCAGCATCAGCGCGAGGTAGAAGCCCGAGAAGACGGTCGCGTAGACAGGCGGGAAGGCGGCGAACAGTGCGCCGCCAGCGGTAAGCAGCCACACCTCGTTGCCGTCCCAGACCGGGCCCCACTGAGCGGCGCATGATCGCCTTGTCCTGCTCGGACTTGCCAAGGAACGGGTAGAGGGTGCCGATGCCAAAGTCGAAGCCGTCGAAGATGGCGTAGCCGATGAACAGAACGCCGATCAGCAAGAACCAGATGTTGGCGAGATTCACCTACTCCACCCCCTCAGACGAGAGAACCGGCCCCTGCTTGATGAACTTGATGACCACCCGCGCCCACGCCACGTACACGATCGTGTAGAAGACGACGAACAGCACGAGGGTGGTCATGACCTCGGCGGCCGGCACTGCCTTCGAGATCGCGTCGACCGTGCGCAACTCCTGCCACACGATCCACGGCTGCCGCCCGACCTCAGCGGTCACCCAGCCGAGCTGGATCGCGAGCATGGGCAACAGCGGCGTCCACATGAGAAGCGTCTGCATGCCGCGCGACTTCTCCACGCGGCCACTGCGGTTGAGCCACCACAGCACCGCGAGGAGCGCGAGCATCGCGCCCCAGAGCAGCACCATGATGTGATAGCTCTGATAGGTAGTTGGAGCGGCGGCCTGTCCTCGGGAGCGAAGTTGTTGAGCCCGGGGTAGGCCTTGGTCCGCGAGAAGTCGCCGGCGAGCATGTTGACGCCGCCGGGAATCTCGAGTGCCACAGTGCGGCCGTTAGCCTCGTCAATGAAGCCGATGATGCCAAGCGGGATGGGCCCCTCGTCCCAATGGCCCTCCATCGCCGCGATCTTGCTCGGCTGGTTCTCGACCACCGAGACCGCCTGCCAGTGCCCCGCGGGCAGCATGAGCACGGTCGTGACACCGCGCGATCAGGATGCCGGTGGCCATCGTCTTGCGGGCGAAATCGAGATGCTCTCCGCGGCGGAAGTAGTACGCCGCCATGCCGATCGCGACGAACCCGCCGGCCATCAGCACCGCGTCGATGGTGTGGACGTAGCGCGGCAGCGTCGACGGGTTGAACGCGGCGGCGAAGAAGTTCGTGAGCTGGGCCTTGGTGCCGGTCTCTGTCTCCACGATCTTGTAGCCGGCCGGCGTCTGCATCCACGAGTTCGCGATGATGATCCAGAGGGCCGAGAGCATCGAGCCGAACCACACCAGCCAGGTCGACACGTAGTAGAACCGCTTGGACACCCGGCCGCGGCCGAAGAGCAGCACCGCAAGGAACGTCGACTCGAGGAAGAAGGCGAACAGGCCCTCTGCCGCGAGCGGCGCGCCGAAGATGTCGCCGACGAACCGCGAGTAGGTCGCCCAGTTGGTGCCGAAGGCGAACTCCATCGCGATCCCCGTGGCGACCCCCACCGCGAAGGTGGCCGTGAACAGCTTGATCCAGAAGTCGGACGCTGCTCGGTCCTCCTCCGCGCCGCTCCTGTAGTACCTGCGCTCGGCCAGAACCACGATGAGGCCGACGCCGATCGACAGCGGTACGAACAGGAAGTGGTAGATGATCGTCACCGCGAACTGGAGCTTCGACAGCGCAACGATATCCATCCCCTCACCTCACCTTCCCCTCGTCTCCAGGCAAGACATGCGAGGTCTTGCCGCCAGATTACTCCTTCGAGAGCGCACCGCCGCCGCATCGAGCCCTGCAGCCGGCCGAGTGTAATGTTACCCCTTGAGTGCTCTTTCGCCACACCCGCGTTCGATTCCCGCCGAGATGACGCGACACTCGCGCAACAACGGAGAGACCGGCGCCTCTTTCGGGACACCGGTCTCGTCGCCCGCGCGCGCAATGGGCCTGTTCCCACCTATCTTCAGTACGTACGTGCCCGCCTCGTCGACGTCGATCGTCACCGTTGAGCCTTCGGCCACCGCGCCGTCGATCATCGCCTTGGCGACGCGGTCCACCACCTCGCGCTGGATGAGCCGCTTCAGCGGCCGGGCGCCGAACACCGGGTCGAAGCCGTCGAGCGCGAGGCGCTCGAGCGGCCGCCGGCTCGAGCGCGAGCGTGATCTTGCGGTCCGCCAGGCGCGCGCGCACCTGCACGAGCTGCAGCTCCACGATCTTCTCGAGCTCGTCCATGCGTGAGCGCGTGGAAGATGACGACGTCGTCGATGCGGTTGAGGAACTCCGGCCTGAACGTCGCTCGCAGCGCCTCCTGCAGCATGTGCTGCATCGTCTCCTCGTCGGCGCCACCCTCGGCAAACGCCTGAATGTGCTGGGAGCCGACGTTGCTCGTCATGATGATGATCGCGTTCTTGAAGCTCACCGACGCGGCCCTGGCCGTCGGTGAGACGCCCGTCGTCGAGCACCTGCAGCAGCACGTTGAAGACGTCGGCGTGGGCCTTCTCGATCTCGTCGAGCAAGACGACCGCGTACGGGCGGCGCCGAACCGCCTCGGTGAGC
Source organism: uncultured Coriobacteriia bacterium (assembly GCA_963751505.1). GTDB lineage: Bacteria > Actinomycetota > Coriobacteriia > Anaerosomatales > PHET01 > CAVVUM01. The sequence goes on from CAVVUM010000008.1 coordinate 57,511, forward strand.
TGACCGCCCTCCTCGTAGCCGACGTAGCCCGGGGGCGCGCCGATGAGGCGCTGCACGCTGAACTTCTCCATGTACTCGGACATGTCGATGCGCACGAGCGCCCGCTCGTCGTCGAACAGGTAGCTCGCGAGCGTCTTGGCGAGCTCGGTCTTGCCCACGCCGGTCGGGCCGAGGAAGAGGAAGCTGCCGATCGGCCGGTCGGGGTCTGAGAGGCCCGCACGCGAGCGGCGAATCGCGCCCGCTACCGCCGCTACCGCCTCGTCCTGGCCGATCACCCGCTCGTGCAAGACGTCCTCGAGCTTTGCGAGCTTGGCCATCTCGCCCTGCATCAGGCGCGAGACCGGCACGCCGGTCCACGCCGAGACGACCGCGGCGATCTCGTCTTCGGTGACCTCCTCGTTGAGCATCGCGCCATCGGCCTGCAGCTCGGCGAGGCGCGCCTCGCTCTCGGCAAGCTGCTTCTCGAGCGCGGGATGCGGCCGTAGCGGATCTCGGCGGCGCGCTGCAGATCGCCCTCGCGCGTGGCGCGCTCCTCTTCGGTGCGCGCCTCCTCGAGCTCGGCCTTGGTGCGCTGCGCGCCCTCGATGACCTCCTTCTCGGCGAACCACGTCGCCTTGAGCCCGGAGAGCTGCTCGGTAAGCCCGGCCATCTCGGCGCGCAGGTGCCTCGAGCCGCTCGGCGCTCGCGGCGTCGTCCTCCTTCATGAGCGCCTGCTCCTCGATCTGCATCTGCGTGAGCCGCCGCTCGACCGCGTCGATCTCGGTGGGCATCGAGTCGATCTCGATGCGCAGGCGGCTCGCCGCCTCGTCGATGAGGTCGATCGCCTTGTCGGGCAGGAAGCGGTCGGCGATGTAGCGGTTGGACAGCTCGGCCGCGGCGACGATCGCGCCGTCGGTGATGCGCACGCCGTGGTGGACCTCGTACTTCTCCTTGAGGCCGCGCAGGATGGCGATCGTGTCCTCCACGCTCGGCTCGCCGACGAAGATCGGCTGGAACCGGCGCTCGAGTGCGGCATCCTTCTCGATGTGCTTGCGGTACTCGTCGAGGGTGGTCGCGCCGATGGCGTGCAACTCACCGCGAGCGAGCGCGGGCTTGAGCATGTTGCCGGCGTCCATCGCTCCCTCGGCCGCACCGGCGCCCACGATCGTGTGCATCTCGTCGATGAAGAGCACCACGCGACCATCGGGCCTCTCGACCTCGCGCAGAACCGCCTTGAGCCGGTCCTCGAACTCCCCGCGGTACTTCGCCCCGGCGACCATCGCGCCGAGATCGAGCGCCACCACGTCCTTGTCGCGCAGCGAACTCGGTACGTCGCCGGCGATGATGCGCTGCGCAAGGCCCTCGACGATCGCGGTCTTGCCGGTGCCCGGCTCGCCGATGAGCACCGGGTTGTTCTTGGTGCGCCGCGAGAGCACCTGGATCGCGCGGCGGATCTCCTCGTTGCGGCCGATGACCGGGTCGAGCTTGCCCTCGCGCGCCATCTCGGTGAGGTTGCGCCCGTAGCGCTCGAGCGCCTGCATCTGGCCCTCGGGGTTCTGGTCGGTGACCTTCGAGCCCGCGCGAAGCTCCTCGATCGCCTTGCCGAGCCGCGCCGAGGTCACGCCGGCACGCTCGAGTATCCGGCCGGCCTGCCCGTGTCGTCGGCGAGCGCGAGCAACAGATGCTCGGTGGAGACGTAGGCGTCCTTCATCTTCTCGGCGACTTTGAACGCGTCGTTCAGGACGGTGTTGAGCCGAGGGCCCGGCTGGAGCTGGGCGGCCATGCCGCTGACGCCCGGCATCGCCGCAAGCGCTTCGGCGACCGCCGCATCGAGCGCCGCAGCATCGGAGCCGACCTTGCCGAGGATGGGGCGCACGATGCCGTCGGCCTGGTCGAGCAGCGCCTTGAGCAGGTGCTCGGGCTCGAGGGAGGGCGCGTTGCTCTCCGACGCGATTCCCGCGGCGGCCTCGAGAGCCTCTTGCGACTTGACCGTGAGCTTGTCGAGTCTCATCTGATGACTCCTTCTCGCACGATCGCCGAGAGAGGAGCCTCGCGGGCGGGAGCTACTTCTGCTTCTCCCAGACGCCGTCCTTCTCGACAAACACGTAGCGCTTGAACTCGGTCGGACCGGTGGCCACGCGCCACGTTGATCATCTTCATGTTCTGTCCGGCCCACGAGATGCTGACGCGCTTGGCGTCCTTGATCTTGAGGATCGTCATGATCTGGTCCCGGAGCTCCTGAGGAATCGGGGCCGCCCCAGTGATGTCCGGCTGAGCGGTCGACGTCAAAGACGAGAGCGACGGGTAGGTCGGCGCAGGCTTCGGCTGCAACGCGGGAAGCAGCAGCGCACACTGGGACCGCGATCGCCACGATGATCGCAACGAGCCCGACCCAGAACACCCAGCCGGCGTCCTCGATCCACTCCACCACTCTGTCCAGTCTGTCGCGCAGGTCCATCGGGTCTTCCCTCACTCTGTCGTTTCGCATGACTGCGCGGGTCGCCAGGAGCGCAGGCGGCCCGCGTGACGGTCCCTCGGTACACTCGGTCGACTAGCGCACTTCGTGCCGAGATTGCCGAACCACGGGAAGTATCGGCGGCAGCGACTGACGATTCAACTCCGTGGCTCGCTACATGAGCGCCGCGTGACATTCTACACACCTCTAGCCCTGGCGCGGGACGACGCTGCCGCCCTGGACCCGCACGAGCGCCGTTCGCACGTGTCGCGCCTGTTGGGCCGCGAGCCGCGTGCTCCGCCTGACGCAGCCTGCGGTGAGCGAGTTCGAGCTCGGCTCGCAGACGCTCGATCTCCCGCTGCATGTCCATGATGCGGGTGACGCCGGCGAGGTTGATGCCCTCAGCCTGCGTGAGGTGCTGGATGAGCTGCAACCGCTCGATGTCGGCTTCGGAGTACAGGCGCGTGTTGCCGCCCGAGCGCTGCGGGCAGATCAGCTCCTTGCGCTCGTAGATGCGCAGCGTCTGCGGGTGCACGCCAGTGAGCTCGGCGGCCACGCTGATCATGTAGAGCGGTCTGTCTCTGCCGGTTCGCCTCATCGCTCGCTCCTTAAGACTCTCGCGCATGGCGCTCACCGTCGCAGGTGAGCACGCACGTCCTCGCTCGCTGTCTCGCTCAGCTCGCTCAGCAGCTCGCGCTGCCGGTCGGTGAGCTCTGTCGGCACGACCACGCGGACCTTCACCTTGAGGTCGCCGGAGGCCGAACCCTTCAGCTTCGGCGCGCCCTTGCCGGCGATCCGGAAGGTCTTGCCGGTCTGGGTGCCGGGCGGCACCTTGAGCTTCACGCGCTCGCCGCCGGGCGCAGGCACTTGGATGTCGGCGCCGAGCGCGGCCTCCGAGATCGTGAGCGGCAGCTCGATCACCACGTCGGCTCCGTGCCGGCGGAAGTACGCGTGCGGCTTGATGCGCGTCACGACGTACAGGTCGCCGGCGGGACCACCGTTCACGCCTGCCTCGCCCTTGCCCTTGAACCGCAGCTTCCCGCCATCGGTCGCGCCGGCCGGAACGTTGACGGTGACCGGCTTCAGGCGAACGACACTGCCAGCCCCGCGACACGACGGACACGGGTTCTCGATGACCTGCCCCGTGCCGTTGCAGCGCGGGCAAGGGCGGGCGAAGCCGAACATGCCTTGCCCTTCCGAGACCGAGCCGGACCCGCCGCAGGTCGGACACGTCACCGGTGCCGTCCCGGCCTTCGCGCCCGTGCCCTTGCACGCGTCGCACGTCTCGGCCCGCTCGAGCTGCACCTGCATCGACGTGCCCGCGAACGCCTGCTCGAACGTGAGCTCGACGTCGACCTGCACGTCACGACCTCGGTGCGGCTGCGGCGCAGCCGAGCGCCTCGAGCCGAACAGGTCGCCGAACAGGTCGCCCAGGTCCACGCCACCGACTCCGCCAGGGGCGCCGGCGGCCCAGCCGGGCGGCGCGCCTCCTCCGGGTGGTACCCCGCCCGCGAAGTACTGCCCGTACTGGTCGTACTGCTCGCGCTTCTCGGAATCGGAGAGGACCTCGTAGGCCTCGTTGATCTCCTTGAACTTCTCTTCGCTGCCGCCCGCATCGGGGTGGTGCTTGCGCGCAAGCCTGCGAAACGCCTTCTTGATGTCGTCGGGCGAAGCGTCCTTCTTCACGCCGAGGGTGTCGTAGTAGTTGGATGTAGGCGCCATGGTGCTCGCCCCTCCCAGTCCCTACCTACGACTCGGTCGTCGACACGACGACCATCGCCGGGCGCAGCACGCGCCCGTGCATCTCGTAGCCCTTCTGGAACACCGCGACCACGGTGTGGTCGGGCACCTCAGCGTCGGGCTGCATCTGCACCGCGTGGTGCTTGTCGGCATCGAAGGGTGCGCCGAGGGGGTCGATCTGCGCGACCCCCTCCTTCGCGAGCACGCCAGCAACTTGCGCTGGACGGCAAGCATGCCCTCGGCGAGCTCGGGACTCTGCTCGGCGACGTGATCGACGCCTCGCTCGAGATCGTCGATCACCGGCAGCAGCTCGGCCACGATGCGCTCGCCGGTGCGCAGCAGCGCATCGGCATGGCGCATCTCGAGGCGCTTGCGCGCGTTCTCGAAGTCCGCCTGCGCGCGCAGCGCCTTGTCGCGCCACTCCGCGGCCTCCGCCTGCGCCTGCTCGAGCGCAGCATCCAGCTGGTCTCCGCGCAGCCCGAACTCCGGCCCCAAGTCCTCTTCCAGCTCAGGATCTATCGCGGGGACGGGTTCGCCCGCGGGGTCCCCGAAGGGAGCCTCCGCAGGGCGATCTTCCCGAGGACCGCGACCGGAGGGGGCGCCGTGGGCGGAGCCGTGTGCCTCGCGTGCGGTCATGGCTACTTCTCCTCGTCGTCAACGACCTCGTAGTCGGCCTCGACGACGTCCTCGTCGGACTTCTCGCCGGCACTCGGCCTCCGGGGCTGCGGCGGCTGCCTGCTCGGCCTGTGCCTGCTGGTAGGCGACCTCGCCGACCTTCAGCGACGCCTCGCCAAGCTTCTCGGCAGCGGCCTTGATCGCCTCGACGTCGGTTCCCTCGAGCGCCTTCTTGGTCGCCTCGAGCTCGGTCTCCACCGCGGACTTCACGTCTGCCGGGACCTTGTCGCCCATGTCCTTGAGGACCTTCTCGGTCTGGTAGATGAGGCTGTCGGCGCCGTTGCGGACCTCGACTTCCTCTTTGCGCTTGAGGTCCTCATCGGCGTGGCTCTCCGCGTCGGTGACCATGCGGTCGACTTCTTCGTCGGAGAGCGCCGTTGAACCGCTGATCGTGATCTTCTGCTCCTGGCCGGTGCCGAGGTCCTTGGCCGAGACGTTCACGATGCCGTTGGCGTCGATGTCGAAGGCGACCTCGATCTGAGGCATGCCGCGCGGGGCCGGCGGGATGTTCATCAGGTGGAACTTGCCGAGCGTCTTGTTGTAGCTCGCCATCTCGCGCTCGCCCTGCAGCACGTGTACCTCGACCGAGGTCTGGCCGTCGGCCGCGGTGGTGAAGATCTCGCTCTTGCGCGTCGGGATCGTGGTGTTGCGCTCGATGAGCTTGGTCATGACGCCGCCGAGCGTCTCGACGCCGAGCGCAAGCGGCGTGACGTCGAGAAGCAGGATGCCCTCCTGGCCGAAGTCGCCCGCGAGCACGCCGCCCTGGATGGCCGCGCCGACGGCGACGACCTCGTCGGGGTTCACGCCCATGTGCGGGTCCTTGCCGGTGATCTTCTTGACCGCGTCCTGCACGGCAGGCATGCGGGTGGAGCCGCCGACGAGGATCACCTCGTCGATCTCGCTCGCCTTGAGCCCGGCGTCCTTGATCGCCTGCTCGACCGGCTTCTTGGTGCGGTCGAGCAGGTCGCTCGTGACCTTCTCGAACTCCGCGCGCGTGAGCGGGTAGTCGAGGTGCTTGGGGCCGGAGGCATCGGCGGTGATGAACGGCAGGTTGATCTGGGTCGTCTGCGCCGTCGACAGCTCCATCTTGGCCTTCTCGGCGGCCTCCTTGAGCCGCTGGAGCGCCATCTTGTCGGCTCGCAGGTCGATGCCGGTGTCGCCCTTGAACTTGTCGGCCAGCCAGTCGATCACGCGCTGGTCCCAGTCGTCACCGCCGAGGTGGTTGTCGCCGCTCGTGGAGCGGACCTCGACCACGTTGTCGCCGAGCTCGAGCACCGACACGTCGAACGTGCCGCCGCCGAGGTCGAAGACGAGGACGGTGTGCTCCTGGTGGCTCTTGTCGAGCCCGTAGGCCAGCGCGGCCGCAGTGGGCTCGTTGATGATGCGAAGCACCTCGAGGCCGGCGATCTTGCCGGCGTCCTTGGTGGCCTGTCGCTGCATGTCGTTGAAGTACGCGGGAACGGTGATGACCGCCTGGGTGACCGTCTCGCCGAGGTACTTCTCGGCGTCGGCCTTGAGCTTCTGCAGGACCATCGCCGAGATCTCCTCGGGCGTGTAGTCCTTGCCCTCGATCTCGACGGACGCGCGCCCGTCCTTGCCCTTCACGACTTCGAACGCGACGGTCTTGCGCTCGCTCTCGGTCTCCTCGAACTTGCGACCGACGAAACGCTTGATTGACTTGATGGTGTTCTCGGGGTTGGTGACCGCCTGGTTCTTGGCGGCCTTGCCGACGACGCGCTCCCCGTCCTTGCGGAACGCGACGACCGACGGAGTGGTGCGATCGCCCTCGGCGTTGATGATGATGGCGGGCTCGCCACCCTCCATGACCGCCATCGCCGAGTTGGTCGTACCGAGGTCGATGCCGATGACCTTGCCCATGACGACTGTTCCTCCTTCTCGTAGACGCGCTCTATCGCGCGCCGCTCGTGACTGTTTCGAGGCACTCGGGCATGGTTTCGATCCTGCCGCGGAGTGTCCGGATTCGCATTGTAGGATATGACAATGCCATTATCAAGTTTCGTATCAATGGCCAACTGATTGTTACCCCGGACGGCTGTCCTCGCTAAACAGCAGGTGGGCATCGGTGCGCCTCGGCACATCAAGGGTCTTTACACGCCCGCAAGGGGTGGGTATGGTACGCACGAAAAACGACGGCATCGCCCGCACGAGACAGCAGCGCGCACCTAGAGGAGAGCCCATGCCCCGCCCCATCATCAGTCAGGACGACTGCTCGGCCTGCGGCATCTGCGTCGACGCGTGCCCGAACGGCGTGCTCGAGATCGTGAGCGACGCCGCCGAACCCGTTCACGAGGACAACTGCGACGGCTGCGCGACGTGCATGGAAGAGTGCCCGATGGGCGCGATCACCGAGATCGAAGAGGACTAGGGGCACCCGCACCAAGCAGAGCACTCACCGAGGCGCCTGCGGGCGCCTCTTCTGCGCTTCGGGACGGCAGCAATCGGAGTTGCCGATGTGTCAGAATCGCCGCAGACGCTGACGCCCTCGCCGAGCTGAGGTGATCGATCCGCCATGTCCGCACGAGCCCGCACCTCCTACGGAACGGTGCTGGAGCGACCGGCCACGCGAAAATCTCTCGCGAGTGTGCGGCGCCAGCGGCGGCGGCGCTGGGCCGCGCTCGCGGTCGTGGCAGCGGTCACCGTCACTGCAGTCATTGCGGCTGCGTGGTGGTATCGGCCTGGGGGAATCGGGCGGCCACTTCCCTTGCACAGCGACCACGCCCGGTCCGAGGAAGGCCGTGGCCGCCTCGCTGCCCGACCGACACGCTCGCGCAGGCCAGCTCGCCCGAGACGACGGCGGCCGAGGAAATCGTGATCGGGTGGGTCGGGGACGTGACCCCAGGCTCGAAGTACGGCAACCCTCCAGAAGAGGGGCGCGCCCTCTTCAAGTACACGCGCAAGTACACGCTCGAACCAGATGTCATGGTGGCCAATCTCGAGGGCACCTACGGCAAGGGCGGGACCTCCAAGTGCGCGGACCGAGACTCCTCGGTCTGCTACGCCTTCCAAGCGCCCCGCAGTACGCAGCTGCGTTGAAGTGGGCGGGATTCGACGTCGTGAACCTGGCGAACAACCACTCGCGCGACTACCTGGCGGCCGGGCTGAAGTCGACGCGCAAGGCGCTGCGGGAGAACAACGTCAGCTACACCGGCCTGAACGGCGTCACCGCCTACAGGACGGTCGACGGCGTTAGGGTCGCGTTCGTCGGCTTCTCTCCGTATAGCTGGAGCCCTTCGATCGGCGATCTCAAGCAAGCGAAGGCGCTCGTGCGCGATGCCGACCGTAAGGCCGACGTCGTCGTCGTGCTGATGCACGCCGGAGCCGAGGGTGCGGACAAGACGCACACACCGAAGGGCGCCGAGAGCGCGTTCGGCGAGTTCCGTGGCAACCCGAGAGCATTCTCTCGCGCGGTCATCGACGCGGGGGCAGACCTCGTTCTCGGGTCCGGACCGCACGTGATCAGAGGTGTTGAGCGCTACCGCGGCAGGCTCATCGCCTACTCTCTGGGCAACTTCGCCGGCTGGAAGAACTTCAGTCGCAGCGGGAGACTCGCACTCTCCGGCATCCTCACGGTGCGCGTGGCGCGAGACGGGCGCGTTCTGGGGCAGATGGCGCTCGCTCCGCATCGTAGAGCCGGGCGTTCCCGAGCCTGACTCGAGCCAGGTGTCGCTCGAGTTGGTCAAGAAGCTATCGAAGGAAGACTTCAAGAGCACCGTGGATTTCGACAGCGACGGCACTTTCTGGATACAGAACGAAGTAGCTGGTCGAGCGGATCGGACCCTGGCAGCGTTTCGGAGGAACAGTTATGGCAACCAAGGAGTCATTCAGCGCGGAAGAGTGGAAGGACCTGCAGTGGGCGGTGATGCTCGCTGGCTCGCACGTGACCGCCTCGGACTACCCCGGCCTGTGGGACTCGTTCAAGGAGGCTGCGGGCGGTAGCCGTTTCCTGACCGGGATGCAGGTCAGTGACAATCAGCTTGTGGCCGAGCTGTGCAAGGACCAAGCGCGCAAGCGACCGCCGGACATCAAAGACCGAGCTGACCTCGCGAGCGATGTCACCCTCCGACGTATCCGCGATGCCGTCGCACTGGTAGCCGAGCGCGACCCGAGCGATGTCGAGGACTTCCGGTTGCTGCTGGTGGGCGTCGCCAGGGCAGTCGCCCAGGAGGTCGACGGGACCTCGGCCACCGAGTCTGAGGCCGTCGAGCGAGTCAGACAAGCGGCCTCGGGGGACGCAGCCAGCTGAGCGGTTCACCTGCTGACTCGCTAGCGCGTGCCGCGCGGTGCTCTCAAGGCCCAGGTACGGCAGCAGCTTGGCGTAGATCGCCTCGATCTTGGGGGCGTTGACGCCGTCGGGGTCGATGAGGTCGTGCGCGTAGCCGAGTCGCTTCGGGTACTCGTACTCGTCGAACTCCCGCGCCAGCGGACCTAGCTCCCTAGCGACCGACTCTCGAGCGAGCGCCTCGTCGACCGAGCTGTCGGCAGCGTTGGTTACCACCACCACTCGCTCGAGTTCGCTCTTCCGCGAGGGTGGCCGTCGCATGAAATCGAACGCGACCTCGAAGAAGGCCGAAATCGACTTGAGCGAGTAGCGCGGATAGGCGTCTCGTGGCTCGTGGTCCTGCTTCTTGAGCGGGTCCCACCAGAAGTAGAAGTCCGGGAGCGCACGGCTCCAAGCGACGACCGGGTACGTCAGGACCGCGGGCATGAGATCGACGCCGAAAAGCGGCGAGATGATGACGGCATCCGACACCTCGTCACGATCTTGCGCGACCAACGCGGCGAGGTTGCCGCCGCCAGATAGTCCAACGACCTCGACCTTGTCGCCAAGCCCCGCTGCGATGTCGATCGCTTCGTTCGCCAGGACCGCCAGCTCGGCGGCGGTCAGCGTCGAGATGTCTTCGGTCATCAGGTTCCGCTCGCCATGGGCGGGTAGACGCGGGATCAGTACGTTGTACCCGGCGTCGAAGTACGCCTGCCCGATCCGCTCGAACTGCTCGGGGTTGTTGGTGAAGCCGTGGAACAGGACCGCGGCTGTTGCCGTTCGACTGCCGCGGTCCAGGAATATGGTGGGGCGGATTATCTCGGCACCGTCCCGCGTCTTGAGCTTCTCGATCCGCGCGCGCGCCTCCTCGTAGGTGGCCGCTGGGCGCGGCTCGGCAGCGGGCACCGCGCGACGTGAGATGCCCAGCAAGACGACGGTCGCGAGCAACGCCACGGCGATGACGACCATCGAGACGATGGCGGCCGGCTTGGCCACGCGTGCGAACTTGGAGCCCCGTACCTCGGTCACCGCGGCACCTCCTCGGGAGCGCTCACTTCACTTCGAGTGTCGACCGTCGCGGGACTGCGCAGATGCCAGAGCGCCGCTACGACGCCGACGACGAGCACGGCCACCGCTGCGAGCCAGCCGAACTCCCCGACCCATGTCGTGCTGCCTTTGAACGCCGGCAGCTTCGTAGCCCCGACGGTGACGGCGAATCCGGTTGCGACCAGCGCATTCCAAGCGCCGTGAGTCATCACGGCCGGCCACACCGACCGAGACCGGTCGGTGATGACGCCAATGAACAGAGTGATGCCGGCGATCGCGACGGTGAACGCCGGGATACCGGCGCGGGTTCCGTACCAGCCGACAAGGATGAGCGGCACGTGGTAGAACCACCAGATCACTCCGATGATCAGCGACGAGACCAGGAAGGATTCGGCGGCGGCGGACCAAGGGCCACAGGAAGCCCCGCCACCCGATCTCCTCGCCCAACCCGGTGAGTGCGGCGGAGCCTATCGTCGACGGGCGCAGCCAAGAGCGCTCTCAGCAGAGTCGCAGCTGACGCGCTGTCCAGTCCGACCATTGAGCCGAGCCAGTAGGCGCCGAGCGCCGCCGCGGTGGGAATCAGTCCAGCAAGGATCCACCACGACGGCCTGCCCCACTGGATGACTCCGGGGCCGAGCGAAGCGCGCCAGGAGTGCCCCGACCGTAGGCGCGAACATCACGAGAACGAAGAGCAACGACTTGTCCTCGGCGTTCCAGAACGCCGCAACGGCCGCGACGTAGACCGCGATCAGCCCGCCGAAGTAGAGAACGAGGCGGCGCGTGTCGCGCCCCGGATCGGTTCGCTCGACAGATATCGGCTTCATACTGCCCTCCTGCCGCGATGCTACCAGTCTCGGCGACTCGCCGACGAGTCGACGCCAGGTGGCGACGGCGAGCCGCCCTGCGAACTCCCCACGTGATCAGCGCCCGAGGCCGTCTAGCGGAGTGCCGCCGGGTGGCCATCGGGAACCCAGAGACATTCAGCGTGGTACCGTGATGCGCACCCAGCGCCCGACCCCGCCGTGCGCCCTCAAGGTGTCCGCTTCGGGTGACGCGACGACGCCCGAACGAGGAGCATCGGATTGCGCGAACGCCCGGATCTGCAGCAGTCTCCCACGATGCTTGAGGTGCTGCGCTCGAGCGGCTTGAGCTTGTTGGGTGTGGCCGCCGCATACCAAGCAACGGTGACCCTCCTCGTCGCTCCGCTCAGCGCGGCAGCGTGGGCAGGCGCCATCAGCGCCGCATCGGCTGGCTCGATGGCCGTCGTGAACAGCTCCCTTGTCCGCTTGGTCTCGTCGCCGACGAGCTTGCTCCTGATCTTGAGCGCCTGGCTCGTCGCGTTGGCGGCCGTGCGTATCGCCGCGGGGGCATCCGCGATTCTCGTGCTCGACAGCAAAGGTAGCGTGCTCCGTGCGATGCTCGAGGGCACGCGACAACTGGGTAGCCTGCTGAGTATCGCGCTGTGGCAATACGGGATGCTGCTCGGCGTACAGCCTGCCTGCGATCGGGGTGGCTGCTGGCGCGTATCTAGTGGCATTTGGACTGCGCGACCCGGTGGGTGCCTATGCGCGCAATCCGCGGATGACCATCTTGATCGCGTCAGTTCTGGGACTGGTGGTGACCCTTCTCACGGCGTATCTCTCGTTGCGCTGGATTCTCGCGACCGCCGCCTTCGTGGGCGAGGGTGTGAAAGGCCGTGCGGCGCTGCGCAGGAGCTGGCAGCTCACGAGCGGGAGCTGGATCCGGATCGGTCTCGCCTTCCTGACGCTCGTTCTGACAATCGTCCTGATCGCCGGCGTGAGTCGCGGCCTGATCCGGGCCGCGATCCTAGGCGCAGGCCTCGGCGGCAACCACGCCATACTCGCGGCGCTGATCGGGCTCGACTTCCTCATTGCGCTACTAGTGACGCTCGGAGCATTCGTCGCGACCAACGCCTTTGTGCTGTCGCGCTACCTGCGCGCCAGCGGCAGAACCCTCGACGTCCCTGAGGTGCGTCACTCGCGCCGCCTCGCGTGGGTCACCGCCAGCGTCCATCGTCGCGGTCGCAGCTGTGGTCGGGGCTCTCGGGCTCCTCTCGGTACTTGTCCTGACTGCCATACCGGTCGATCCATCGCAAGTCGAGCTGATCGCGCACCGCGCCGGGGAGGCGCACGCGCCCGAGAACACGGTCGCAGCGGTGACGAGGGCCCGCGCTGATCGAGCCGACCGCCTCGAGTTCGACGTCCAGCGCACCGCCGACGACCGGCTTGTGGTCATCCACGACGCTGACCTCTTGCGTGTCGGCGGGCAAGACGTGCCGGTCGGCGATTCGACCCTGGCGCAGATCCAGGCTGTGGATGTCGGCGAAGGGCAGCGCGTGCCGACACTCGAGGCCTTCCTGGAGGCGGCAGGCGACACGCCCTTGGCTCTCGAGATCAAGACGCACGCCGGGGATCGACAGACGACGCGAGATGTGGTGGCGCTACTGCAAGGCGAGGGAGCCGTGCCTCGTACCGTCGTGCTGTCACTCGATCCGGAACTGACGGCACTTGCGCACTCGATCGAGCCGGGTATCGCCACACGCCGACCTCGTGTCACTTGGAATCGGCGACATCTACCGGTTGCCGTCGGATGTGATCGCCCCCACCGAGTCACTGGCGTCGTCGACACGAGTCCTCATGCGCACACAACGGGGAAGAGAGCTGGGTCTGGGCGGTCGACGATGAAGCGCTGATCCGATCAGCTGTCATCAGGGGTGTGGACGGCCTTATCGTGAGCGACGTCCCCAAGACGCGGCAGGTACTCGAGCAGATGCGCTCGATGTCGCGTGCCGACGTGGTGCGCTACCGCTTGAACGAGTTCGTGAGCTCGATCCAGCCTTAAGGCCGCGCGAGTCAGTAGACCGGTGCCTCGGGGGTGGCCACCATCAGCTGGCGCCACACACGCGCCTTCGCGCGCTCATCGTTGAGCGAGCGCTCGAGCCCGTCGCAGGCCACGAATCGCCGGCCCTTCCCGCGCACGACGACGCCGAATCCGAGCGCATCGAGCTCGAATGCCGACGCGAGATCGGCCGCTGCCTCGGCATCCAGCGCGAGCACCAGCGGCGCGTCCACGGCCTCGATCTGGAGCCGCAGGCGCCGAAGTCCCGCATCACCCGCCGCCTCCCCCACCGGCCGCGAGAGCGTGTAGAAGGTCTGCGCGGGATCGTGGCCGAGCTTCTCGAGCGCCTTGGCGACCGCGTCTCCGTCGGCTCCGGACACGGCCGCGCCACCAGAGGCCTCGGCGGGGCCGGGAAGCCCCTTGACGACCGCGACCGTCGGGACGAGACAGCCGCGCCATGCGACAGCGTCAGAACCCGGCACCAGCAGGTCGGCCGCGGCGAGCTCAGCGCGCGCCTTCGCTTCGAAGCGCGCGCGCGCCTCCTCGGCCGATCGCGTCGGGCTCAGTCGCGCGTCGCCATGCGGCCCGCGATTCTTCGAGACCCAGCGCCACGTGAGCGCCACGCCCGTCTCGAGCTCGACGCCGGCCTGCCAGCCGAACGCCTCTCGCGCCCGCGACGGGTCGAGCACGCTGTGCACGATGTCGCCGGCGCGCGCTGGCTCGTTCACAACGGGCCCGAAGTAGCCGGCCGCCATGCGCACCGCGCCGACGAGCTCGTCACGGACGTCCGCTTGCCGGTCGAGATGTTGTAGGCCGGGCCCGCATCGGCGAGCGCCTGCTCGACGAGCATCGCGGAGTACAGCGCCCCCACGACATCGCCGACGTAGATGAAGTCGCGCGTCTGAGTGCCGTCGCCGTAGATGACCGGCGCTTCTCCGCGCCACGCGGTCGAGGAAGATCGCGACGACACCGCCCTCACCGCGCGCGTCCTGACGCGGCCCGTACACGTTGGCGAAGCGGACGCTCGCGAAGTCCGTCTCGCTGCCGCGAAGCTCCTCGGCGAGCAGTGACTCGGCTTCGAGCTTCGATGCGCCGTAGGGGTTCACCGGAACGGTCGCCGAGGACTCCTTCAGCGGCAGTTCGCTCGGCTCCCCGTAGACCGCCGCCGAGGACGCCGAGATGATGCGCCGGGCTCCCGCGTCGCGGGCAGCGGCGGCGACCCGCCGCGTGCCCTCGGCGTTCACGAGCCGGTCACGCTCGGGATCGCGAAGCGACTCGGTCACGCTAGCCTGCGCAGCCAGGTGGATGACGACGTCGGGAGCGAACTCGGCCCAAGGTGCGCAGCGAGCGCCTCATCGAGGATGTCGAGCTTGCGGAAGCCGGCCCGGGGGTCGAGGTTGTCGGGCGTACCGACTGAGAGGTCGTCGACGACCATCACGTCGTGGCCGCCCGCAAGCAGCGCTTGCACGAGGTTCGAGCCGATGAAGCCCGCCCCTCCGGTCACGTAGACCCGCATGGCACCTCCCTGAGCGCGCACGCGCTCACTTCTCGATCTTGGCAACGGAGACGAGAACAGACTGAGCGATAGACGCTGCCTCGCGCTGAACGGCGGGTGGCACGCGGTCATCGTCAGCATCGGCTTCTTGGTGGAGGCTACCACCTCGACTCGCGTGGGAGCGACCGCGAACACCTTGCGCACCCGATAGGTGTAGACGCGGTACGGCGAGTAGAACGTGACCGTGTCGCCGGGCTCGAGCTTGTCGAGCTTCCTGAACGGCGCTCCATAGGTGGTGCGGTGCCCCGAGATGCCGGCGTTGCCGGTGGGGCCCGGCAGGTCGCTCCACGTGATCCAGCCGGGGCCCTTCATGAGCGACCTTCGGCTCGTGCCCTTCACGACGACCTCGTCGAGGTCCATGTCCGGAGCGACCAGCCGCCCGAAGACCTGCCCCTCCTTGAGCTTGCGCCAGTACGCCCGGTCCTCTTGCGCCCATCCCTCGAAGTCGAAGGTCGGCTCGGCCGCAACCGGCCGGGGTGCGGCCTGCGCGACCGCCGGAGGCAGCTCGGCGATCAGCGCCCGCTGCTGGGTTCCGGTCACGAGATCGGTGAGGAAGTAGTAGCCGAGTAGGCCGAGGGAGATGCCGAGGAAGACGTTGCCAAGCGCGTGGAGCGCGGTGCCCCGCCCGCTGCGCCCGTGCTGTCCCTCAGGCTCCACCATTCGGCTCGACCCCTCCCTACACATCGGTCGAACCCACATCGGAACGCCGGTCCTGTGACGCCCGTCACAGTCGGGACGCCCCGTGCGACAAGCACGTCAAGATTCTACCGCCCGCGTCCGATACAGAGAGTGAGGTTTGATAATCGCACAACGTCTCGCACCCCCGAAAAGAGCACAGCGCGCCGAAAGGCCGCTTCGCAAAGTCACGGGTCTACCGGAGCAAGCGCTCCTACGACAGCCGGACTGCCGGGAGAGACCGCCGCATCTGACCAGACGGCCCGGTTTCCGCCCATCGCGACTCTCGAAGGAGGAGATCGGGGCGTCGTGCAACTCGGTTCAGTTTCGAACAGAGGAGCACCGGTCACATGTTGCACACCACCCTGCGGCGGGCCCCCATCGCGCTGGCGGTCCTCGCGCTGCTCGCAGGCGTCACCGCCTGGTCGCTCTCGGCGGCACCGGCAGGGGCCTCGGCGACCTTCTCTCCGTCACTGACGCCGCTTACGGGGACTGCAACAAAGGTCTCCGCCGACGGGGCCGCTTCGCTCACGCTCGCGCAAGCCACCGCAAAGCGCGCGACGAGAGTCGAGGTCGCACGCAAGAGGGGCACGCACCGCACAGCCACGATCGCGGGCTACAGCGGGTCACAGACGAGCGACAGTGCGAACTCCGGCGACGAGGCCGCGCGCGCGAAGGCCCTGCTGGCAGCGGCCATCAGGAAGCATCCCGTCCTCGAAGGATCCTCCGTGAGCTTCGGCAATGCCCGCGGCTACCAGGCGATCGCGTACTACACAAGCGGACGCATCGTCATCAGCCGCAGCCACAAGGCGAGCCTCTCCCGGATCATCAACCATGAGATCTGGCACATCATCGACTACCGCGACAACGGCAAGATCGACTGGGGCGAGCACGTTCCGCCGCGCTAGGCCCGCAGCACCACACCGACACGAAGAAGGGGCCGCATCTCTGCGGCCCCTTCGTGCGTCGTGCTGCGGCAGTGCCGAACGCCTATCTCACTAGGCGACGACGCGGGCAAGACGGCGGAAGCCCATACCGAGCGCCAGAGCCATCGCGACAAGCAGTGCGAGCAGGCTCATTTCGCTGCCGGTGAAGGGCAGGAACGGCTCGGGGATCTCCACCTCCCAGCTGTCGCTGTTGTTGCTGGTGTTCTCCTCGTCAGGCGCGGAGATCACCACGGTGTTGCGCACGACGTTGACGTTCTCGGGCAGGTCGTTCGAGATCTTGACACGAGTACGTGATCGTCTGCGGCCCGTCCTCGGGGTAGAGCGGACCGTCGATCGTTCCACGTAATCGTGCCGTCCTCCACGACGCCACCCGCGGCGTCCACAACTGCGACGTACCGCTCATCGAAGTCGTCGACGATCTTGATGTCGGTTGCTTGGCTTCCCTCGGCGAGGTTCTCGTAGGTCAGGGTGTACTTGACGGTATCGCCGGGTTCGGCCTCGGTCTTGTCAGCCGACTTGTCGATGGTGAGGTCCGGCGGAGTGAACGGAGCTGCGACGTCCACGAACGCGTCGTCCTTGTCGCTCACCTTGTGGCCGAACTTGTCGGCGCCGGTCGCAACAACGGTGTTGGTCGTCGGAACCGAGATCGGCAGCGGTCTTGGTGAAGGTCTGGCTCGCGCCAACCGCCAAGGACCGGGAGCTCGCCGACCAGGCCGAGCTTGTCGTCGTTGAGCTGCACGCTGAAGAGTCGACATCGCCCGTGTTGGTGACCACGTAGGTGTAGGTGACCGTCTCCCCGGCAGAACCGCGTCGGGGTTGCTGATCTTCTCTACATCGATCTTGGGGTTGACCACGTCAACCACGGCGTCATCTGTGGCAATGACATTCGGACCCGTTGGCGGGCGTGCCCGTCGCAGTCCCGACATTCGTGGTGTCGACGGCGATCGTTCGTGGTCGCGGTGAGCGTCGCCGAATCGCCCGGAGCGAGCGTGGCGATAGTGCCGATCGGTCCCAGCTTGTCATCGGTCACAGTGACGGCGCAAGAGTCACATTGCCGGTGTTGGTCACGAGATACGTGTACATGACCGTTTCGCCGCTGAGGATCGTCGTCGGCGACGCGGTCTTGACGATCGAGATCGCAGGAGCAGCGCCGAAGTAGTGCGCGTCATCGCTGTCGCTGACCGGAATCCGCACGACAGGTGCGGGAACTCCTTCGACCGGTTGATCGGCGGCGGGAGTGCCGACGAAGACGGCCGCTATCGTGCCGGTGTTCGCGTGCTGGTTGGCAGCCCACGGAGCGGTGATGATCGCCTCGAACTTGGCTTGCGGAGCGAGGTTCGCGGGGACGATCCCGATGGGCAGCGCATCGACGAAGGTCTGGAAGTCCGTGTCAGTGAGCTTCAGCTCGGTCAGCGTCACGTTGCCGGTGTTCGTCACGACGAACTTGAACTTGGGGCTCGTGCCGCTCCGGAGGTACGGACCGGTCGGGCTGTCGGCGTCGTCCCACGTGGCACCGCCGTCGACCGAGACGAACTTCTCGATGTCGACCTGGGGGTGGCGCCGAAGTAGTGGGCCATGTCTGCGTCGGAGACGGGGACCTTGGCCTCGTTGGTATCCCAGAAGTCACCGGTGACGGTCGCCGTGTTCGCGTGCTGGCCGGCCGCCCAATCGGCATCGAGGTAGTAGTAGGTTGCGATCGCGCCCGCGGCCAGCTCACCGTCGAGCTGATCGTCAGAAGTCGGAGTCGATGAGGTCGACGTTGGTGAGGTCGACGTTGCCGATGTTCGTCACGACGAACTTGAATTGCGGGTCGGAGCCGCTCGCCGCGAACGGACCGGTGGCCACGTCGGCGTCCTCCCATGTCGTGCCGCCGTCGACCGAGACGTACTTCTCGACGTCGATCTTGGGTGCTGCGCCGTAGTAGTGCGCCTTGTCCTTGTCGTTGACGGTGGTCTGCCCGAAGTCACCGGTGACGGTGGCCTCGTTCATGTGCTGACCGGCCGCCCAATTGGCGTCGAGGTATTGTAGGTCTCGATCGCAGCGACTGCGAGCGTGCCGTCG
The DNA here is from genome assembly GCA_963751505.1 of uncultured Coriobacteriia bacterium. Classification (GTDB taxonomy): domain Bacteria; phylum Actinomycetota; class Coriobacteriia; order Anaerosomatales; family PHET01; genus CAVVUM01. The sequence goes on from CAVVUM010000008.1 coordinate 75,786, forward strand.
AGGTGGATGTTGCCGAAGACGGAGTCGATGAGGTCGACGTCGGTCAGGTCGACGTTGCCGATGTTCTCGATGACGAACTTGAACTGCGGGTCGATGCCGGTCGTGAGGTACGGACCGGTCGCCGTGTCAGCGTCGACCCAGCTCGCGCCGCCGTCGATCGAGACGTACTTCTCGACGTCGATGCTTGGGTGCTGCGCCGTAGTAGTGCGCCTTGTCCTTGTCGCTGACGGTGGTCTGCCCGAAGTCACCGGTGACGGTGGCCTCGTTCATGTGCTGACCGGCCGCCCAATTGGCGTCGTGGTACTTGTAGGTCTCGATCGCAGCGACTGCGAGCGTGCCGTCGAGGTGGATGTTGCCGAAGACGGAGTCGATGAGGTCGACGTCGGTGAGGTCGACGTTGCCGATGTTCTCGATGACGAACTTGAACTGCGGGTCGATGCCGCTCTTAAGGTACGGACCGGTCGCCGTGTCAGCGTCGTCCCAGCTCGCGCCGCCGTCGATCGAGACGTACTTCTCGACGTCGATCTTGGCGTCTGAGCCGTAGTAGTGGGCCTTGTCCTTGTCGGACGGTGGTCTGCCCGAAGTCACCGGCGACGGTGGCCTCGTTCATGTGCTGACCGGCCGCCCAATCGGCGTTGTGGTAGTAGGTCTCGATCGCAGCCACGGCGAGCGTGCCGTCGAGGTGGATGTTGCCGAAGACGGAGTCGATCAGGTCGACGTCGGTCAGGGCAACGTTGCCGATGTTCTCGATGACGAACTTGAACTGCGGGTCAGAGCTACTGGTCATGTAGGGACCCGTGACCGTATCAGCGTCGTCCCACGTGGCGCCGCCATCGACCGAGACGTACTTCTCGACGTCGATGGCCGGGGCTGCGCCGAAGTAGTGCGCCTTGTCCTTGTCGTTGACGGTGGTCTGGCCGAAGTCACCGGTGACGGTGGCCTCGTTCATATGCTGACCGGCCGCCCAATCGGCGGTCGTGGTATGTAGGTCTCGATCGCGGCCACGGCGAGCGTGCCGTCGAGGTGGATGTTGCCGAAGACGGAGTCGACCAGGTCGACGTCGGTCAGGGCAACGTTGCCGATGTTCTCGATGACGAACTTGAACTGCGGATCGATGCCGGTCGTGAGGTACGGACCGGTGGCCGTATCAGCGTCGACCCAGCTCGTGCCGCCGTCGATCGAGACGAACTTCTCGACGTCGATTGCCGGGGCTGCGCCGAAGTAGTGCGCCTTGTCCTTGTCGTTGACGGTGGTCTGGCCGAAGTCACCGGTGACGGTGGCCTCGTTCATGTGCTGACCGGCCGCCCAATCGGCGGTCGTGGTAGTAGGTCTCGATCGCGGCCACGGCGAGCGTGCCGTCGAGGTGGATGTTGCCGAAGACGGAGTCGACCAGGTCGACGTCGGTCAGGGCGACGTTGCCGATGTTCTCGATGACGAACTTGAACTGCGGGTCCGTGGCACTCTAAGGTACGGACCGGTCGCCGTATCAGCGTCGTCCCACTCGTGCCGCCGTCGACCGAGACGTACTTCTCGACGTCGATGGCCGGGGCTGCGCCGAAGTAGTGCGCCAGGTCGGTATCGCTGAAGTTCGTGCCACCGAACGAGCCGGAAGCCATGCCCGTGTTCTCATGCTGACCGGCTGCCCACGGAGCGGTGATGAACACCGTGAATGAGGCGGCCGGGGCGAGGCTTGCCGGAACTGCTCCCGGCTGCGCGTTGATGAGCGCCTGGAAGTCGGTGTCGGTGAGCAGGATCGAGTCCAGCGTCACGTTGCCGGTGTTGGTCACGACGAACTTGAACTGCGGGTTCGTGGCGCTCTGCAGGTACGGACCGGTTGCAGCATCCGCGTCATCCCACGTCGCTCCACCGTCGACCGAGACGTACTTCTCGATGTCGATCTGACCGATCGAACCGAAGTAGTGCGCCTTGTCGGTGTCGGAGTATGTCTGGACTCATGAACACACCGGAGGCGGTGGCCTCGTTCATCGTGCTGACCGGCTGCCCACGGAGCGGTGATGAACACCGTGAATGAGGCGGCCGGGGCGAGGCTTGCCGGACTGCTCCGGGCTGCGCGTTGATGAGCGCCTGGAAGTCGGTGTCGGTGAGGCTGACCGAGTTCAGGTCCACGTTGCCGGTGTTGGTCACGACGAACTTGAACTGCGGGTTCGTGCCGCTCGCGAGGTAGGGCCCCGTGGCGGTGTCAGCGTCGACCCAGCTCGTGCCGCCGTCGACCGAGACGTAGCTTCTCGACGTCGATGGCCGGGGCTGCCCCGAAGTAGTGCGCCTTGTCGGTGTCCGACACAGTGATTGCGCCGTGGGCACCCGAGGCTGTGGCCTCGTTCATGTGCTGACCGGCTGCCCACGGAGCGGTGATTGTCGCGGAGAACTGATGCGCCCTTCGCGAGCGTCGCCGGAATCGTGCCGGCCGGCAGCGCGCCGAGCAGCGCGTTGAAGTCGCTGTCAGTGAGGCTGATCGAGGTCAGATCCACGTTCCCCGTGTTCTTCACGACGAACTTGAACTGCGGGTCGGTGCCGCTCTTGAGGTAGGGACCCGTCGCCGTGTCAGCGTCGACCCAGGTCGCGCCACCGTCGACCGAGACGTACTTCTCGACGTCGATGGCCGGCATGGTCTGGTAGTTGCCGACCTCACGCGTGGCTGTCTGGCCCTTCGCGACCACGATGGGAGTCGTCGAGGCCGCTGGTGTTGACCCACGTACCGTCGGGCATGGTCTCGTCGAGGTCGTAGGTGCCGCTCGGCAGTGGCCCGAAGGTGGCCTTGCCGTTCGCATCGGTTGACTCGGTGATGCTGAACGGGAAGAGCGCCGAGCCGTTGGAGAGCGTGAACTCCCAGTTCGGAATGACCGGCTCAGGGTTCAGAACCCCCGGCCCGGCCTTCTGCCAGTTCCCCGTCACCGTTGAGGTCGTTGAACTTGATGACCTCGATCAGGGCGGTCGGTGCCGGGATGGAAGGCAACGGCACGGTCTTCTGGCCGACGCCGCTGATGTCGATGCGGGTCTGGCCGCTGGAGCCCGGATAGTACCCGGCGCCATCGCGCGCCGGCGAGGCGTAGTTCCACTCGGCGGTCACCGCGAGGTGCGCCTGCATGTAGAAGACCCTGACCGTGTTCGCGGGCACCGACATACCCGTCGCGAAGGTGCTCACCAGGTAGGGCGCGGAGCCGAAGCCCCCGCCGCCCGTGGGCACGTCAAGCGCGGATGGCGTGATGCCGTGCCACGAGGCAGAGCCCGTGTTGGGATAGAACGGATCGTTGGTGTCGACCGCACCGTCCACATAGCCGTAGAGGCCGGTCGCGTCGTAGAAGATCGCGTTCTTGGTGCTGTTGTAGTGGTCGACCTGCAGACTGGTCGCCGGCAGGACGTAGGCGGAGTTGTTGCCGCTGTTGTCGATGACCAGCCGGTGCGGGACGACGTCGTCCTCTTCATAGGCCTTGCCGAGGTTCCCCGTCGTCCACTTGCCCGACTCGAGGTTGTAGCCCTCGAGCTGGAACGTCACGCCGCCGCCGCTAGGTGCCTGCGCGGTAGGCGCGCCGGGAGCGATCTCGGTCGCGGCCTTGCGGCCTGTCTTGGATACTGCCGACCCCGCGAGCGCTGTGCTCGACTCGGGTGCCGGCTCGGCTCGCTGCTGCCGCGCTCGACTCGGGCGCCGGCTCTGCAGCGGGCTCCTGCTGCCGCCGGCTCGTTGGTTGTGGCTTCCGCGCCGTCCCCCGAAGGCTCGCTGCCCGGATCCGCGGTCATAGGCTCAGCCTCGACCGATGGTTCAGGCTTCTCCTCGGCCGGAGGCGCTGCCTCCTCGACCGGGTCCGGCTTCGGAGCCTCCGCAGGAGGTGCTGCGTCTTCTGCAACTTCGGGCTCTGTCGCCACCGGTGCTGTCGCCGTTGACTCACTGGCGACGCTACTGTCCGGTGCCGACGGTGCCGCGAACCCCGAGCCGGCGAGCGATAGGGTGAAGGACAGGGCGACGAAAGCCGACACAAACCGCATGAACAGGCTGTCACGACGGTACAGTGTTCGTGTCATCGTCGTTCACCTCCCACCTCATTGGGCCGGTTGGTCACCGATCACTGTGGTGCGGAGGTGGGCTCGCTCGAGAAAAGAACAAGACCAGCCAGCGCATGCATCGCATGCGAGCGCGGGCCGGTCTCACTACTAGCTCCCCGTCGATACCCCGAGTGACCGTGCTTACTACCGACGGATCATGGCTTCCCGTTGACTCGTGCTATGTGACGATGTATCAACCGGCAACGTTCGCCGTTACAGACGATCCGCTATGGAACGTCCTGGGAAGTATGTTCCCCGATGTGCAAGCATCTAATGGGCAGCTAAAGGGTGCTAATCGTCCTTCTGGATGAGCGCCGCTGGTACCTGTCTCCGCCCCTTGGCGGACGGTCTACAACCGTTGACGAGTGCGCGGTCTAGTACTTCGTCCATGCTCGCGACGGGCACGATCGCCATGTCCTCGCGGACATGAGGCGGCAGCAGGTCGAGGTCGCGCACGTTCTCTTTGGGCACGAGCACGGTCGTGATGCCCGCCCGGTGCGCCGCGAGCAGCTTCTCCTTCAGGCCGCCGATGGGCAGCACGCGGCCGCGCAGCGTGATCTCGCCGGTCATCGCCAGGTCGCGCCTGACAGAGCAGCCGGTGAGCACCGACGCGATGGCGGTCGCCATCGTGATACCCGCGCTCGGTCCGTCTTTGGGGATGGCGGCAGCGGGCACGTGGATGTGCAGGTCGATGTGCTCCGAGAAGTCCTCGGCGATGCCGAGATCCTTCGCGCGCGTACGGATGTAGGAGAGCGCGGCGGTCGCGGACTCCCGCATGACCTCGCCGAGCTGCCCCGTGAGGATCACCTGGCCCTTGCCGGGCATCGCGGTCGCCTCGATGAAGATGACGTCGCCGCCCACCTCGGTCCACACGAGCCCGGTGGCGACACCGACCTCGTCCTTCTCCTCGGCAAGGCCGTAGGTGAACTTGGGCGGGCCGAGGTACTTGTGCAGCGTGCGCACGGATACGACCGTCTTGCCCCGCTTGCCCTCGACCACCTTGCGCGCGACCTGTCGGCAGATCATCGCGATCGTCCGCTCGATCCCGCGGACGCCCGCCTCGCGGGTGTAGCGGCGGATGATCTCGCGAATGGCGTCTTCCCTGAACTCGATCTTGCTCGCGCTGAGCCCGTGCTCCTTGAGTTGCTTGGGCACGAGATAGCGGAACGCGATGTGGGTCTTCTCGTCCTCGGTGTAGCCCGGGAAATGGATGACCTCCATGCGGTCGCGCAGCGGGGCCGGGATCGGATCGAGCAGGTTGGCCGTCGTGATGAACATGACGTCGGAGAGGTCGAACGGCGCCTCCAGGTAGTGGTCTTGGAAGGCGAAGTTCTGCTCGGGGTCGAGTACCTCGAGCAGCGCCGAGGTGGGATCCCCGCGGAAGTCCATCCCGACCTTGTCGATCTCGTCCATCATGAAGACCGGGTTGCGCGTGCCCGCCTGGCTGATCGACTGGATGATGCGCCCTGGCAACGCGCCCACGTAGGTCCGCCGATGGCCGCGGATCTCGGCCTCGTCTCGCACGCCGCCGAGCGACATGCGGATGAACTCGCGGTTGAGCGAGCGGGCGATCGACCTGCCGATCGAGGTCTTGCCCACGCCTGGAGGGCCGACGAAGCACAGGATCGGTCCGCGCATCTTGTCGGTGAGCTTGTGGACCGCGAGGTACTCGAGGATGCGCTCCTTGACCTTCTCGAGCCCGTAGTGGTCCTCGTCGAGGATCTCCTGGGCGGCGATCAGGTCGAGCTTCTCCTCCGACTCGTCGTTCCAAGGCAGGCCGACGAGCCAGTCGAGGTAGGTGCGGATCACGCTCGTCTCGGCGCTCGCCGAGGGCATCTTCTCGAGGCGGCCGAGCTCCTTGAGCGCCTTCTCCTCCACCGCCTCGGGCATCGCGGCCTGCTTGATCTTCTCGGTGTACTCGTCGATCTCGGCCTGCATCTCGTCGTACTGTCCGAGTTCCTGCTGGATGGCCTTGAGCTGCTCGCGCAAGAAGTACTCGCGCTGGGACTTGGTCATCTGCTCCTTGACGCGGCTTTGGATCTTGCTGCCGAGTTCGAGGATCTCGAGCTCCTTGCGCAGGAACGTGGCGGTCTTCTCGAGCCGGTCCTTGGGCTCGAGCGCCTCGAGGATCTCCTGCTTCTCGTCAACCTTCAAGTTGAGGTGGAAGGCTACGAAGTCGCCGAGCCTCCCGGGCTCCTCGATGGCCGAGGCCGCTACGAGGACCTCCTGCGGTATGGGCTTGCCGAGTTCGGCGGCGCGCTCGAAGTCCGCGATCAGCGCGCGCATCAGCGCCTGGACCTCGAGATCGCTCTCAGTGGGCTCCTCGATGAGCTCCACGCGCACGAGGAAGTAGGGTTCGGTCTGCACGAACTCGAGGACTGCGGAAGCGCTGCTGGCCCTCGACGAGCGCCTTCGCGGTGCCGTCCGGGCAACTTCAGCTCCTGCATGATCGAGGCCGCGCACCCGATCGCGTGCAGGTCTCCGGGCTCCGGGTCCTGTACCTCGGCGTGGTGCTGGGTCACGAGCGCGACGAGGTGATGCTCGCGCATCGCCTGTTCCAGCGCCTTGATCGAGCGCTCGCGTCCCACGAACAGCGGGACCACCAGGTTGGGGAAGAGCGTGAGGTCTCGCAGCGGGATAAGCGGCAGCACCTCGGGGATGGTGTCGATCTGGTCGATGTCGGACATGCTGCGTCGTTCCTCTCGTGAAGGCTCGTGAGATAATCGCACGTGTTGCTAGTGACTTCATGGTAGCCGTTCCGTTTCCTGCCGCCTGTCGGCGAACGCAACACGAAGGCATCAGATGACCCGTGCCCGTCGCGCGCTCCTGCGCTCTTCCGATCGCCGCCGTCACCGTGCTCGCCGCGCTGTGCGCTGGCGGTGCGGTGTTTGCGCAACCGGCGGCCGAGGTTCGGCTCGTGCGTGCGACCGGGCCGATCGAGACACCGCAGCAGCTGAGCGCCGGGCCGGTGACCGTGTCGGTCGACGCGAGCTCCAACGCAATCCCGACAGGCGGCACGTTCCGTTTCGTGACCACCGCGACCGCAACCGATCGCGTCGACTACCTTCAGATGCGCATGCGGCTGTTCATGCCCGACAACCGCAACCTCGTCTACCAGAAGACGTTCGTGGAGCAGTCGCTCGAGGACACCTCCGTCGCAGCGACCTTCGAGCGCACGATCGAGGACATCGGTTTGAGCCCCGGCGCCTACCCGGTCGAGATCTCCGTCCGCACGTCCGCCAGCGGTGAGATCACCGAGACCGTGCTCCCGACAAAGCTGCTCGTCTTCGACCCGAAGTCCGACCCCGTGCGCCTGAGCGTCATCGCTCGCATCTCCGCCCAGCCGATGGTCGATGCCGAGGGCCGCTTCGTCGTCGACCCGGCGCAGTTCACGCGGGCGCGCGACGAGGCCGCCGCCATCGCCCAGTACGCGCTGTCCGAGCCGACGGCTCGCATCGGACTGGCTGCATCGCCGATGATGCTCCAGGAGTGGCGGCGTGCGGCCGGCGGCTACCGTTTCGTGGGCCCCGAGGGCGAGGTGGCCATCGCCGCGACCGACGCAGTGCCCCGCGAGTACGCGGCGACCTTGGCGCTGCTCCAGCGGGCGATCGGCAGCGGACGCCTCGAGCTGCTGGCAGCTCGGCTACAGCGACCCGGACCCCTCCGAGCTGTACGCTGCCGGCCTCAAGAGCGATGTCGCGACCCAGTACCGGTGGGGTCGTCGCGCGACTAGCCGAGGCGCTCGGCGTCGCGCCGTCTGCGGGAATGGCGCCCGCCGGCGAGGCGCTGCCGCGAAGGCGGCGCGCGTCCGCTCGCCGAGAACGGCGCTCGGCTACGTGGCCGTCGACGCACGCAAGGCGACCAGCAAGGGCAAGCCCGTGGCGCCCGGCGTCTATCGCAGCGCGCAAGGCGAAGTCTGACGGTGCTCGCCGCCGACCGTGAGAATCGCTCGCTCGCTCGAGAGCAGCTCGGCCGCCGAGCTGCGTGCCGCGGTCTTCGAGCACGCTCGTCGGCACGAAGCCGCGGCGTCCCGTGCCGGTCATCGTCGACGTGGGACCCGGAGGGATGCGCGCCGGACGACTCGTTTCGCTGCTGCGCGGCCTGGACGCGCAGCCGTGGGTCGAGTTCCAGCTCCCGGCCGAGGCATCGCTGCACAGAAGGGCTCCCCGGTGGCCCTCAAGGCCCACCGGGCGGATGCAGACGCGCCCGAGGACTACTGGGAGACGGTGTCGCGCGCGCGAGCCTGGTCGCGTGCGCTGGCCTTCGCACTGGGGTTGACGGACGAGGATGCGGTGTCCGCCGTGCGCGACTCCCTGATCGCTCAGGGATCGGTCTGGTCGGGGTTCCGCGGGGACTGGACACCCGCGGGACGCGGGCTGACCTACGCTGCGGCCGCTCAGCGCTCGGCGGAGCAGATCCTCAAGCTCGTCGACCTGCGTGCCCGGCCGGTGACGATGGCCGGTGCCACTGGACGCGTGCCGGTCACCATCACGAACGACAACGAGCGCGAGATCCGAGTCGTGCTGGTCGCCAGGCCCGGGCCCTCGATTGCAGCTCGAGTCGGAGTCAAAGCGCGTCTTGCTCCTGCAGCCTGGCGAGAACTTCGTCGAGATTCCCGTGCGCCTCGAGCGGATCGCTTCGAAGCGAGCTGCAGCTCGTGCTCGAGGCAGGCGGGCTCGAGATCGCCGACACCACGGTGACGCTTCACGCCTCCTACCTGGATCGGATCGCCGTCGTCGTCGGGCTCGTGCTGGTACTCGGCGTGCTTCTGTTCTTCATCGTCAGGCGCGTGCAAGGCCGCCGAGACGGACGACGACATGGACGCCGAGCGCTAAACTGTTGCGGGTCACACTCGGACGGAGATGCAGATGGTCAGACGGATCATAGTGATCGTGCTGGTCGTCGCTGCGATCGCGCTTGTCGTGAACGACCTCTCGCACTACGCGTCTGCGCAGCGCGGGTTGCGCTCGACGACCTACGACCTCGCGCTCTGGGCCGGGAAGAACGCTCAGCAGCTCAGCCGAGACCAGGCCGCGCGTGAACTGGCCGTCATGGCCTCCGAGAAGGGCGTGACCGTGTACCAGTACGGCCAGGGGGACAACAGCGTCCAGGTGTGGACGAAGGCCGACGTGAACGGCACGCTCGTCGCCGGCGCGCTCGTGCACCTGTTCCGCAGCGAGCCCGTCACGCAGATCATCGGAGCGCCGTTCACGATCACCGACTACCGAGAGGCTGGAGTGCAGTGACCTCAGCGGCCACCGACGGCGGCGACAGCGCAAAGCGCGTCGTCATCATCGACACGAACGTCCTGCTCGCGGACCCCAACTCGATCCTGTCCTTCCCGCGCGCTGAAGTCGTCATCCCCGAGACCGTCCTCGGTGAACTCGACAAGCTCAAGACCGCGCGCGTCGATCCTGACCTTCGATTCCGCGGGCGTGAGGTCAGCCGCATGCTCTTCGAGTTCTCGGAGGAGGGCTCGCTCGTCGACGGCGTCGACCTGCCCGACGGCGGCCGCCTGCGAGTGGCGCCGTTCGACTCGGACGCCGACCTGCCCGAGGGGCTGGTGGCGCGCAACGCCGACGACCGGATCCTTGCAACCGCCTACCAGGTCTGCCAGACGAGGCGGTCCAGACTGCGAAGTGCAGCTCGTCACCAACGACCTCAACATGCTGCTCAAGGCCCAGACCCTCGGCGTGCCGGTTGCCCGCTACGGCGAGGGGGTCGAGGGAGGCTTCGCACGCCGGTACATCATCCGCCCGGCGCAGCGCTACAAGACCCCGCTCATCATCCTCGCGGTGGCGCTCGGGGTGTTCGCGGCGGTGCTCGTCGTCGTCAACTTCGCCGGCCTCTCGGGCGGCACGCCCGGCGCTGCCTACCGAGTTTCAGCAGCTGCTTTCTCAACAGCAGCAGCGCGCGCTGCAAGCGCTTCAGTCCCTCGAGAACAACCCGCGCGACGCCGACGCGCTCCTGTCGATGGGCGACTTCTACTCTGACGCGGTAACCCAGGCGCAGGCGGCCGGGTGATCGCGCGGCCGAGCTCCAGTACAGCCGTCAGGGAATCAAGTACTACGATCGCTATCTCGATCAGGAGCCCGAGGACAACGACGCTCGCGCCGACCTCGCATCGCTGCTCTTCTACTCCGGGCAGACCGACCGGGCCATCCAAGAGGTCGGCACGGTGCTCGAATCGAACCCTAACCACGTCAACGGCAACTTCAACCTCGGGATCTTCTACTGGCAGGGACGTCGCGACCTCGACGCCGCGCGCGACCAGATGAGCAAGGTCATCGACCTCACCGAGAACGACGCGCAGCAGCACGGTGCCCTTGAGCGCGCCAAGCTCACGCTCGCAGCAGATCGAGGCCGAGATCAAGGCGTCGAGCAGCCGCAACGAGCACAGGAGGCACGACTCAGTGAGCCCTGAGCACATCGACATCGCGATCATCGGCGGCGGCCCGGCAGGACTGGCCGCCGCACTGTACGCGGCGCGCGGGCGCGCCAAGACCGTCGTCTTCGAGCGCGGTATCCCGGGCGGCCAGATCGTCACCACCGACTGGGTCGAGAACTATCCCGGGTTCCCCGAAGGCATCGCCGGCGCGGAGCTCGGCGACCTGATGACGCGGCAGGCCGAGGTGCACGGTGCGATCATCCGCACCTTCTCGCCCGTGGACTCCCTCGCGCAGGGCGCTGACGGGCGCTTCACCATCGAGAGCGAGGGTGAGACCTTCTCGGCGACGACGGTCATCGTGGCGACCGGCGCCGTTCCCCGCAAACTGGGAGTCCCCGGTGAGGCCGAGTACACGGGCCGGGGCGTCTCGTGGTGCGCGACCTGTGACGGCGCGCTCTACCGCGACAAGGTCGTCTGCGTCGTCGGCGGCGGTGATGCGGCGGTCGAGGAGGCGATGTTCCTCACGAAGTTCGCCAGCCGCGTGCACCTCATCCACCGGCGCGAGGAGCTGCGCGCCACCAAGTGCATCCAGGAGCGCTGCTTCGACAACGAGAAGATCGAGCTGCACTGGAACCGCGTGGTCGGCGAGGTGCTCGGCGAGAACGGCAAGGTGAGCGGCGTCAGGCTGGACTCGACGACCGGCGAGGCCGCAGAGGTACTCCCGGTCGACGGCGTCTTCATCTTCGTCGGCGTGCATCCGATGAACGAAGTCGCGTTGCACCTCGTGGATACCGACGAAATCGGGTACATCAAGACCGACCACGATGGACGGACGACGGTGCCGGGCCTGTTCGCAGCAGGCGACGTCACCGACTCCGAGCTCAAACAGGTCATCACCGCTGCGGCGAAGGGTGCCTCGGCGGCGTTCGAGGCGCTGCGTTTTGTGGACGAAGGCATCGCCTGCTCCATCTAGCCGGCACTGAGAGGAGAACCGATGGCAGATCTGGTTCAGGTCGCGGACGCTGACTTCGCCGCGACCGTAGAGGGCAGCGCCACCCCGTTCGTGCTGGACTTCTGGGCACCCTGGTGTGGGCCGTGCCGCATGATGGAGCCGGTGCTCAAGGAGGTCGCCGCCGAGTACGACAGCATCACCGTGGGCAAGCTCAACGTGGACGAGAACCCCGGGACCGCGACGCGGTTCGACATCCTGTCCATCCCGACCCTGCTCGTCTTCAAGGACGGTCAGGTCGTCAAGAAGATCGTAGGGGCGCGCTCCAAGAAGCAGCTCGTCGACGAGCTCGGCGCCTGGCTCGGCTAGACGCCGCCAGCGCGACACGCGAGATCCGGAAGGACCCGCCGATCGGCGGGTCCTTCGCGTGTCAGATAAGCTCGACGGTCGCGTCGGGCCCGGCCGGCTCCCCGTCGATGAGATCGACGGCGTCTTCGAGCTTCGCGCGCGCCTGCCCCAGCAACACCGAGGCCTGCGCGACTTCGGCGCTCGGACGCGGCAGCCCCGCTTGGTCCGCAAGGTGATGGATCTGCTCGAGCCACTGCTGCGACAGTGCGAGCGCGTCGTTGGCCTGGCCGATCATCAGCTTCATCTGGTCGGTGTTTACGCCCTTCTGGCACATATCGATCGGTCCTCTTCTCGTCCACGGCGGCGGGCCGCCGTCTGTTCTCGTGGCTGGATGATGTCACGGCCGAGGCGTCGAGCGCCACCGGGAAGCGCCACGCGCTGCAGAGCAGCTAGCCGCCCCCGCGCCTGCGCCGCGCGTCCGATCGGCGCTTGAGCACGACGCCGACCCCGGTCGCCAGCGCGAGCACGATCGCCGCCCCGACGAGGCCTGAGGTACTCGTACCCGCATCGACCGCCGGCCACCCGGGCGCTGCGCCGTCCCCGCCTTCGACGTCCTCGGCCTGTCTGAACGCGTAGTCGGGAAGGAAGGCGGTCGACCGCTGGATCGAGGCAAGCGCCGCATGCAGCGGGCCCTCCGACTCGACCTCCCGGCCGCCGGTCACCCGGGCGATCGACCACTCCAGGCCGTCGGAGTTCGTCGATGCGAACCACGAGATCGCGACTCCGGCAACGACCGCCGCGATCGCCAGACCGACCAACACGGGCTTCAGGTTCAGACCGGTCAGCGGCCTGTCGGCGGCCCGACGGTGCAGGAGCTCCGGCTGCGCCTGCATGACGAAGAGCACCACCGCCGCGGTGACGAGGCCCTCGACGATCCCGATCGCGAGATGTATCGGAAGCATGAGCGTGACGAACGCCGAGAACGGCAGCTCGCTGATGCCCGAAAGGGTCGTCTCGAGCACTACGCCGAGCGCACCCAGCTGTAGGCCCACGATCGCGGCCACCATGGATCCCACGACGACACGGCCTCGCGTGGGCGTGTCGCCCACGATCGGCTTGTAGACGAACGGATAGGCCACGAACGCGGTGAAGAAGCCCAGGTTGAAGATGTTCGCGCCGAGCGCGAGCAGCCCGCCGTCGGCGAAGAAGAGCGCCTGCACGGTGAGCACCGATGCCATCACAAGGAACGCCGCCTCCGGTCCCAGGAGGATGGCCAGGAGCAGCCCGCCGCCGAGATGGCCGCTCGAACCGGTGCCGGGGATGGTGAAGTTGAGCATCTGCCCAGCGAAGATGAAGGCGCCCGCGACTCCCATGAGCGGCACGCGGGCGGGATCGTCCTCTTCGCGGATCTTCTTGGCGCAGTAGACGGTGGTGGCAGCCGTCGCCGCCCACATGGTCGCACCGACCGCCGGTGAGACGAGCGCGTCAGCCATGTGCATGGATGGTCTCTCCCGTGATGCGCTAGTCGGAACTTCGTACCCGCAGGGTGTTACGCCCTGCAAAGTCGTGCTACGCTTGTCATCGACAGATACGAGCGTCTTGGTGGTCAGGTCAAGCGTCTCGCGCCGATTCGCACGCGCGTCTCGGCATCGTGATCGACCCGTGGCACCAGCGTGCCCATCCAGTAGCACGCCCCGTGCAGAGAAGAGGTCCCGTCATGCCCGACGTGATCAGGTTCGGCGTCTCGACAGACGAGCGGCTTCTCGCGAAGTTCGACGCCCTGATCGCCGAGAAGGGCTACGTCAACCGGTCAGAGGCGGTGCGGGACCTGATTCGCAACGCACTCGTCGAAGACCAGTGGGAGGCCGGCGAGGCGCAGACGAGGCCGTGGGCACCGTGACGCTCGTCTACGATCACCACTCGACCGACTTGTCGGACAAGCTCACCGAGCACCAGCACTCCCACCACGAGGAGATCGTCTCGACGCTCCACATCCATCTCGACACGCATCACTGCCTCGAGGTCGTCGTGCTGCGCGGGATCGCGCGCGACATCAAGCGGATCGCCGACGGGCTCATCGGCACCAAGGGCGTGAAGCACGGGAAGTTCGTGGCCACCACCACCGGCGACGGTCTGGTCTAGAGGCCGGCACCGATGTCCTCGATGGAACAGGGTCTCTACGAGCTGGGGTGGCTCGACCAGTTCTCGAGCCGCGACACCCCCGTACACCGCGTCGATCCCCGGGCCAAGGTCGTGGCGACGCTCGTGTTCCTGGTGTGCGTCGTCTCGTTCGACAAGTACGACGTCCTCGGCCTGGTGCCGTTCGTGGTCTTCCCCGTCGTGCTGGCGAGCGAGAGCGGCATGCCCTATCGCGAGCTCGCGAAGCGGCTGGCGGTTGCGGCGCCCTTCGCGCTCGTGATCGGCATCTTCAATCCGATACTCGACCAACAGGTCGTCGGCAACCATCGGTCCGCTCACGATCACCGCGGGCATGGTGAGCTACGTCTCCATCATCGCCCGCTTCCTGCTCACGACGAGCGCCGCGCTGCTCCTCGTGGCAACCACCGGGATGAACGGCGTGTGCGCCGGCATCGAGCGCCTTGGCGCGCCCGACGTCTTCTCCACACAGCTCCTGCTGCTCTACCGCTACATCTTCGTGCTTGCCGAGGAGGCCATGCGGCTCTCCCGCGCCCGCGCGCTTCGGGCGGTTGGGAAGACGCGGCATGGGGGTGCGGGTCTACGGCAACATCATGGGGCACCTGCTCCTGAGGGCGGTGGCGCGCGCGCAGCGGGTCTACGAGGCGATGCAGTGCCGCGGATTCGACGGACGCGTGCGTATCCGGCGCACGCTGCACATGCGCCCGAGCGACTGGGTGTTCGTCGTCGCGTGGTCGTTCGCCTTCGTCGTCTTCCGTGTCTTCGACGTGCCCGTCCTGATCGGCGAGCTGCTGACCGGGTTGATCTCGTGAGCCACCATTCCATCTCAGTGGCAGACCTCGGGTTCACCTATCCCGATGGCACGCGTGCCCTCGACGGCGTCTCGTTCGAGGTCGGGCACGGCGAGTCCATCGCGCTCGTAGGCGCGAACGGGGCCGGCAAGTCCACGCTGCTCATGCACCTCAACGGACTCCACTACGCCGAGACGGGCAGCGTTCGTATCGGCGACGTGCCGGTCACCAAAGACACCCTGCCCTCGATACGCAGGAGCGTGGGGATGGTCTTCCAGGACCCCGACGACCAGCTGTTCATGCCGACCGTCGCCGAGGACGTGGCGTTCGGCCCCATGAACCTTGGCCTGTCCGACGACCGAGGTCGACGCGCGCGTGCACGATGCCCTGGCTCGCGTGGGCGCGAGCGACCTTGCGACACGGCCGCCCTACCGCCTCTCCGGCGGCGAGAAGCGGGCGGTCGCCATCGCGACCGTGCTCGCGATGTGCCCGAACATCCTGGTGATGGACGAGCCGTCGAGCAACCTCGACCCCAAGGCCAGGCGGCGACTCATGGAGCTGCTCGGCACCTTCGAGCACACGAAGATCATCGCCACCCACGACTTGGAACTCGTCGCCGAGCTGTGCGAGCGCACGATCGTCATGTGCGAAGGGACCATCGCGGCGGACGGACCGATGCGCGAGGTCTTCGCCGATTCCGAACTCCTCGACGCGTGCGGGCTCGAGCAACCGGCATCGCTGCGCCCGTGCCCGAACTGCGGCCACGTCACGCGGGACCGCAATCCCGGCTGAGCTGCCTGCGAGGGTGGCCGAACGGGCGGCTGGTAGAATCGCCCCGTGACTTCGCATACCCGACACCCAGCGCCAGGCTCATGCACCCAAGGAAGGGCCGCCGACGCTCTACGAGTGTCAGACATGCCTCCACATCACCGATGAGGTCCGGTACGCGCGCGGCGAGGCCCCCTGCCCGGCCTGCCACACGGTGTCCGCCTCGTGGCGCAAGATGCCCGCCGAGCGCCTGCGTCGCTTCGACGAGCGCATCCGGCATCATCACGCGAGCGGCGACTCCGAGGTGGTCGTGATACTGGTCTCGACCTTCCTCGAGACCGTGCTCGAGGACCTGCTCGCCCGGATGATGCAGGCCCAAGGCGCGGGCAGCAAGGTGATCGCTCTCGTGCTCGACACCGAGCGCAGCGTGGGTCAGCGAATCGGCAAGCTCTTCCCCACGCTCGCCGGCGAGTCGTTCGAGGATGTCGCGGCCCATCTCGGCTACCGTGACTACCCGCACCGCTGGCGCCAGCTGCGCGCCGCGCGCAACGCGTTCATCCACGGCGAGTCCTTCGATGACCCGCGCGAGACCCTCGACCACGGACACGGCAAACGAGGCGATGGACCTGCTCGACCAGGCGTACGAGCTGTTCATCCTGGTGAACAACCGCTACGTCGCCAACGGGGGCACGCGGCGCCAGGCCGGTCGATGAGGGCCCTGCAACTGCACGTCACCGGCATCGTGCAGGGCGTCGGGTTCCGACCGTTCGTCTACAACCTCGCGGTGTCGGAGGGCCTGACCGGCTGGGTGCTCAACGCCTCCGACGGCGTGCACTGCGTCGTCGAGGGCCCGGCCGCCGCCGTCGACGCCTTCCCCGCGCTGCTTCGCGAGCGCGCCCCGGCGATGTCGGTCATCGAGCACGTCTTCGCCGAGGAGGTCGAGCCGCAGGGGTTCTCGGCATTCGAGATCCGCGAGTCGAAGGCCGAGGCCGGCGCGATGACGCTCGTCTCGCCCGACATCGCGACGTGCCCCGACTGCACCGCCGAGCTGTTCGACGCGGCCGACCGACGCTACCGCTATCCCGTTCATCAACTGCACGAACTGCGGCCCGCGCTTCACGATCATCGGTGACGTGCCCTACGACCGCCCGATGACGACGATGCGCGACTTCCCGATGTGCGAGTCGTGCGCCGCCGAGTACGCCGACCCGGCCGACCGGCGCTTCCACGCCCAGCCCGACGCGTGCTTCGTCTGCGGTCCGCGCCTGTACCTCAACGCCGAGGGCGTCGCCGACGGACTGGCGCTGGTCGCCGGAGCGCGAGGTCTCGCCGCGGCCGCACCGCGAGCCGCACGCCGAGCGCGAGCGCTCGGATGCGATCGTCTCGGCAGTCGCGCGACCTGCTCTCGCAGGGCAGCATCGTCGCCTCGAAGGGACTCGGCGGCTTCCACCTCGCGTGCGATGCCACCGATCCCAGCGGCCGTCGCGCGCCTGCGCGAGCGCAAGCACCGCTGGGGCAAGCCGCTCGCGATCATGGTGCGCGACCTCGACGCGGCGCGCGCGTACTGCGAGGTCGGCCCGATCGAAGCCGAGCTGCTCGCCGGCGCCGTGCGGCCGATCGTGCTGCTGCGCCGGCGCACCGACGAGTTCGTGCCCGCGCCCGGAGCCCCCGCGCCCCTCGCGGACGGGGTCGCCGACGGCCTCGCCGAGATCGGCGTCATGCTGCCGTACACGCCGCTGCACCACCTGCTCATCCGCGCCGTCGACGGTCCGCTCGTGATGACCAGCGGCAACCGCAGCGAGGAGCCGATCGCCACCGGCAACGCCGAGGCGCTCGAGCGCCTGGGCGACATCGCGGACGCGTTCCTGCTGCACGACCGCGAGATCTACAGCCGCTACGACGACAGCGTGGTGCGCGTCGTGGGCGACATCGTCGAGCCGGTGCGGCGTGCGCGCGGCTACGCTCCCCACCCCGTGCCGCTCCCCTTCACGACCGACATCGACATCCTCGCCGCGGGGCCCGAGCAGAAGAACACGTTCGCACTTCTCAAGGGCGACTACGCGTTCGTCTCTCAGCACATCGGCGACCTGGAGAACGCCGAGACGCTCGAGAGCTTCGCCGAGACGCTCGGCCTGTTCGAGCGCCTCTTCCGAATCGAGCCACGCATCGTCGCGCACGACCTGCACCCCGAGTACCTCTCGACGAAGTGGGCGCTCGACCTCGAACTGCCGAAGGTCGGCGTGCAGCACCACCACGCCCACATCGTGAGCGTGACCGCCGAGCACGGCGTGGACGACCGCGTCGCCGGCGTCGCGTTCGACGGCACCGGCTACGGCGAGGACGGCCGCATCTGGGGCGGCGAGGTGCTCGTCGCGGACTGGGCCGGCTACGAGCGCTTCGCGCACCTGCGCTACGTGCCGATGCCGGGGGGCGCGGCCGCCGTGCGCCGGCCGGCCCGCATGGCGCTCGGCACGCTGCACGCGCTCGGGCTGCTCGATCACCCCGGTGCGGCGCCGCTTCGTTCTCGGCTGGCCGAGGGCGAGGAGCGCACGCTCGTCACGATGGTCGAGCGCGGCGTCAACTCGCCGCTCACGAGCTCGATGGGTCGCCTGTTCGACACCGTGTCGGCGCTCGCGGGGGTCGCCGACGACGCTCGCTACGAGGGCGAGGCCGCGATCCTGCTCGAGGCGCGCGCAGATCCGGAGGCGCAGTGGCTCGTACGCGTTCGCGCTCGTGCCGCCCGCCGAGCACGGGGCGCCGTTCACCATCGACCCGACCCCGGTGCTCGCCTCAGTACTGGACGACGTCGCTGGTGGGATACCTGTCGGGGTAATCTCCGCGCGGTTCCACCGTGCGGTGGTCGGGTGTATAGTCTCGTCTGGCAAGGCGGCGGCGGAGCGCGCCGGCACGGACTACGTCGCCTTGGCCGGAGGCGTGTTCATGAACCGACTCGTGCTCGCGGGCGCGGTGAACGAACTCGAATCGGCTGGGCTGAAGCCTCTCACCCACGTGAGGCTGCCGGCGAACGACGCCGCCGTCTCGTTCGGGCAGGCCGTCGTCGCGTGGGCGCGTCGGCACGAGGTGTGCTAGCCGATAGGGCGGGCCAGCCTTAGATACTGGCACCAGCGGCCAAAGGAGTCTGCAGCATGTGTCTCGCAATCCCCGCGCGCGTCTCAAGCATCGACGAGAACCGCATGTCGACGGTCGACATCATGGGCGTGACCCGCAAGGTCTCGCTCGATCTCGTCCCCGAGGCTGAGATCGGCGACTTCGTTCTCGTCCATGCCGGCTTCGCCCTGCAGGTGATCGACGAGGCCACCGCCAACGACACGCTCGACTTGCTGAAGACTCTGCCGTTCTTCGCAGAGGACGAGGGCCTGCATCGCCGAGGGGGCGTAGGCGCTCCATGGACCTCTCGGCGTTCCGCGACCCTGAGATCGCCCGGGGTCTCATCGAAGCTATCCAAGCCGCCGATCCCGGCCGTCAGGTCAAGATCATGGAGGTCTGCGGCACCCACACGGTATCCATCGCCAAGAACGGGCTGCGGGGCGTGATGCCCGAGTGGCTCACGCTGCTCTCCGGGCCGGGCTGCCCGGTGTGCGTCACCGCGAATCACGACATCGACACCGCCATCGCGATCGGCCAGGTGGAAGGCGTCACGCTCACCACCTTCGGCGACATGATGAAGGTGCCGGGCAGCTACTCCTCGCTCTCGCGCGAGAAGGGCGACGGCCGCGACGTTCGCATCGTCTACTCCCCGCTCGACGCGCTCGCGCTTGCCGAGAAGGACCCGTCGCGTCAGGTCGTGTTCGTCGCCGTCGGCTTCGAGACCACCGCGCCGCTCATCGCCGCAGCGATCCTGCGCGCGAAGGAGGCCGGCATCGAGAACTTCAGCGTCTTCTGCGCGCACAAGACCGTGCCCGCCGCGCTCGGCGCGCTCGTGAACGATCCCGAAGTCCAGGTCGACGCGTTCATCCTGCCGGGCCACGTCTCGACGATCATCGGGATGGAGCCCTACCGCTTCCTCGCCGAGGAGTACCACGTCCCCGGCGTCATCGCAGGCTTCGAGCCGGTCGACATGCTGCAGGCCATCTGGATGCTCGTCTCGCAGCTCAAGGAAGGCCGCGCGGAGATCGAGATCGCGTACCGCCGCGGCGTCGAGCCGCAGGGCAACGAACACGCGCGCAAGATGGTCGACGAGGTCTTCGAGCCGATCGACGCCGACTGGCGCGGTATCGGCGTGATCCCCGGCACGGGACTCGGCATCCGCGAGGAGTTCGCTGCCTACGACGCGACGAAGCGCTTCGACTTCGAGGTCCCCGAGCCCAAGGACATCAAGGGCTGCCAGTGCGGCGACGTGCTGCGCGGCATCGTGCTGCCCTTCGAGTGCAAGCTGTTCGCGCGCGGCTGCACGCCCGAGCACCCGATCGGGCCGTGCATGGTCTCCTCGGAAGGCAGCTGCGCGGCGTACTATCGCTACACCGACTACGGCAAAGCCTAGGTCCCGACTGCCCGGTGGCGCGTGATGCGCCCGACACTTCACGAAAGGCCGCCCATGCGCTCCGACCGCATCCTTCTCGCGCACGGCTCCGGTGGCACGATGATGCGCGAGCTCATCGAAGAGGTCTTCGTCACCGAGTTCGCCGAGGACGCCCTCAAGCGCCTCGACGACGCCGCCTCGCTCGCCTTCCCGGGCTCCCGGCTCGCGTTC
The DNA here is from genome assembly GCA_963751505.1 of uncultured Coriobacteriia bacterium. GTDB lineage: Bacteria > Actinomycetota > Coriobacteriia > Anaerosomatales > PHET01 > CAVVUM01. The sequence continues at coordinate 95,957 of CAVVUM010000008.1, forward strand.
TCCACCGACACCTACGTGGTCACGCCGCAGTTCTTCCCCGGTGGCGACATCGGCCGGCTCGCGGTGTGCGGCACCGTCAACGACGTCGCCACGAGCGGCGCCACGCCGCTCTACCTGTCGGTCGGCTTCGTGCTCGAGGAGGGCATGCCGATCGACGACCTGCGTCGCATCCTCCACTCGATGCGCGAGGCTGCCGAGGAGGCCGGCGTCCACATCGTCACCGGCGACACGAAGGTCGTCGAGAAGGGGCATGGCGACGGCATCTACATCAACACCGCCGGCGTCGGCGTGCTCGCCGAGGGCGTCGACCTCTCGGGCTCGTATGCGAAGCCCGGCGACAAGGTGCTCGTCTCCGGCACGCTCGGCGATCACGGCATCGCGATCGTCTCGACCCGCGAAGGCCTGGAGTTCGAGACCGACATCGAGACCGACGCCGCGCCGCTCGCCGAGCTCTGCGCCGCGGTGCTCGAGGCCGCGCCCGGACACGCGGGTCTTCCGCGATCCGACGCGCGGCGGGCTCGCGAGCACGCTCAACGAGATCGCGGATGCCTCGGGCGTCTCGATCACGGTCGAGGAGACCTCGGTGCCGGTGAAGCCGCAGGTGCGGGGCGCCTCCGAGATGCTCGGCTACGACGTCTTCCAGGTCGCCAACGAGGGCAAGATGGTGGCCGATCGTGCCCGCCGAGCAGGCCGAGGCTGCTCTCGCTGCGATGAAGAGCGCGCCCTACGGCGAGGATGCCGCGATCGTCGGCGAGGTCGCCGAGTCGCCGGCCGGCAAGGTCTACGTGAAGACCGCCTTCGGCGCCACGCGCATCATGGACATGCTCGTTGGCGAGCAGTTGCCGAGGATCTGCTAGCGGGCTCGCTGGTCGCTGCGGCCGCCCGTCCGCCGGGCTCGAGGACGCACGCTCGGCTCCGCTAGACTGGGGCCATGCACCCCGACCAGCCGATAGCACCGCGCGAGCGCATGCTCGGCCTCGCCCGTGTCGTCGTCGCGGGGCTCGTCTGGGGCTCGATCCCGCTGTTCTTGCGCGCGGTCGACTGCGCCTCGGTGGTCAAGGTGTTCTACCGCGTCTTCTTCGCCGCGATCGTGATCGGCGGGTGGATGCTCTCGACGGGGAGATGGCGCGAGCTCGTCGGCCTTCCGCGCACGAAGTGGCTGCAGCTCATCACGCAGGGCCTCATCCTCACCCTCAACTGGTGGCTGTTCCTCACCGCGCTCGACCTCACGAGCGTGGCGACCGCCGAGCTGCTCGGCTACACGGGGCCGG
>CAVVUM010000009.1:0-66407 GCA_963751505.1 uncultured Coriobacteriia bacterium
TCCACTCCCACGCAAGCCAGCAGAACCACAGGAGGCATAGCGGGAAGACCACCAGTTCCATCGCCAGCATGGAGATCGGCTGGGCCTCGATGAGCCCCATGAAGCGGAGTCCGTTGGGTAGCCACGTGCCGAACACGAGGACAGCCGCGGCCAACCGAGTAGAACCGGAGCCCTCGCGGCAGACCGCGCAGCGCAGCCGTGGCGACCATCCCGACCCAGAACGAGCCCAACGCCGCCCAAGAAGCGTAGTTGTGGACCTTGGTGAACAGTTCGGCCCCGCCGACCGGGAAGAGCGCGAGGGCTCAGGAAGCCCATGAACGAGATCAGCGGCAGTGCCGACGCCAGGCGGTATCCGCGCCTTCGGAGGTTGCCCTGCCGCAGGCCCTCTCGCAGGATGAGGCGCCCGGTCCCAAGCACACCCGTCCCGAAGCACAGCGACGTGGTTGTGAAGAGCCAGGCCGTCGCCCGACCGACGCCGCCGGCTTGGCTCCACGAGATCCCGGTCTCCCACGGCAAGCCGGAGAGCCAGACCACGGTTGCGGTGGAGCCGATCGCCGCACCAACGGTGACGATCGCCGCCAAGAAGGGCGTAGCGCGTCGCAGGTACGCGGGGGCGAGTGCGAGTGCCACGCCCAAGCCGACCACCATCGCGAGCGCACGGAGTGGGAGCGACGACATGACCGCGACCAGTGCGAGCGTCGCGCTCACGCACGCGGCGTACCAGACGACCCGAGCCTCGATGGATGCCCTCGTGGGCCGTGGCAGTTCTCGGGGTCCCACTGGTAGTCTCCGTCCTCTCGGGAATGCTGGGCTCTCTTGTTGCCGTCATACGTCTATTCCCGGCGTTCGATGCTGCGGCCGGGCTTCGACCTTGCGCGTGCTGCGCCTCGATACCTGTGCAGCGAGAGTGACAACGACACTCGGGGTATAGCTCGCATAGGTACTGCGCGGTTCGAGAGCGTGTGACGAGGGGGCACCAGGATAGGACTGTCCCCGTGGCGTGAGTGAGGGGATTCAGATGAGGAACTGGCACAATGTGTCGACGCGTGCGGTCGCCATCTCACTTTGCGCCCTGATGCTGGCGGCAGTCCCCGCAAGTGCGGTGGTATCGCTTCCCGCCCTCACGCGCGTCAGCGTGAGCACGGCGGGCGCCCAAGCCAACGAGCGTTGCGAGAACATATCCGTGTCGGCCGACGGTCGCTATGTTGCCTTTGGGTCTGGCGCGAGCACGCTTGTGCCCGGAGATGAGAACGGCCACTGGGACGTATTCATACGTGATCGGGCGACCGGTACGACGACGAGGGTGGGCGCCGGCAACGGACCCAGCTACAATCCCAGCATTTCGGCCGACGGGCGCTACCTGGCGTTCGAGTCGGAGGCCACGGACTTGGTGCCCGGCGACGCAGGTGGTTTCGCGGACATCTTCGTGTGCGACAGGACCACCGGTGGCATCAGCCGCGTGAGCATTGGCGCCGCCGGCGCGGGTAACAACGACAGCTACTCTGCGGACATCTCGGACGACGGCCGCTACGTTGCCTTCACGTCCGCCGCGTCGAACCTTGTGCCGAACGATCTCGGTGGCAAGGCCGACATCTTCGTGCACGATCGCACAACGGGCAACACCGTCCGTGCCAGCGAGAAGTCGTTCTCAGCCGAAGGCGGCAACGACTTCAGCGATTGGCCGACGCTTTCGGGCGACGGCCGGTTCGTGGCATTCCGGTCACGGTCGAGCAACCTCGTGATCGGCGAGGCCAACTCCAGCGACGATGTGTTCATCCATGAGTTGCAGAACGATGAGACGACGCGTGTGAGCGTCGACTCCAACGAGGCGCAGTTGAGCGCTCACAGCGGCAATCCCTCCGTATCGTACGACGGCCGCTACGTGACGTTCAGCTCGAACGGTGCGTTCGCCCCCGGAGACAACAACGTACACAGCGATGTCTTCGTGCGCGACCGAACCGCCGGGACGACCACTCGGGTCAGTCTCGCATCCGGTGGACTGCAGGCCGAGGGGGGAGACAGCCACTCGGGAGTCATCTCCGCAGACGGGCGCTACGTAGCCTTCAGCTCCTTTGCCACCAACTTGGCTGTAGGCGACACCAACACGTGGGACGTGTTCGTCTACGATCGAACTAACCAGGCCACCACCTGGGCGAGCCGGACGTCCGCAGGCGGCAGTGCCGACAACGAATGCTCCGAGCCGCGAATCTCTGCGAACGGCGGTTGCGTTGCGTTCTGGTCTGGTGCCACCAACCTGGTTAGTGGTGACACGAACGGTTTCGAGGACGTGTTTGTCCGTCAACTGACGACCGAGAGCGTCCACCTGGCTTTGACTTCCACAGCAACCGCACTCGTGCAATCAGGCGATCCGGTCACGCTCACCGCCACTTTGCGAGCAACATCGGCAGGCGGCGCCCCGCTTGATGCACAGCAGGTGCTCGTGCAGTCATCACCCGATGGGACGACCGGATGGGTTGATGCTGCTAGCCTCATCACTGCGCCCGACGGTGTAGCACGTGTCACTCTCGTGCCTTCAGCGACCGTCCACTACAGAGCGCTCTACCTCGGCAACAGCAATCCCTTCGGTCTCGGCGAGAGCGCGGTAGTGAGGGTAGCCGTCCCGACAGCGACGACACTGTCGCGAGCGGCGTCTCCAACCAGACCCAAGTACGGAGTCAGGTTCACTGTCGGGGGCGTGCTCAAGAACGCAGCGGGCACGGTTCTGCCGGGACAGGCCGTACTACTGCAGAAGCAGACCGCCGCCTCCTGGAGCACCGTTGCGGCCGGTTCCACCTCGGTGATCGGGGCAGTGACGTTCCGTTTGCTGACGCGTGACAAGACCGCGTACCGCCTCAGCTACGCAGGCATGCCAGGCCTGAACGCGCCGAGCGCGAGCGCGTCGATCATCGTGACGCCGCAGACGTCGCTCAGCACCCCGATCGCTCCCAAGACGATGAAGAAGTCCAAGTACTACACAGTCTACGGATCCCTCAAGCCGAGACACGCCGCCGGCACCAAGCCGGTCTGGGTCTACAGGTACAAGAAGGTCGCCGGAAAGTGGAAGGCCTACGGGCGTGTCAAGGCGACCGCCTACCACTACGGGGGTTACACCCGCTACAAGGTGAAGATGAGACTTCCGAGCAAGGGAGGCTGGCGGCTGCGGGCACTCGCGCCCGCCGATGCCAAGCACTCGAAGACGTGGTCCTCGAAGTACGACTACGTGAAGGTGAAGTAGCGACGGCGGACCGCACCTACAGGTCGTGGTCGCGCCGCCGGAATCGACGCCAGAAGATCGAGAAGAAGAACCAGGCGCCCACGCCGGCCGAGCACACGAGGGTGATTCCTGCGACCCACTCGAGCCACGAGGGGATGCCGCGCGGCGCCAGCAGCCACGAGAACCCGAGCACGAACGCGGAGACCACGAGCGCGAACGCGAGCCGGTCGACGGCCTGCTCGATGCGTGACAGCATCGGGTCGTAGCCGCCGAGACGCACCGTCGCGCGCAGATCGCCATCGGCAACGCGCCTGAGGGTACGGTTCAGGTTGTCGGGCAGCCCTTGGAGCGCCTTTGCCGACTTGCGGAAGCTCCCGAGGAAGCCTGCCGCGAGCGCGGAGGGCTGCGACTGCTCCTCGATGATGCGGCGCGCGAACGGCGTGACCGACTCGACGAAGTGGAACTCGGGGTCGATTGCGGTGCCGAGGGCCTGGATCGTCGCGAGCGTGGTGAGCAGCAGCGCGAACTCAGAGGACAGCGTCAGGCCCCGCTTACCGATGAGCGACATCACCTCGACCACCATCTTGCGCGTGTCGACCTCGTGCAGCCGCAGGTCGTAGTACTTGGCGATCAGCGCGCTGACGTCGCGCTTGAGGCCGGCCGCGTCGACATCGGCGGCGCTGCGGCTGACCTCCAGCAGCACGTCGCCCGCGGTCTCGCCGTCCTGGGCGATGATCGCGACGAGCAGGTCGGCGACGTGCCCCTTGGCGGTCTCGCTCAGGTAGCCGGCGCGCCCGAAGTCGGTGAAGGCGACGCGCCCGTCCTCGGCAGCGAAGAGGTTTCCGGGGTGCGGATCGGCGTGGTAGAAGCCGTGGATGAAGATCTGCTCGTAGTAGCAGCTGATCCCGCGGCGGGCGATCTCCTGCCGATTGAAGCCCCTCGCGTCGAGCTCCTCCGGCCGGTTGAAGGGGACGCCGCTGATCCGCTCGAGCGTGAGCACCGTCGAGGAGGTGCGCTCCCAGTACACCTTCGGGAACCAGACGGTCTCGTCGCCCTCGAAGGCCTCGGCTAGCGTCTCTGCGTTCTCGCCTTCGTGCACGTAGTCGCACTCCTCATGGAGCACGCGCGCGAACTCGTCGACGAGTCCCACGACGTCGTAGCGCCGCCCGAGCTCCGTACGGCCGTGGATGCGGCGCGCCTGGGTGCGCAGGATGTCGAGATCGGCCTCGATCACGTCGCGGATCCCGGGGCGCTGCACTTTGACGGCGACCTCGGTCCCGTCAGGCAGCGTGGCGAGGTGCACCTGGCCGATGCTCGCCGCCGCCACCGGCGTGGGATCGAACGCCGAGAAGAGCTCTTCGAGCGGCTCGCCGAACGCGGTCTCGATCTCGTCCTTCGCAAGCTGGAACTCGAACGGGGCCATCTCGTCTTGGAGCTTCGCCAACTCGGCGGCGTAGCTCGCGGGGATGAGGTCGGGGCGCACAGACAGCAGCTGACCGATCTTCGCAAACGTCGGACCGAGGCGCTCCATCGTCCGGCGCACTCGCACTTCGGGACTCAGGTTCATGTCCTCCGAAGGGGTCCGGCTGCGGAGAAGGTTGCCGATCCAGGGAGCTCGCAGTCCCAGTTGGTCGAGCGCCGTGCCGAAGCCCTCGTCGACGATCACGCCGACGATGTGCCGGTAGCGCTGACTTCGGCTGATAGACGGCATCCGGTCCTCCAGCAGGTCCTCAAGAAGCATCCGAGACGGCCTTGTGATGAGGGTACACCTCATCGTCGTCCGTTAGACTGTTCCCTCGGAAGGGGGCGGACATGATCCTGTTCGCCGAGGTGGCGATCGGACACGGTGGCGGGCTCGCTTGCGTGCGGTGCACGCAGGCCGAGGCGCCACGCATGCGCGACCTCGCCGACGTCGCCGCCGACCTCGACGCGTGCGCTGCAGGCTGGGTCGCGGGGCCCGGGCCCAACGTCGCCTTCGTGGGCTGCAGAGCCGTTCGCGCACCCGCAGCTCCCGCAGCTCGTCGATGCCGCTCGGCGCGCCGGTTTCGAGCGGATCCGGTTGCGCACCGACGCGGGCGCACTTGCGCACGCCACGAACGCTGAAGGGGTCGTGCAGGCCGGGGTTCGCCACCTCGAGGTCGTGCTGCTCGGCGGGAGTGCCGAGACGCACGACCGCCTGGCGGGACGCCCCGGGCTCTTCGCGGCCGCCGCTTGCGGGCTCGCGGGCCTTCGCGACGGCTGCCGCAGCAGCCGAGGCCGAGGTCTTCGTGAGCGTGGACGTGCCGGTCTGTCGCCACAACGTGGGCGAACTCCCGCTCATCGCCGCGGCCGCCGCGGGACTCGGCGCCAGCGCGGTCACCTTCTCGGTCACCGGCCTGAGCGAGCGACCCGAGCACGCTGCGCTGCTCGACGCGGCACTCGAGACGGCGACCGTCAACCGCCTCGCCGCCCACGCGCGCGGCTGGGCGCACGTCGTGCCGGCCGCCTACGCCGTCGGGCCCGTCGCAGCTCGTTGAGGCGGGGGAGCGATGAGCAGGCGTCTCGGAGTCGCCTTGGTGGGGGTGAGCGCTCCGGGCTACCGGTCGCTCGCGCTCGACTACCTTCACGCGACCGTCGCCGCTGACGCGCGGCTCGACGTGGCGATCAACCGGCTCGACACCGACACGGCGCGAGGACCCCTGGTGGCTGGCGTACCGGCTGCTCTCGCTCGAACCGGCTCCCGACGTCGTCGCCCTGCCGGTGTACTGCTGGACCGCGCGCCACGTCTTCGAGGCGGTGCGGCTCGTGAAGTCCGAGCTCCCGAACGCGCTCGTCGTCGTTGGCGGTCCGGAGGTCGGCCCGATCGCCGAGGAGGTGCTCGCCGCCCACTCGGCGATCGATGCCGTGGTGCGCGGCGAGGGCGAGTTCGCGTTCGCCGAGCTGCTGCACTCGCACGCGAGGGGAGGCGACATCGCCGGCGTGCCCGGCGTGACCGCGCGCACGGGCGGCGCGATCGTGAGCTGCGCCCGACCGCGACGCCGGTCGCGGAGCTCGACGACATCCCCAGCCCGTTCTCGATCGATCGGCCCATCGCCACCGACGGCTCGGCCTACGTCGAGACCTACCGCGGATGCCCTCACGCGTGCGCGTACTGCTACGAGGGCAAGGGCTCGACGCGCATCCGCTCGTTCTCGTGGGAGCGCATCGCCGCCGACATCGAGGCGGTCGCGACGACGCCGGGTATGCGGTCGTTCAGCTTCATCGACCCGGTCTTCAACCTGACGCCGGACCGTTTGGCCCGCCTCAGCGAGATCCTCGCGCCCCACGCGCGCCGCGGCGTGCGCCTGCACACGATCGAGGTGGACATCGAGCGCGTCGACGACGAGCAGGCCGCCCTGCTGGCGGCCGCGGGTGTCGCGAGCGTCGAGACCGGCCCGCAGTCGGTCGGTGCCGCGGCGCTCGCCGCGTGCGGCCGGGCCTTCGATGCCGAGCGCTTCGCCGCTGGCGTTCGAGGCGTGCCGGCGCGCCGGGATCTCGGTCGAGTGCGACCTGATCGTCGGGCTGCCCGGCGACAGCGTCGAGGACGTCGTCGCCGGGCTCGACTTCGCGATCGGCCTCGACCCGGGACGCGTCCAGGTCTCGACGCTGCACGTTCTGCCCGGCACGTCGCTCTGGGAGCGCGCCGACGAGCTCGGCCTGCGCTTCGACCGCGAGCCGCCGCACGAGATCATCTCGACCCCGGACTTGAGCTACGCTGACCTGCGCCGCCTCGAGGTGCTCGGCAATGCGGCCACCCAGGCCTACCGAGCCCGCCTCACCATCGCCGCCAAGGAGCTCCTAGATGACCGTCTCGAAGCGCGCACAGGCGATCCGCCCGTTCGTCGTCATGGATGTCGTGGCACGGGCCAAGGAGCTCGAGGCCGCCGGCCGTGACATCGTGCGCCTCGAGATCGGCGACCCCGACTTCCCGACGCCGACGGTGATCGCTCGCGCCGGCGAGGCGGCGATCGAGGGGGGGAGCACGCACTACACGCAGTCGCTCGGCCTGCCCGACCTGCGCGAGGCGCTCAAGGCTCACTACCGAGCGACCTACGACGTCGCGGTCGATCCCGCCGACATCGTGGTGACCCAGGGCACGAGCCCGGCGATGCTGCTGCTCTTCGGCGCGCTGCTCGACCCCGGCGACGAGGTCATCATGCCCGACCCCTGCTACCCCGCGTATCCGAACTACGTCACGTTCCTCGGCGGGGTGGCCAAGACGCTGCGGGTCCACGCCGAGGACGGCTTCCGCTATCGTCTCGACGAGCTCCGTGCGGCCATCGGGCCGCGCACCAAGGCGATCATGATCACCTCGCCGAGCAACCCGACCGGCGCGGTACTGAACGATGACGACCTGGCCGCCTTGGCCCAGATCGCCGAGGAGACCGGCGTCTACATCGCGAGCGACGAGATCTACCACGGCCTGAACTTCTGCGGCCCCGACCGCAGCATCCTGCAGCACACCGACCGCGCGTTCGTACTGAACGGCTTCTCGAAGGCGTACGCGATGACCGGCTGGCGTCTCGGCTACCTCATCGCGCCCCGCGAGTTCGTTCGCCCCGCCGAGAAGATCCAGCAGAACTTCTTCCTGGCCGCCAACGCGTTCGTCCAGCAGGCGGGCGTGGTGGCGCTCACCGAGGCGCAGGGCGACGTCGCCCACATGCGCGCGATCTACGACGAGCGCCGCCGCTTCCTCGTGCCCGCGCTTCGCGACGCCGGACTCCGCATCGACTGCGAGCCGTGCGGCGCGTTCTACGTCTTCGCCGACGCACGCTGCTGGAGCGAGGACTCGCTCGCGCTTTCCGGGCGCCTGCTCGAAGAGGCCGGGGTCGCGTGCGCTCCCGGCATCGACTTCGGCCAGGGAGGAGAGGGCTTCCTGCGGTTCAGCTACGCCACCTCGATCGAGCGGCTGCACGAGGGAGTCGAGCGGCTCAAGACGTGGGCGGCAGCCCGGTAGACTCACCCGCCGGCTTGCTTTGGCTGCCCGATGTGCCGATAGTGAGGGTGGAAGAAGCTCCCGTTCGCGTTGGTTCGGGCTTTGCATACAGCACACTGTCGCCGGTGCGCGGCGCGCCGGCCCACCCGTTCATGAGGGGACCACACGCTCAGTGAATACTGAAGGCTGGGGCAAGGCCGATCTTCACATCCACTCCGACCACTCCGACGGACTGGCGAGCATTCCCGAGATCATGGAGTACGTCCAGCACCACACGGACCTCGACGTCATCGCCATCACCGATCACAACACGATGGAGGGTGCTCGCTTCGCGAAGTCACTCGCCGAGCTGTACGACTTCGACGTCGTGGTGGGCGAGGAGGTCTCCTCGAAGGAGGGGCACGTCATCGGCCTCTACATCGAGGACGAGATTCCGGCGGGAATGAGCGCGCGCGATACCGTGCGTGCCATCCAGGATCAGGGCGGCATCGCGATCATCGCGCACCCGTTCTCGGCACAAGGCGTCTTCGGCCCGTTCGGACGCAACATGCTCGCCGAGGCCTTCAATGACATGGCGTTCCAAGCCCTTGAGGTCGCCAACTCCCTGCCGTACCTCGACTGGGCCAACGGCATGGCGCGCAAGATGATGGGAGGGCTCGGCATAGCTGCAACCGGCGGCTCCGACGCTCACGTCCTGGCGGCCATCGGGAAAGGCTACACCGTCTTTGGTGGTACCAACGCCGATGACCTGCGCACGAGCATCGAGCGCCTCGAGACCAAGGCCGAGACCGCGCCCGGCGGGCTTTCTCTGATGGTCCGCTACGCCTTCCGCTATCCGCAGATCCGGCGTATGCAGTCGTGGAACTGGGAGCGCTGCAAGGCCAAGTAGGTCCTCCTCACCGTTCGCAGGACCACTTCGCGCACTTCGCTACCGAAGCACTGCAGCCACCCGTTCGCGTAGCTCCGTCAGCACCGCATCGTCGTCGCGCCATGCAGGCAGAGTGACGACCGACACCTGGTCGTCCACCCGCGCCTGGCGGACGGACACCTCGATGTCGAGCCGAGTCCCGATGCAGTCGAACGGGAAGACCGCCGGCAGCACCGCGATGCGCCGACAGCCGAGTGCCGCGAGGTGACGTGTGGTCGACGTGACGTCGGGGACACCCCACTCCGCCCACGCGACGCGGACGTTCGCCTCGGCCATGCCTCGATCGACGAGCTCCCTGCGTATGCGGTTGAGGAACGCCGTCTCCGCCTCGTCGAAGCCGGGGTCGCGCTCGGAGCGCTCCTCGGGCTGCCCGTGACCGACCAGCACCGCCCCGCCCGCGGGCGAATCCCCCACGGTGGCGAGCACGCGACTCGCCAGACGCTCGACCACACGGTCGGAACTGCCGAGCGCTTCGACGTAGGCGACTCGAACGCCGGAGTCCTCCGCGCGAAGCGAGGCGACCTCGGCCTTGGCGGCCGAGAGGTGAAGTGACTCGGCCACGGCCACGACGCCGATCACGACCGTCCGACAGCCACGTTCCATTGCGTGCGCGACCTGTATGGCGAGCGCGTCACGGCCCGAGCAGTTCGCGGCGAGGACCAGGTCGACGCCGAGGGAGGCGAGCGGAGCTTCCATGCGTTCTGTGAGCGTCCGCATCTCCGCGGAGGCCGGGCTGGTCCCGCCGATGGCTCGGTAGCGTGCTTTCTGGGCGAAGAAGAGAAAGGGGAGCGCGCCAAGCGAGGGTTCGAGCAGCTCCTCAGCGGCGAGTTCGCTCAGCATGCCGGCGGTCGCCTTCGGGTCGTACTCCTCAGGCTCGACGCAGCTCACGAGAATCACCGCGGTGGTGGCCGGCTTGGACTGCGACGAGTTCCTGGCGGGTCTTGGCGGCCGCCCGGCGACACGCTCGAGCAGGGATGACGCGAGCGCGTAGCCGCCAGCGAGCGCGGCGGCCATGAAGGCGAACCCGTAGAGCACCGCGTCGAGGCGATCGTAGACGCCCGAGAGCGTGACGAGTGAGTAGGCCGACAAGCCGAAGCCCGCCACGCCGATGATCGCGACGACAAGCTCCGCGTCGCGACGCACCACCAGCACGCCGACGAAGGCGACGCCCGACACCAGGGCGCCCACCACGAGCACGCTCCACACGATGGTCAAAGGGTCCAAGCCGCCTCCCGGGGGAATCATACTCGTTGACGCTCCTGGTTTGACTGAGAAATACCCCTATAGGGTATAATCGCGCCGAACGATGAACAGACTCTGGAGGGAGGGCCCGCATGAGCAAGGCAGTCGACGTTTCTGCAGCTACGTGGTCGAGTGAGGTGGTTGCATCCGAAGTCCCGGTCATCGTGGACTTCTGGGCGCCGTGGTGTGGTCCGTGCCGCATGGTCGGCCCCGAGATCGACAAGCTTGCCGATCGCGTTGGCGATGCCGCCAAGTTCGTGAAGGTGAACATCGATGAGAACCAAGAGCTCGCCGTTCAGTACGGCGTCATGAGCATTCCTACGGTCGCGCGGTTCGAGGGCGGGAATGTCACCGCTCAGGTCGTCGGTGCGCGTGGCGCCGATGCGCTCGGGCGCGAGCTGGGGCTGGTATAGGAGTCATGCCGACCTACGAGCTACGCTGTCGCGACTGCGGCCATCAGTTCGATCTGTTCCTTATGCGGCTTCTGCGAGACTCCGACCGCGTGTGCCCCGTGTGCGGCTCGAAGGACGTCGACCGAGGAGTGGGCGGCGGCTTCGTCGCGACGAGTGGTTCGCGTGGGAGTTCGCGCTGCCGTCTCATGCGGCCCGGGCGCCTTTCGTTGAGGCTAGCCGTGTGCGACGGTCGGTCGCCTGAGTGCGTGATGAGACTAGAAAGGGCCCCGCGACGTGCGGGGCCCTTTGCGTTCTCGCGGAGCGTCCAGGGAGCTACTTCACGCACGACGAGTACTTGATGAAGACCTTGATCGCCTCGTCGATGACTTCGTCGCGCGTGGCTGTCTCGTCGTCGATCAGGCACGTCTTCATGGCGTGGCCGACGATGTGCAGCCCGACTTGGTTGAGGGCGGACTTCGCCGCCATGACCTGCGTGAGAACGGCGTCGCAGTCCTGACCGGACTCGATCATCGTCTGCAAGACCTCTGATCTGGCCCTCGAGCCGGCGGAGCCGGTTGATGAGGCGTGTTCGCTCTTCGGCGTCTGCGAACGCGACGGGCAGGTTCTCGGCCATGGGGCTCACCACAATCTGATACCGTGACGGAGGGAGTTGCTGTGGAGCCGCATGATACCCCCGAGGGGTATCTGGCACAAGTGGCGGAGGGGAGTACGACGGGTGGGGTATCGCAGGCCCGACGACGACGGGCGTTCGTCCGGAGCGCGTGCGCGAGCATCCGGCGCGTCCTCTGGGTGATCTTGTTCCTCAACGTGGGCGTGGCGCTCGCCAAGCTTGCGTGGGGCCTGGTCTCGGGTTCGGCCGCCATGCAGGCGGACGGCTTCCACTCCCTGTTCGACGGCGCGAGCAACGTCGTTGGTCTGGTGGGGATGTCGGTCGCGGCCAAGCCCGTCGACCGCGATCACCCCTACGGTCACGGCAAGTACGAGACGTACGCGTCGGCCGCCATCGCCGGCATGCTCGTCTTCGCGGCGTACCGCATCGGCTCGAGCGCGTTCAGCCAGCTGCTCGGCGACAGCGAGCCGGCGCAGGTGTCGGTGGTCTCGTTCGCGGTCATGATCGGCACTCTATGCGTGAACCTCATCATCACGACGTGGGAGCGGCGCGTGGGCAAGCGGCTCGGCAGCGAGATCCTCGTCGCCGATGCCGCCCACACAGGCTCGGACGTCCTCGTGAGCCTCGGCGTCATCGTCTCGCTCGTGCTGGTGAAGCTCGGCTTCGACAAGGCCGACCCGGTGGTCGCGCTGCTTATCTCGCTCGTGATCGTCTGGACCGCGTGGGGCGTGTTCCGCTCGGCGAGTGCGACGCTCTCGGACTCTGCGCGCATACCGGTCGAGGACATCTGCAAGGTGGTTCTCGCCGCGCCTGGCGTGCTCGGCTGCCATCACGTGCGCACGCGCGGCTCGGCGGCCGAGGTCTACGTCGACCTGCACGTCCAGGTCGACGAGACGCGCACGGTCGCCGACGGGCACCGGATCGCCGAGGACGTCGAGCGCCTGCTGTGCGAGGAGTTCCCCGTCGTCGTCGACGCGATCGTCGCATCTCGAGCCCTTCGACGAGTACCAGGCCGAGAAGACCGCCAAGGAGTCCGATGCCGGACTCGCCTAGGTCCGGCCGCTTCACCGGCTACGCCCTCGTCCTGCTCGCCGCCGCGTGCTGGGCGACCGGTGGGCTCACCGCCAAGTGGCTGTTCACCGCGCCCTCCGCCGCGACGGCGTCGTGGCCGCTGCCCCCGCTGGGCATCCCCATCGCACCGACGGTGCTCTCTGCGAGCAGAGCGCTCTCGGCGTTCGTCGTACTGCTCGTCGTACCTGCTCGTCGCGCGTCGTGACACGCTCCGCGTACCGCGGTCTGCGCTCCCGTTCATGGTGGCGTTCGGCGTCATCGGCATGGCGGGCGTGCACTACAGCTACTTCAAGACGATCTCGCTCACCAACGTCGCAACGGCGATCCTGCTCGAGTACCTGGCGCCCATCATCGTGCTCGTCGTGAGCGTCGTCTTCATGGGGCACCGCCTGACGTGGACGCTGCCTGCCGGCGTCGCGCTGTCTGTCACCGGCTGCGCGCTCGTGGTCGGCGCGATAGGGGGTGAGGGTCTCGTCGTCTCGCCCGCCGGCGTCGCGTGGGGGCTCGCGTCGGCGGTGTTCTTCGCGAGCTACTCGATCATGGGGACCTGGGCGTCCTCGCGCTTCAGTCCCTTCACGACACTGCTCTACGGCCTCGGGTTCGCCTCTGTCTTCTGGATGGTCGTACTGGGCCCGGCCGAGGTGCTCTCCGTCTTCGGCGACCCGCGCAGCGCGGCCGCCGTCATCTACGTCGCGGTGGTGAGCACGGTCATCCCGTTCACGGCGTTTCTCGCGGCCCTTCGCCACATCCCGCCGACGAACGCGACGGTGACCTCGACGATCGAGCCGGTGCTGGCCGGTATCGGCGCGTTCTTGCTGTTCGGTGAGACGCTCACCGCGCTTCAGTTCCTCGGCGGCGCGTTCGTCTTGGCCGCGATAGCCGTCGTGCAGCTGCCCGAACGGGACAGCGCACCCATCCTCCCGCCCCAGGACTGAGCACAGCCACCCCCGCCCGGTGGTATACTTTTTGCATCGGCGCGCCGCCCCGGCGCTCGCCAAGGAGCCTGTTCATGGGGGGTGACATGGAGCTCCAACAGCGTCCAGAACTGCGCCAGAAGGTGACGCTTTCGCCCCAGGTCTACCAGGGGCTCAACATCCTTGCGATGCCGATCGCCGACCTGCAGCAACTCATCGACGTGGAGATGCTCGAGAATCCCGTCATCGAGGTAGACGAGACCGACACCGAGCCGGTGGAGGGCGAGGAGCAGGCCGAGGAGCCCGTCGAGGACGAACGCTCCTGGGACGAGTGGCTCGAGATGTACGAGGACCTCGACTCGATGGAGCCCACCGCTCCGCGCGATCCCAACGCCGAGCAGGCCAACACCGAGGAGTTCGTCGGCGGCATCCAGACCTTCGACGACTACCTCCTCGACCAACTCTCGCTGCTCGATATCAGCCCCGAGGTCGATCGGGCCGCGCGCGCGGTCGTCGGGTCGCTCGACGAGGACGGCTTCTTCGCCGGCTCGCTCGCCGAGGTGGCCCGGCTCTCGAACGTGTCGCTGGAAGCGGCGGAGGCGGGCCTCATGGCGGTCCAGCAGCTGGATCCTCCCGGCGTGGGCGCACGCGATCTTGCCGAGGCGCTCTGCTTGGAGATGGAGTACCTCGACATCGACGAGCCGATGCTGACCCTCATCATCAAGGAGCACCTCGACGACGTCGCTGCCAACCACTTCCGCAAGGTCGCGCGGGCGCTTCGCGTCGACGAGACCGAGGTCAGGCGGCTCGTCGAGATTCTGCGCGCGCTGAACCCGCGCCCGGCTGGCGCGTTCTCGCCCGGACCATCGCCCGGCTACATCGTCCCCGACGTGACCGTACGGCGCTTCGATGACGAGTGGCTGATCATCCCGAACAACGAGGCACTGCCCACGCTGCGGGTGAGCCCCCGGTACCGCTCGATGCTCAAGAGCGGCTCATCGGCAGATGACGAGACGCGGCGCTATCTCAAGGACAAGATCCGCTCGGCGGAGAGCTTCATCCGCAACGTCGACCGACGCAAAGACACCGTCAGCCGCATCACCGAGATCATCCTGGAGGTCCAGAGGGACTTCTTCGAGGACGGCACCGGGCCGCTTCGGCCGCTGCGCCTCGAAGACGTGGCGGTCGAGATCGGCGTGCACCTGTCCACCGTCTCGCGCGGAGTGACCGGCAAGTACATGGCCACGCCGTACGGGCTGTTCGAGCTCAAGCACTTCTTCAGCGGCGGCTACCGCACCGCTTCGGGCATGGACGTCGCGGCGACCAGCATCAAGCAGCGCCTGCGCGAGTTGGTGAAGGAAGAGGACGAGGCCAAGCCGCTCTCCGACCAGAAGCTCGCCGAGCTGCTCTCGGCCGAGGGCGTCACCGTCGCGCGCCGCACCGTGGCGAAGTACCGCGAGGAGCTGCGCATCGAGCCGAGCTGGGCTAGGCGCCGCCGATGACGCCCGATCGCATCGGGCTGCCCGCACGACCGTCGACCGGGTCTCTGGGTGCTGCGATCGAAGACGATCGCAGCATCGTTACGCGGCACATCCTCATCATCGTGGTCATGGTGCTGCTGATCTCGGTACTGCACCTCTTCACCAATGCGAGCTATCAGAGCATCCCGCTTCACCTGCTCTACCGGCGGATGTACTTCATTCCGATCATCTACGCCGCGTTCGTCTTCGGCCGACGCGGAGGCGTGCTGACAGCGCTCGCGTGCTCGGTTCTGTTCTCCGTCCACGCAGGGCTGTCGCTCAACCGCGTGTTCGGCATGGGCTTCGACAACGCGCTTGAGATCGCGTCATACCTCATCGCCGGTTTGCTGTTCGGCTCGATCCGGGACCTCGAGGAGTCGAAGACGCGCGACCTGCGGCAGGTCTCGCGCCCAACTCGAGGAGGCGTATCGCAAGCTCGAGGAGCGGGCCATCCAGCTGATCAACGTGCAGGACTACACCTCATCGATCCTGCGCTCGATCACCTCCGGCGTTCTGACCGTCGGACCGGACGGCTCGGTTGCCACGGCGAACCCTGCTGCCGAGCGCATGCTGGCCATGTCCGAGTTCGAGATGGTGCCCAAGCCGATACGGACGCTCTTCCGCGACGACGGGGGCATCTCATCAGACGTCACCAAGGTGCTCGCGGGTCGACTGCCGCTCGCGCTGCGAGATACGACGCTCGTGACTCCGGCCGGTCGTGAGGTCCACGTCCAGTCGTCGACCTCACGCATGCGGGCGGTCGGGCGGCAGCGTGCTCGGAGCCGTGGTCACCCTCGAGGACGTCTCCGAGATTCGGGCACTCACCGAGCAGTTGATCCGTGCCGACCGCCTCGCGGCGATGGGTGAGCTCACCGCCGGAGTCGCGCACGAGGTGCGCAATCCGCTTGGCGTCATCCGAGCAAGCGTGCAGCTGCTCGAAGACCCCGAGTGCGATGCCGCGCGCATCCAGGAGGCCGGTGCGGTGATCAAGCAGGAGATCGACCGGCTGGACCGCGTCATCAAGGCGCTGCTGGACTTCGGACGTCCCAGCACGCCGACGCTCGTGCACACCGACGTGAACCAGCTGCTCGAAGATGTCGTACTGTTCACCCAGAGGTTCGCCAAGCAAGCCGACGTCTTCATCGAGCTCGAGCTCGACGAGGATCTGCCGCTTGTGATCGGCGATCCCGACCAGCTCAAGCAGGTGTTCCTCAACCTGGTGACGAACGCCGTACAAGCGATGGGCGAGGAGGGCGGAACGATCACCCTCGCCACCGAACGGGGACGGAGACTACGTCGAGACGATGGTCTCAGACAACGGACCGGGTATATCGCCCGATGACCTTCCCAAGGTGTTCGACCCGTTCTTCACCAAGCGTGCGGAAGGAACGGGGCTGGGTCTCACGATCGTCCACCGCATCATCGACGAGCACGACGGGCATATCGAAGTGAGCAGTGCGCCGGAGGGTACGACGTTCACCGTCTCACTGCCGGTCGCGATAGACGACTAAGGAGATATGAATGAGCAAGCGGGTTCTCATCGTCGACGACGAGAAGAACATGCGCTGGGTGCTGGGGCAGGCGCTTCAGAAGGAAGGCTTCGACGTCACCGAGGCGTCGAACGGCAAGGAGGCACTTGCCGCGATCGCCGACCAGGAGCCCGACATCATGGTTCTCGATCACCGGATGCCGCCCCCCGATGGCATGGAGGTCCTGAGGGCTGTTCGCACCAAGGAGATGACGTTTCCCATCATCATGCTGACCGCGCACGGCAACGTCGCACAGGCGGTGGAGGCGATGAAGGCGGGTGCGAGCGAGTACCTCACCAAGCCGTTCGACCTCGAGGAGCTCAAGCTCGCCATCGAGAAGGCCCTTCAGTACCGCGACCTGGCGGCTGAAGTCGAGCGGCTGCGCGAGGAGCTCGGCCGCGACTACGACGTGCAGGGCATCGTGGCGTCCGACGCTCGGATGCTCGGCGTGCTCGAGACGGTGCACAAGGTCGCACCCACGAGCGCGACCGTCATGATCTACGGAGAGTCGGGTACCGGCAAGGAGCTGATCGCACGCGCCATCCACAACCTGTCTGAACGGGCGACCAGGCCGTTCGTGTCGATATCGGCCGGCGCATTGCCCGAGACACTCCTCGAAAGCGAGCTGTTCGGGTTCGAGAAGGGTGCGTTCACCGGCGCGATGACCGCCAAGCCCGGCCGCTTCGAGCTTGCGAACGGCGGCACGCTCTTCCTCGATGAGATCGGCGACATCTCTCCCGCGACTCAGGTCAAGCTGCTCCGCGTACTGCAGGAACGACGTTTCGAGCGGCTCGGCGGCACGCGCTCCATCGACGTCGATGTGCGTATCGTGGCCGCGACCAACCGCGACCTGCAGCAGCTGATCGCCGACGGCGAGTTCCGAGAGGACCTCTTCTACCGCGTCAACGTCGTCCCGGTGACCCTGCCACCGTTGCGGCAGCGCGCAGGAGACATCCCGCTGCTCGTCGCGCACTTCATGGAGAAGTACCACGCCGGGGACCAGCGGCTTTCGTCGGAGGCCATGAAGGCGCTGGCGGAGTACCAGTGGCCCGGCAATATCCGGGAACTTGAGAACACGATCGAGCGCGTTGTGATCCTCACCCATGAGGAGGAGATCGGGCTTGACGACCTCCCGACCGAGATCCGGCTGCGCGCGCTGAGCGGTTCGGGTCGCCCGTCGAGCTTCCAACTGCCCGAAGACGGAGTGAACCTCGAGGAGGTCGAGCTCGACTTGGTGCGACAAGCCCTCGATCGCTCCGGCGGGAACGCACCCAAGGCCGCCAAGCTCCTCGGTCTCACCTCGAAGACGCTCGAGGCACGTATGCAGCGGCTGGGACTCTAGTTCGCTGGCACAGCCCTTGCACCACAAGCGACGCTCGTTCCCTTCGTCGCCGAGAGGGCGCATGGTGCTTCGCCACCCGCTTGTACGCCTCGCAATCGCTGCCGCGCTCGGCGCGACGGCTGCAGTCGTGCTCCTCGGCGCGCTCTCCTGGCTGAACTCGGGTGACGGTTTCACCGGAGCGACGGCGGCCACGTCGTTCGGGTGGCTCGTCCCGATCGGCGCAATCGCCCTGGGTGGCGTCCTCGCCTTCTCGCTGTACTCCCTGCGGAGCCCCAAGCAGACGGAGCCTGACGCCCTCGGCATGTGCCGCTGTTCACGCTGCGGCGGGACTGTGCTCGGGGAGTGGCGGCTCTGCCCGCACTGCGGCGTAAGCCTGAGCGACCCGGACTCCTCGGTGGAGTGCCGGCTGGTTTAACGCTGGTTCAGACTGCGCGCTCCTGCTGTGCTTGGCACAGCTCTCGCACTCGGCAAGGCGTCCGCACAGTGACGACAGCCGGAGGACCGCGGCCATGGCACGAGGTGACCACCAGACTTGCGACGAGCGGCATGCACTGCAGCTCGTGTGCGATGCTCGTCGATATGACCCTCGGCGATCTCGACGGAGTCGCCGAGTCGCACACCGACCATGCCACCGGTGAGACGGTCGTTACCTACGATGACGACACGGTCGGCACCGAGGCCATCATCAGCGCCATCCGTGGCGCTGGTTACGAAGCGGATCTGGCGGGCTAGACGACGATGAGCGCGGTCAGGCTGATACGAGACGGACATCGTGCGACCGGGACCCCTGGCGTATCTCACGACTGCGGTGACCGCAGGGATGCTCGTCTTCGCTGTCGCCGGCTACCGCGCACACTCGGATGCGGCCCGCGCGAGCTACCTGCCCCCCGATATTGTTTCGCGCGCGCAAGCGACCGCTGGCGGAATCGTCTTCGCCTCCGCGCGCCGTGGTCCCTCGGCCACCAATGTCGTTGAGTCCGTACGTGTCGACGCGTCTTCAGGTGTGCTGACGCCGAACCAGATCGCCGTGAACGCCGGCGTAGCCTCGCGAGATCAACTTCACGGCGGGGCGTCGCTGTACCGAACGGCTCTACCTCGAGGGGCTCGACATCGAGATCTCGCTTGGTGCGAGCGGTCGGTCCGTGCTCCTGCCGCCACTGCAAGCCGGCACGTATCCGATCACCTGCGCTCACGGCAATGTGATCGGGCTCCTCATCGCTCAGTAGAGTTGTCGGCACCATACCCAATGGGGTATTCTCACGTGGTGAATCACGTGAAGGAACGGCATGCGCAGAGGAGCGAGATGAGCGAGAACATCGGGATCATCGCGGCATTCACCGCGGGCCTGCTTTCGTTCTTATCGCCCTGCGTGCTTCCTATCATCCCGGGCTACCTCTCGTATCTGACCGGGCTCACCATCGCCGAACTCTCCGATCAGGAGCGCTCGCTCGGAGAGGTGCTTCTGCCCGCCCTCATGTTCGTGGCCGGCTTCTCCACAGTATTCGTGATCTTCGGTGCCACGGCCTCGGTGATCGGCCAGGTACTGCTTGACTACCGGGACATCGTGGAGAAGGTCGCCGGAGTCGCACTTGTCGCATTCGGCGTTCTCATGCTCGGCGTCATCAAGGTGCCCTGGCTCTACGGTGAAGCGCGTGTCGACCTCGCCCGGGCGCGCAAGTTCGGGGTCGGGGCCGGCTTCGTGATGGGCATGGCGTTCGCCGCTGGGTGGACGCCGTGCGTGGGGCCGATTCTCGGATCCATTCTCGCGCTTGCGAGTGCTACGGGCAGCGTCGCCCAAGGCGCGCTGCTACTGCTGGCCTACTCGCTGGGACTCGGTCTGCCCTTCATCGCCGTCGCGTTGTTGTTCGGCCGGGTGCGCCCCGTTCTCCAGTGGATCTCGCGTCATGCGCTCGTACTCAACCGCGTTGCAGGCGCTGTGCTCGTGATCCTGGGGTTGCTGGTGTTCTTCGGCCGCCTCGGCACGCTGAGCACGTGGCTCACCCAGGTGCTCTCGGGCTGATTGCCGCAGGGCTCGGCGGTCGCGTTCGCCCTAGCTGCATGGAGTACCATTCACGTAGCTGGCGGCGCACTGCGGGGAGGACGGGGAAACGGTGGCGGCAGGGCCCACACGAGGAATGCTTGCGCGAAGCATCGTCCGCCTCACCTTCACCGTCGGCGTCCTGACGATCGCCGTCGCGCTCGTGGTTGCCGCGGTCTCGACTTCGGGCCTTGCTGCGCAGGCGGCACGTGACCGGGATCTGCGTAGCCTCCAGTCGGTCGAGGACGCCGTGGAGAGCCATCTGAGAACCGTGTCGGGCATCATCGAGCAGGCCACGGCGAGCGCGCGAGAACGGTCTGTGCTCGAGGAGCGACTTGGTGTCGCCTATGACACGGGCAAGGGCGCGATCGACCAGATCATCATGGCGGATCGGGCTGGACGGGTCATCGCGGCGTATCCCGCGAGCGCCAAGCTCGAGAAGGTGAACAAGACACCCGCGTACGTACACGCCGCCGGCGGGCGCGCTGGCTTCGTGAGCATCCCTGCCGAGGACGGAACGCCCTGGCAGCTCTGGATGACGCGCACGACGATCGATTCGGCCGGAGATCCGGTGTTCGTCCTGGCTCGCCTGAATGTCGGGTTCCTAGGGCGGGTCCTCAAGCAGACCGCCGAGCCGCTCTCGGCGAGGACCGTTCTCATCACGCAGAGCGACGCGGTGATCGGCGAGAGCCACACGGGCTCCCGGCCGCGTCTGGAGAGCGCCCGGTGGACGGTCGATGGGCCGCAATGGGGCAGCGTGAGGACGACGACCGTGTCTGGGCGGCTGCTTCGCGGACACTACAACGACATCGGAGGCATCGAGGGCATCGCGTGGCGTGCGGCCATCCTGTCTCCCGCATCGGAGCAGGTGTGGGACACCGCGCGTACCGTCGCACCGCAGATGGTCGTATTGTTCTCCGGCGGAATGGTTGCTCTCGCGATAGCGTGGGTCCTGGCGCTGAGGCTTGCCCGGCCTCTGCGCGAGATGGAGCGCGCCGCCTTGAACGCGGCGGCGGGCGGTCAGGTCAGGCAGATCAGCGTCACGCGCGACGACGAAGTGGGTCGCGTCGCCGAGGCATTCAACGCGGTGGGACTGCGCCTGAACGCGCTTCAGGACCTCTCGCAGTTGCTCGCGGGTGCTTCAAGTACGGACCAAGTGCTTGATGGCATCGTCTCGGCGGTCGGCCATCTGGTGGGCCGGGGTGCGTGCGCGGTCTATCTGCTGGAGGAGGACGGCATGTGGCTCGTTCCGGTCAGGACGCAGGGCTACGAGCTTGCGCACGCGGACCGAGTCTCGGGGCAGAGTGGTTGGCTCGCGTCGACACTGAGACAGCCCGAACCGGTGTCGTTCCCCTTCGAGGCCGCGGCCGTCTCAGCCGAGTTCCCTGGCCTCGACGGCTCAGAGCTCGCGGTGGTCGCGTGTCCGCTGATCGCCGGGCGCGATGAGCTCGGAGCCATCGTGGTGGCGCGCGAAGCGGACAGGCCGCTCACGGAGCCGGAGCGTGAGATGTTGCGCACGTTCTCGGCGCAGGCCGCAGTGGCGCTGCATACCTCGCGCCTCTTCGAGATCGAGAGCACCTCCCGACGAACCGCCGAGGCACTCCGACTTGGTCGCCGAGGAGCTCGTGAGGCCGACCGGAATCCGTGCCTCGCTCGACTCCGTCACGGTCATCATCGCCGAGCTCTTCGGATCGCACGACGTGACCATCGCTGTCAGCGATAGGGAGGGGCTGGGCCTGGGGCCAGGGCAGGACTGGGAGCGGGAACGGGATTCGCGGATCTTGGAGATCGCACATCGTACGCTCGGCAGCGGTCGCACGCACGACCCGGTGATTCTCGAACGCGGTTCATCAACCCTCGGGGATGAGCTGATCGCCGAGAAGGAGGCCGAACGCATCCTGCTCGTGCCCGCGGCGCTCGAGACTGGGCACGGCGGTGTGCTCGCGATCTCCCTCGACGATCGGATCTCGACCTCGGGCATCGAGTTCGCGCGCGCGGTGGGCGACGAGATCGCGCTCGCCCTCGATAACGCCTACTTCTACCAGCGCGCATTGGCTCGAGCCGCCAACCTCGAGACGATCTTCCGCATCAGTCAGGCGGTGGGTTCCTCGCTGCAGATCAACGTCGTGCTGAACCGGGTCCTCGACGTCGTCCAGAAGATCCTCTCCGCCGACGCAGTGGTGCTGATGTCCTACGACTCGGGCGCTCGCTCGCTCACCACGGTGATGGGGCGCGGCGTTCTGCCGGCGGCGCTGCTGCATCTGCAGGTCGACGCCGGTGAAGATATCCCGGGGCAGGTGTACCAGCGCGGCGAGCCGGTCGCCGTACGTGATCTGAACGCGTCCCTCGACGGGGTGGCGCGCATCGCCGCTGACGCCGAACTCAGGTCGCTGCTTGCGGTGCCGCTGCTTGCGCGCGGCCGATCTATCGGCGTGCTCATGGTCTTTGCCGCCGACGCCGGGGCGTTCACTGACGAAGACATGAACACTCTGCAGACGTTCGCCTCCCAGGCGGCGCTCGCCATCGACACGGCACGGCTCTACAGTCGCGAACACGAAGTGGCATCCGTCCTCCAAGCGTCCATCCTGCCTGAAGGGCTTCCCGAGTTCGCTGAGGTCAGTGCCGGTAGCGTGTACGCGCCAGCCGGTGGCGAGGCCGAGATCGGCGGAGACTACTACGATCTGTTCCGCGGGCGCGACGGGGCCATCTGGTTCGCGATCGCCGACGTCTGCGGCAAGGGCGTGTACGCGGCCACGAAGACCTCGATGATCAAGTACGTTGTCCGCGCGTTGGCGATGGCGGGGATGGGACCAGCCAGGATCCTCGGCGAGATCAACGACATGATCTCGGAGACCGGGGACCCAAGCGACATCGTCACGCTGTGGGTCGGACGCTTCGAGGCGGAGACAGGAAGCCTGCGCTTCGCAGATGGCGGGCACCCGCCGGGGCTGCTCCAGCGAGCGGACGGTTCAACCGAGCGACTGGAGGTCACGGGACCGCTTCTCGGAGCTGTCGCGGGCGCTCCGTACGACGAGCTTGAGGCCGAAGGTGCACGTGGGCGACCGCATACTGTTGTATACCGATGGGGTTACGGAGGCGCGTCGGGGGAATATCTTCTTCGGCGAGGAGCGACTGAGAGATGTTCTCGCCGCCCCGGGGACGCCGCAGGAAACGGCCGGCCGCGTCTTGTCTGCGGTGACAGACTACGTCCAAGGGGAGTTGCGCGACGATGTCGCGGTGCTCGTTGTCGTCCCGACAGGCACGGGCGAAGAGGAAAAGGGCTGAGACGACCAAGAGCATGACACCATTCGAGATCTCCACAGACGCGGGCCCGCGGGCGTGCATCGTACGGTTGTCGGGTGACGTCGACATGGCGGTTGTCCCGCATCTGCGAGAGGCTCTCGACGAGGCGCTTGTTGTCGGCTGCTGCAACGTCGTGCTCGATCTCAGCGAGGTGAACTACGCGGACAGCTCGGCGCTCGGTCTGCTCGTGTGGCTGGACCACCGGCTGAGACCTGAGGGCGGCCGGCTCGTTCTCGCCGGCGCGCGACGCGACGTGACCCGGGTACTTGAGCTCTCGGGACTTGTCGCGGTCGCATCCACCATCTCGACGTCGGCCAACGTGGCAGCGGCCCTCGAAGGACTCGAGCTGCCGCCGGTGGCCACCGAACCCCTCTGGGAACGGGAGCTCACGCTGAAGTCCGACGTCAACGAGCTTGCCGGCGTCAGGGAAGAGGTGTGCGACATCCTCGACCCGCTCGGCTTCCCGGAGTCGGCGCTGTTCGACATCAAAGTCGCGCTCGGAGAGGCGTTGGCGAACGCCATCCGTCACGGCGCGCCGGCCGGCGGCGAGGGCATCGTCGGCGTCAGAGTGCTCGCCTATGAGGACCGTATCGTGATCGAGGTGAGCGACAGCGGCCGGGGTTTCGACGGTCAGCACGACGAATCGGGCGACCTGTATGCGCCGAGCGGACGCGGGGTGATGTTCATGCGCGCCCTGATGGACCGCGTGGAGTTCGAGGGTGCAGCAGCGGGCGGGACCCTCGTGCGCCTCACCAAGCACCGCGCGAGGCCCGCATGATGTCATCCGCGCGCTCGACGAAGCGCCGGATACTGATCTTCTCTGCGTCGTTCGGCGGCGGGCATCGCTCCGCGGCCGAGGCGCTGATGCGCTACTTGGTCGCGCACCACGAGGATGCGGTCGAGGTGCGCATCGTCGACTTCTTCGAACGCTTCATGCCGAGCGTGAACATGCTGGCCAAGTTCGCGTACGAGCAGTCTGTGGCCCTGGTTCCCGATCTCTACGGCACCTTCTTCGACGTCTCGAATGCGGTGCCGAGCAACCCAGTCGTGCACGAACTGCGCATCATGGGATTCCAGCGTGCGCAGGCCTACATCGACGACTTCTGTCCCGATGCTGTCATCTCGACGTTTCCGGTCGCGGGCGGTGTGGTGTCCGACATCAAGAACGAACGACCGATGGTATCGGCGACGGTCATCACCGACTACGGCGTGCACCGCACGTGGCTTCACCCGGGGACCGACCTGTACTTCGTGGCCTCCAAGGAGGTCCGTGAAGGGTCTGGTCGTGCGCGGCATCGACTGGGACCGCGTCGTGGTCTCGGGGATTCCCGTGCACGAGAAGTTCTCGGAACAACTCACCCCGGCCGAGTGCAGGCGCAGTCCTGGGAATCGCCGACAGGTTCACGGTTCTGCTCACCGCGGCGGCGGGGCTCACGACCGAGGTGCGCGATATCGCCGCGCAGCTTGCTTCCGGCGGGATCCAGGTGGTTGCCGCGACCGGTCACAACAGCCGGCTCAAACGCCGCCTGGACACGCTCGCCAAGAAGGCGCCCTGTCTGACCGTCTACGGCTTCACGCCGGATATGCATAGAATGATGAGGGCGGCCGATCTGCTTGTGGGCAAGGCGGGCGGGCTGACGGTGTCCGAGGCCTTGGCCGTGGGGCTCCCGTTCATCATCCACAATCCGGTCCCGGGCCAGGAGATCTACAACGTCGACTTCCTCGTGAACTCAGGCGCCGGTCTGTGGTCGAGGGACGAGGATGACGTCGTTGAGAAGGTGCGGTTCCTCTCTACGCATCCGGACCGACGGGCGCAGATGGCGCAGAACGCGCAGCTGCTCGGCAAGCCGGAGGCAGCCCGCACTGTGTGCGAGCAGGTACTGGCAGCGATAGGCTGAAGGGGTGTGACCGATGGAGTTCTGGCAGGCTATCGAGTCCCGGCACTCGATACGCGACTTCCGGCCCGACCCGGTTCCCCGTGAGCTGGTCGAGCGCGTGCTCCACGCGGCCGCGGCCGCTCCTTCGGCGATGAACTCCCAGCCCTGGGGCTACCACGTCGCGGTGGGGGCGTCCCGCGAGGAGATCGGCAGGATCGTGGCCGAGGCCACGGTTCACCTGGAGGAGTACGTCGAACAGCTTGGTCCCGAGCTCTACGAGATGGCGGTCGAGTGGTACCACTCGCTCGGGGACGCGCCGGTGATCATCGGCGTCTCGATGGCGAACCCGGACTCGGCGTCTGACGAGATGAACAAGCTTCTGTCGATGGGGGCATCGATCGAGAATCTCATGCTGGCTGCGTCCGCCGAGGGCCTCGGCACGTGCAACATCACCTTCACCTCCTGGGTCAAGGACGAACTCGCCGAGTTCTTCAGAATCGGCGAGGACCGGTCGATCGTTGCGCTGATCGCGCTGGGATACCCCGGTGCGGCACCGCCGCTTGGCTCCGCGTCATCGCGAGGACATCGCCGACTGGTTCGAGTAGCGGCGAGAGGCCTGATGCTCAAAGCCATCTTCTTCGACGTCGGCAACACACTGCTCTACGCGTGCCCGAGCGTGTCGGAGGTCGTGCGGCAGGTCCTGCGCGAGGAGGGCCACGTGCACGATCTCTCGGCGATCGAGCGGTACATGCCGCTCGTCGACGAGTACTACGAGGACCGGTACCGCGAGGACGACACCTTCTGGACGGACGAGGCGGAGACCTCGGCGGTGTGGATCGGTATGTACTCGCTGCTCTGCCGGCAGCTCGGGATCGAGGCCGATGCCGAGCGGATCGCGCTGCGCGTGTACGACGAGTACGGCGATCCTGGCCGCTGGTGCGCCTACGACGACGTCGTTCCGGCGTTCGAGCGGCTTCGGGCCCGAGGGATGCGCATCGGGCTCATCTCGAACTGGGACCGACGGCTGAGCCGCATCTTCGACGGTCTCGGCCTGTCAGACCTGCTCGATGTCGTGATCTCGTCGGCCGACGTGGGGCTGCGCAAGCCCGACCCGCGGATCTTCGAGCTCGCGCTTTCTGAGCTGGGCGTGCGAGCCGAGGAGGCCGCGCACGTGGGCGACCACCACTACGCCGATGTGCTCGGCGCACAGGCCGCCGGCCTCGTGCCGGTGCTCATCGACCGCCATGGCGGCGAGGACCCGGCGCATCAGCCCTTCATCCGCTCGCTCGACGAGCTCGAAGCGGCCCTGGGAATGGAGTGAGTCGACGGTGACGAGGACCGTTCGCTGGGTGCTGTTCGGTGTGACACTTCTCGCGTGTGTGGCTGCCGGCTACGCCGCCTACACCCTCGCCGGGTACTCGTGGGACGCGGTCGTCTCCTACAAGTCCCCGTACGCCGAGCGCGCACTGCCGCCAGCCGCCGCGGGCAGCGCGGAGGCATCGCGTACCGTGCTCGTGATCGTCGACGGCCTGCGCGAGGACGCTTCCCGGAAGATGGGGACCCTCAACGCACTGAGGGAGTACGGATCGGACTTCACGCTCACCGCTCCTGAGCCCTCGCTCAGCTACCCGAACTGGACGACGCTTCTCACCGGCGCTCCGCAAGACATCAGTGGCGTCGTGACCAACTGGCACGAGGGAGCGGCGCCCGTCGAGTCGCTGTTCGACACGGCCGCACGCCAGGGCGCGAAGACGGTGTTCGTGGGGCCGACCGACTTCGAGACGCTCTACGGCGTGAAGGAGAAGGCCTCTGCCACCTACATGAAGGACTGGGCCGAGGAGTACCTGAGCGACCGGTACGTGGACCAGGCCATCCGGCTTGGGCGCCAAGAGGACCCGCAGCTGCTCGTGGTGCACCTGCCCGACGTCGACGAGGCGGGGCACTCGTTCGGCGGCGCTTCGAAGGAGTACGCCGACACGGTCGCCAAGCTGGACACCGACCTGGGCGGCTGGTGAACGGCCTGCAGGACGGGCGTACGGTGTTTGTGATCACCGCCGACCACGGGCACATCGACACCGGTGGGCACGGCGGATGGGAGAGCGACGTCATCCAGGTGCCTGCCGTCATCGCGGGCCCGGGCATCAAGCTCGCGAAGGGGACCGGGCGCTCCGAGGACGTTGCGCCCACCGTCGCGCTGCTCGCGGGCATCGGCGTGCCTCGCTTCGCCGCCGGCTCGCCGCTCGAGAAGGTCGTGCGTCGCGCTGACAGCGACCTCGCTGCGCAACGTCAAGCGGCAGCAGACGGCGTTTGACGCCGCGTACGTGGCGGTCGTCTCCAGCGACGGGTCTGGCACCGCGGTCATCGGGACCGAGTCCCCCGAGGGCAAGCCGCTCTCGATAGCCGAGATCGAGGACGCGCGCGCCGCGGTCGATCGCAACGAGCGTCTGCCGATCGCCGCACTGGGCCTGCTGGCCGCGGTGCTTGTCCTGGTGGCGATCGCGGTCGCCTCTCGGCAGGCGTTCGTCGCAGCGCTGGCCGGAACCGCTGCGTACTACGTCGCGTACAACGCGCTGTTCTTCCTCGTGCACCGCTACCAGTGGTCGCTCTCGGCGTTCAACTCGGAGGACAAGATCGACGCGTGGATGAACGGGCGCCTGATCGAGGCAGCGATCGCCGCTCTGGTCGCGGCCGCCGTCGCCGCGTGGGTCTATCCGCTGTTGCGCGAGCGGCCGAAGGGGCCGCGCGGGGAGTTCCTGCCGGGCTGGCTCACGCTCGGACCGGCGACGGTGCTGGCGATCGCTCGCGACGCTCGGCATGCAGGTCGCGTGGTTCGTCTGGGCCTGGGGCATCGTGGCGACCTGGCGTCTGCCTGACTTCAAGTGGGCGTTCAAGTACGACCTCGACCTCATCCAGGCCACGGCGATCGGCTTCGCCGCGGTGCTCACACCCCTCGTTACCTACCTCATTGGGCGGTATCATCCGAGAGTCCGCCGAACAGCAGCCGAGGAGTAACACCGCATGGCGATCAAGGACCTGCGTGAGTACATCGCTCTCATCGAGCGAGAGGGCCAGCTCCGGCGCATCAGCGCGGAGGTCGACCCGAAGCTCGAGATAGGGGAGATCACCGATCGGGTGAGCAAAGCGGTCGGTCCGGCGCTGCTGTTCGAGAATCCGGTCGACCGCGAGTCGGGCGACCCCTACGCGATGCCGGTCGCGATCAACCTCATGGGCAGCTACGACCGCATGGCATGGGGGCTCGGCGTCGACGCGCAGACCGGCACCTGGCGCGACTTGGACGCCAAGGCGCAGCAGCTCATGGAGCTGCTCCCGCTCGATCTGCCTGCGTCGATGAAGGACAAGTTCGACGTCTTGATGGGACTCAAGGACCTCGCCGGCGCGGGAGCCAAGGAGATCAAGGCGGGTAAGGCGCCCGTGCAGCAGGTCGTCCTGCGCGGCGACGACGTCGACCTCGACGAAGCTGCCGGTGCTCACGACGTGGCCGGAGGACGGCGGACCGTTCATCACGCTCCCGCTCGTCGTGACGAGCAGCCCGAAGGGCCGGCTCAACGTCGGCATGTACCGGCTGCAGGTGTTCGACCGCAACACGACAGGCCTGCACATCCACGAGCACCACGACGGCAACAAGAACCTGCGCGCGTGGAGGGCTGCCGGTGTCTCACGCGTGCCGGTCTCGGTGGCGCTCGGCGGCGACCCCACCACGATCTTCTCGGCGACCGCACCCGTGCCGCCGATGATCGACGAGTACCTCTTCAGCGGCATTCTGCGCGGCGAGCCGGTCGAGGTCGTCAAGTGCGTGACGAACGACCTGCTGGTGCCGGCGCACGCCGAGATCGTGCTCGAGGGCTGGTGCGATCTCGAGGAGACGCGCTGGGAGGGCCCGTTCGGCGACCACACCGGCTACTACTCGCTCGCCGACTACTTCCCGGTCTTCCACGTCGAGGCCATCACGATGCGCCGCGACGCGATCTACCCGACCACGATCGTCGGCCGGCCTCCGATGGAGGACTGCTACATGGCCAAGGCCACGGAGCGTATCTTCCTGCCGGTCATCCGCGCCATGATGCCCGAGGTCATCGACTACGACCTGCCGCTCGAGGGCGTCTTCCACAACTGCGCCATCTTCCAGATCAAGAAGGAGTTCGCGGGTCAGGCGTTCCGCGTGATGAACTTCGCGTGGTCGATGGGCCAGATGATGTTCACGAAGTACGTGATCGTCGTCGACGAGGACGTGGACTGCCACGACTACAGTCAGGTCGCCTGGCGCTGCTTCAACAACGTCGATCCGAGCCGCGACATCCTGATGAGCAAGGGTCCGCTCGACCGGCTCGACCACTCGAGCAACACCGAGAGCTTCGGCTACAAGATGGGCATCGACGCCACGCGCCCCATCGAGGGCGAGGGGCACGAGAGGGAGTGGCCGGATGCCCTTGAGATGGACCCCGCTGTGAAAGCGCGGATCGACGCGATGTGGGCGGAGCTCGGGCTTGAGTAGAGCCGCCGAGAAGGCCCGCGTCTTCCTCGAACTGGTCAAGTTCGAACACTCGATCTTCGCGCTTCCCTACGCCTACATCGGCGCGCTGTATGGCGCCGCCTGGGTCGCGTCGGCGGGCGCTCCCGGCTACGAGGCGTTCCAGAGTCAGAACTCGGGCCTCTACAACCCGTGGGTGCTTGCTGGGGGCCTGCCGACACCCGCGTCGATCCTCTGGATCACGATCGTGATGGTCGGCGCGCGCGCGTTCGCGTTCGTGCTCAACCGCGCGATCGACAAGGAGATCGACGCGCGCAACCCGCGCACCGCCGGCCGCGCCATCCCGGCAGGACTCGTGAAGGCGTGGGAGCTCTGGCTCTTCTCGGCGGCCATGCTTGCGCTGTATCTCGTGGGCGTGTGGCAGCTTGCGCCCGATCACCCGCCTGCTGTGGCCGATCCCGCTGCTCGCGTTCTTCATCTATCCGTACACGAAGCGCTTCACGCCGCTCTGCCACTACTGGCTCGGCCTGTGCCTCGGGCTCGCGCCGGTGGGCGGCTGGGTCGCGGTGGGCGGACCGATCGGCTCGCCGGCACCCTGGGTGCTCGGCATGGCGGTGCTGCTGTGGACCGCCGGCTTCGACATCATCTACGCGACCCAGGACGTCGAGTGCGACGTGCGCGACGGCGTGCACTCCATGCCCGCCGACTACGGCGTCGAGGCCTCGCTCGTCCAGACGCGGATCGACCACGTGCTGACCATCGTGCTGCTTGCGGTGGGCGGCTGGCTCGCGGGTGCGGGCTGGCGCGTGGTACGTCGGCGTGGCCATCGCGGCCGCGCTGCTCGGCTACGAGAACGCGATCGTGAAGGCCGACGACCTCTCGCGCGTGAATGCGGCGTTCTTCACGGTTAACGGCATCATCGCTATTGTGGTACTGGCAGGGGCTCTTGCAGACCGCCTGATCGCCTAAGAAGAGGGGACCGATGGGTCGCTACACGGTGGTCATCACCGGAGCGTCAGGCAGCGTCTACGGCATGCGGCTCGCCGAGCAGCTCGTGCTGGCCGGCAACGAGGTCGCCTTCATCGCCACCGACGCAGGGCGTGAAGTCACCGCCTACGAACTGGGCTTCGAACTCCCGCTCGGCAATGCCGAAACGGCGGCCGTGGCTCTCGCGACCTTCCTCGAGCTGCCCGAGCGCCGAGAACCTGCGTGTTGCCTACGCCGGCGACCTGTTCGACGCCGTCGCGTCGGGCTCGTACCCGGTGGACGCGATGGTGGTCGCACCGGCATCGATGGGGTTCTGCGGCAGCGTCGCGCACGGGCTCGCCCTCGACCTGCCCGAGCGCGCGGCAGACGTATGCCTCAAGGAGCGCACGCCGCTGGTGGTCGTTCCGCGCGAGACCCCGTTCTCCGTCATCCATCTGCGCAATCTGACCGCACTCGCCGAGGCCGGTGCGGTCGTGGTACCGGCGATGCCGGCGTTCTACCAAGGTCCTCAGACCATCGACGATCTCGTGGGGTTCGTCGTGGGCAAGGTTCTCGACGTGCTGGGTGTCGAGCACGCGCTGTTCAAGCGCTGGGGCACGTAGGAGGCCTTCGGCGCAACGTCGGCAAGAGGAGGGCACGATGAGCGAGGAAGACAAGGTACCCGCCGATTCGCAGGAGCCCGTAGAGCCCGCCGAGGAAGTCGTTGCCGAGAGTCCGGCCCCTGAGGCTGCGGAAGCTGCGGTCGTCGAGCCCGAGATGGCGCCCGAGCCTGTCGGCCGAGCAGGCCGCCTTCGTGGAGCCCGAGACTGCACCCGAACCTGTCGCAGAGCCGGAGCCTGTGGCACCCGAGGCGCCCGCTGCGGAGCCAGCGCCCGCTGCGGTCGTACCCGTGGCGCCTCCGCCACCGCCGCCGCCCAGCCGCACCTGCAGCCCCCGTGGCCCCGCCAGCGCCAGTAGTCGCGAGCGACAAGAGCCGCGTCGTTGCCGGCGTTCTCGGCATCCTGCTCGGCTGGCTTGGGGTTCACAAGTTCTACCTCGGCTACACCAAAGAAGGCATCATCATGGCCGCCGCGACCATCGTGCACCTTCGGCCTCCTGAGTTGGGCGACGTCGATCATCGGGCTGATCGAAGGCATCATCTACCTCACGAAGACCGACGAGGAGTTCGTGGCCACGTACGTGACCGGCCAGAAGCCCTGGTTCTGAGGTCGAGGCGCGGGCCGGGGGAGACCTCGACCCGCTCTTGACGCTTCGTCGCCGGGAAGCGCACACTTGTTCGCGTAGGGTCTGATCACACCGCAGTCGCAGTCGTAGCAGTAGTCGCAGCAGAAGGAGCAGCCATGACCCTGGCTCAGGCGTGCAAGCGCTTTCCCCACGTGCCTCTCGAGATCGTGAAGTGGGCCGTGGAGAACATCCGAGACCCGCGCGATCTGGAGCGGGGTCTGGGGCGCATCGAAGAGACGAAGCGCATGCAGATCAGGTACGCGTCCTAGCGACACAAACGCCGCACGAGAGCTCGAAAAGGACACAGAAGGCCGACGGGACTCCCGCCGGCCTTCTGAGCGTTTCTGGAGGCGACGCCCAGATTCGAACTGGGGATAAGGGCTTTGCAGGCCCCTGCCTTGCCACTTGGCCACGTCGCCGTTATGGGTGGCGCTTATGCGCCTATCAAGTAACGAAGGCCGGCTCACAAGGGCCGCTAGGCGCCTCGGGTGCCGACCTTCGATGCGGGTCGATGGAGCGGACGACCGGATTCGAACCGGCGACCCCAACCTTGGCAAGGTTGTGCTCTACCAACTGAGCCACGTCCGCGCGCAACGGCTAGTCTAGCGGCTGCCTATAGGCGGCGCAAGGGCTGATTCACGGCGTCGGCTGCAGTCGCTCCGAGCCCCGCTGAGCAGGCAATAAGTGGCTTGAGGTTGCACCTCCGACACGCGCTAGGCGGCGGTTCAGGCGGGTATATACCGAGCATGCGTGGTTGCCGCGCATGGGGAGACATGTTCCGTCGAGCGAACGCATACCGGTCACCTGCTTCGGCGGACCGTCAATGGTGAGACCGACCCCGTTGGGTCGGTCTTCTTCGCGCTAGGGGACTGACCCAGGAACGTGACAGCCTCGGAGAACGGGAGGACCGCTTCCGATCTGCGAGTGTGTGAGGGTGCAAGGCCAGGGGGCGGCACCTCCCAGATGAAGGGAGGTGCTTGAGATGAAGCTTCGATTGACGCGAAGGTGGGCGCCGATCGCGTTGCTACTGGTAATCGTGCTCGCGGCAGGTATCACTGCATATGCCGAGATACCCGCAGCGAACCCACCAGTCACCGATGGGGTCGCCCATCAATGGGTGCGAGATGAGATGGGTTACGCACCCTACACCGAATCGGCGGCGGTCGAGAAGGCTGCAAAGCGAGCTGCGACCGCAGCACTCGTGGCCCCACCAGCCGGCGTGATACGAGGCGCAGAGCACGGATACGCGGACGCCGCGACGACCCTCAAGCTTGCGGGGTCGCTCCGGAAGGCGTCACCACGTGTGGTGGGCCATGAGCTGCTTGTCTGGAACGGCGACAAGGCGGCGCGGCTGCTCGTGGGCAAGAGCGGTGAGGTCAAGCTGCTTGAAGTCGGTCCCATACAGGAGATGCTCGTTGCTCACGCGGCCTCGGCGAGTGATGCGGGGGACAAGGACGCGATTGAGATCGCCAAGCGGACCTTCGATGTGGCAGCGGGACTCGACCCCAAGACGACCGGGGCCGCGAACGGTCTTGTGAGCGCGCATGCGATTGGTTTCGCGGACCAAGACGGGTCGCACCTGGTCGTGCGAGTCGGGCTGGATGGCAGCACTGCGTTTCCCGACTGGTAGACGGCGACACGCAGGGCGCGAGATGGTGACAGGAGGTGAGAACAATGAGAGATCCTACCGAGGAGGTTGAGGACCGGCTCGAGATTGACGAGCTGCTCGTCAGAGGATTCGTGACGATCGGGGTCGTCATCTGGACGGTGGCGGCTCTTGGTGCGCTACTCGCGGGCAACATGGCGGTGTTCTATGGCTACGGCGTCGTCGCGCTGGTTGTGTTGAGCGCATTCGTCATCGGACTGTACGACGAGCGCATCGCCGCTGTGGAGCTGACGATCGTGGCGGGCGGAATCATCGCTTGGGGCATCGTCAGCGCTTGGGAACTTGGCATCTGGCTGATGGTCGGAGCCATGCTGATCGTCCCGGTCGCGATAGCCGCCGGAATGTACTGGTTCGCCGAACACGAAGAGGAAGTCTTGGCCCATGAAGAGACCGCGTTTCCAACCCACGCGGTGCGCGCATGATCTGAAGCCCGACGCACCCAGCTGAAGAGCTCCGCAGATGCGGGGCTCTTTCGCTAACGGAGGACTTGGCAGGCGCAGGGACTTTGCTACACTGTCGTTCGCTGCCCTCAGGGCGGCTTGAGAACCAGGTACGGGCGCTTAGCTCAGGGGGAGAGCACTTCCTTGACGCGGAAGGGGTCAGAGGTTCAAATCCTCTAGCGCCCACCATTCGAATGACAGAACGCCCCTTTGGGGTCTCTCCGGAGATACTCGAAGGGGCGTTTTAGCTGGTAAGAGGCTATGGAGCCGTCTTCGACCTGGGCGTTCAAAAGTAGCTGACTGAGCAGCTTGCGCTTGCCGTCCGTATCGGCCGATTGCGAACTGGCACCGAGCAGCACCGGCGACGCGTGCCTGACGCTCTACCTGCGGGGTCTGTATCATGCCCACGGCAGACAAGTGCGCTTCTGCGCCGTTCGAAAGCGGAGCGGCTCGCGGCGACATCTCATCGGCCTTGGCACGATAGGCCTCAACCGGGATGTCCCCCTCAAGGTAGCCGTCGAGCAGCCTGGAGGCCTTGAGATCGAGCTCCTTGAGCGAGCTATCCATAGGGTCTGCTCTGCGTCGCCAGCAGAGTTCTCCTCAGCGTCGAGTGCAGCGGCATCCTTGACGAGCGCGGAGATGATCTCCTCGTCGATCTTGGATCGGCGGGGCTGCAGTAATTCGTGACGCCTACTGCCTTGCGACGCGTGTGATTGTGAGAGGTGTCCATAGCGCGAGAGTGTACTTGAGCGGTCTGACACTACACGTCCGTGTCCGAAGAGCCGATACCTTATGCAGACCGGATACGCACCATTAGGCCTATTGACCAGACCTGGGGGGGCTCGGTGACCTACGACGAAGTGTCCAGGGCGGCAATCGCACCGCCGTACCGCGAGACAAGATGAGACTCGCACTTCTCATGATTCAGGTGGCATCAAAGGAAGAAGAGCAGGAGAACCCGAAGGCGCGTATTGGCGCAGGGCCAGCGAGGCAGCTCGACGGTGAGCTGATCGAGTATGTTGCCGAGCGCCTCTACAAGCTGCGGCCTGCGAAGCGAGAAGCCGCGCTGAACTCCATCGGTGCCATGTTCCAGTTCCAAGGCGGCATTTCGGCGGGATTGAATCGTGACGCCGTGTTCGCTGGTCTTGTCGATGCAGACTTCATCTCGCTCGAAGGGGAGCGGGTCGTCTACCCGACCTCAAAGGCCTAACAAGCACATCCAGCCGACGCCACGAGGGTTCGGCTAGCACGGAAGTCGGCGATGCGCGGCTGATGCGCATCGACGTTAGACGGAAGCACGTTGAATCACGTGTGTGCGAGTCAGAACCGATTTTGCCAAGGGTGGGAGGGCGTATGAATCTCGGGAGCTACGTGGACGGCCGTACGTTGACCTACGACGAGGGCGCCGGGGTCTTCGCGGTCGGCGGCACGCCGGTGACCGTCGAGCAACTGCGCGGGTACGCTGTCGCAGGACAGATCGCCTGGCTGAGCGATGAGTATCGCCAATGGTTCTACTCGGCCTTCCCGGCCTCTTCGAGCAGCACCCGTTGCCCAGACTCGGAAGAAGCCGCACGGTCGCGCGGCTATCGTCATCGCGGTGGTTGTCGTCGCCCTTATCGCGGTTCCTTCCTGTTCGCTTGCCGCGCTATTCCTCGCCGGGGGTAACAACACCGCCGCCTACTACAAGACGGTCGATGAGGTCGCCTCGGATGCCTCACTGCAGGGTGAGCGGGTCAAGGTCGGCGGCGCCGTCGTCGAGGATCGTGGGATGGCAAGAGCAACCCCATGCGCTTCAAGATTCGCGACGAGAAGGACGAAATGGGTACGGGGCCAACCGTGACCGTCGTGTACAGCGGAGCGGTTCCGTCCGAATTCGGCAACGGCGTCATCACGATCGTTACGGGCACGCTCTCCTCAGGCGTCTCCGTCGAGGCTGATGAAATGATTACCAAGTGCCCGTCGAAGTACGAAACGCAAACCCTGACGCGCGATGCCCATCGCCGACCTGCTCGGGATGGGCGAGTCGATGGTAGGCACGACCGTGAAGGCGACCGGCTACGTCAAGACCGGCACCATCGTGTCGGGGTGGGGAAGAGCGCTTCGTGGTCACCGCGACGAAGGAGGGTGGCGATGAGGTCGTCGTCGTGTACGAGGGCTCGCTGCCCAGCGGTATGAAGCGCTACGGCTCCAGGTCGTGCTCACCGGAGCGATCGAGGACAACGGGAAGTTCGTCGCGACGAACGTCGCAGTTGAAGAGTAACGGCAGCTCGGTCTAGCAGAGAGCCTTTCCACTGCTAGAGGCCGACTCGACGCCGAACTGCGGACAGGGGACCCACATGACGCAGACTGCACCTGCCGGATGGTATCCGGACACGGAAGACCCGACTGCAGCGGCGATATTGGGACGGAGCCGCTTGGACCCAGCACGTGGTGCCCACGGCGAGTAATGAGTCGCAATCGTCTATTGGTGCGCCCGCCACCCCGCCAGTGCTACGAAGCATGGAAGACGTCCGTAGGATTCTCTGTGCTGGGGTTGTTTCTTGGCACTCTGCTTTTCGGGATTGTCTCGGTGCTTCTAGCAATGGTGCCCATGATGGTGACTGGTCTCAGTGACACGCATCAAGGTTCGGGAGGCCCCGAGCTGGTGGGGTTGGTCGGAAACATCCTCATGCTCGATCTACGCCGTCGCGGTCTATCCTTCGTACTTCTCAGAGAAGCCTCGCTTGAGGTCAAGCAGGGCCATCTCATTCGCCAACTTCATGTTTGGGGGCCTCATATTCGGCTCGTTGTGGAATGGCAACCTCACCACAAGAACCAAGGGCATCTCGTACATATTCTTCACTGTGCTCAGTGGGTTCACGTGTTTCACCCTTGCGCTCAGCATCTCTGCCGCTCTGCTTCTAGGGCCGCCCTCGCATTCGAATGACCCCCTATCCATTCCCCCCTCCAAGCCGGTGCCGCTCTCTACCACGAAGCCGCTTGAGCGCACAGAAGTTGCGGACATCTATACAGATGAGGAAACAGGAGCGAGTTTCGTCATACCTAGCACGTGGTCCGACAAGCGATTCTTCGTATCCCGGCAAGACAGAAAAGTGAAATTCCGCGTACCAGGTGACGGGGGAACCGCGTTCTACACAAGCGTCCGCCTGAATCCGGACGACCCAAGACGAGGCATGGATGACTGGGCAGACGAAGATTTCTCAAGACTGGCGGGGCCCAACTCATCTGATGTGACCGTGCAGAGAATCACTCTGAATGATGTGGAGTACGTCGAGATGTCCGCCAGAGAGGGGAATGCCGACAACGTCAATCTCTTTCATATTCGGAATGGACGTGTGTACGGTTTTCAGTACGTAGAAATCGGGAGTGACATCGACGATGAATCCCTGCGGACCTTCTACTCAATGGCTGCAAGCGCGGTCTATCCGTAGAGGCTAACGAGCATCCTGATTCCGAGGACGGCGTCGAACGCAAGCTGAGTAGACGCGCAGGTTATGCGCTGAAGCGCTAGGCAGCTGTGAAGTAGGTTACAAAGCTATCCACGATGGCCCACCATGAACTAACGAGGCCTCGGCGACATCGCCGGGGCCTCGCCTTTCATCGCGCCTGAGCCCAGTTGCCCACGGACGCGTAAGGTCCACGGACGGTCTCAAGTTCCGGAGCGACGTAGACGGCTACGGAGTCCAGGTGTCGCTCGGATTCAGCTGCGAGAGCTCGTGGAGCGTCCGCTCCAGCGTTCCGCAGAGGAAACCCCAAGTCAGGGCCTCCAGCGTGTGCGCTCTCGGCCTGGCTTCGTAGCTGAGCGTTACGTTCACGAGCGTGGCTTCCGAGCCGATCGGCTCCAGGTCAAAACGAAGGCAGCTTCTTCCCGTGGACGTCAGGGCATCCCAACTCAGAGTTTGCGGCGGTCTTCCATCGAGCATGCGAGCTGTGAAGCGTGTCGTTGACCCCTGCCAGGTGATATCGGCTTCGTAGACGCTGTCGCATCGACTCGGGTCTCCTCCCACAAGCCGCGCGGACGCGACAGGGGCGCCCATCGCCACGACATTGCTGTAGTCCGACAGGAAGTCCCACAGTGCTTCTGTGGGACGCCGCATTCGCATGATCGGACTTCCTGTCGCATCTGTCCTCAGTCTCCGCCGTGAGCAGCTTGCTGGACTCCGCAACGATACCGCGGAGCTCCAGCAGCAGGCGAGGGCTGGTGCAACTCTGAGGTGTCTGGTGTGGTTCGAAACGCATCCAGGATGGCCCACCACGAACACGAACGGCCCCGGCGCATCAGCGCTGGGGCCTCCACTTGTCCTTCCCGAACCTAGCTAGATGTCCCGGCATCGTACTCCCGCGGGAAAGGGATTCGCTAGGCTCCCGCCTCTCCGCGCATGGCCGCACAGCGGCGCAGGCTCGGCGGCCGGACGCGCCGACGATGAGAGTCCCCATCTCGGCGCTGGCTTGCGCGCAGAAGTGAGCGAAGGCCCCCGCATGTGCCGGGGGCCTTCGCGACGGGCGTGACTAGGGGCGCTGGATGCCGAGGCCGATCAGCGCAAGATTATGCTCGGCTACTTGACCGGTACCACCTGGACGTTCAGGAACTGGCTCGAGTTGACACTCGCAACCTTGACCTGTGTACCCGTATTGGGATTCATGACGCTACCGAGCGGGTTCGATGGGTCGTAGTAGAGGGTCCTGTCGTCGAAGACCGGCACGGCGGGCAGGCTGGGAACAGGCGAGAGCAGCCCCATGTTGTGAATGCCGGGGATGCCGTCGGTCTTCTGCAGCCCAAACGTCGCATCGTAGGTCTGGATGCGGTTGCGCCACCGCCCACCGTCGTTCCTGTAGAGCGTCTTTGGGTGAGCGTCTACGGTCAGCAACATCCCCTGGCCCGGATGCAGCGCGGTGTTGTTGTCAAACTGTGACGTATCCCAGTAGTTGACAAGCATTCCGTCCTGGTACGGGAAGTGATCCACGTAGTTATCCAGTAGCGGGTTGCCACCGTACCCGAAGTAGTACGGTCCTACCTTCAACGTCGAGTCGTAGCCCATGTAGGTGCGGTTCTCCAGCACGTAGTAGTTGTTGTAGAGCTTCTGCTCGGTCCCCGTCGTGATGCGGAAGCCCTGGAATGTCCAGCCGGCGTCAGCCTCGGCACCGTCGAGCGCAGACCCGGTGATCTCGATATTGTCGACCATGAATCCATCGAGGGGCAGGCCTGGATCGGTTCTGTACGCGAAGCCGACATAGACGTTGCCGTCACCCCACGCTGACAGATCGGCCGTGAGGTCGACCCAATCGGGTGAGGCGCCGTCGATGCCGTTCGGCTCCAACGACGAATTCGAGAGGTTGGTCGGCACCGTCTGCCAACTGTAGCCGTCGGTCGAGACGATCACGCTCGCGTAGTCGTAGTCCACCTCGATGTTGTACTTGACTTTCGCCGAGAGGGCCGCGCCCGCAGGAAGCGTGAACATCTTGAACATCTTGGTAATGAGGTTGTTGCCCTTGCCGCTGAAATAGAAGCGGCTTCCCTCGTAGGGATCCGATATATGGGTCGTCACGAGCTTCTGCGGCAGGATCACGAACACGCCCTGGGCTGCCTTGGTGTTGTACTCGAGTGGCGCGAGGGAGTGAGAGGACTTGGTGCCCGCACGAGCGACCTGGTAGTTGAGCCAGCCGAGTTGGAACTTCTCCCAAGCCCCCATGTGGCTCGGCTTGTTGCCGATCGTGTTCTTGCCCTCGTCAAGCCACGAACCGCTCGACATGAGCGTCCAGAAGCCGGTGCCGTTCTCTCCGTAGTAGTCGTAGAGGTCCGGCAGGCCGAGGTCGTGGCCGTACTCGTGGGCGAATACGCCCACGCCGCCGTTCTCGGGCTGGATCGTGAACTTGTTGACCCAGTACGAGCTGTTGCCGATGCGGAAGCCACCCAACGGGTTGGTGGCGGGGCCAGCCGAACCGATCAGGTTCTCGTACGCATACGAGCTCTGACTGTTGATAGCCCAAGAAGGCGCGCCGGCCTCTTCGCCTTCGCCTGAGTGCACCGACTGGAACGTGTCGATGTAGCCGTCGGGCTCGTCGAAGTTGCCGTCTCCGTCGTGGTCAAAGCGGTCCCAGACGTCGAACTGCGAGAGGTAGGCATCGATCTCGGCCGGCGTTTTGCCTGCGGCGATGCGCGACGCGTACCAAGCATCCGTCGAGTCGACTAGGAACTCCGACAACGCGGCGTTGCCCAGATCGTCGTCGTAGTCCGCAGCATTACCTGGCACCTGCACCCAGTTGGTCACATCGCCGTGGACGGTGTAGCGGTTCGACGACTGCTCGATATAGAAGTTGCGCATCGAGTTGGCGCCTGTCGTGCCGTCAAACAACAGGTTGTAGTAGTAGTCGCGGTTGAAGTCCTGTCGCCACAACGTCGTGTTGTTCACGGTGCGGTCAGGCTCCGTGATCGTGTTGTGCGGCAGGTCCGCGAACTCGCCGAGCACGGTCCAGACAACGCCTTCGGCCTGACGCTGTAGCTCGACGTACTGACCCTTGGCGATCTCAGCAACCTTGCCGTATCTCTTGCCGGCAAGCTTCTTCTCGAGCACCGTCGCCTTGAGATCAACCTGCTTCGTGGTCAGTGCATCGGGCTGGTAGTCGATCTTCGGAGCGCCACTCCCGTCATTGGCGTCCCCCCGGTCGGCGACTGCGAACGCGCTTCCCGGAACTAGCACCAGAATGCACGCCAGAAGCAGGCATAGCCGTGCAACTTTCCCCCACATAGCCTTCTCCCTCCTCGTCCCCCAAATGTTCCCGGGGTCCCCTTGCAGAGTCGAACATACGGGTGTCCAGCGAGGGGAGGAGAGTGGCGCTTCCCGACTTCAAGCAAAGTCCGGCGTTTGTCACGCGATTCCAGGTGCGTGGTCCGCGGTCCTCTCCCCAAAGGACGCACTATGCTGGCGCCTGTAGTAGACGACCCCCTTGTGGTGGTGTACCCCGAACTCGCTCGGCACTACCCTGCGAGGCCTCGGCGTCCGCAGACCCGCACGCGTGAGCCAGGCCCCCTCGCGCGTTCGACCTCAGTGCCTGGTCGTGCTGCTATGCTTGTCAGGAAGGTAGCAGCGCGGAGTCGCGACCAGAGGAGTGCCGGGATGAGAGTACTGAAGGTGATTGGCGTCGCAGGGCTAGTCGTTGTCCTCTTCGTCGCCTTCCTCGCCCTTTGGGCTGTGGCTCAGCTGAGCTAGGCTTGCCGTGCGTTACCGTCGGATGCCGATCGAGGTTGAGTCTCCCGAGCAGTTGGGTTACTCGACCATCACGAACAACCTGTCTGAGAGCTCGGTCTCCGATCGGCGGTTGAGCGACCTCGGGCTGGATCTCGATCTCGACAGCTTGCTGCTGTGCTACGGCGACCATCTCGGCGATCCGACTCTGCGCGAGGCGGTGGCAGGCCTGGGTAGCGGGCTTGACGCCGATGACGTCTTGGTCACCCCGGGCGCGGCAACGGCGCTCTTCTGCACCGCCACCTCGATGCTCGACCCGGGGGATCACCTGGTCGTGGTCCGCACGAACTACGCCACGAACCTGGAGACTCCGCGCGCCATCGGCGCCGACATCGACATCGTCGACCTGAGCTTCGAGACCGACTGGGAGCTTGATGTCGATGAGTTGGAGTCCCGGGTGAAGCCGGGCACGACGCGCATGATCAGCGTCACGTGCCCGCACAACCCCACTGGAACGATGCTGACCGAGCCCGCTCTGCATCGGCTCGTCGAGATTGCCGAGCGTTCTGGAGCGGTGCTGCTGGTCGACGAGACCTACCGCGACCTCACCCACGGGCGCCAACTGCCGATGGCCGCGACTCTGTCCCCGCGGGCGATCAGCGTCGCCTCGATGTCGAAGGCCTACGGACTGCCGGGCATCCGCATCGGGTGGGCGGTCACTACCGATCCGGACCTCCAGCAGATGTTGCTCGCGGCCAAGGAGCAGATCGTGATCTGCGGCTCCACCATCGACGAGCACATTGCCGGCCGCGTCCTGGCCGATCGTGAGCGCATCCTGCCGCCGATCCTGCAGGACGTGCGCGAGCGCGCGAGTGTCGTGCAGGCGTGGATGGACGCGCAGGACTCGTTCGAGTGGGTTCCCCCGAGCGGTGGCGTCGTGGGCCTCGTGCGATTCCGCGACGAGGTTGTGCTCGACGAGGAGGCGTTCTACCGCCGCCTCTTGGCCGAGTACGGCACCTACGTCGGCCCCGGGCACTGGTTCGAGCTCAGCGACCGCCACTTCCGTCTCGGCTTCGGCTGGCCCACCCGCGCTGAGCTCGAGGCCGGGCTCTCGGGACATCACGGCGGCAGCGGATCCGCTGGCGCCTGATCGCTAAGACCGCAGCGGGCGGATGCCGATGCTCTGTTAGGCGGGTGGGCGTGCGACTCCATGTGGTGGAGTCCATCGCGATCCGCTTCCCAGTCGGGCACATCGGTCTAGGAGTTGGGGTATGAGTGGTCTTCATGACCAGCAAGCGGTCCTTCCACCGCCAAGTGGCGCTGGGCGTGCCCACCGTGCACGCAGACTGAGCTTCATCGCGGGTTCGCTGTTGTTGGCGGGCGGGGTGGCGATGTTCTGTGCCTACACCTACATATCCGCCAACGAAACGTGGGGGGCGACGGTCACCGGAGTGGCCACGCATACGGTCAACATCCACTTCGACGTCGGTTCTGATGACGTCGAGATCGCGAGCTACCCGTCGGGAATGAGAATCGACGAAGGCGATCGAGTGCGGGTTCGCGTGGATGAGCACGAAGGCAACTCGGTGCTCGAGGTGCTCCCCAACTAGCGAGGTCGACCGTGAACGTCTGGCCCCGGCCTCAGTCCGTTACCTCTACCTGAGCCTGAGAGTCGAGCGGATTCGTGCGCACCGCGAGTGAGAACAGGAACGGGTACTGCACCTGAAGGTGCCGCAGGTAGGCGAGCCACTCGGTCCCGAGCAGCGTGTACGCGCGCTTCACATCGCCGGCGATGTGG
This sequence comes from uncultured Coriobacteriia bacterium, assembly GCA_963751505.1. GTDB lineage: Bacteria > Actinomycetota > Coriobacteriia > Anaerosomatales > PHET01 > CAVVUM01. Next base: position 42,744 of record CAVVUM010000009.1, read on the forward strand.
ATCGAGTCGGCGGGGGTCAGCGCCGACAGGTCAGGCCGCGCCTCCAGCTCTTCGCCGAGGTGCGTGAGCGCCCACAGCAGGTCAGTGAAGGTCTCATGCTCGAGCAGGTTCTGGTTGCCGAGCAGGCCGATGAGGAACCCTCGCTCGGCCGCGAGCGAGTCGCGCAGGTGTTCGAGGTCGCACGAGCTCAGGTCGATCTTCGGCTTGTGCGCAGTGAACGCGGCCTTGGAGCGGTCGTAGTCGGCGGGCGACCAGCTCATCGTTGGCACGAGGTCGTCGCGCACCTCGCCGAGCCGGGAGTCCGCACGCGCGATCTGGCCGAGCAGATCGGTACCGGCCTCGCTGAAGAACGCGCCGATCACCATGTTGAGCTTCGTGAGCATCTCATCTCGCTGTCGACGGCGCAGCATGCCGTCGAGTACGAGCGTGACGAGCACGACCTGCACGAACAGGAACGCGATGTCGCCGAGGAAGAAGCGCCACATCTCATTGCGAGTGGCCCAGCTCGGGAAGAGCGTCCATCGCGTCGCATACAAGAGGCACGACACGCCAAGGAGCGACAAGGCCAGCGTTATCTGCCAGCGGCGGGTCCGCACGGTGAGACTCCTCGACGGCGAGAGGGGTAGATACCTCAGCAGGATACACCGTCGCACCGACTCAAGGAGGCGCCGCCATGCGTGCACGCTGGACGAGGATCGCGCTCATCATCACCCTGGCCCTGCTCGCGATCAGCGTGGCCGGGTGTTCGCAGCCCGCGCAGCCTACGCAGCCCGCAGCCTCGCCGGGGAGCGGCGCAGCATCGGGTGAGCAACTGGCTCAGACCAAGTGCACGATGTGCCATACGTATGACCGGGTCGAGCAGGCCAAGAAGGATGAGGCCGGCTGGAACGAGACCATGGACCGCATGGTTGACCACGGGCTCGTCGTCACCGCCGAGGAGAAGGCGGCGATTCTCGAGTATCTGGTCGCGGGCGACAAGTAGGACGATGCGATTGCGTGAAGCGGTCGCTACCTCCTGCGCGGCGGTGTGGCTGCGATGGACACCTTGGACACACGATTGGCAGAGGAGTCATAGGCCCAGCCGTTCTTCGCCACCTTCGTGACGGTCAGCGTCAACGTGCCGGTCTTCTTGAAGGCCTTTGACACGAGCGTCGCGGTCCCGTCGCTCGCCGTCGTGCCGGCGCTCGTGCCGGAGACCGGGCCCGACCAAATGCCGGTCACACGTCGCTCCGGCGACGGGACGACCCTGGGCGTCGACTATGCGAACGATGGCGCGCGCGGTCTGTCCGCTGCGCACCCTGGTGAGCGACAGGCCGATGCCGTCGACGTGCAGCGCGGGCAGGGGTGCCGCGACCACGACGAACGGCATGCTGCTCGACGGCCTGGCCCCGCGGTCGTCGGTCACGGTCAGCTTGACGGTGTAGGTACCGGCCTGCGTGTAGGCATGGGCGGCCGTAGCCCCGGTGCCGCTGGATGCCGTCACCGAAGTCCCAAGCCCATGACGTGATGGAGCCGTCGGGGTCATACGAGCCCGACGCCGTCGAAGGAGGCGGCCACAGGAGCGACTCCGCCCGAGCCGGTGGCGCTGAACGACGCCACCGGGGCCGCGTTGGGTGCCAGCGACCGAGACCACGGTCGTTTGCGCGTGCGGTCGCGCCCGATCCGTCGGTCACGGTCATGGTGACCGTGTATGTCCCGGCCTGCGCGTACGTGTGTGTCGCGACCGGGCCCGTGCCGGTGGTGCCGTCACCGAAGTCCCAGGCGTGGGTCAGCGCAGTGCCGTCAGGGTCGTAGGAGGCCGAGCCGTCGAAGGTGAACACAGCCGGGGCGGTGCCCGCGTTGCCGAGGGTGTCAGCACGGCCACCGGTGAGGAGTTCGCGCCCGGGGTCTGGCACTGTGCCCGAGACGTTCCACGCGCCCAAGCATCCGTAGTCGCTGTAGCCGGTGGCGAGTGGGTCGCCGTTCCCGGTGCCGGTGACATGGACGAAGTAGGTGCCGGCCGGGACCGCGACGCTCAGGTTCGCGCCGACGGTGTCTGTCGGGTTTGCCGAGGCGACGAGTGCCCCTGTGTCGCTTCGGAGCTCGATCTTGGCGTCGAGATTGGGTGCGGCGGCGGCCGGACTGAGCGTGAGCGAGACCTGGCCGGTGCCGGCGCGAACGAGAAGACGTCGACGTCACCGGTCAACCGACGATGCCCGAGGCGCCAAGCGAGTCCCGCTTGCCAGCGCGTGGAGCGATCGCCGAGCTTCCGGGGTAGTCATCAGCTCGGTAGGGAGCGCCGCCGGAGCTGATGACGGCGAGGTCGTCCTCGGTGTTGTTTGCGAGGCGTACTCGCCCTTGCTCCACTGCGTGAGGCTCTTGTAGTAGCCGTTGCCCATGATCGGCGCCCAGCCGGTCGCGCCGGTGCCGTGACCGGCGTAGTACTCGGTGCCGGTCGTGGTGCCGTCGTGCAGCAGGCCGAGGGTGTGGCCGCACTCGTGGGCGGCGGCCTCGGCGATGTAGCGGTCGGAGTTGCCGAGCCTCTCGGGGAACACGAGCGCCGGCTTGTAGTAGGTCCCCGGTGTTGTCGAACACGCCGACATAGGCGATGCCACCGTAGGTGCCGAAGTAGCTGCTGATGGGGCTGATGAGGACGCGCATGCCGTAGAACTCGTCTGCCGCGCTGTCGCGCACGATCGCCGACTCGGCCGGCGCCTGCGGTGGTCACATCGACGTCGAACGGCGCGTAGTCCTCGGCGATCCTGCGCCACACGCTCTGGATCTTCGTCCGCTCGGCATCGCCGAAGACGGCGGGGTTCCCGTCGGTGTCCCACGCCGGGCAGTCGAGCGTCGTCGGCACCGTGCCCGTGTTCCAGGCGGTTCCGGCTCAGCGTATGCCCGTCGAAGTCGAGGTAGACGACCCGCTTCGAACCAGGATTGCTGTGCAGGGCGAAGGTCTCGCTGAGCGGGTAGGAGGGCGTCGTCCACGGAGCGGCAGCGGGCAGGCTCGGCTGGGTCGGCTCCCTCGGAAGGGGCAGCGCCTCCTCGCGGTAGAGGAGGTTGCCCCTCTTGTCGACGTGCAGCGACTTGTCGTCTCGCAGGGCGCGCGCGAGCTCGGCCGTGCTCTTGCCGTGGGCGTTCGCGACCTTCGCGAGCTCGCGTCCGAGCGCGTCGATCGCCGCCTGACCCGAGACCTCTCGAGTCGAGATTCGACGACGGCAGGCGGCTCGGCTGGACGGTGCGGCGAAGCCGGGAGCGAGTCCGAGCGACATCAGAGCACAGGGCGGCGGCAAGACGCCGGACAGGACTCGCTGACGCTGCAGAAGCATGGTGGGACTCCCTCGGTCGCACGACGAAGCGGCATGACTCACCAAGGGGGTCATCGGCACCGCGGCGGACTGCTTTCGCGCGATCGGGGCTTCTCGCCAGCGATTCTGTGACGCGTGTCACCCGCTGGCGAGAGTCGCTCGGGCCGCTACGCGAACGAGGAGCCGGCCGGCACGATGAGCGTCGTGGCAGACGGCAGGACCTGCGCGGTGAACGGGGTCGTGGCGCTGAGCACGTCGCCATCGGCTTGCATGGGCAATGCGGGCTCCGCGGTGACGCTGACGCGCGAGGCCCGGTGGACGTCGATACCGTCGGCGCTGCCGCGGTGCTCGCCCGAGCGGTCGAGGACCGCGGTCGTGATGGCCGGCAGCAGGCCGATCGCGGTCTTGCTGCGCAGCACCGCGACGTCAAGGACGCCGTCACGCGGGTCGGCTCCGGGGCTCACCACGAGATCGAACTGTATGCGGCCGAAGTTCGCGATGACGACTGCGATGCCCGGTGACTGGATCATCTTGCCGTCGAGATCGAGCGTGAAGAGGGCGTTGGTCGGCGCCAGGTTGCCGACCGCCGAAACCAGGTACGATGCCGCTCCGAGTGCGGGTTTGAACGGTGCGGCACCCTCCATGATCGTGGCGTCGTAGCCAGCACCCGCCATGAGCGCGAAGCCGCTGCGTGTTTCTGTACCCTGCGCGTCCCTCGACGTGATCTCGCCGAGGTCGAACGCGACCCGGCTGCCGGACAGCAGGACCTCGGCAAGGGCCGGCGGCTCTTTCGGAAGACTCAGGTTAGCCGCGATCAGGTTTGCCGTGCCGGCCGGATAGGGGAGGATCGGGACCCCGGTCCCCCGGGTCGCGTAGCAGAGCGCCGAAGCCGTTCCATCCCCACCGGCGGCGACGAGACGGTCGAAATCGGCGGCGTCGGCGACGAGCGACTCGACCGCGACGCCCTCGCGCGCGAAGCGCAGCACGACCTCGCAGCCGGCCAACCCCAGGACTCTGGCGAACTGGTAGAGCCCCGCGTCGCCGCCGCCGGCGCGTTCGTTGACGATGATGAGCACTCGCATGGTGGCCCGATCTCCCCTGCAAAGGTGCGCGGATGCGCCACTTCACTCATGATAGGCGTATCTGCGCCGCAAACGAGGAGACGCCCGCTTGTACATCACGACACCCGATGAGCTGGAAGCCTTCGTTGCGCGCGTACGACAGTCGCCGGTGGTCGGTATCGACACCGAGTTCATGCGCGAGCGGACCTACTACGCCCGTCTCTGCCTCGTCCAGCTGGCCAGCGAGGATGCCGAGGCGATCGTCGACCCGCTGGCCCTCGGCGACATCAAGGCGCTCTGTCCGCTTCTCGAGGACCCGTCGGTCATCAAGGTGTTTCACGCCGGCAGCCAGGACCTCGAGATCTTCTACCGGGAGTGCGGCGTCGCCATGGCGCCCATATTCGACACGCAGGTTGCCGCGACGCTGGCGGGCTTTCCTCAGCAGGTGGGCTACGGGCCGCTCGTGAACGACATGCTCGGAGTGCGGCTCGACAAGGGCGACAGCTACACCGACTGGGCGAGACGCCCACTCTCGGACACGCAGGTGGAATACGCACTGAACGACGTTCGCCACCTTCCTGCACTGCATCGGCTTCTCGCCGAGCGACTCGCCGACGGTGGTCGTACGGCATGGCTTGAGGCCGACTTTCGCCGGATGGAGGACCCCGCGACCTACATCGTGGTGCCCGAGGAGCAGTGGCGGCGCGTCAAGCGTGTGTCGTCGCTCAACCGCAGGCAACTGGCCGTCGCCCGAGAGGTCGCCGCGTGGCGAGAGAACGAGGCCATGCGGCGCAACGTGCCAAAGCGCTGGATACTGGGTGACGAGAGCGTGATCGAGGTTGCGCGACGAATGCCGAAGACGCCCGCCGAGTTGCTGGCCATCCGCGGTGTTGGCGACAAGCTCGGAAAAGGAGCAGCTCAGGGGCTTGTCGACGCGGTGGAAAAGGGTCGCGTTGTTCCGGATGACGAGTTGCCCTCGCTCGATCGTCGCCGGCGTCCCGCTGGCGACATCGACGGTGCGGTGGATCTCATGATCGCCCTCGTGCGCAAGAGGGCTCGAGAGAACGGCGTGGCCATGCCGCTTCTGGCGTCGCGTGACGATCTCGAGCGGCTCGCCGCCGGCGAGCGCGACGGTAGCCCGCTGCTGACCGGCTGGAAAGCCGAGATGATAGGCTCGGAACTCAGCGACCTGCTCGAAGGCCGGCTCGAGTTGCGGCTCGAAGGCGGCGAGCTGATCGTGAGCAAGCGAGACCCCGAACCAAGATGACAGAGCCGCTTGCTAGGCTCCGTGGCGTGACCCGAAGGAGGAGTACGTGCTGTTCGATCCCGTTTGGATAGTGCTCATCATCGTATCGACTGGCATCGGCTTCGCGACGCAGAGTCACATCAACCGTACGTTCCGCAAGTGGAGTCAGGTTCCGCTCGGGAACGGCATGACCGGTGCCGAGGTGGCGCGTCGGGTCCTCGATGCGAACTCGCTTGGCCAGGTGCCCATCAATGCCGTCGCCGGCCAGCTTACCGATCACTACGATCCGCGCTCGAAGACCCTTGCGCTGTCGAAGCCGGTCTTCGGCGAGTCGACCGTCGCCGCCGCCGGCGTCGCTGCACACGAGGCGGGGCATGCGATCCAAGACGAGCAGCGTTACGTCTGGGGATCGCTGCGCACCGCGATCGTGCCCGTGGTCAGCATCGGCTCGCAGTTCGCCTTCCCGGCGATCCTGCTCGGGTTGTGGCTGCAACCTCATGCAGCTCGCGTGGCTCGGCGTGATCTTCTACGGCGGTGCCGTGCTGTTCCAGATCGTGACGCTGCCCGGTCGAGTTCGACGCGTCTCGCAGGGCGCTCGCTGCCCTCGAGAGCGCAACACCGATGTCGCCCGAGCAGTTGGCGGGCGCTCGGCAGGTGCTGAGCGCCGCTGCTCTCACCTATGTGGGCGCGGCACTTGTGTCGGTCCTGCAGCTGCTCTACTTCATTGGACTGGCGCGACGCGACTAGTGCCTGCGCGCGGCGGTCTACCTCAACGTGGCGGGTTCCGCGTTGGCCGGGCGAGAGGGAGGACGTGTGAGCGAGGACCGCTCGCTTTCCGTGAGCGAGGCCATGGGGCTCGCGAAGGCGGCCCTTGAAGGCGTGCGGGTGCGCGTCATCGGCGAAGTCTCTGAGTTCAACGACAAGCCGGGCTACAAGGCCGCCTATTTCACCGTCTGCGACCAGAGTGCGTCCATGCCGTGCCTGATGTGGCGCGACGCCTACGAGGCGAGCGGCGTGCCGCTGCGCTGTGGCATGCAGGTCGAGCTCACGGGTACCTTCTCGGCCTATGCGGCCAAGGGTCGGCTGCAGTTCCAGGTGCGTCGCCTTGAAGCGGCCGGGGAGGGCCGGCTGCGCCTCATCGTCGCGGAGCGCGCCCGTCGCCTGGAGGCCGAGGGTCTCATGCGGGTGGAGCGCAAGCGTCCTCTACCGGCCTATCCCGAGCGCATCGCGGTCGTGACGTCCCCGCGCGGCAAGGCGATCCACGATGTCATCCGAACGCTTCGCCGCCGCTATCCGCTCGCGGAGCTGCTGGTGGCGGGCGTGGCGGTCGAGGGTGACGCTGCGGTGCCTGCGATCGTGGAGGGACTCGCTGCGGCTCAAGCCGCAGGTCCGGACGTCATCCTGCTGGTCCGCGGCGGCGGGTCCTACGAGGACCTGATGCCGTTCAACGCCGAGGAGATCGCCCGCGCGGTCGCCGCTTCCGCGGTACCGGTGGTCACCGGCATCGGCCACGAGCCGGACACGACGATCGCCGACATGGTCGCTGACGTGCGCGCGTCCACGCCGACCGCTGCCGCCGAAGCGTCTGCGCCCTCATCGGCGGCGCTCGAGACGCTGCTCGCCCGCGATCGGCGTGCGCTTGGCAGGGCGCTGCAGCAGCGGGTGGCGACGGCGGCCCACCGGGTCACGCGGATAGCCGAGCGGCCGTCGTTCTGCGACGCGCGAGCGGTGCTCGGCCCGGCCGTGCAGGCGCTCGACCTGGCTGCGATGCGCCTTCAGCGGGCGCTGCCCGCCCGTCTCGAGCGTGATGAAGAGCGGGTCATGCGGGCCGCGCATGGACTGCGGTCGGCCTCGGGAAGGGTGACGGAGCGCTGGACCGGCGCGCTCGCGCTCCAGGCCGCCCGCCTGGATGACCTTTCGCCCCTCAAGGTGCTCGCGCGGGGGTACGCGGCCGCGTTCGCAGCCGATGGACGCACGGTGGTAACGAGCGTTTCGCAGGTGCCTGTAGGCGAGCGTATCGTGGTGAGAGTGGCCGACGGCCGCATCGGATGTGCGGTCACGGATACCGAGGTGGAGGAGCTATGACCGACGAGACTGTGGTGCCCGCCAGCGACCTTTCGTTCGGCGACGCGCTTGGTGAACTCGAGACGATCGTCGCCTCACTGGAGTCGGGTGCGCTCGAGCTTGAAGACAGCCTCGACCGCTACGAGCGCGGGGTTGCGCTGCTGCGCTCGCTTCAGGGGCGCCTCGCTGAAGCGCAGCAGAAGGTGACCGTCCTGCTCGGCGAGCTCGAGGCCGAGGCGGCAGACGATGCTGTCGAGGGGGCGGGGGAGTGATGGAGGACTGCATCTTCTGCAAGATCGCTGCCGGTGAGATCCCGGTGTCTTTCGTCTACGAAGACGAGCGAGTCGTGGCGTTCGATGACGTCTCCCCGCAAGCGCCGGTCCACACGCTCGTGGTTCCGCGAGCCCACGTCGTCAACTTCGGCGACGGGGCGGTCGATCCGGAGCTTCTGGGGGCGGTGTTCTCGGCGGTTCATCAGGTGGCACGCCGCAAGGGCGTGGCCGAGAGTGGCTATCGCGTGATCGTCAACAACGGCCCGGACGCCAACCAGACCGTGCAGCACCTCCACGTGCATCTCATGGGCGGGCGCGAGATGGCGCACGGCATGGTCACCTTCTCCGACGACTGAGATGGACGATCTCGTCGCCGTCACGTTCGCGCCCTCGGGTGTGGTCGCACGGGTGCCCGCGGGCTCCACCGTGCTTGAGGCCGCGCGCACCGGTGGCGTCGCCATCCCCTCGACCTGCGGCGGTCGCGCGACGTGCGGTTCCTGCGGCGTGCGCGTGCTCGAGGGCGAGCTGCTCGACGCCGGACGAGCCCGAGACCGCGGCGCTCAGACGCGCTCCGCAAGGCGTGCGCCTCGCGTGTCGGGCGCAGGTGGGCGGACCCGTCACCGTGCGGCCGCTCATGGCGCCTGCCACCGACAACCCGCCCGCGACCGCGCGCGCGTGGTCGCGATGCGCCGGACCGCAGCGCGTCGTGGCTGCGGTCGATCTCGGGACGACGACGGTCGCCGCGGTGCTGGCTGAGGCCGATGGCGGGCGCCGGCTCGGCGAGGCGGTGGTCGCGAACGCGCAGCAGTCGTGGGGAAGCGACGTGCTGAGCCGGGTCTCCGCTGCGCTCGGCGGCGCTGCGGACGAACTCAGGGATGCTGCGCGTGCGTCGCTATCGGCCGCTCTGCGTGCGGCGGCAGGCGGGCAGGTACCCGCCATCGAGCGCGTCGTCGTGGCCGGGAACACCGTGATGGCCTCGCTGATCGCGGGCACGCGACGTGTCTTCGCTTGCCACGCACCCGTTCACAGTGCCCGCCTACCCTCGCGCAGCTTCGTCTCGTCCGAGCTCGGCGGAGGGTCTCGGCGAAGGTGACGTCGTGCTGCTGCCCGCTATCGCAGGTTTCGTGGGTGGTGACACGCTCGCCGGGCTGCTTCACGTGGGGATGCTGCACGCCGGTCCCCCGAATCTGTTCGTCGACCTGGGCACCAACGCCGAGATCGTGCTTACAGACAACGGCCGCATGTGGGTCGCCTCAGCAGCCGCCGGCCCCGCGTTCGAAGGGGTGGGAATCGAGTGCGGCGTGGCGGCGGGCCCGGGAGCGGTCACCCGTATCACCACGGATTCGAGCGGTGTCTTCGACCTCGCCACGATCGGTGATGCACCGGCGGTCGGGTTGAGCGGCGCCGGGGTGGTTTCGGCGATGGCCACGTTGCGTGGGATCGGGATGATCGCACCAGACGGCTTGATGCTGGAGACGTCTGGCGGTGCAGCCTCGACTGTCGTCGGAGACGACGGAGTGCGCCGGATCTGGCTGGACGAGGCCCGAAGCATCGCTGTCTCCCAGCGTGACGTTCGCACGTTCCAGCTCGCCAAGGCGGCCGTACGCACGGGGATCGAGTCCGTGCTGGCCGCGGCGCAGGTGAACGCCGCGGACGTCGTCGCGGTGCATGTCGCCGGCGCCTTCGGTGGGGCGCTCAGAGCGGAGGACCTGATCGCGACCGGCATCTTGCCCGCTTCGACGCGCGAGCGGGTGCGCTACGCCGGCAACGCATCGCTGGAAGGGGCGCTCTGCGTCGCGCTCGAGCCGGAGTTGCTCGACGACGCTTCGCACCGTGTCGAGTCGGCACACCACGTGGACCTTGCCGCCGATCCCGGCTTCAACGCGCGCCTCATGACCGCGCTCGAGCTGGCACCGTTCGAAGCGTGACGGTCTCTAGGACGAGCGAAAGCCCCGGCCTTCGGGCCGGGGCTTTCTCAATCCTTCCCTGCAGTTACCCCTGAGTCTCTGTAGAGGTGAGCGCGATCTGCCTGGTGATCGCCTGATAACGATGCCGGTCGTCATCAACCTCTTGCCGGATGCCGTCCGGATCCCCCGGAAGCGGCGGTTGCGGGAAGGGAAACCTGTCAATGCGGCCACGATACTCCCTTGGAGCACCGCGCGCAATACACCGAGCGACCGTCCACCGACGAGGATGCGCCGCCCGCCCGGTTGGTAGTGAGGTCGGTTCGGGTACTTCCCTGATACTGGGTCACACGCTCCCTCGGGAGTTGAGCTGTGAACAGAGGTCCGGCAAGGGCGGGCCTCACGACGAGAGTCCGACAGTGGAGGGAGGCAGGTATGGCTGACGAATCCATCAGGTCACTAGCTGGTGAGTCGCAGGTCTTGAACCCGCCGGCGTGGGTCACGGAACGCGCGTGGATCAAGTCGATGGACGAGTACGACGCCATGTACAAGCGCTCGGTGGAGGACCCGGAAGGGTTTTGGGCCGAGCAGGCCGAGACCTATCTTCACTGGGAGAAGAAGTGGGACAAGGTCCTCGAGTGGGAGTTCGAGACCCCGAAGGTCGAGTGGTTCAAGGGCGGCAAGACGAACGTCGCCTACAACTGCATCGACCGCCACCTCACGACCTGGCGCCGCAACAAAGCAGCGCTCATCTGGGAGAGCGACGAGGGCCGCAGCAAGGTCTACACGTATCAGTCGCTCTACTACAAGGTCTGCAGGTTCGCAAACGTCCTGAAGAAGCACGGCATCAAGAAGGGCGACCGCGTCGCGATCTATCTGCCGATGATTCCCGAGCTCCCGGTCGTCATGCTCGCGTGCGCGCGCATCGGTGCGATCCATTCGATCGTCTTCGGCGGCTTCTCGTCGCAGTCACTGCGTGACCGCATCCAGGACAGCGAGTGCAAGATGCTCGTCACCGCCGACGAGGGGCTGCGCGGTGGCCGCGTCGTGCCGCTCAAGGCGATGGCCGACGAGGCGCTCAACGAGTGCCCGAGCGTTGAGAGCGTGATCGTCGTCTCCCGTACGCGCAATCGCGTCGACATGGAGCCGGGGCGTGACTTCTGGTACCACGAGGAGACGCGCGCCGAGGGTATCGACCGCCACTGCGAGATCGAGTGGGTCGACGCCGAGGACCCGCTGTTCATCCTCTACACGTCCGGCTCGACCGGGAAGCCCAAGGGCGTCGTGCACACGACGGGCGGCTACCTGCTCTACGCCACGATGACGTTCAAGTACACCTTCGACTACCACGACGAGGACGTCTTCTTCTGCACCGCCGACATCGGTTGGGTCACGGGTCACAGCTACGTGGTCTACGGTCCACTGAGCCTCGGCGCGACTTCGCTCATGTTCGAGGGCATACCGACCTACCCGGATGCCGGGCGCTTCTGGCACATCATCGAGAAGCACGGCGTGAATCAGTTCTACACGGCCCCGACCGCGATTCGCGCGCTCATGAAGTCGGGCGAGGAGTGGCCGGCGAAGTACGACCTCTCGAGCCTGCGGGTGCTCGGCACCGTCGGCGAGCCGATCAACCCCGAGGCATGGGTGTGGTACTGGAAGAACATCGGCCGCAGTGAGATCCCGATCGTCGACACCTGGTGGCAGACGGAGACCGGTGGCCACATGATCACCAACCTTCCGGGCTGCACGCCGATGAAGCCCGGCTCGGCGACCAAGCCGTTCTTCGGGATCCAGCCGGTCATCCTCAACGAGGACCAGACCGAGGCCGAGCAGGGCTCGGGCGGCCGCCTGTGCATCAAGTTCCCGTGGCCGGGCATGCTGCGCGGCACGTGGGGGGATCCCGAGAACACGCGGGTCAAGGAGGTCTACTTCTCGACCTTCCCCGGCAAGTACTTCACCGGTGACGGGTGCCGGCAGGACGAGGACGGCTACTACTGGCTGCTCGGGCGCGTCGACGACGTCATCAACGTCTCCGGTCACCGCATGGGGACCGCCGAGGTCGAGTCCGCGCTCGTGAGCCATCCGTCGGTTGCGGAGGCCGCGGTCGTCGGGTTCCCGCACGACATCAAGGGCGAGGGCATCTATGCCTACGTCATCTTGAAGGCGGGGCAGGAGCACAGCGAGGACCTGAGCAAGATCCTCGTCGGGCATGTCCGCAACGAGATCGGCCCGATCGCCGCACCCGACCACATCCATTTCGTGCCGGAGCTGCCCAAGACGCGCAGCGGCAAGATCATGCGCCGCATCCTGCGCAAGGTGGCGGCCGGCGAGCGCGACATGGACGCGTTCGGCGACACCTCGACGCTTGCCGATCCATCCATCGTCCAGACGATCCTCGACAGTGCGCCTGACGCGTAGAGCGAGCTGAAGAGTCAGACTGAAGGCCCCGTCCCGGGCAACCGGGCGGGGCCTTTCTCTCGCGTCGGCGGCGTGCGGCAAGCGTGGTAATATCACGGTTTGGCGCGCCGGGAGCGCTGCCACGTCCGGGACAGTGAAAGGAACTCACCAGATGCCCTATAACGACCTCTTCTTGCGCGCCGCGCGTCTGGAGCAGACCGAGCGCACTCCGGTCTGGATGATGCGCCAGGCGGGCCGCTACATGGAGGAGTACCGCCAGATCCGCGCGAAGCACGGCTTCCTCGAGATGTGCCGCACGCCCGAGCTCGTCGTCGAAGTGACGCTCCAGCCGGTCGATCTCGTCGGCGTCGACGCGGCCATCCTCTTCTCCGACATCCTCGTGTCCTTCCCCGGTATGGGTCTCGACCTGGAGTTCGCCAAAGGCGAAGGCCCGGTCATCCACAACCCGATCCGGACCGTCAGCGACGTCGAGAAGCTGCGCGTCGCCGACCCCTACGAGGCCACCGGCTACGTCATGGAGTCGATCAAGATCCTGCGGCGAGAGCTCGAGAACAAGGTGCCGCTCATCGGCTTCGCCGGTGCACCGTTCACTCTCGCCAGCTACGCGATCGAGGGGCACGGCACGCGCGACTACGAGTACACCAAGGCCTTGATGTGGAGCGAGCCCCAAGCGTGGGACATGCTCATGAACAAGTTCGCCGACAACACCATCGCCTACCTCAACGCTCAGATCGACGCGGGCGCTCAGGTGGTCCAGCTCTTCGACAGCTGGATCGGCTACGTTGCGCCTCGTGACTACGAGCGCTACGTGCTGCCCTACAACAAGCGCGTCATCGCCGAGGTGACGGCGCATGGTGATGAGGCGGTTGAGGACGGCGTGCCCCTCATCCACTTCGCCAACGGTGCGACGTCCATGATCGACCTCGTGCAGCAGGCCGGCGGCGACATCGTGGGCGTGGACTGGCGCCTGGACATGAAGAAGGCCGTCCAGCTTATCGACCACAAGTTCGGCATCCAGGGCAACATCGACCCGGTGGCGCTCTTCGCTCCCGACGCCGAGCTCGAGCGCATGGTGGTCGAGATCCTCGAGGCCGTCGGTACGCGTCCGGGCCACCTCTTCAACCTGGGACACGGCATCCACAAGACCTCCGACCCCGAGAAGGCTCGGACGATGATCCGCTTCGTTCACGAGCACTCGGAGCGCATTCGGGCGGGAGCCTAGCTGATGCCGCGCACCGGAGTACTCATCACCGGCTTCGGCGGGCCTGACTCGCTTGATGCGGTCGCTCCCTTCATGTGCAACCTCATGGGCCGCGACCCGTCCGACGAACTTGTCGAGCGGGTGTGTCGGCGCTACCTGGCGATCGGCGGCTCCTCACCGCTCGCCGAGATTGCGGGCTCGATTGCCGTGAAGCTCTCCGAGGAGCTCAGTGACGATGATGAGACCTGGCCGATCGAGGTCGGGATGCGCTACTGGCATCCGTTCATCGAGGACGGCCTGGGACGGCTGAAGGAGGTCGGCTGCGACCGTGTGGTGGCCGTGTCGCTCTCGCCGTTCGAGTCGAAGGTGGCCACAGAGGCGTATCGCGAGGCCATCGCCGAGGCGTCGGAGTCACTCGGCATCGAGGTGATCGAGGCGCCACTCGTGTCCGACATTGCCTGACTACGCCGGCTTCTTCGCCTCATCGATCGCGGCGGCGCTGGTCGACATCGAGCCCAACGAAGGTGCGATCATCGCCTTCACCGCGCACAGCCTCCCAGCGTCCGATCTGGTCGACGACGATCCCTACGTGACCGGGCTGGAACGCGTTGCCTCCGAGGTTGCCGAGCAACTCGGTCTGAACTGCGGCCATGCGGGTGCGGGCGAGGGGATGTTCGAGACCTTCCGGTCGTTCGGCGACGACAAGGCACCGCGGGCGTGGTATCTCGTCTACCAGTCCAAGGGCGAGCGCCCTGGCCAGTGGCTGTGTCCCGATCTCGAGGAGCTGATCGACGCGTGCGCCGCATCTGAGGTGCGCGCGCTGGTCGTCTGTCCGGTCGGCTTCTTCACCGACCACATGGAGACCCTCTACGACCTCGACATCATCGCCGCCGAGCGCGCTATCGCGGCCGACCTGGAGTTCGTACGCGCGCCCGTGCCCAACGACTACGACGCCTTGGTCGTGGCCATCGCCGAATCGCGTGAGGGCGCTCGTCTGAGCGCGGCGCCGAACACGCGGGAGCAACCGGCAGCACCCCGCTCGTGACAGCACCACCCACGAGAAGGAGCATCTGTCGTGAAGCGCATCATCATCATCGGCGGCGGAGTCGCCGGTCTCGGCGCTGCCTACAAGGTCAAACGCGCGTCCGACGCCGGGCTCGAGGTCGAGTTCGCGCTCGTCGAGAAGGACGATCGGCTCGGCGGGAAGCTCTTCACCGACATCGCCGAGGACGCCGATGGCAACCGCTACATCGCCGATGGCGGGTCGGATTCGTTTCTGACCGATAAGCCCGCGATTCACCGCGTTGCCCGCCAGCTCGGCATCATCGACGACGAGACCGGCACGCGCGACGAGAACAAGAAGACGTTCATCGTCAAGGACGGGCGCCTGGTCGAGATGCCCGACGGCATCATGATGTTTGCGCCCACCAAGATCATGCCGATGGCGACGACGCGACTCTACTCGTGGCCCGCCAAGTTCCGGATGGCGTTCGATCTCGTGATCCCTCGCAAGGAACGCTGGCCGGAGGGGGACACCGCCCAGCAGCACGACGAGTCGCTCGAGAGCTTCGTGCTGCGGCGTATGGGCCGCGAGTGCCTCGATCGGCTGGCCGAGCCACTCGTGGGCGGAGTCAACGGCTCTGACCCCAAGGAGATGTCGCTCGCGGCAACGTACCCGATGCTGCTGCAGATGGAGCAGGACCACGGGTCGCTCGTCCGTGGCTTTCTCGCGCAGCGCAAGAAGATCGAGGAGATGAAGAAGAAGCATCCGCCGAAACCGGGCGCCAAGCCGCGCACCTTCTTCACCTCGTTCGAGCAGGGGCTGGGATACCTCACCGACCGGATGGCCGACGCGGCGGGCAGGGAGCGGATCCGCACGGGAGTCTCGGCGACTGGTATCAGGCGAACTGACTCCGGCTATGTGGTCGAGCTCGACGACGGCCAGCGCGTCGAGGCCGACGCCGTGATCCTGGCGACCGAGGGGTGGGCGGCCGTGCGCTCTCTCGCGGGGTCGACGAGACGGTCGCCTCGCTCATCGAGTCGATTCCGTGCTCGTCCTCGGCGACCGTGGTCATGGCCTTTGACGAAGCCGACTGTCCGTTCGACAAGAACTGGCACGGCATCCTCTCGCCGATGGTCGAGAAGCGCCCGCTCACCGGCGTGTCGCTCATGTCGTCGAAGTGGCCCGATCGTGCACCCGCTGGCACGGTGCTGTTGCGCGGCTTCCTTGGTGGCCCTCGGGACCAAGGGGTCCTGAACCAGAGTGACGAGGAGCTGATCGAGCTCGCGCGAACACAGCTCGTCGAGCTTGTCGGTGTGAAGGCGGATGCCAGGCCACGGTATGCTCGGCTCTTCCGGTGGGAGGGCGGCATGCCGCAGTACACGCTTGGCCATCTCGACCGGGTCGACGAGATCGAGCGTCGCTCGAAGGACATCTCCGGGTTCGCGGTCGCGGGCGGCGCCTATCGGGGCGTGGGGGTGCCGAACTGCCTCGACAGCGGGGAGGCGGCGGTCGCAGAAGGTCCTCGGCGATCTGGGGATGGCATTCGAGGAAGAAGCGCAAGAGAGAACGAGAGGTAGAGCGTGAGGATCATCATCATCGGCGGCGGGGTCACCGGCCTTGCAGCCGCCTACAAGGTACGTCGGGCGGCAGCTGAGGGACACGACGTCGACTGCGTCCTGATCGAGAAGGACGCCCGGGTGGGAGGCAAACTCTCGACCGAGACGATCGACGACCCAGATGGCGGGCGCTACGTCGTCGACGGCGGCTCGGATGCCTTCCTGACCGCCAAGCCGGCGGTGGCGCGCATCGCCAAGCTTGCCGGGATCTTCGACGAGATCACGCCGAGTTGCGACGAGAACAAGACCACGCTGATCGTGAAGGGCGGGCGGCTGATCCCGATGCCGGACGGCATCATGATGTTCGCTCCCACGAAGATGCTGCCGATGGCCACGACGTCGCTCTACTCGTGGCCCGCGAAGTTCCGGATGGGGATGGACCTGCTCATCCCGCGCAAGGAGCGCTGGCCGGAGGGAGACACCGCCCAACAGCACGACGAGACACTCGAGAGCTTCGTCGTGCGGCGGATGGGCCGCGAGTGCCTCGACCGGCTCGCGGAGCCGCTCGTCGGCGGCGTGCATGCCTCGGACCCGTCTCAGATGTCGCTCGCTGCGACCTTCCCGAACCTGCTCGAGATGGAGCAGCAGTTCGGCTCGCTCGTGCGCGGCTTCCTCGACCAGCGCAAGAAGGTCGAGGAGATGAAGAAGAAGTACCCGCCGAAGCCCGGCGCGAAGCCGAGAACGTTCTTCAGCTCCTTCCACCAGGGCATGCAGGTGCTCACCGACACCATGGCCGCTCAGGTCGGCGCCGAGCGCATCCGTACGGGTGACGGCGTCGCTGAGCTGCAGCGCGAAGGCGACGCGTGGCGGGTGACACTGCAGTCGGGCGAGGTGCTCGAGGGCGATGCGGTCGTCGTCGCCACCGAGGTCTGGGCGGCCGCGAAGCTGGTCCGAAGCGCGGATGAGGACGTCGCCGGGCTGCTCGCCGACATCCCCTGCTCGTCCTCGGCGACGGTGCCGATGGCGTTTCGTGCCGAGGACTGCCCGTTCGACACCAAGTTCTTCGGGATCCTGTCGCCGCTCGTCGAGAACCGCCCGCTTCTCGCGGTCACGCTCTCCTCGTCCAAATGGCCGGACCGAGCTCCTGAGGGCCGCGTGCTGCTGCGTGGCTTCGTCGGCGGGCCTCGCAACCAGCACATACTGCAGAAGTCCGATGAGGAGCTCGCCGAGATCGTCCGCGGGCAGCTCGTCGATCTTCTCGGCATCAGGGCGGATGCGCAGCCCGGTCTTCTCACGCGTCTTTCGCTGGAACCTGGGCATGCCGCAGTACACGCTCGGCCACCTCGAGCGCGTCGACGAGATCGAGGCTCGCACCGCCGATATCGTCGGACTTGCTCTCGCCGGCGGCGGGTACCGCGGCGTGGGCATCCCGAACTGTATCGAGAGCGGCGAACGCGCGGTCACCAAGCTGCTGGGCGAGCAGGATATCGAGCTCGCGGAGGACCGAGTCGAGGAGAAGCGCACCCACTAGCCTCGCCAGCGGGGGGCGACCTGGCGTGCGCGCGCGGATCCGGTCGGGCGTCAGATGCCGGTCGTCGCCTCGGCGATCAGGGCGATCATCTTGGCGTGCAGCTCGGGGTTCGCTGCGCAGATCGACGCGCTGTGCGGCCCCCACGGCACGCCGTCGATGTCGGTGACGGTCGCGCCGGCCTCGCGTGCGATGAGGGCTCCGGCCGCCATGTCCCACACCTTGAGACCGTACTCCCAGAAGCCGTCGCAGCGCCCTTCCGCGACGTGGCAGCAGTCCACAGCAGCGGAGCCATCCCGCCGGATGTCCTGGACGGGCAGGCGCAGGAATGCGCTGAGCGCGGCGATCTGGAGCTCGAGCGGCCTCGTGCGATCGTAGGGGAAGCCCGTGACCAGAACCGCCTTCTCCACGCGCCTCGACGGCGGTGACCTGCAAGCGCGTACCGTCTCGGAACGCGCCGGCCCCCTCGGCGGCCCAGTTCATCTCATCGAGCGCGGCGTTGTAGACCGCGCCAGTGACGACGCGGCCCGCCTGCATGAGCGCCACGGAGACCGAGTAGCAGGGATACCCGTGCAGGAACGACGTCGTGCCGTCGATGGGGTCGATGACCCACGTGCGCTCGGCCGCCGGGTCGCCCCGCCGCGCGCCGGTGATGCCGTAGACCTCGTCCTCCTCGACCAGGAAGGCGGCGTTCGGGTCGAGCGACGCGATGGCTTCCACGGCCTCGACGCCCGCGGCGATATCGGTCTCGCTCACCAGGTCGATGGCGGTGGACTTCGCGTGTACCGCGCCGGCGCTCTTTGCCCGTGCGCGCACGAGTCGGCCCGCGCGCGCCGCAGCCTGTTTCGCGATCTCGACGTATTCGGCCACGGGCGCCAGCTCCTCGGGGATAATCTCGATGACCGTCCGAGTGTAACCCGCCTGCGTGCGTCCGCACCGATGCCGAAGGAGACCGTCGTGCTGAACCGAGGGCTTGTCGAACCGCTGACCCCGGCCATCGCCGAGCGGCTCGCCGCGCGGGCACGAGACGCGCGGGGTGCCGTGCTCACCGCGACCTCGGTCGCGAACTCGGGGCACCCCGGCGGGTCGCTCTCCTCGATGGAGATCTACACGCTGCTGTACTCGCTCGCCCGAATCCGTCCCGGCGAGCCGCGCTGGCCGGGCCGCGACCGCATCATCACGTCGCACGGCCACACCTCTCCGGGCGTGTATGCCTCGCTCGCGCAGGCCGGCTTCTTCCCCTCGGAGGAGTTCGAGGCGCACTTCCGGCAGGCGGGCAGCGTGTTCGAGGGTCACGTCGAGCGATCCGTCCCGGGGATCGAGTGGTCCACGGGCAACCTCGGGCAGGGGCTTTCGGCCGGCGTGGGCATGGCGATCGGCGCCCGACTGACGCGTGCTGACTGGCATACCTTCGTCGCCATGAGCGACGGCGAGCAGCACAAGGGCCAGGTGGCCGAGGCGCGACGTGTCGCCGTCCGCCGCTCGCTCGGACAACCTCACGGCCGTCATCGACTGCAACGGGATCCAGATCTCGGGCCACACGCGCGACGTCATGCCCGTGCCGATCGCGGACGACTGGCGCGCCGACGGGTGGGAGGTCTACGAATGTGACGGGCACGACATCGCGGCACTGCACGCGGCTCTGTCCGCCGCGGTCTCCGACGGCAAGCCGAGCGTGGTCATCGCCCGCACCGTCATCGGCAAGGGCGTTTCCTTCATGGAGGACGAGGCCGAGTTCCACGGGCGGGCCCTGAAAGCCGAGGAGTATGTCTCGGCCATGGGAGAGCTGGGGCTCGATCCCGCGGCACTGGAGCGAGCGAAGGCGGCGCGCGCGACGGAGTGCGAGGTGGCTGCTCTGGATCACCGGACGCCGGCCATCGCGATCGACTCCGGGGACGCGAGAGACTACGCCGAGAAGGTCACCGACAACCGCTCCGCGTGGGGGACGGCGCTCACCGACCTTGCCGAAGCCAATCCGGGACTGCCGATCGCCGTGCTCGACTGCGACCTGGCCGTTTCGGTCAAGACCGACGGCTTCGCCGCAGCGCGCCCCGATGGCTTCGTCCAGTGCGGGGTAGGGGAGCACAACGCCGCGACGACGGCCGGTGCGCTCTCGACCGTGCCCGGCGTCCTGGCGTTCTTCTCGGACTTCGGGGCGTTCGGAATCGACGAGGTCTACAACCAACAGCGGCTCAACGACATCAACGGAGCGGCTCTCAAGCTCGTCGTCACACACTGCGGCCTCGACGTGGGGGAGGACGGCAAGACGCACCAGTGCCTCGACTACGTGGGGGCTCTGCGCAACCTCTTCGGATGGAAGGTGATCGTGCCGGCAGATCCGAACCAGACCGACCGCGCAGTGCGAGCCGCCGCTGCCATGCAGGGCTGCGTCGCGATTGCGATGGGCCGCAGCAAGCTGCCGGTGATCACCGACGACCGCGGGGCCCCGCTCTTCGGCGGCGACTACCGGTTCACCTACGGGGGCATCGACTGGGCGCGTCGCGGCGACGAGGTCTGCGTGCTCGCGATGGGCACCGTGGCCGGCGCGGCGGTAGAAGCTGTTGACGCGCTGCGCGCGACGGGCGTCAAGGCGGGCGCGGGGCTCGTCGCATGCCCGCTTCAGCTCGACGACCGCGCGATGGCCGAGGCGAGCGCCGCACCCCTCATCGTCACGGTAGAGGACCACGCTGTCGGCAGTGGACTCGGCTGTTCGGTCGCCGAGTGGCTTGCGCAGCGCGGCGCAGGCACGCGACTGATGCGCATCGGGGTGGACGACTACCAGAGCTCGGGTAGCGCGGCTGCGCTGTTCGCTCGCGCGGGGCTTGACGCGCCGGGTATCGAGCGGGCGGTGCTGAGCCGCGCTCTGAGTGCGCTCGGGCGCCCGAGGGCGGTGTCTCACGCCCGCGTCCGAAGTGGCTGGCGCCCGCCGCCGCTACGCCTCGTCGGCGTTCGGAGGACGCAGGGTGCTCTCCGGCACGGCCTCGTAGGTGCGATGAGCCTCGATGATGCGAGCGTCGACGTCGCCCGTCGCGCGCGGCGTGGGTGTCACGCCCAGCTCGGCCAGCTGATCCAGCGCAGCAGCGACCGCGAGCGGAAGGGCGGCCTCGACAGGCTCGGAGAGCTCGAGCACCCAGCCGTCGATGCTCTCGATCTGGACGCCCACCACAACCGCTTCGGGGGCCCGGTCGAGCAACGCCGCGTTCTCGAGCACGTCGGAGAGGCGCATGTCGTGGAGCGAGTGCAGGACCTGGTTGCCGGCGATGTCGTCAGGGCTCAGTATCAGCACCGTTCCCGCCGGGTGTCCGGTGTCCTTCACCGCGTCGATGACGATGAGCCGGTCGACTCCCAGCAGCAGGTCGAGGATGGTGAGCCCCATCGTGCCCGCGTCCACGACCTCGACATTCTCGGGGAACTCGTAGCCCGCCATCAGGAGCTCGACGGCACGCGGTCCGACTCCCTCATCGCGCATCAGCGGGTTGCCGACGCCCATCACCAGAATGCGTTCGGAGGACATGGATCACCTTTCACGGACGAGGCACGCGAGTGGGCCGAGGAGTCAGTCTAGCGGAAGTGGGTCCGCCGAACGCCTGAGACCGCGTGACTGAGCCGCTAGACGGCGGCCAGCTCGGGTGTCGCGCCGAGCATCGCCGACGTGTCGCCCTCCAGCAGCAGTATCCGCTCCTCGAGTGGCAGTTCGGCGCGTGCGCGGTCCCTCGCGTCGTTGGAGAGCGCGAGCGTCTCCCGCATCATGACGAGCAGGAGGTAGCGGCCTTTGTCGGTGAGCGTGACCTCGTCCGCGGTGACGCGGGCGATCCCGCCAACCGCTGCGAGGAAGGCGAGCTCCGCGCCGAGACCGATCTCGACCGGCACGCCGAAGTCTCGTCGGAACCGCTTCTTGTCGAGCCGCAGACCGAATAGGTCGGTGACGAAACGGTACCGCATGCGGCCGAAGAACCCGTAGGGCTCACCATGCTTGACGACGCCCATGCGGCCGCCCTCGATCCGTGAATGGTACTCACCGAGTGAGAACGTGTTCCCGAAGACGGTATCTCGGAGGTAGGAGAGCGCACCGGATCCGATGCCGACGTATTCGGGGTAGTCGACGATGTACTCGTCGATCATCAGGGAGGGATCGCGAGAGAAGGTCCATGCGCTGGCCGGGTAGAACTCGGGTGCGAGCGAGTCACACACGAGCCGGTAGTAGCGCGCCTCGCGGTCGTAGTCGATGTCCCCGACGGTCTCCGCGAGCTCCTTGCGCCGCAGGGGGGACGCCATCAGCGGATAGAAGGTGGTCTGGTTCGCACCGATCTGCTTGACCAACTCCACGTCCTTGAGCAAGACCTCCTCGGTCTGGCTCGGGAAGTTGAAGATCATGTCCACGTTGAAGGACGGAAAGCGTTCCGCGACGCCCGACACGCGCTCGAAGACCTCTTCGCCGCTCCCGTACTTGCCGTAGCGGTCCATCTGCAGGAGCAGCCGGTCGTTGAAACTCTGGATACCGACGGAGAGACGGTCGACGCGGCCGTGGAGTATCTCGACCAGCTCGTCGGTCAGGTGGTTCGGGCTCGTCTCCGAGGAGACCTCGCCGAGCGACGGGAAGAGCTCGCGCGCAAGGTCGATCGTAGAGGCCAGCTCGTCGAGCAGGATGGTCGGGGTTCCCCCACCCACGTAGAGCGAGTGGAAGTCATAGCCGAGCTCGGCCGACATGCGCATCTCGGCCCGCAGGTCCTTGAAGTAGCTGCGTGCGCGATCCTCCTTGTAGAGGAAGCGATTGAACGAACAGTACGTGCACAGCCGCTCGCAGAACGGTACGTGAGCGTAGAGAACGTAGCCCTTGCCGGCCTCGGGTGCAGGCAGCGTATCCAAGTCCACCGGCTGGGTCGCCAGGTAGCGCTTGTTGAGTACGCCGAGGGCCGAGCTGATGAGTCGTTCCGAGAGCACTGCCTCACTCCTTCTACCGCTTACTACGCCGGGCGGTGCCTTATCTCCTGTAAGTGATGCCAAAGAATGCCGAACGGGCCTCGGCGGGTTGCCGAGGCCCGTTCTTGTCAAGCAGGTCGTGCGGTGTCCGCGTCACGCGTCGGTACTAGGCGTGATCGTCAGACTCCTTCCACGCGAAGATCATGCGCGAAGGGGCGAAGTTGTAGATGTTGGCCAGGTAGACGTGTGCTGCTGTGAAGATGAGGATCAGCCACATGATCCAGTAGTGCAGAATGCGCATCGGCATCGGGTCTCCGCCGCCGCCGGCGTTGAAGAGCGAAGCCACCCACGCAGTCCCCGCAGCGAAGAAGGCCCAGTCCGAGGTCGGTCCCCACAGGCAGAAGCCGGTGTAGGCGGCCGCCAGCGTGAGCGGGATGGTGAAGATGTAGGCGATCTTCTGGAGAACGCCGTACTTCGCCGAGATCGGGTGATCCTTCTTGAAGAACAGGTAGTACTTGATCCACGGCAACATCTGGTGGCGGTTGGCCTGCTGGGGCAGCCAGTTCTTGATGTCGGTGTCGACCTCACGCGTGTCGGGCATGCTCGCGCTCTTGACGATGAACGCGAGGATGATACGAACGGTGAGGTTGATGATGAGCACGAACATCCAGAAGAAGTGCGTGCCCCGGGCCACACCCATCCACCCCGGGAAGATCGGGTAGTGGATGTAGAACCCGGACAGGGTCAGGAAGAGCATCGCGAGCAAGTTGATCCAGTGGGTGATCACGAACGGCATCGGATGTGCCTCGCGGTAGAGTTTGTGTGCCATCTACCTCACCCCCCACGTGCGGGTGTAGACCATTCCCTGCTTGCCAGTCTTGCGTTCAGTCACGTGAACGCCGCAACCGATTCAAGGATCGAAGCTGCGAGCGACACGCGCTGCCTCCATCGGCTTGGTGACATCCAGGATCGGTGTCCCGACGAGGGCTTCCTCCATCGGCCCGCGCACTCCCTTGTCGTCGCGCGGGCTGATGTCCCACGTCGAGGGTGTGCAGACCTGGTAGTTGGCGATCTTGCCGCCGGACACGTTCATCCAGTGGCCGAGGGCGCCGCGTGGCGCCTCCCACAGGCCGGCACCCTTGCCCGTGTCGTTCTCGAGGGGCTTGTAGAACTCAAGCGTTTCGCCGGCCTTCAGGGCAGC
>CAVVUM010000010.1:0-114766 GCA_963751505.1 uncultured Coriobacteriia bacterium
ACGATCGGGCACGTCATGCAGTGGCAGCCACCGCGCCCCTTGCCGAGCTCCGAGCCTTCGATCTCGAGCACCTCGATGCCAGCCTCACGCAACGCGCGGTTCGTGTGCGTGTTCTTCGAGTAACCCACAACGACGCCGGGCTCGATGGCCACGACGTTGTTGGCGTCGTCCCACTGCTCGCGGGCGGACACGAACGAGTCGCCGCCGGTGGGAACGACACGCAGCGCAGTCACACCGAGTGCGTCGGCGATCGCGTCGAGCAGCCCCGCCTCCTCGGTGACGTCGAGTACGCAATCTCGATCCCCGGGGCGGACGCTGTAGACCTGCATCGCCTCGACCACCTTCGGGAACAGCGTCACGGCATCGCGGTCGACGAAGTTGAACACCGTGTCGAGATGCATGTACGCGCGCCTCTGCTCCATGCGGCAGACGATGACGCGCTCGGCGGCCCCCGCGTTGAACAGCGACTGCGCGAGGTGCTCGACCATGCGCCCGGTCGAGCGCTCACCGAGTCCAACAAGCACTGTCTTCTTGCCGATCGGCATCACGTCGCCACCCTCGAGCGAGACGCCCTGGCTGAAGTCCTCGATCGCGAAGCGCGCGGCGTCCCCTCTCGGCGGATACCAGAACTCGAAGTCGGCGGCTGCAAACGCGGGATGGTAGCGGTAGATCATCGACAGGTTCACGACCTCCATGCGGCGTGCCGAGCGGAACAGCGGCGGCAGCACCACGCCGCCATACAGCCAGGCGCTCGAGTCGCGCGTGAACAGCGAGTTGGGCAGCGGCGGCAGGACGAACTGGTCAGGCTCGGTGAGCACGGCTCCCAGGGAGTGGCGGCGAATCGACTCGAGGTCCAGTCCATCGAGTTCGCGCGTGAGCAGGCCGGCCACCAGGATGCGCGCGACCTCGGCTGCGGGCAGCGACATCAGATAGGCGCGCAGTTCGTTCACGAGGGTGACGCCCACGCTGAACGTCGATACCGCACTGTCGATCACGACCGTTCGCGCTTCGACAGACGCCTCGAGGGTCTCGGTGAGCAGCTGCTCCACGTAGAGCACCTCGACGCCGCGGTCGCGCAGGATCGCGGTGAACGCATCGTGCTCGGCCTGTGCGCGCTCGACCCACACCAGGTCGTCGAACAACAGCTCCTCGCGGTTCGAGGGGGTGAGGCGCGCAAGCGCGTCTCCCGGCCGGTGCACCAGCACCGTCTTGAGCCTACCGACCTCTGAATGGACCCCTGGATTCAGCACAGCCGAGCACTCCCCTCGCCGACGCATACGCCAGCATAAGCCATCAACGGACGTCGCCACGAGTCGCTCGGAGGGTATGAACCCGTCACACGCGCAATACGGTCTTCGCAGGAGGTGACGACCTAATGCCTGACAAGACCCACTGGCCTTTCAGCGGTGATTCCGAGGGCGGGGACGGCGAACACTCGATCAAGAACCAGAGCAAGAACGACAGCCAGCGCGCTCGCGCGGCAAACCAGGCGGCGTTCCAGCAGCGGATGCGCAACGACCGGTTGCTCGTCGGTGGCCGGGCTCATGTGAAGAAGAGCGGCCTGAGCTAGGTCAGCAGGTTGTAGAGCCCCTTGGCCATCAGGGCAACGCCGAGCACGAGGAGCGTCAACTCCATAATCGCGGCGGCCTGAGACGTGATCACCTGCTTCCAGCGCTCGATCACTCGTCGCGAGCGATAGCCGCCCGCGAAGTACACGACCACGGGAACCACCACGGCGGTGCACGCGACCAGGACGTAGATTAGTGCCCCCGTGAGTTCTCCAGCGGGTCTGCGTATCGACTGGATCGCGAGCCCCGCGGAGAGCGCCAGTGCGAGGTTCTTCGGGCTGGTGGTCGCATTCGTGAACGCGACGAACGCGCCGCCCGCAGGCGAGAAGCCATCGACCGCACCGACCCAACGCGGCGGCGCCTGCGGCTCCGGCGACTGGAAGCGTCCGCGGCGCGAGAGCCATGCGGTCGTGACGAGCCCGACCCCGAGCAGCGCAGTGATTAGACCCTCGGCGGGAAGATCGAGCCCCTGAACGGGGCCTTCGAGACGGCTGGCGAAGTTGATCGCGATCGTGATGGCGACGACGTTGCCGAGCACCCAGGCGCTCGCCATCGCGATGCTGCCCACCGCCGCCCGCCGCGACAGGAGCATCACCAGCACGGCGACGATAGGGAGTGGACTGGCTGCGACGCCCAGGGCGGCGAGCACCACGGCGACGGTGACGTCTTGCATGCGATCCCTTCGCGTCAGGCCGCGGTGTCGCGTACCTGCAAGAGCTGACGAGGTGTCGCGCCCCTACAGGATGTGGGACATCAGCCGGTAGGTGCGCTGCTTGAAGCGATCCACGGCGGAGTACCCGTCGATTTCGGCTTGGGTGACCTCGGTGCACTTCTCGACGTCGCGGTCGAACTGCGCCTCGAGCTGGCGAGCGATATCGCCGTTGTGGACCCAGGTCATCATCTCCTTCTGGAGATCGAAGCTCCGGCGGTCCATGTTCATCGTGCCGACTGCGCAGTACTTGCCGTCGACCGACATGGTCTTGGCATGGAAGAACCCAGCGTCGTAACGGAAGATGCGTGCCCCCGCGCTCAGCAGCTTGGGGTAGTAGGTGCGCGCGGCAAGCCAAGCGGTCTGATGGTCCGGCATGCCGGTCATCATGAACTGCACGTCGACGCCCGACAAAGCGGCGCCGACCATCGCATTGAGCATCGGGGCGTCGGGTACGAAGTAGGGCGACTGGATACGAATCGTCTTCGTCGCGGCTCCCATGGCAACCATGTGCGCGAGCGCTGCGGATCCGTAGGGGTCCTCAGCGGCCTGTGCAACTACCTGGATGATCGTGGGGTTGCCCTCATTGAGAGACAGGTCCATCGCGGGCAGGTACTTGTCGTTGAGGAGGTTCTCCTGGTTGTGAAGCGCGAACCAGCGGGCGGCGAACCACTTCTGCAGCTCAGCCACACCGGGCCCCGTGTAGCGCAGGCCGCTGTCGCGCCATGACGGGTAGTGCTTCCCGCCATCGATGTACTCCTGCCCGATGTTGAAGCCACCGTTGTAGCCGATCTCACCGTCGATGACGGTGATCTTGCGGTGGTTGCGGTAGTTGACGCTGTCGAGGTGCTTCATGTCCTCGTAGATCAGGGCACCCGCGGCCTTGAGCTCCTTCATCTCGTCCTTCTTGAAGGGCAGCGTGCCCATCCAGTCGTAGACGATGCGGACCTCAACGCCGTTGGCAAGGCGCTCGAGCATGATATCGGCCATCTTGCGGGTGAGCTCGTCGCGCTCCCAGATGAAGTACTGGTGGTGGATGAAGCGCTGCGCCGCGGCCATGTCGGCGCATAGCGCGTCGAAGAACCCTTGCCCGTTCGAGAAGAGCTTGATGTCACGGACCGGCAGCGGGGAGGCGAGGTTCAGAGATTCGATGGTACCCACGATCTTGAGCTGTGTGTCTGTGGCCTCCTGCTGCTTGAAGCGATCGACCGCAGGCTTGTACGCGTCGTAGAGCGGTCGCATCACCGGCATGAAGTACTTCTGGTACAGGGCCATGCGATCGGCGTTCTTCTGGCGCCAATCGCGCCCGAAGATGAAGTACATGGTGAGGCCGATGAGCGGCAGCGCCCAGACGAGGAACAGCCACGCGAACTGCTCCGCAGGCTCGCGTTCGTCCGACATCAGGAGAATGAAGACGCCCACGTAGTAGGCGATGGCGAGAACCACCGCCAGTATGGGGAAGCTCGCGTACAGGTTGCTGAAGACCATTGTGCCCCCTCGTTTCAGTTGTCGAGCTCGAAGGACCGCGCCACAACCCGTTCGCCGTCCTCAACCGCTCGTGCGTTCAGTCTACTCGACGGTTACCCGCGGGTCAGCCCGAAGACTGCGCTTGGCCGCAGGGCGGTCAGCCGGGCAGCACCGCTCCCGGAATGGGTATCCTGCATACCATCATTCCCCCCGACCCCTTGGAGGGCGCATGACCTCCGCCGCGCGCGCCATCGACACTGCGCTGCTCGATCCCGACGTCCCGGCATCCGAGGACTTCTACCTGCACGTGAACGGCCGCTGGCTTGCCGAGAACCCCGTGCCGCCTGAGTACAGCTCATGGGGCGCGTTCCACGAGGTCCTCGAGCGCAACCAGGAGATCCTGCACCGGCTGCTGATCGCCGCTGCCACCGATTCGGGCGAGGCGGGCTCAGTGCGCCAGCTGGTCGGCGACTACTTCGCAGCCGCGATGGACGAGGCGGCCATCGCCGAGGCGGGCGTACGCGCACTTCAGCCGATGCTCGACCGGATCGCCGCCGCGCAGTCCGTCGCTGACGTGCGCGCGATCGCGCGCGACCTGCAGCGCGGAACGGCAAGCGTCTTTCACTCGCTCGGCATCGCGCCGGATTTCGACGAGTCGTCCCGCTACCTCGTTTACGTCGGCCAAGGCGGCCTCGGCCTGCCGGAGCGCGACTACTACACGCGTGACGACGAGCGCTCGGATGCGTTGCGCCAGGCGTACCTCGCGCACGTCGCGAACCAGTTCGAGAATCTCGGCTATGCCGAGGATGCTGCTCGCGCGAGTGCCCAGAGCGTGCTCGCCTTCGAGACTCGGCTCGCTAAGGCGTCCTACACCGCCGAGCAGATGCGCGACATCGACCTCACGATGAATCGCCACGCCGTCTCCAGCCTCGACCGGCTCATGCCGGGCTTCGGGCTGAGCTGGCTACGTAGCGGACCTCGGGGTCACGTCGTCATCGGTCAACATCGACAACGCCGGCTTCTTCGAAGAGCTCGAGGCCGCACTCGCCGAGACCCCGATCGGAACCCTGCGCGACTACCTTCGTTTCCACGTGATCCGCGCGTACGCCTCGGCACTCCCCCCGGCTTTCGAGGACGAGGCATTCGACTTCTACGGTCGCACCCTCGGCGGGCAGAAGGAGATGCGTCCGCGCTGGAAGCGCGTGCTCGATGCGGCCTCGGGCGACATCGGCGAGGCGGTCGCTCAGCTCTACGTGGCCGAGGCCTTCCCCGAGTCCGCGAAGCACCGCTGCGAGCAGATGGTCGAGCACCTGCTCTCAGCGATGGGCGGTGCGCTGCGCGGCGCTGAGTGGATGGGGGCCGAGACCCGCGAGCAGGCTCTGGCGAAGCTCGAGGGCTTCACGTACAAGATCGGCTACCCCGACGCTTGGCGCGACTACGCCGGGCTCGAGGTCCGCCGCGTCTCCTACGCCGAGAACCGCATGCGTTGCGCGGAGTTCGAGTACGAACGCGAGTTCAGCCGGCTCGGTGAGTCTGTCGACGCCTCTGAGTGGGAGATGCCAGCACACTCGGTGAACGCGTACTACCACCCACTCCTCAACGAGATCGTCTTTCCCGCCGGCATCCTGCAGCCGCCGTTCTTCTACGCCGACGCCGACGACGCGGTGAACTACGGTGCGATCGGCGCGGTGATCGGACACGAGATCACGCACGGCTTCGACGATCGGGGAAGTCGATTCGACGCCAAGGGCCACCTGCGCGACTGGTGGACCGAGCAGGACCGCACGGAGTTCGACCGGCGCGCCAAAGTGCTCGTCGAGCAGTTCGACGGCTACGAGGTCGCCGACGGTCTGAACGTGAACGGCCGGCTGACACTGGGCGAGAACATCGCCGACCTCGGTGGGCTCGCAATCGCCCTGAGCGCCCTTCGTGAGGCACTGGGGGACGGAGAACCCCCGCTCGTCGAAGGCTTCTCGGCGGAGCAACGCTTCTTCCTGTCGTGGGCCACCGTCTGGCGCACCAACTACACCGAGGAGTACGCGCGCCTGCTCGTGAACATCGACCCCCACTCGCCGGCGCGCTTCCGGGTGAACGGACCGCTCGCGAACACGTCGGCGTTCGCGGATGCCTTCGGGATCGCAGAGGGCTCGCCTATGGCGCTCGGAGCCGGCAAGCGCGCTCACATCTGGTAGACGAGCGAACTCTGGGTACAAACCCCCTACGGCATCCATAACCTCGGGTGCCACGGGAGTCGGTGCGAGGTGCTCTGCGACGACAAGGCCGGCCGACGGCGCGGGACCGCCGTCGTGTACTGCGAGGGGAACTTCGGGAGAGGCGACGGCAAGACCGCCAACGGCTTGGTGCGCCACTCCGAGAAGTACGAGATCCTCTGCGTGATAGACAGCGAGAAGTCGGGCCTCG
Organism: uncultured Coriobacteriia bacterium; assembly: GCA_963751505.1. Classification (GTDB taxonomy): domain Bacteria; phylum Actinomycetota; class Coriobacteriia; order Anaerosomatales; family PHET01; genus CAVVUM01. The sequence goes on from CAVVUM010000010.1 coordinate 6,166, forward strand.
ACTCGGGCGAGGTGCTCGGCGACGCGCCGAACGGGATCCCCATCTGCGCGGATCTGCAGGTCGCGATCGCTCTGGCGGGAAGCGTCCCGGACTTCCTCATCATCGGGATGGCACCGGCCAGTGGCATGCTCTCACCCGCGGAGCGCCGGTCGGTGCTCGAAGCTATCGGCCGGGGCATGAGCATCGTCAACGGACTCCACGAGTTTCTGAACGACGACCCGGAGTTCCTCGCTGCCGCAGCCGCGCACGGCGTCAAGATCCTGGACGTCCGGCGTCCACGCGAGAAGAAGAACCTGCGGATGTTCAGCGGCCACATCTCCACGGTCACCTGCCCACGCATCGCCGTGCTGGGAACCGATGGCGCGATCGGCAAGCGCACGACTGCGACGATCCTCACACGCGCGCTCAACGATCTTGGAATCAAGGCGGTCATGGTGAGCACCGGGCAGACCGGTCTCATACAGGGTGCCCGCTATGGCGTGGCGCTCGACGCCATACCGTGCCAGTTCGCCTCGGGCGAGATGGAAGCGGCCGTGGTGGAGGCCTTCGAGCGGGAGCGTCCGGATGTGATCGTTATCGAGGGCCAGGGAGCCTTGAGCCACCCCGCCTACCTCTCTTCCACCTTCATACTGCGCGGCAGCCGGCCACACGCCGTCATCCTGCAGCACGCACCGACGCGCCGCTGGTTGGGCGACTTCACCGATGTGCCGATGCCGACAGCCGCGAGCGAGATCCGGCTCATTCAGGCCTTCGCCGACACCAGAGTCATCGGTCTCACGATCAACCACGAGCGCATGACCGATGCCGAGCTCAGCGCCGCGATAAAGGCGTACGAATTCGAACTCGGCATCCCCGTCACGGATGCGCTTTCGCGGTCGCCCAAGCAGTTGGTGGACATCGTGGCGCGCGCGTTCCCCAAGCTTGAATCGAAGCTGAGGCACGGGCACGAACTGGCCACGCCTCTGGCGTAGACTGCGGACCCTAGGCCTGTGGCAGCTCGGCGCGGAGGAAGTCGTAGGCGTTGGTGAACGCGAACTTCTCGGCGAGCGCCGGACCGAAGCTGGCACCGACCGCATCGATCAAGTCGACCAGAGACGCGGGACTCGCCAATTCCCCCATCGCGGCTACACCCCAGTCGCTCCCGATTGACACGGCGCTTTCCCCGGCCAACGAGGCGATCCTGTCGACGTGACGAAGGGCCTCATCGATCGAGCCTTGCCCGAGGAAGTCCGGATCGAACGCCAGGCCGACAAGGCCACCGTGATCGCCCAGCGCGCGTAGTTGATCGTCGGCCAGACCCCGGGGGTGATCCCCGATCGCCCGGCAGAACGAGTGCGTGACGAGCACCGGCGGGGCATACAGGTCGAGCACCTCGAAGAAGCCGGCTTCGTTGAGGTGTGCCACGTCGAGAAGAAGCGAGCTCTGCTCGAGCGCCTTGACCAGCTGCCGGCCCGCAGGCTTGAGGGGCGCTGCACCGTCGTCGTAGCAGCTGAACCCGTAGTCGGTCTCGTAGTTCCAGGTCAACGCCAGGCTGCGCAAGGAGTGCTCGGTCCAGAGCGACTCGAGCGCTGCGGGCTCGATGCTCGGGAGTACGAAGCCCTCCGAGTGGGGCAACACCCCGGTCCGCAGGTCCTCCGAATCCAGGTCTCCGGCGGTGGTCACGAGGCGCAGCGAGGTACTGTGCGACCACAGCAGCTCCTCATGAGCCGCGAGCTCGCCGATCAGGCTGCTCTCAGGGCTGTGGGGAAACAGAGACGACCACACCGCGGTGGCATGTGATGAGCCGGTGAGGTAGTTCGAGCCGTAGACCGGGAAGTCGCCGTCGAGCCGCACCACACCGGACAGCATGTCCTGGTGCAGGTCGATGAAGCGAGTCTTCTGAAGCTCGCTGTGAGGAAACAACTCGTGCACCTACGCAATCTGCCGCCCGGCCCTCATCGCGTGCTAGCGAATAGGAGTCCAGCTTCAACGGCAGCGCGGAAGCTCGCGCATCCCGAGACCCGGCAGGGTCATGATCGCCGAGCGGGACGAGCGCCTACGCCTGATCGTGAGCGGTGTCCTCGGCAGGGATCTGGACCTCGTTGTGACGTGCGAAACCCGGCTTCCAAGGCGCGTCGTACTGCGCCGAGACGGGCTCGCCCACCGGATTCAAGCCCTGCTGACGCATCCATTCCCGGAGGTCCGACTCGGCCTGGGAGAAGCTCTTCTCGTTGAAGTAGCCGCTGAACCGCACGACCGCAACCACCCGGGGTCCGACGGCCTCAAGGACCACGTCCGGGTTGTTGGGGCGCGGCAGGTCCTCCATCGAGTAGCCCGACGGCATCGTGAAGCTCACGACGAAGTCACCTTCCGCTTGGGTCGCCGTCACCGGAGCGGTCATCGCGATCTTCTGGCAGCAGACCCGGCCGGCGCTCACCGGGGCGGTCATCGAGATGCGGTCCGATGCGTGGTTGTTACCGAAGATGTAGTCGGCAAGCGGGTTGAAGCCGGCGCTGGCGGCCCCACCGTAGCCGGACGCGAGCACGTGGACGTTGGCGGTGAGGTAGCCCGCATAGCGGCGCAATTCGAAACGACCATCGTGCCTGAGCACTTCGTATTCCGGGGTCTCGACTGCCACGGGTCCTCCTCCAGTGTCGAGCGGCGGGGCCCAGACCCTATATACCGCTGCGGGCGTGATGCGTCACCGCCGAGGCCCGGCGTTCGCGATGCTCACCGAAGCCAGAAAAAGGCGATGGTGGCCCATCCGCACAGGAATGCCAGGAAGAGCAGGCCGCACCCGACACCGAAGGCGCGAGCGAGTTCTGCGTCGGGGCTGAGTTGCCGAGTGGCCCGCGTGCGCTGACGAGGCGATGTCCGTCTCGGCTCCATGCGGGCAGCATACGGCATGCAGAACCCCGGCAGCCCGCTCCCCGCGCGCAAGGCCTCCATATCGCGTGTCCGCTCCTCGCATTCGGGTTCGACAGGCCAGCCGATGCACGGAGGGCGGGCTAGGCTCCCCACCCGGCGTCCTTGCGCCGGTATCGCGCTCAAGCGATCCGTCTTCCTGCCACTTGCTGTATCGGCCGCCGGCGACTCCGCCGAACTCACATTCACGACCGTTCGCCGCGTCCTTTCGACCGTTTGGCCATGGATGTTCTGGGGAGCGTTGGTAATCTCCCGACGAGGAGCGTAGTCTGCTGGTTGCGATTTCGTGACGAGCGTCACAGTGCGGCTGCAGCGGGGGCATGCAGCCCATGCCTGTCGGAGAGCTTGTGATTCGGACAGGGGGCTTCCCTTGCGCGGCTGCAGCACGTCTCATCCTCTCCGCTTCTTCGCGCGCCCTCGCTCGGGCAACGTCGCCCGCTTCCTCAAGCACTGCCGCGAAGGTCCTGCATATGTGCGATAAGTCCGCCGCGATTCGCGGTTCCCGGGAATCGTTGGCGAGCCAATCACCCGCAAGCAGAATCAAGAAGGAGGATGGTATGAGGCAGAAGATCCTGAGCGTTCTCGTTGGCGCGGCAATGCTCGCGCTCGCGATCCCCGTCATGGCGAGCGGAGCGAGCGTCGTGTCCAACGGGGCGGCCGACAATCCACGCCGGGCCCGGGCGGATGACAGACCAAGCCCCCTCGCCGACAAAGCCGCCGCGCTCAAGCAGGCGGCGCTCGAGAAGAAGCTCAACGGCAAGATCAAGGGCGATGTGGTGGAGATCGCGGATGGCGAGTTCGTCGATCTCGAGCTGGAGGGCGAGGATCCAGTCCTCACGATGCTCGGTGAGTTCGCGGACTTCCCACACAACAGCTTGCCGGAGCCCAACCGCGCCTTCGACAACAGCAGCATCTGGGAACCCGACTTCAGCAGGGAGTACTTCCTGGACCTACTGTTCGACGACTCCCCGGGCGCCAACTCGATGAGGAGCTACTTCCGCGAGCAGTCGAGCGGACGCTACACGGTCAAAGGCGACGTGACCGACTGGGCGCAAGTGCCGGAAGGCTATGCGTACTACGACGACAACGTCGGAGGCGAGGATACCTCGACCAACGTCTGGCTGTTCCTCCAAGACATGGCCGACTCGTGGTACGCCGACCAGATCGCCGCCGGTAAGACGCCGAGCGAGATAGACGCCTACCTTGCACAGTTCGACGTCATGGACCGCTACGACTACGACAGTGACGGCAACTACGATGAACCCGACGGGTATATCGACCACTTCCAAGCGCTTCACGCAGGCGACGGGGAAGAAGGCAACGGCGGCCAGCAGGCCATCTGGAGCCACAGCTGGTACGCGAACTACGCAGACATCGACAAGACCGGCCCGTCCGGCGACTACCTCCTGGGTGGTCTGAAGATCGGCGACAGCGGCTACTGGATCGGCGACTACACGATCCAGCCCGAATGCGGCGGCCTGGGCGTGTTCGTACATGAGTTCTCGCACGACCTCGGCATACCGGACCTCTACGACTACAACTACCGCGAGAACGGCACCGGTTTCTGGTCCCTGATGTCATCGGGTTCGTGGTTGAGCGACGGAGTGTACGACATCGGATCGAGGCCCGGGCACCTCCGCGCCTGGGAGAAGTTCCTCCTCGGTTGGCTCAACTACGACACCCTCAATGCAGGTGAGTCCGGTTCGTACGTTCTCGGACCGAGCGAGTACAACTCGACGGCCCTCCAGGGCCTGTTCGTGATCTTGCCGGAGTACCAGGTCATGGAGAACATCGGTGCACCGTATGCCGGCTCGAAGTTCTACTTCAGCGGAGCCGACAACAACCTGCGCAACAAGATGACCAAATCGTTCACACTCGGCGCCGGGGCGACTCTGTCGGCGAAGGTCAACTATGGCATCGAGGAAGGGTACGACTACGCGAGCCTCATCGCTTCCACTGACGGCGGCGCGACGTGGTCGACGGTCCCGACGAACCTGTCGAACTCGGCAGTAGAGGCAAACAGCATCGACGGCTTCTCCAACGGTTGGGTCGATCTCACCGCGGACCTCTCGGCGTACAGCGGTGACGTGAAGCTCGGCTTCCAGTACGTCACCGACGGTGGCGTGTCCGAGGCTGGCTTCATGGTCGACGACCTCACGATCAGCGGTTACCCGACCGACGGTGCGGAGGCCGACGCGGGCTGGACCTTCGACGGGTTCCGCGCGACGACGGGCAGCGAGCTCAACTCCTACAGCCACTACTACCTGGCCGAGAACATCGTCTACTGGGGCTACGACTACACGCTCAAGGTCGGCCCCTACAACTTCGGCTTCCTCGACAACCCGGCGTTGGGCAACTACGTCGAGCGCTTCCCGTATCAAGACGGCATGCTCGTGAGCTACTGGAACACGAGGTACAACAACAACGACACCGACCCCGCTCGCAAGGGGACCGGCATGCTCCTGTATGTGGACGCCCACCCGCAGGCGCTGAAGCGCCCGGACGGCAGCGTCTGGCGTAACCGCGTCCAGACCTTCGACTCGCCGTTCTCGATCGGCTCCACCGACGCTCTGACGCTCCACGCGAACAGCAAGCCGTCGAAGATCAAGAGCCTTCCCGGCGTTCGCGAGTTCAACGACCTGACGAGCTACTACGACATGAAGAACCCGTACGGTAGCGTCCTCACTCCGAAGACCGGAACGAAGATCCGGATCGATGGCGTGAGCTCGTCAGGCCGGTACATGCAGGTTTCGGTTGGCAAGGCCAAGAGTCCGGCCAAGTAGGCACCGCCCCATCAGCCGATCAAGAGAAGGGCGCCCCCCGGGGGCGCCCTTCTTGGAGGCGCAGTCAGCGCCCGGTGTCGCTGGGCGGCCCGGAGCGAATCGGTCAGGCCGCTTCCTGGCCCGTGATGTTGACGACCACCGGCAGTTTGCACCGCCACGTCTCCCAGGCTGCCCGGTCCGTGACCAGCTCGCACATGAAGTGAGCGACGTTCGCCATGCTCGTGTTGTCCGGCCTGAAGAGGCTGCTGACGAGACCCTGATGTGTCGCGTACTCAGAGACGTCACCTTCCACAAGCGTGTCCGGACGGACTGCCACCCACTGCACGCACGGGTGCTCCGTTCCGATGTCGCGGCAGAGGAAATCCGCAGCACGTTGGTTATCTCTGGCGGGAGGGACCAGCCCGCGGATCGTGCCCAGGAACGCACCTTCGATCATGCCACGACGAGGATCGCGAACCCCAGGACTATTCACCGAGACGCTGCTCATGAGGATGAACTTGACCGGCGTCGCTGGCGCTGTCGCCTCGATTGCCCGGCACAGCCGCATGGTGGCCTGCGCAACTAGATCGTGCGGCGGCCCGAAGACGCCCTTCAGGTCGATGGCGTGGCCAAGGCATGAGACGACGGCGTCACAGCCGAGCACGTACCGCCGCAGGTCCGCGTCGCTGAGCGCGAGCAGGTCGGCCTCCACGACCGTCAGTCGGGGGTCTCTCGCGGCGCCCGCGGGGAGTCTCTCGGCGGATCGCACGATCGCACGAACCCGGATGCCGCGGCCAAGAAGCTGTTCCAGTACACGCCGGCCGGTGCGTCCGGTGCCGCCGACGAGGAGCACCGTGTTCTCGGTGGCCATGGTTCCCCCTTCGGAGGACGACTCTGACGGGTCTACGCGACTTCAGACGGGTTGAATCCGCGCGCGATCAGCCAGACCGCCAGAGCCATCTCCTGCAGCCCGAGCGGAGCATAGAGGAAGCTCGAGATCGTCGAGTTCGGGTCGCCGGTAGCGACAAGCGAGAAGCCGGCGATCAGCATCAGCGGAGCTGCGAGAAGGCCCCATAGCGAGAGCCACCGGGGAACGCGCTTCGACACATAGAGCAGGTAGTACAGCATCACAGCGCCCACGCAGAAGACGGACTGTCCGAGCATCCAGGCGTAGTTGTAGGCCGCCCACAGGACGGTCCCCGCCGCCTGAAGCCCGAGGGCCCCCGCCGATCCCGCTCTCGGGAGTTCCTTGCTCAGAGCCAGCAAAGCGAACAGAACGGCGATGGCCACGACGAAGAGCGTACCCTCGGTGATGCGGGAGCCGAGGTACCAGACGCTGAGCCCTTCCTTGACCTTCGTGCCTGCGTCTTGCATCAGAATCGGATACATCATGAACGCGACGCCGGCTACGCTGACGGCCATGACTAGCAGCATAAATGCGAACGCCACCACTTGCGGCTCGCTCGCGGCAAGGTCCGCCGAGATACCCGGTCCCTGAGGCATCGAACCCCAGGCAACCATGGACAACACCCCCGCGACTGTGGCCGCAATGTACAGGACTCCGACGGTGATCGCTGACTTCTTCTCCGAGCGCATCCTCATGACTCCTCCCCCGGATACTGGAACACCTCATCGAGAGGCACTCCGAACACCTTCGCGATCTGAAACGCCATCTCGAGCGACGGCGAGTAGCGCCCCTGCTCGATGGCGATGATGGTCTGCCGCGTGACGCCGACCTTGTCGGCCAGCTCGGCCTGAGTCATCTCCCCGGCGCCGAACCTAAGCGTCCGGATGCTGTTGGTCACCTTCGTCGGCTTGACCATGGCTAGAAGCCCCTGCGATACGCGACGAGCTTGACCAACGACGAGACGAGCGACGCGATCACGAACGACAGGTACAGAGCGTTTGCGATCCAGAAGTAGTCGTACTCGAGCATCGTCAGCCCAAGGGCGACGAATACGCCCGCCGACGAGACGTAGTATCCGACCAGCTCAGCTCGCCGTCCGATGTTGATGTCCCGCTCGTCCGTCCGGCCGATGTCGTCGACCGAGCCGTTGCCGGTGATCTCGGCCGATATGGCCGTTCCGATGGCCGTGACAATCGCCCCGACAATGATGAGCACGATCGAAGCGATGACTGCGATGACGAGCGGCGGTTGGTACGCGATCTCGGCTACCGGCACCTCGCCCAGCTGACTGAACACGACCCAAGAATAGACCGCCGAGACAGCCGCCATGACCACCACAGCCACCCACGTCACCTGCTCCTCAAACGTCATGACTGCCTCCTCTCGATGTCAGGTATGTTTGACATACCCGACTGTAAAGCGCTTCAGACATGATGTCAAGTATTCTTTACTTTGTATTTGCTGTGAGCCCCGCGATGGACGCGACGCAGCTTCGGCGAACCTGCCGGCACCTGCTAGAGTCCGAGCCACGAGAGTTCGCCCCGAGACACCCGAGAGGCCACGCACTCTGACCCGCGATCAGCCAGACATCCGCATCGTCGAGCGCGGCGCGATCCGCACCCTTCAGATTGGACGCATCCAGCAGTCGTCGATGTACCTCGACGCGCCGTTCGACACCGACTTCGACTATCCGGCCTACCTGCACCTCACGGTGGCCGTCACGCCCGACGCCAAGCGTGCGCTGATGATCGGCCTCGGCGGAGCCACGATCGTCAAACGGATGTGGCGCGACTACCCGTGGATGCACATCGATGCTGTGGAACTCGATCCGCGCGTGGCCGACCTCGCTCGAACCCATTTCGCACTTCCTGATGACGAACGCATCGCCGTTCACGTGGGCGAGGGTCGGGCGTTTCTGGAGTCCTCGGAGGCCGCGTACGACATCGTCATCGTCGATGCGTTCGACGATGACTGCGTGCCCGCGCCGCTACTCACCGAGGAGTTCCACCGGCTGGTGCTCGGGCGCCTGAGCAGCGACGGCGTGCTGGCGTACAACATGCACGGGTCGGTCACCGGCGAGCGGAGTCGGCCATTCCGGCGGCTGCATGCCACGCTGAGCACGTCATTTGGTCACGTGTGGCCGTTCGTCGTTCGGCTCTCGCAGAGCGGCAGTCCAGGCTCTCACAGCGAGATCATCGTGCTGGCGACCAACTCGTCTCTCGCGACGGAGCAGCTGCTGTCGCGGATCGAGTCGGGGGTCGACGGCCGCGTCACCGTGCCGGGCTTTCGCAAGTTCGGCGAGGATCTGTACCCGGGGCCTGTCCGGAGTGGCGATGTCGCGCCGTGCCGCGACGCGCAGCGCTGACGGCATCCAAATCACTAACCGCTCGGCCCGAGGCCATTTGGCTGCCAACGTGGGTATGTAACGTCTATGAGTGGGGCTAGGCCCGGACGGTCGTCGACCAGTCGCGGCGTTATTCGCCGCTTCCGACGACTGTCGGCCTTGAGCGAGCGGTGTGGAATGCAGCAGATCGCTAGGCGCGGGGGTGCCAGCATCGTCTGATTGCTGCAGGGTCGCTCCGTGTCGCGGTGCGCGCAGTCCCGCTAGCTGCTTTTGGGGGCCAGCAGAATAGCGTGAGCGGGAAGCACGACATCCACGTGAAGTCGCGCAAGCGGTCTGACGCCATGGTTGACGCCATGCGCGTCATCGTTGACGAACCCGAACTCGCCAAGCGCGGTCCCGCCACCGTCCTCTTCACGGACCTGTGCGGCTACACCTCCCTCTCACTACACCTCGATCCTGAGGAACTCCAAGGCGTGATGGAGCAGCTCTTCGGGGGAATCGCCCGCATCGTCGATTCATACGAAGCACGCATCGAGAAGCTGGTGGGCGATAGCGCGCTGATCATCTTCGGTGTCCCTCGTACGAATGAGGACGACGCGATACGCGCAATCAAGGCCGCGCTGGAGATCCATGACTTCGTCGCGCGTTTGGGCGAAAGCCTGCGGAGCGTGACCGGGCGCTCTCTGAGTATGCACTCCTCAGTGGGCACGGGCGTGATTGTCGTGTCCGAAAAGAAGGGACGAGCCGGCGAGAGCGCATTGGGATCCACCATAAACCTCGCCTCGCGGCTGCTCGACATCGCCGGCCCCGACGAGATCGTCTGCACAGAAGAGACGTACGTACAGACGCAGGGGTACTTCGACTTCGAGGATCTTGGTCTTCGTCCGATCAAGGGCCACGCAGAAGACATCCACGTCTTTCGCGTGCAGTCGCCGCGGACCCTTCCGGTCACCGCTCACCGGCTCTGGGGCGCGCGCTCCCGCCTCATCGGTCGTGACGAGGAATTGGACCGTCTTTCCCGTGCGGTCACGGCAGTCCAACACGGGCATCACGGCATGGTGGTCATACGCGGCGACGCCGGAACGGGCAAGAGCCGCCTCGTGGACGAGCTGAAGGCCTCGCTCGATCGCGAGTCGATAGGGTGGATAGAGACGAGCGCTCGTTCCTATTCGCGTAACACGCCCTACGACCCCTTCACCGAACTGCTTGCGCGCGAGTGGGGGATTCAGGACGACGACTCGGTGTCGGAGTTGAAGCGCAAGATCGAACAGGGCACCGCCGTATTGGCAGGAGCCCCTGACGATGCGGCGGAGTGCGCCGGCATTCTGTTCGGGCTCGAGCTTGCGCGCCCTCCCACGAGTGACTCCGCGTCCTGGAAGCGGCAGTTCTATGCACTGATGCGCGCCTTCGTCAGCACGCACGCTAGGCGCAGGCCCACAGTCCTCTACGTCGGTGATCTGCACTGGGCGGATCCGTCGAGCCTCGAGCTTCTGCGCTATCTGGTCGCATCCTGCGACGCACCGGTGCTGCACGTGGTGACGTTCAGACCGGGTCCCGATCTGTTCGAAGGCACTCCCCCTCCCGGGCTTCGTGTGGATGAGATACGGCTGAACAACCTCTCGTCGTCTGAGGCCACAGAGATGCTGGCATCGCTTCTCGAGGCGGACGAGGTTCCCGCGTCGCTGCGCGTGTTCTTGCAGGACAAAGCCGAGGGCAACCCCTTCTACTTGGAGGAGCTCGTCAACTCACTCGTCGAGACAGGCACGCTCGTGCGACGGGATGAAGCCTGGATCGTGAATCGCGACCTTGAGTCGTCCGGGGTCCCGCTCAACGTACTGGGCATGGTGGCCGCCAGACTCGACCGTCTCGACCGTCCAACTCGGAGGGTGCTGCTTGAGGCCGCCGTGCTGGGTCGCAGCTTCCTCGCGGACCTACTTGGTCGCATCACTGACGATCCTGCATACATGTCGCGGCTCGACAAGCTTCAGAAACTCGACCTCATCCGCGTTCGCAACTTGGAGCCTGGGCTTGAGTATGAGTTCAAGCACGCGATGATCCAGGACGCCGCGTACGCGGAGCTGCTGCTCGCGGAGCGCCGAGCGCTCCACAGCCGCGTTGCGTCCGAGCTCGAATCGATGTTCGCCGACCGTCTCCCCGAGTTCTACGAGACACTCGCCACCCACTACCGGCTCGGCGGCGACACTGATCGGGCGGTCGACTGCCTCGTCAAGTCGGCAGACAAGTGCTTCAGGCGTCACGCCGTGGAGGAGTCCTACGAGTTCTACCGGCAGGCATACGAGATGCTCGCCGAGAGGCCCCGCTCGCCGGAGGAGGACCGACTGCTTCTCGAGATCATTCACCGGTGGGGCTACGTCATCTACGACGAAGGCAACATGCGGGACCTCGAGCGACTGCTTGAGACACACGAGGACCTCGCGGAATCAGTCGGGACGACGTCGGAGCACGCGATGTACCAGGTCGTCTACGGAATCGCGCTCAACTGCCGAGAGCGCTTCGCCGAGGCGCTGAAACACGAACGCCGGGGGCTGGAAATGGCGCTCGCGCTCGACGACGCATTCACGGCCGCCTGCGCTCGCGTCTGGCTTGCGAACACTCTGGCCGAGATGGGCCGGCTCGACGAGTCAATCGAGCATTCGCAGAAGGCGATTCCTGTGGTCGCTGCGGACCCGTTCTGGAGCACTGAGGCGCTCTGCGCGCTCGGCTTCGGCTACTGGACGCGAGGCGATGCGAGCGCGACGTTCGAGGTAGCCGAGAGACTCCTCGAGCTCGCCCGCAGCAGACCGAGCGTAAGAGCGCTGGCTGCGGGGCTCTGGGTGAAAGGCGAGGCGTGTCTCGCAGACGGCGACTACGCGACCGCCGCCGACTGCTTCGAGCAATCGATCGAGGCAGCCCCCGAGCCGTGGCCCTCGACCCATCCTCGCGTCTATCTCTCCATCGCACTCATCCAGCTGGGCCGCTACGAGGAGGCCCGGCCCCACCTTGCGCAGGTGATCGAACTGCAGCTCCGCGCGAGGCTCCGAGCTGACACTGACTCCCTCGGTGATCCTCCTGGGGCTCGTCAAGTGCGCACTGGGTGAACTGTCGGACGGGATGTGCATGATCGAGGAGGCGAGCCCTTGGTGGCGCGAGAACGATGCCATGCTCCGCCTTGGGACGATGGAGACAATCCTCGGCAACGTATTCCTGAGCCTCGTCGATTCCGGCGGCAGCGTCCGCCTGGCAACCGTGTTTCGGAACATCGGTTTTCTGGCACGCAATCTACTGACAGCGCCCGCCGCCGCGGAGGCGCATTTCTCAGAGGCGATTCGCATCTGGGAGAGCATGGGCGCAAGCGGCTCGGCCGGCGAGGCCTACCTCGGCCTCGCTCGACTCGCGCGAGCAAGGAAGCGCGACGACGAGGCTCGCGAGTGCGTCACGAAGGCGATCGGGTGCTTCGAACAGGCCGGTGTGAAGACGCATCTGTCGAATGCGCGCGGGTTGCTCGCTTCAATGGGCTAGGAGGGCCAGCCGCCTGCGTGTTCCCATTCGCTCACTGGCGGGGCGACGGCTCCTTATGGGCGGAGACGAACTCCCCGTACCAAGCCATCGCAGCGAGGGCGCGCACCGCGGCGACCGGCGAGTAGAGGATGACCGGTTCGTGACGCGCGGCGCTTGGGAAGGTCGCGGCCTCGACGGGCGCAGCGGGACGTTGATGATCGGCTTGCCGGTGCTCGCCATGAGCTCGGTCACGCGCTCGAGGAAGGCGACCTCGGCGGGGTTGAAGCTGCCGCGACCCGGTCCGCCGGGTACTCCCGCGGCCGCAGGATCATCCGACCTCCAGCCGGTCGAAGGACTGCGGAGGATGCCCAGAACGACCACGGCATCCACCGTCTCGCTCTCGGCGAGCATCGTCAGTGTACTGGCCGCGAGGTCGGGTCCGACAGCCGCCACGAGGTCGACGGGATTGCTGCGGCACCAGTAGCCGGGCAGGAGCTCGTCCAGAGCGGCGAGGACGGTGGGCCCGAGCGCGGCCAACTCGAGGTCGTTGCGGGCCAGCTCGTCCGCCGCCAGCACGCCCCAGCCCCCACCGAGCGTCATGATGGCCACGCGACGGCCCGCCGGCAGCGGGAGCGCGGAGAGACACAGCGCCAGGTCCAGGCTCTCGTCAGGGCCCGTGCGCACAAGGCAACCGGTCTGACGCGTCGCGGCCAGGAAGACATCGGTGGAGCCCGCCATGGCGCCGGTGTGCGATGCCGCCGCCCGGCGGCCATAATCCGTCATCCCGCCGGGCAGGACCACCACGGGCTTCTTGCGCGTGATGCGGCGCAAGACGTCGATGAAGCGGCGACCGTCGCCGACCTCTTCGAGATAGATGAGCACCGCTGCCGTCTCTGAGTCGTCTCCAAGGGCTTCCAGCACATCGAGCGCGGTCGTGCTGGCCTGATTGCCCACCGTCACGTACTTGTCGATACCGACGCCGCGCCGCTCGGCCCTGGTGACCAGCTGCACGCCGATGTTGCCGGACTGGGAGATGATGCTCAGGCCCCCGGGTTTCGGCCGCAACTCCAGGAAGCCGACGGCGTGGAGCCGGCTGTGCGTCGCGAGCAGGCCCATGCAGTTGGGGCCGATGAGCGTGACCCCACAGTCCCTGGCCGTCTTGACCAGCTCCGCCTCAGCGGCGGCGCCCGTCTCCCCCGCCTCCGAGAAGCCCGCGGCCACCACGAGCGCTACCGGGATCCCGCGATCGCCGCACTGCGCGATCACCTCGTTCACGTGGGTGGCCCCCACTGCAATCAGCGCCAGGTCCGGGGCCTGGGGCAGCTCGGCAATGCTGGTGAAGGCCGGCAGGTCGCACACGGTCCCGCCGCGGCCGTTCACGGGGTAGACGGGGCCGGCGAAGCCACCGTTGATCAGGTTGCGCATGAGGGACCCGCCCCATTTGAGGGCGTCGTTCGAGGCGCCGACTACCGTGACGGAGCGCGGCGCGAACAGGGGGGTCAGATCCGGGGATGAGATGACGCGTGGGAGCGAGGCCGACGCGCCCCGCTCGGCGGCGGGATCGAGGATCACGAGCGCGTCGGCGGCCACCGGGTTCGCGCCTTCGACGATCAGCGGGTTCACGTCGATCTCGGCCACGGCTGGATGGTCCTCGGCGATGCGCGCGAGCGCACGGATCGCCGCGGCAAGTGCCGAGCGATCCACGGGCGGCATGCCGCGGAAGGCGCCGAGCAGAGAGTTCGCCCTGATTCCCGTGAGCATGCCTTCGACGTCTCGGTCCTCCAAGGGCGTCACGCAAAGTGAGATGTCCCTGTGGGCCTCGGCGAAGATCCCACCGATGCCGAAGATGACTACGGGGCCATAGGAAGGGTCGCGCTTCATCCCGATCATGAACTCGCGCCTGCCTCGGACCATCCGCTCGACGAGGAGCAGGGCGTCCTGACCTTCGGTGAGCGCCAGAAGCGAGCGAGCAGCGGACCGGACGGCCTCGTCACCGCGCAGGTCCAAGGCGACCATTCCGTGCTCCGTCTTGTGAGTGATGTGGGACCCGAGAGCCTTGAGGGCCACCGGACCGTCGAGCCGCCGGGCGATGGCCGCGGCCTCGTCCTCGTCGCGCGCGAGCCCACCCTCGGGGACGGCGATCCCGTAGCTGGCGAGCAGCGTCTTCGCCTGCCACTCGTCAAGCGCGCCGAGCCCCTGAGCCACGGCTGCTGCCACGACATCGGATGCCGCTCCCTGAGCAGCCGAAGACCGGGTCGGCATGCCGTGTTCATCCGCGGCCGGCTTCGTGCTTCCCTTCACCGTCGCACCATCTTATGTACTCCCGTATCACTGAGGCACTGAGGCCACGCTCCGCCTTCGGAGAGGCGCCCCCCCGTAGTATAGGGAGTGACCTCTCCGATCTCATCGTCAGCCCAGGCATCCTCCGCGCTCGACTATGTTCGCCGTGGGAAAGCACTATCCAGGAGGTCCAGTGACCGAGACGATGGCTGGCAGCAGAGTGCTCATCACCGGCGCGAGCTCGGGCATCGGGCTCGTGGCCGCAACGGAACTCGCTGCGGCCGGAGCCCACGTCGTGATGATGGTTCGCAGTCGAGCACGAGGCGAGGCGGCCCAGGAAGCGATCGCTGGACACGTGCGGACTGCCTCCACAGAGCTCCTTGTTGCCGACCTGTCGGATCTCGCAAGCGTTCGGCGGGCGGCGCGCGACTTCCTGGGCAAGCATGATCGGCTCGACGTCCTCATCGCCAATGCAGGCGCCATCTATCCGGAGCGCACGCTGACCGTAGACGGGAACGAAGCCACGTTCCAGGTCAACCATCTCGCGCACTTCTTGCTGTGCAGAATGCTCGAGCCTGCGCTCGCCGCGGCGACGTCTGCGCGCGTCGTCACCGTCTCGAGCGACGCGCATCGCGCTGCGCTCAGAGGTATCCGCTTCGACGACCTCACCTTCGAGCGCGGCTGGAGCTCATTTGGCGCGTACGCGCACTCCAAGCTGGCGAACATCATGTTCTGCTACGAGCACGCCGGCCAGCTTGCGGGAGCCGGCATCAGCTCCAACGTGATGCATCCTGGACTCGTCCGGACCGGTTTTGGTTCGCGCGGATACGGCTCGTTCGGCAGGCTGATCGGCTGGCTCTCACCCGCGATCGCGGGGACCGCGAAGGACGGAGCCGACACGCTCGTGTGGCTCGCCTCGGCCGACGCGGTGCGCGACGTCAGCGGTGTGTACTACCACCGCCGACGGCCTCACCGGTCATCGGGGGTAAGCCTCGACGTCGAGGCACAGAAGCGGTTGTGGGACGTCAGCGAACGACTCACCGAACCATCCCGAAACGGCTAGGGGGTTGTGCCCGTGTTCGATGCCGGAAAGCTCCACACCACCTTCGCCGAGGGGTGCACACCCCAGGCTCCCCTCCTGCCTCGCCGCTACACCCTCACTCACTCCGACCGAACTGGCGATCTCTTCCTCACGATCGGATGTGAGTACGACCGCGAGGCGCTCGGCGCGCTGCAGGTCCGATTGGAGCGCGACGAGGTCGTCGGCGAGTGGGTCTCGGACGCCGAGGGGTCGCGGCTGGAACTCAGGATGATGGCGCAGGGCGGCCTGCCCCTCTTTGGTACCGGCGCAATGCGCCGTGACATCTTCTGCCACTATCGGCACCTGGTTCTCGCCGCGCTGCGTCACGGGGATCGCCTCTTCTCCCAGGCGCATCCCGAACTTGATGACGCGCCCGTGATCGCGCGGTTCGAATGGCGCGACGGGAGGAGCGACTCGGAGCAGTGGGGCCGATGGAAAGCCCCGGGGGAAGACGACGGGCAACCGCGCGTCACTCCGAAGTGCACGTGACCCCCGTCTCCCTGATGGGTCACGGGGGTCACGTCTTGCCTGCTTCTGGCGGAGAGGGAGGGATTCGAACCCTCGAGACGGGGGTAACCCGCCTAACGGTTTTCGAGACCGCCGCATTCAACCGCTCTGCCACCTCTCCGCGGTGGCGCGTGCCGCTCAGGAGCGGCTCGAAGCGCAGCCGCGAGTATACCGAGGGCGCTAGGCCGGGGCAATTGCCGTGCGCGGCCTACACCAGCGGTAGCTTGACCTTGAACCGGGTCCCGGTGGCTGCGCTCGTGAAGCTGACTGAGCCACCGAAGCGCTCGACCGTAGCCCGCACGATGGCGAGTCCGAGCCCGCTGCCGGGATAGGCCGCCACGTTTCGTGCGCGGTGGAACCGCCCGAACACCTGGCCGTGCTCCTCCGCGGGAATACCCACGCCGGTGTCCGCCACCACGATGACCGCGAGTTCTCCCTCGCGATGCACCGCCAGCGTGACCTCCCCCTCGACCGGCGTGAACTTCACCGCGTTGTCGAGGAGGTTGTCGATGACGACCTGCAACTGCGCCCCGTCGGCGGCGACCATCAGCGGCTCGGCGGTCAGGTCAAGCACGAGCGTGAGTCCGGCCTGCTCGGCACGAGAAGCGGCTGCGTCGGCGGCCTCACGAGCGAGCACCGTGACGTCGACGAGACCGATGTCTCCGATCTCCTCGCCGGCCTCGATGCGCGAAAGGCGCAGCAGGTCGCGCGAGAGCGCTTCAAGGCGATGCGTCTGCTCGAGCGCCCGGCCCACGAGGCGCTGCTCGTCGCCGCTCTGGGCCACCTGCTCCGCAAGTTCGAGGTCAGCCTGGAGGGCCGTGAGCGGTGTGCCGATCTGGTGCGCCGCGTCGGCCACGAAACGACGCAACGCGACAACGGTCGACTCGATGCGCCCAGCCATCGCGTTGAAGGATTCGGCGAGCCTGCCGACCTCGTCATCTCGGACAACGGTCGCACGGGCCGACAGATCGCCGTCGTGCATGCGGTCGGCCGCCTCGGTCAGCTCGGCGACGGGGTGCGAGACGCGCGACGAGAGCAGGTAGCCGGCGACCGCCGCGAGCGCGACCGCGAGAAGCGCGGCAAGCGTCCACGCCTGCGCGGCGCTCACGAGGGCGGCCCGTCCCGAGGCCGGGGCCTCCGTCACCGTCACGTAGCCCCCGTTGGACAGCGCGAGTTGGAGCGAGCGATGACCGCGCTCCGCCGTCCCGCCGCCGCCGAAGATGCCACCACCGAGCGGCGAGGGCAGATCCTCGCGCTCACGCCCGTGAGGCGGGCGGCGCCCTTCGACGAGCTCGCCGGGGTCCACGCCCTGAGGAGAGCCCGAATCGACGATCTGCTCGCCGTTGGCGTCATAGACTCGCACACGCGTCTGCGTGCCGAGCGCACCGATCTGCGCCCAGCGCTGGAGCGACGCGGCATCCGCGGAGCGCGGCGGATCCGCGACCAGCTGCGCTGCGGCCGCCTGAAGATATGCATCCTCCGCGCGCGCGTAGTAGTTGCCGAGAACGGCAAGCAGGATGCCGCCGAGCAGCACCGCTGTCAGCAAGGCAATGCCCGCGTACGTCAGCGCGAGCTGGAATCGCAGGGAGGCCGTCGGTCTCATCTGTCAGCCGCCTTGCGTCGCAAGCCGGTAGCCGAGACCGGGCACGGTGAGCACGATGCGCGGGTTGCTCGGCTCGAGTTCGATCTTCTCGCGGAGACGCCGGACGTGGACGCTCACCGTCTTGTCGTCGTAGAACTCCCCGGTGCTGCCCCATACGCTCTCGATGAGCTGCGTGCGGGAGAAGACCTGCCCCGGATGCTGCGCCATGAATACGAGCAGCCGGAACTCGGTGGGCGTCAGGTTGATCTCCTTGCCGCCACGGCTGACCGCCGCCTTGGTGCGGTCGATCGTGAGGTCATCGACGTAGAGCACGTCGGCCTCCACCGCCGAAAGCTCCCCGTATGCCCGGCGGAGCAAGGACCTTATCCGCGCGATGAGCTCGCGAAGACGGTAGGGCTTCGTGAGGTAGTCATCGGCGCCCATCTCGAGACCGAGCACCTTGTCGACCTCGTCGGACTGGACGGTGAGCATGAGGATCGGCTGGCGCATGCCGAGCTGGCGCACCTGTCGGCAGACGTCGAAGCCCGAGCCGTCGGGCAGACGCACGTCGAGCACGATCAGGTGCGGCGAGGCGTCTCGGGCGTAGGCGACGCCTCCTCGGCCGGTCGACTCCCAGTGCACGTCGAAACCCTCACGCGAGATGCCCTCGACGAGCGCCTCGGCGACGGCGGGGTCGTCCTCGACGACCAAGATGGTCTGGGTGTGTTCAGCCATGTCGTGAGCCTAGCATGCGTGGGCCGCTCGGGCTGCCGAGAGGCAGCTCCCGAAGCGACCCACGCGCGGGCTCTAGTACTGCGAGCCGCCGGGGGCCTGCTGCACGTTGGGCTGTCCCAGCTGGTTGTCCTGTTGGCCGCCCCAACCCTGCTGGCCGCCTGGGCCCCGCTGGTGCCCGAAGCCCCGGCCGTCGCTATCGTCGTCGAAGCCCTCAGGCCCGCGGCGCTGCATGCCGGTGCCGCCGTCGACGCTGCCCTGCATCATCGCCGGACCGCGACCGTCGAAGCGTCCGGTTCTGCTTCCCACGGCGGCCCCGGCCGCGAACACGCCGCCGAGCAGCACCACCCCGAGCACTGCGCCGCCGCCGATGAGCAGCCACTTCTTCGGAATGCTCACGTGATCGTCGGCCTTGCTGGGCTCTGGCTCTACGGCCGGAATCGGCTCGACTGCGACAACGCCGGTATCGCCGGGCGGACTCGTATCGGGTCCCACGACGGTGGGCTCGTTGGTCACGTCGGTCATCGTGCACCTCGCTTCTTGTCAGGTGGCCGGCGCCGATGCCGACCCACACCACCTGATTCTGTCGCGGGCAGGTTGCGACACGTCTGCGGCGTGACTACGAATCCGTAATCACCAGGCGGGCGGCGGCCGGCGAGGCCTGTCGGCCGGGTGCTCGGCCGGGGCGGTCGCAGATTACGAATCCGTAGACGGACCGCAATGGCATCAGAAGACCCGGGGCTCAGATTGATAGGCGTGGAGCGGCGGGGCGACGTCCCGCTGCCTCACCCGAATACAGGGCCAACGAAGGGATCGATCATGTCACCCCGTTCACGTCTCCTTCTCGACGTCGGGATGTTCGCGGCGCTTCTGGCCGCGTTCAACCCGGCATGGACCGGCCTCGCCGTCCATGAGTGGCTGAGTCTCGCAGTCGCGATCCCCCTGCTCGTTCACCTGGTCATCAACTGGGAGTGGACGCTGCGGGTGCTCGGCTCGTTCGTCGACCGCCTCTTCCACGCCACGCGACTCAACCTCCTCGTCGACGTGGGGCTGTTCGTCTCCTCGGTCGCGGTGATGCTCAGCGGACTGCTCGTGTCGCAGGTGATCAGCGGGGCACTCGGTATCGCCGTCGCACCCAGCAGCGTCTGGATCGCCGTCCACTCGGTCTCCGCCGACGCCACGATCGCTCTGCTGCTCGTCCATCTCGGCTTGCACTGGCGCTGGGTGACCAACGCCGCCCTGCGGGTCGTGCCGGTCGACTCCACCCAACCCCGATGAAGGGAGCACCCATGCAGCGCAACCTGAGAAACACCGTCGCCGTCCTGCTCGTGACCGTCTTCACCGCGCTTGCGATCTTCGCGACCGTCCAACTGACCGCCCGCGTGACCGGCATCGAGACGGTCGCGTCTGCGGCGGCCACCCAGACGACAGTCGCGTCGGACCAGTACGGCACCTACCAGTACACCTCGGGCCAGACGGACTCCAGCCAGGTGATGACCTGTCCGCGGACGGGTTGCTCGGCAACGAGTTGCCACGCTCTGCAGTAGCCGGCGCGTCGGCTTTCGCGCACCTTGCGAAAGCGTAGCCGGGCCGCAAGGCCCACGGAACCTAGCCACGTGAGACTCGAGATCAGGGAGGGGCCTCGCCGGAGGCCTCCCAGACTAGAAGACAGGAGATGGTCACATGAAGAACAGAAAGGCGTTTGGATTCCTGGCAGCAGGCCTCGTCGCGGGCCTCGTGCTGGGGACGATCGGAATCGCCACCGCGGCGACCTCGTCCAAGTCCGCCACGACCTCCGTGGACACGACAACGAGCGCGCGCAGTGCCGACGCCATCGGCGGCCCCGGCGGCCGTGACGGCGGTCCGGGCGGTCACGGAGCCCGCGGTCCGCGCGGCGGCGGGGCGCTCGGCGAGGCACTGGCCGATCTCACCGACACCGACGTCGAGGCGATCATGACCAAGCGTGCGGCGGGCACGAGCTTCGCCGCTCAGGCCAAAGCGGCCGGAATCAGCACCTCGACGCTGATCACCAAGGCGACCGCGCTGGAGAAGGCCGAGCTCGACGCGGCCGTGAAGGCCGGCACGATGACGGCCGCGCAGCGTACGGAGCTGCTGAAGAACATGAAGGCGCACCTCACCGAGGAGCTCACCGAGACCCACGCCATCGGCGGCCCCGGCGGCCGTGACGGCGGTCCGGGCGGTCACGGAGCCCGCGGTCCGCGCGGCGGCGGGGCGCTCGGCGAGGCACTGGCCGATCTCACCGACACCGACGTCGAGGCGATCATGACCAAGCGTGCGGCGGGCACGAGCTTCGCCGCCCAGGCCAAGGCGGCCGGAATCAGCACCTCGACGCTGATCACCAAGGCGACCGCGCTGGAGAAGGCCGAGCTCGACGCGGCCGTGAAGGCCGGCACGATGACGGCCGCGCAGCGTACGGAGCTGCTGAAGAACATGAAGGCGCACCTCACCGAGGAGCTCACCGAGACCCACGCCATCGGCGGCCCCGGCGGCCGTGACGGCGGTCCGGGCGGTCGCTCGGGCAGCGACCGTAACTTCGTCCAGCGAGCCAACTCCAAATCGAAGTACCGTACCATCATGCACGCAGTAGACCCGCGGCATCCGCCGCGCGCCACGCATGTCAGCGCGGGCAAACGAGAGCCCGGCCGCTCGGCACGACAGCCGGGGCTCTCTCCATTCCTAGCAACCTGGCTGACACGCTCCATCAAAGACCGCTGACGGCAAGGTGATCCCAAACGCTAAGGTCACCATGACCGCCCAGAACAACGGCGTGAGCCGGACGCGCATCGTCTACGCGGATGCCTCCGGCGTCGCCCTCTGGGCATGGTGCCCTTGAAGCGGTACTGCGTGACTGGTCCGGTCGCAGTCACGATCTCGGCGAGCTCGGGTGGCAGCACGGTCCGCACCTCGACCGAGTTTCACCATCGACTAGCTGCGCAACCTGTTCGGCGCGTGCGTTGTGCAGAACAGGGTGGTGCCCAGAGCGTATGATGTTGGCTCCGCTCATGCTGGGAGTCAGCACGTGAACTCACGCGGGTCGGACAGATTCAAGTCGGCTGGCGGCGCGCTCGTGCTGCTCGCCATCATCGTCGCGGTGGGCGCGACCGTCGCGACGGTCCTCGTCGCACGCCCGCGGGTCACGCAGGACCTGCATCTGAGCTGACAAAGGAGACGGCGGCCTTCAACTGGCAGTTCCGGTCGACGATGGCACCGACGTCTGAGCCGGGTGGCCACAAGTCCGTTGCAGCCACCAGCAGCGCCGAGTCCACTGCAGCGGCATCAGCAGCCACAACCTTGGTCGGCGAGCACCGCTACCTCGGCCCCCGACCCCGGCGTGCTCGCGGGCGAGGGTCACACAGCGGACCCATCCCCTGCCGACGGGGCGGCCGGCGCCCAGGCGGCAGGCAACACCGATTCAGACTCGTCTGCGGGCAGGGAGAGCGACTCCCCCGCCTCGGGCGGCACGGATCCTGGTGGCGCCGATCCCGGCTCGCCGGGGGCACCCTACGGAACCGGACCGCACTTCTGCTTGGGTCAGCGGCACCGTCCGACACGCGGTTTGGGGCACGCCGCTCGAGGGAGTGCGCGTGTCGCTCTACCCGGGGCCCATCACGGTCGTCTCGGACAGCAGAAGGTGGTTTCCGCTTCCCAGCGACGACCTCGGGATCCTTGCTCCTTGTTTCGATCGACGATCCAGACACCGGATGGCTGTCCACAAGCGGGCTGATGCGCTCGGTGTCCGCGCGAGAAGACGGTGTCGCGCGAGTCGACTTCTCGCTCTACCGCCGCAGTGAGGCGTACGGAGCCGACTGGCGTTCCGCGGCGCAGTGGCGGGACTCACAGGCGGATCTGGGCCCGCTGCTCGCCAAGGTACGATCGGCGTCCGCCGAGTTCAGCGGCGTGACCGGACCCGAAGCTCGCGCGGTGTTGGCGGGCTCACGCGGCAGCACACGCGACGAAGGCGCGCGCGGCGCTGCTCGCCAGCTGGCTCGACCTGGCGTCGGCTCGGCTCGGCTTCGACACGCCGGTGGACCCGTCGCAGGTTTCTGGGGCGGGTGCTCGCTACGACAGCGCCTCGACCGTGCTGTCGCTCGTTCGCCGAGTGGACCGTGATGTCGCCACCGGCGCCGCCGACTGGGGTGACGTTCGGCGCGTCCTCGATGACCGTGCTCTGCTCGGGAGCGCGTCAGGCACCCGAACTTGGGACGAGGGCAGCGCTAGCAAGAAGAGAAGGCCGGGCCTCGACTGAGGCACCGGCCTTCTCGGCATTAGTACTGGCGGAGAGCCAGGGATTCGAACCCTGGGTACGGTTCAAAGCCGCACACACGATTTCCAGTCGTGCACCTTCAGCCTCTCGGTCAGCTCTCCGCGACGCTCGTCCGCGCACCTCAAGGCACGGCGGCAGCGCGCCGCCGAGTATAGCGACCTCCCGCGCCAGCGGCAACGCGCAGCGCGGCTAGGCCTCCTCGAACTCGGGCAGCGGACTGATCGTGAGGCCGACCGTCGTCCCCAACCCCTCGGTGCTCTCGATCGTCAGCTGGCTCTCCGGCCCGAAGTGCCCGGCGAGCCGGTCCCGGACGTTGCGCAGCGCGATCCCGAGCCCGCTGCCCGCACCGGGCTCCAGAACGTGCGGCAACCGCTCGGCGGTGATGCCCTCGCCGTCGTCGACCACCTTGATGCAGGCCTCTTCGGGGTAGACGTGAGCGGAGATGGTGACGGTCAGCGGCTGCCCGTCGCTTCGCATCCCGTGCGCGATCGAGTTCTCTACGAGCGGCTGGATCATGAACGCCGGCACGAGGAGGTCGAACGCTTCGTCGTCGACGTCGCGCTTGACCTCGAGGCGGTCGCCGAAACGCGCCTTCTCGAGTTCGAGATAGGTGTCGACGAACTCGAGCTCGCGCTCCAGCGTGACGAGGTCCTCGGCCTGCTCGAGCGTGCGCCGATAGAACGTGCCGAACTGCCGGAGCAGCCGCCTGCGCCTCGGACGGGTCAGTCCGGATGAAGGCCGCGATCGTGTTGATGGTGTTGAACAGGAAGTGCGGGTTGATCTGGGCCTGCAGCGCCTTGAGCTCCATCTCGGTGGCAAGCTCGGTCTGCCGGTCGAGATCGGCGAGGTCGAGTTGGGTCGAGAGCAGCCGCGCAAGGCCCTCGGCCATCGCCAGCTGGGTCTCGTTCAGGAAGCGGTCCGAGGTGTAGTAGAACTTCAGCGTGCCGACGGCCTGGCCGCGCTTCTCGAGCGGCACCACGATGGCAGCGCGCAGGCGGCACAGCGGCTCCGGGCAGCCTATGTCTTCGCGGTTGTGCAGGATGCGCGAGGCGTCGTGGTCGATGGCCTCCATGGTTGCGCGCGTGATGATGGGACCGCCGACGAGGTGGTGCTCCTCCCCCACTCCGGCAAAGCCGAGAACGACCTCGCGGTCGGTGATCGCCACCGCGGCCGACTCCGTCTCGCGCAGCGCGATGCGGCAGACCTCGCCAGCGGTCTCCTCGTCGAGGCCGCGACGCAGGTAGCTGATCGACTCGTTGGCGATCTTGAGCATGCTGTCGGACTGCAGCGCTCGCACGTGGTCGGTACGCGAGATCATCCGCATGTAGGCGCCGATGAAGGCCACGCCGACCAGCCCGATGACCGCGACGGCGCCCACGTAGCGCGAGATGCCGCCCGAGAGCTCGCCGGCGATCGCGATCGTCCCGAGCACGACCACCACGCCGAGCATGAGCAAGTCGAGCCAGTTCTGCCGGCGAACCGACGGAAGGGCCCCACCTAGCTCATTGATCCGTTCCTCGATGTCGACGGGTTCGGGCACCGCGGCCTTTCAGGTCGGCGAACGGTGCCAGTATCCTACACCGCCGAGCGGTCGGCTCGGCGTCCTCAGGCGCGTCGTCTTCAGAGGGTCCGGGGCGTCCGGTCTCCCGGCCTCCGCCCAGCCTCGCTCGGGGTCTCCGGTTCAGGCGCGCTCTGCTCGAGCCGATGTCGAGTCAGGCCCCTCGGCGCCCGCGAGAGCCGGCGCGCCCGACGACGCGCCGAAGAACTCGACCGCGACCAGCCAGATCACGACGAACACCGCGAGCCAGATGATCGCCGCGATCGTGCGCGGAGCGGGAAGCATCAGCAGGACCAACACGGCGAGGAGGAACCCGACCATCCGCAGACCGCTCTTGTGCGCCGACGACCCACTCGCCGAACCGACCCAGCTCGAGATGGGACGACGCCTGCGCGAGCCCGCCGCTCATACCGGAGCGCATCGCAACCGCCCAGCGAGCAGGGCCGGCGAGAATCGCGCCGATCAGCACGACGATGCCGAGGAACGTGAGGGTCTTATCGGCCGCCGTAAGGTCGCGGAAGATGATCTCGAACGCGGATTGCGCCGTCGACGACGGGATGCCCGTGAGCTGAGAGACCTGGCGCACCGCACTGTACTGCGCAAGGTAGAGAAGCTGCAGCGGCAGGATGGAGAAGATCGTGAGCATGATTCCGAGCCAGAACGCGATCTTCTGGCGATTGGCCGCGAGCACGAACGCGCCCGCCCACGAGCAGGATTCCGAGCACGGGGATGACGAACGCGAGTCGCTGGACCAGATCGACGATCGGGCCGGCGGCCGCGAGCGCGTCGGACTGGTAGAGCACGATCTGCTGATCGATCGCGCTCGTCGGGATCTTGTTCACGAAGCCGAGACCGCGCTCGGTCAACGCCGCCTTGATCTTGTCGGTGAGCAGGCCCGTGTCGAGCGTGAACGTGCCTGCCTGGATCGAGAGCGCGCCTTCTCGGCCGGTGATGGCCGTGATGAGCGCCTTGTGGCTGACCCGGTTGATCTCCACCCACAACTTGCCGAACTGGTCCGACTGAACGAACTTCGTCGCCTGCGTCCGGATCGCGGACTCGACCGAGCCCGCGAGGATCGACGCGAACTGGTCGAGGTTCAGCTGATCGGGAAGCAACTCCTTGATGCGCGCCTGCGCGTCGAGCTTCTCGATGATCGCGTTCGAGGCCGCCGTTGCGACCGCGGCCTGGATGCCAGGGTCATCTGCGAGCGGAGCCACCGTGGCTACCCAGGTGTCGGTGTCGAACACCACGCGATTCAGCCAGACGGCGGGCACGGCGAGAGCCAGCAGCAGCGCGCCGATGATGACGATCGTGATCGCCCATCCGTTGCGCGTACGCGCCGTGTGGTCAGCGCCGCCCTTCTCCTGCACGGCGAGGCGCTCGTTCTCGGCGCGCAGCCGTTCGACTTCGCTGCGCAGAGCCTCGACATCCTCCTCAGGCGCCACGATCGCTTCGGGCTCCATCGGTTCGCTCATGCCTGCCTCCGTTACACGTGAGCGGTCACAACGGTACATTTATGCCCTAGAGTCTGTCCCAAGCGACGGTGCCGGACCAATCCGAAGGGAATGGCCGTGAGATTCCTGATTCGCTGGCTCATCACCGCGATCGCAGTGGCGGCCGCGGTCGTACTCGTTCCCGGCATCACCGTGTCCGGCAACGCGTGGTTCGTCGTGATCGTGGCCGCGCTGCTGGTCGGCCTTCTCAATGCGACGCTCGGCCTCATTCTCAAGATCGGCGCGTTCGGTTGCATCGTGATGACGCTCGGCCTGTTCACCTTCGTCATCAACGCGTTCATGCTGTGGTTCGCAAGCTGGCTCGCCGGCCTCCTCAACATCGGCTTCCATGTCGACGGGTTCTGGCCGGCGTTTTGGGGCGGCATCGTCATCAGCCTGGTGTCGGGCATCCTCAGTTGGTTCGTCCGCGACGAGCCCGAGTAGGTCACTAGCCGAGAGGGATCGACATGTCGACAGGAAAGCTGTTCGCGCTCTATGGGATCTGCACGCTCGCGTTCTTCGCGTTCGACTTCATCTGGCTGTCGACGGCGACTTCGCGCATCTACCAGCCGATGCTCGGCGATCTGCTCGCCGAGAAGCCGAACCTGCCGGTGGCGGCGGTGTTCTACCTGTTCTACGTCGTGGGTATCGTCGCACTGGCCGTCGTGCCCGGCATCAAGGAAGGAGCGCTCGTCGGCGCGCTCTGGCGCGGTGCGCTCTTCGGCTTCCTCGCGTACGCGACCTACGACCTGACGAACCTCGCGACGATCAGCGGCTGGCCGTGGCAGATCTCGGTGATCGACATGATCTGGGGAACGACGCTCAACACGGCGGTCGCCGCCGTCGGCTTCTGGGCGGGCACGAAGCTGCTCGGGCTCGGGGGCTAGGCTCAGGCGATCTCGCGTACCTTCTGGGCGGCCGCCTCGGCCATCTCCTGTCCCACGACGAGGCGTAGCGCGCTCACGAGGTTGTTCGAGATCGCGATGACGTCGGAGTGCTCGAGAGTGTCCGGTGTCTTGCCGATGCGCTTGCTCTCAACGTCGACGGAGACGCTCGCCAGCACCGTCCCGATGACGGGCCTGAGCGTCTCTTCGATCTGTTGTGCAAGCGCGTTGGCCACGCGTCATGCCCTCTTCCCGGCAACGCCGACAACGGCCCCGATGGCCGTCTGCTTCGGCATCCGTCCCATGGGTACGCCGTTTCGTGCGGGGCTGCCCGCACAGTCTCCGTGGTTATTCATCGGCTCTGGGGCCTCCGATGTTGAGCGGCACTGGTCGTGGCGAACCCTCCGCCCGCAATCCGCGCACCCGAGACGATCCCGTGTCGCCGCCTAGTCGGCGCCACCACCGCCGCCGCCGCCGCCGCCCCCGCCGCCTCCGGAGAAGCCGCCGCCGCCGCCTGAGGCCGACGACATCTCGCTGCTCGCGATCGAGGCGGCGCTCACGAACGAGGTCGAGATCGAGCTGACCGGCGAGTGACCGTAGGCGCCCGCGTAGACCCACCAGTACGAGGTCTGGAACTGCGGGTCGGCCACCAGGTCGGGCATCTTCACCCGCAGCTGATCGATGACCTCCTCGGCGATGCCGAAGACGACCGCCAGCACGAGGAAGCGGTTCCACAGGATGACCGAGGCGGGCGGCGCCTCCTCGAGCCGGCTGAAGTCGCGCAGGAAGTCGCGCACGGCGACGTAGGTGCGGTAGAGCTCGTTACCCTCGCGGCTGCGCCGGTTGGTGAACAGCCCCATGACCACGAGCGCGGCGGCAACGGGAACCGGCCCCAGCAGCGGCAACACGCTCCCCGTCTGCGCCACGCCGAACACGCCGATCACCGCGAGCCCGGCCGCCACCATGAACATGCCGATCTGCCATGCGCGGCTGTCGCTCTCGAAGAAGCCGAGCACGTCGGCCTGGACCGACGCCGCGTCCTTCCACGCCTTGACGTCCGCCGAGAAGGTCTGCGGGTTCGCCTTGGCGTACGTCTGGATCTCGGGTAGCGCGAGCGTGTCGCGGCCAGCCGCGACCGATGCCGAAGAGCAGGTCGAGCAGCTGGCGGTCGAGAGCGCCGGTCTTGGACGTCCGGCACCCGGAACCCGCGTCAGCGTGAACGACTGCTCGGTCCCGCCGAACACCCCAGCGAGTCCGCCCTTCTCGACGGTCGTGGGCGCCATGGTGATGACGCCCTTGTCGGCGAGGTCCATGAGCGTGGCCGCGATGTCGACGTCATCGACCTTGCCGAAGCGCCAGAGGGCGCCGATGACCGCGGGGTGCAGATCGGGGCGCGGGTCCTCTCGGTAGTACTGCCCTTGGAACTGCGGCTTGTACTCGCGGCCATGGCGGAAGAAGACCCACAGCCCGCCGGCGAGCGCGACGATCGAGAGCAGGATCGGCCCGCCCACCCACAGCCACATCACCACGCGCGCGCCGGTACGCTGCCGGTTCGCTTCCTCGGCGAGCTGCCCCTCCTGCGCGAGCACCGCTGCCGCGCGGTCCTGATCGATGAGCGGGGCCTGCGGGAAGGCTTCGGCCGGGTACAGCACGCGGGCCTCGACGAAGGTGTTGGCGGGCACGTTCTCGACCTCGAGCGTCACGACGCCGGTCTCGGTGATCGCGACCGTGCCGGTCAGCGGCCCGTGCGCCCACGCGCGCACGTCGCTCTTCGCAAGCGGTGCAGGGGGCGTGATCGCCGCACTGAAGCTGCGCGTGGGAACGTCCCAGCCGCTGCCGAGGAACTGCCAGTTCAACTCGGCGGTGTCGCGCCAGCGCTGGACAGCGCCCTTCACGCGATACCTGAGCTCGAAACGCGCCTGGTCACTCGAGGTTCGGTGGAACGCGTGAACGAGCACGGCGTCGACGCCCTGCTCGACCAGGTACATGCCTTCGGGGCGCGAGTCGAGCGTCGAGGGGTCATCGGTCCGGGTAAGGACGCGGCTCACGGGGCCGATCTGGCGCACGCCCAGGATCTCGATGCCCTCGCTGCCCTTCGTGGCGAGCTCCCAGTACACCCGCGTGAAGTCGCCGTCGAAGGTCATCGCCCGGTCCTCGGTGACGATCATGTCGCCGTTGGGCTCGAGCGCAGCGTCGATGGTGACCCGGTCTACCGAGAAGTCCTTCGCGAGCGCCGGCGCCGGCGCCGTCAGCGCAGTGGCCACGAGCACGAGCGCGATCACCGCGAGGATGCCGCCTGGGCGGGTTGCGAGTCGCGGACGACGTCCGATCACGACGACCGCCCCCTCAGCCGCGGGAAGAACGCGCGCAGCAACTCGGCGGACTCGGACTCCAGACACCCGCTCGACACCTCGAAGCGGTGGTTGAGCCGCTCGTCGCTCGAGAGGTCGTACAGCGTGCCAAGAGCGCCCGCCTTCGGGTCCGGCGCGGCAAAGACGCAGCGTGCGATGCGTGCCTGGTGCATGAGGCCCGCGCACATCGGACACGGCTCGAGGGTCACGTAGACGGTGCAGTCCGAAAGCCGCCACCGCTCGAGCTTGGCGGCCGCCGCCCGGATGGCGAGGAACTCGGCGTGGCCCGCCGGATCGTGGTCGATCTCGCGCCGGTTGTGGGCGCGGGATACGACCGCACCGTCGGCGACGACAACGGCGCCGATCGGCACTTCGCCGAGCTCGGCGGCATAGCGCGCCTCATCGAGCGCCATGGCCATGTAGGTCTCGTCTGACTGCGTCAACGGTGCGCCCTCCCAACCCGATGATTCCACACTCGGGAGGCTGCGGGAAGCCGAGCGAGCGCATGCTATCCTGTCCGCGCCGCCGGCACCCGGAGGGGTGGCAGAGTGGTTGAATGCACTGGTCTTGAAAACCAGCAGCCCGCAAGGGCTCGAGGGTTCGAATCCCTCCCCCTCCGCCAGTGTGGTCCGTCGGGGCCGCCTCGCGCGCTGCGGCGGTGCGTGGCACGCCCCCTGCTACACTCCCGGTCATGACTACCGCTCGCAACAGACTCGCCGCAGTGGCGCTCGCCGTTCTCTGCCTGTGCTTTCTCCCGGCGGTCTCGGCCTTCGCGTGCGACGGATGCGAGCACTCCTGTGGCGAGACCATCACCCGCAGCCAAGTGGGTCGCGTGAGCGATCAGGCCGCAGACCCGGCACCGCCGCCCACCGGCCGCGTCGCCACCCTCCGCGCAGGCACGTCCTATGTGCTGCAGACCGCCTCGCACCAGCCACGCGACGCACCTCAGCACGCCGCTTCGGGTCTGACACGACCGCTTCCGGTCCTGTCTGCCCCAGCACGTGGAGGTGCCCATGCGCCCGCTCTCTCGTCTCGCTCTCGTACTAGCGCTCACCGCGCTCTCGCTCGCCCCGACCCTCGCCCTGGCTAAGGAACCGCCCGCCTGGGATGAGGTCAACGTCGCTGTGCAACTCGGAAGAGAGCGGCGGTCTGATGATCGTCTCGGGCGAGTTGCCCGAGTCGACCAAACTGCCCGCGGCGGTCAAGCTCTCGGCACCGTCCGGCTCGACCGTGCAGTGGGCGGGCGAGATCCTCGGTGGCGACGTCTCAGCCGACCCCACCGTGAAGTACGAGGTCGCCACCGAGGGCGACTCGGACGTCTACTCGTTCACGCTCGCCCAGTCGCGCATCGGGCAGGTCGAGGTGCTCGCGCCCTCGGCCGCCACGCAGACGGCCACCGGCGGTACCGCCGACTTCAGTTGGACCGCGCCGGCCGCGGCCAAGAAGCTCGTGTTGAACGTGCGGGTACCCCAGGGCGCGAAGCTCACCGGACCGGCCGACGGGATCACCTCGGCCCCGGGGCCGAGCGGGTTACTCGTATCTTCAGCGCGAGGTGACCGGCGTCAAGCCGGGGCAGACCGAAGCGCTTAAGGTCGCCTACACGGCATCGGCGACGCCTGCTACCGGGGGCGCCGCCCAACCGACGCCGGCCGCGGAGACCAGTCCTATGCTCTACCTGGTACTCGCCGCGGTGGCTGGCGTGTTCGTCCTGCTCGGCAGGGCCGTGTGGCGCAAGATGAGCGGCCGCACTGACGACGGCGAACCGCAGGCGCCCCGCGGCAAGCCCGTCGTCCGCGCCCCACGCCGAGCGCGCCGCCGCCGTCACTTCTGGCAGCCACCGAGCCGAGCGGCGCGCCTGCCGCCCGGGGCGCGATGCGCCCCAAGACGATCGCGATCGTGCTCGTTGTCGGCGCGCTCGTTGTCGGTGGCGCGTTCGCCGTCACGAGCGGCGGCTCCGCCACCACCGTCGGCGACACGGTGACGATGGAGTATGGGGCAGTCGACGCCTGCACGGTCACCAACCTCGTGCTCGACCCCGCCGGCGGGAGCGGATCTTGCCAAGGACGCCGAGAAGATCATGAGCTCCCTCGAAGACGGTCCGGGCGTCGGTAGCTCCACGGTGTACCTGAAGGAGTCCCGCCTGCAGGTCGACTACTGCGAATCTTCTGCTTCCGAAGAACAGCTCGTCGCGGATCGTCGAAGGAACCGGCTACAAGGTGGCCTCGGCGAACACCGGACCGGCGGGCAGCGAGACGGTAGCCGACGGTGTGACTTGAAGTCACAGTCACACCGGCCTGATGGCTTCACTCCCGGCGCCCAGGGTGCGATACAGAAGATAGCGCGGCGTTGACATATCGGTGCACACCTAGCTGGCATCACACCAGCGGCCTCAAGGTCCGAGGCCAACACGCAGTACCAGCTGTCGCACACGCACCGTGACGATGAAGGGCGACGGACTCCCGTGAGGGTCCGCCGCCCTTTCGTCGTGCGTGCTCGGATCGCTTGACGACCGGCCACGTACTGATCCACCTGCGATCGTCGGGAGGCGCTGCGGCCCGAGCGCTAGACTGGGGGCCCGACAGCCGCACGCCCTGCTCCACGAGTGGCACCGCCATCTGAGAGGTTCTCGCATGCCCGTCGTCGACGTCCACACCCACGTGTTTCCTCCGAACGTCGTCGAGCGAGCGGTCAGTTCGCTCGTCGACAACGCGGGGCTGACCCCCTTCTACGACGGCACGGTCGAAGGGCTCGTCGCCGCGATGGACGGCGCCGGCGTCGACGTCTCGGTGCTTCAGCCGGTGGCCACGCGGGCCTCTCAGGTCAGCGGCATCAACGACTGGACCGCCGGCCTCGCGAGCGACCGGCTCGTGCCGTTCGGCGCGATGCACCCCGACTTCGCCGAGCCGGAGGCCGAGATCGCTCGCATGGCGTCGCTCGGCATCCGCGGCATCAAGCTCCACCCCGAGTTCCAGGACTTCGACCCCGGCGAAGCGCGCATGGACCGCGTCTATCGTGCCGCCGCCGAGCACGGACTCATCATCCTGTTCCACGCCGGCGAAGACCCGAACTACGAGACCGTGCGCGGCGTACCGACCACCTTCAAGCGCGTACTTGCCGAGCACCCCGACCTCACCGTCATCCTCGCCCACCTCGGCGGCTACCGGGTATGGGACGAGGTTGCCGAGCACCTTCTCGGCGAGCGGGTCTACCTCGATACCGCGTACACGCTCGGTCACCTACCCGCCGAGGACGTGGCCGAGATCATGCGGGGGCACGGCGTCGATCGGATCCTGTTCGGGAGCGACGGCCCGTGGACCGACGCCGGAGCGGAGCTTGCCGAGCTCACTCAGATCGGCCTCACGAGCGACGAGCTCGAAGCGGTGCTGTGGCGCAATTCAGCCGAACTCCTGGGGCTCTCGCTGTAGAACGTGCAGCCCGTGACACTGTCCCGCCGAAGCGCCCGCCCGACCCATCGTCCCCTTTACGCTCACCGCGTGCGCGAGTACCATGTCCTCTCGCGCGCACGGGGCTGGGCAACCGGCCGGGTACGCGCCGCGGAGAGCTGGCCGAGTCGGCTGAAGGCGCTCGCCTGCTAAGCGAGTAAGGGGTTATAAAGCCCCTTCGAGGGTTCGAATCCCTCGCTCTCCGCCATTTGACATCACGCCTGCCGAGCGGCTGCGCGGTTGACACCGCCGAAGGCCAGGTGGCAGGATACGCAAGCCCTTCTGGGGCTCATGCGCGCCCTTACCTCAGCTGGATAGAGGGCCTGACTACGAATCAGGACGTCGCAGGTTCGAATCCTGCAGGGCGCGCCACACGAACTCGAAGGCCGGAGAGCAATCTGCTCCGGCCTTCTGCAGTGTCCGAGGGCGGTCTCGCCGTCACGAGGCAGCCCGCCGGCTCGCTCGGCTCTTCCTCCGGTTCGGCAGGCGCGGTTCTAGCCGCTCCACGACCCCCGGTAGCTCTCCGCGTCGCCGAACTCGCGAGCACCGAGTAGTTGTCGTGCGCCCCCCCGCTGGGACGGGCGTGCTTGATCGGGCGCCAGTACTCTCTGGCCGCGCCGCGTCTCCCTGAAGTACCTCGCGAGGCCGTTCGCGTATCCGCAGTAGAAGCGGTTGAGCTTGGATGTTCACGTACGGCGGATCACCTCGGTCGAGGACGCGTAAGCGGACCGCTTCACCTGGGGATTCGGTACCCGAGGAGGCGAGTCGCCTCATAGCGGGGAGGAACAGGTCGGGCTTCAGCAGCGGCTCGAAGCCAAGGTAGATGAAGGGCGCCGTCATCCACACGATCCAGCTTCGCCGAGTACTAGGCGCTCAGCCCGCGCTTCGACCCGCGCTGGACCTCCCCGTCCCGACTCGCCCTCACTGAAGCGGATTCGTCTCTGTTCGGCCACGAAGTGGAAGTCATCGCGCGACTTGTCGAACTCGACCTGGATCCCCTCTTCGATCGTCCGCAACTGCTCAATCAGGTCGTCGATTCTAGGGCGAGGCGCCTCCTCGCGGTGGAGCTCCCTCCCTACGCCATCGGAAGAGGCGTGCGTATCCGCTGCCTGCCGTACACTCTCACTTGAGGGAGGTGGTCGCGTCGTGCGAACAATCATCGGCGTCATGGGCGGCGCCAAGGCCTCGGCAGAGACCATCGCGATCGCCGAAGAGCTCGGTCGGCTGATCGCCGAGAACGGCTGGGTGCAGCTCACCGGCGGTCGCAACACCGGCGTGATGGCCGCGGCCTCGCGCGGAGCCGCCGAGGCTGGCGGCTTGGTGGTCGGCGTCTTTCCCCGACGACACGACGGCGAATGCGTCGCCTCACGTCGACATCGCGATCCCCACCGGCATGGGCGACGCGCGCAACGCCATCAACGTCCTGGCGAGCCACGTGGTGATCGCCCTGAATGGCGGTGCCGGCACGCTCTCCGAGGCGGCGCTCGCTCTCGTGTCCAGCTGACCGTGATCGCGCTGGGCCTCGACCTCGGTTCCGGCGTTCGAGCGCTTCCGGTCGAGCCGTTCGCTCGTCGAGGCCTCGACTCCGCCCGAGGCCATCGCGCACGTACGCCGCTGCTCGCCGATACCCGCGCGATGAGGTCGCCGACAAGGTCGTCGTCATCACCGGCGGTACCCGCGGAATCGGCCGCGCAGTCGCCGAGCAGTGTGCGCGCGAGGGCGGGCACGTCGTGATCTGTGGGCGCGACGCCGCCGCGAGCGCGCAGGCAGCGGCCGCCGTCGCGGGCTGTGTCGGCGGCCGGGAGACGGTACTAGGCGTCGGCGCCGACGTCAGCCTCTACGCCGACATCGAACGACTCCGCGATGCAGCACTCGAGAGGCATGGGCGCATCGACGTGTGGTTCAACAACGCCGGCATCTCGCTCGGCTACGCGCCAGTGGACGAGGAGACGCCCGAGGACATCGCGCGCATCGTCGGCACCAACCTCACCGGTCACCTCTTCGCCTGCCGGCGATCGCCCACTTCCGCGTGCGTGGCGGCTACCTCATGAACATGGTCGGCCGCGGCTACCGTGGTGAAGCCCCCCCAACACGGCCATCTACGCTGCGACAAAGACCGCGATCGCCTCGCTCACACTCTCTCTCGCCGCCGAGAACAAAGACGTCCCCAACCTCTCGGTGAACGCCATCGTGCCGGGAATGGTCGCCACCGACTTCTACGAGGACCTGCGCATCTCACCTCGCCTCGAACGCACGAGTGAGAACTGGCGCTACGCGCTCGATTGTTTCGGCGTGCCGATCGACACGGTCGCGCGCGAAACCACCGAGCACCTCGGCGAGGCCCCTGGACGAGAGACCGGCAAGGTCTACTCGTTGCTGACGCCGGGGCGGTCCGCCCGCGGGATCGCGAAAATCACCTGGTACCGGATGAGCGGCAAGCTGCCAAAGGAGAGCGTCTTCCGCTGCGCGTCTACGAGGCGGGCGAGTACGGAACACTCGTCAAGGGAAGTGTCTTCGCTCCCGGGCACGCAGAGTGGGACTAGCGAGAAGTCGCCCACGGGCGCTCGTCAGGAGTGAGATACGTGGCAGAGCGGTTCGATGAACGAGCGACGCCAACCCGGCCGGTGACGTTCTCATCCGGTTGCGCGACGTCCGCAAGACCTACCAGATGGGCGAGGTCGAGGTGCACGCGCTCCACGTCGCCGATCTCGCGATCGGTCGCGGCGAGTTCGTCGCCATCCTGGGCCCGTCCGGCTCGGGCAAGACCACGCTGCTGAACCTCATCGGCGGCATCGACTCGCCGACAAGCGGCTCGATCGTGTTCGACGGCGAGGACATCTCGACCATGAGCCGCAGCAGCTCACGCTGTTCCGCCGGGAGAAGGTCGGCTTCGTCTTCCAGTTCTTCAACCTGATCCCGACTCTGACTGCCGGGGAGAACGTGCGCTTCGCCGTCGACCTCGCCGCGCGCGACGGCGAGCCGCCCGCCGCGATCCCGCGACCTCCTCGCGAAGGTCGGGCTGGCCGAGCGGAGCTCCACTTCCCCGCGCAGCTCTCCGGCGGCGAGCAGCAGCGCGTCGCGGTCGCCCGAGCGCTCGCCAAGGACCCGGAGCTCATCCTCGGCGACGAGCCGACGGGCAACCTCGACTTCCGGACGGGCAAGCTCGTGCTCGCAGCCCTGCGCGAGGTCAACCGCGAAGAGGGCGCCGCGGTGGTGCTCGTGACGCACAACCAGCCGCTCGCGGCGATCGCGGACCGCGTGCTGCAACTCCGCGACGGCGCGATCGTCGCGGATCACGTCAACGAGCATCCCGGTCGATCCGGAGGACATGAGCTGGTGAGAGGCGACGGGGGGTCAGCACGCTGACCCTCAAGGCGTGGCGCGACATGCTCGCGCACAAGGGTCAGTTCATCGCGCTCGTCGTGCTCATCGCCATCGGCATCACGAGCTACGTCACCTTTCAGAACGGCTACTACAACCTGAAGGCGTCGCTCGACCACGCCTACGCGACGTTGCGCTTCGCCGACTTCACGGTGCGGGTGGAGCGTATGCCGCTCACGGCGCGCACGGGCGGTCGAGCGCGTCGCAGGGCGTGCGCGTCGCCCGCGTGCGACCGTCACCGACGTCGGCCTCGAGCTCGAGAACGGAGACCAGGCAACAGCGCGCGTGATCGGCTCCACCGGGCCCGGCGGCCAAGCTGAACGCCATGCACGTCGAGGAGGGCCGGTTCCCCGCCGACTCGGCCGGCGACGAGGTCGTCCTCAGTACGCAGTTCGCCTCCGACACCCGGACCGGATCTCGGCGACAAGCTCACGCTGCGCATCGGCGGGCGACGCCAGTCCGTACAGGTCGTCGGCATCGGCATCGACCCCGAGAACCTCTATGCGATGCCGAACGAGGGCACGCTCCCCGCCCCCGGCACCTTCGCACTCGTCTACACGACCGAGCAAGGTGATCGAGGAGCTCTTCGGCACCGTCGCATTCCGGAACGACATCGCGGTGCGAGGCAGAGCCCGGCATCGACCTCGATGATCTCGCCGAGGACGTCGAGGACGAGCTCAGGCCCTACGGCCTGTCTCGACGGCCTCCGAGAGGACATGCCCAGCTACGGGGGCTTGAGTCGGAGCTCGAGCAGAACCGGCTCATGGCCCGTTCGCTGCCCGCGCTGGTGCTCGCCATCAGCGCGATGTCGCTGTTCATCGCGCTGTCGCGGCTCGTGCAGGCTCAGCGTGGGGAGATCGGGCTGGCCAAGGCGCTCGGTTACAGCGACGGCCAGATCTCGCCCACTACCTGACCATCGCGCTGCTATGGCCGTCGGCGGATCGGACTCGGCGTCGGGTTCGGCCTGTGGGGGGCCCAGGGCGTGGCGGGACGTACGTATCGATGCTCGGCTTGCCGTTCATCACCAGCGGTTCTACCCGCACGTAGCTGCGATCGCCGTCGCACTGGCGGTGCCTCTGTGCCGCCGCGGCTGCGTGCCCGCGTGGAAGTCGGCACGCCTGGCGCCCGCGATCGCGATGCACTCCGACCCGAACCGTCTCGCTGGCGGGCGGACACATCCCGATCGTCGAGCGCGCGCTCTCGCCCATGTCTGCCGCGATCGTTCACTTTCCGCGTGCCGCTGCGCAACATCTTCCGCGCCCGACGCCGAACCATCTACACCGTGCTCGGCATCGCGTTCGCGATGGTGCTCTCGGTGGCCACCGTCGCGATGTTCGACTCCATCGACTACATCATGGACAAGGCGTTCACCGAGATCGAGCGCTGGGACATCATGGCCGCGTTCGACACTCCGTTCGGAACCGCGCGGGTCGGCGAGATCCGCGCATACGACCGGCGTGGAGCGCGTGCAGGTCGCGCTCGTTCTCCCCGTCACCATGTCCGCAGGTGGTGCCGAGGAGGACGTCGTGCTGACGGCGATGAGCCCCGACGCCGACTTCCACGGCTTCGATCCGGTGAGTGGCGCAGCGCCGATCGACGCGCTCGCCGCGGGCGATCTCGTGCTCCCGTCATCCACGGCAAGGCAGCTCGGAGTCGCCCCCGGCGCACTAGTCGCTGTCGACTCTCCGCTCGTCGACGATCCGATCAGCCTGCGCGTCGGCGCACTGTCTGACGAGATGCTCGGGCAGCCTGCCTTTCTCTCGCTCGATGCCGCGTCACAGCTCACAGGTGCGCCCGTCGACCAGCTACAACGTGGCTGTACATCGACGCCGATCCCGCTCGGGCGAACCGAATCCGCGAGGAGATCTACGACCTGCCGGGGGCCGCCAGCGTTCAGGTGAAGGCCGGTTACGTGGAGCAGCTCAAGACATGGCTCGAGCTCATGGACTTTTTCGGGGTCGTGCTGCTCGGCTTCGGGGCGGCACTCGCGTTCGTGGTCGTCTACACGACCTTCACCGCCAACGTCACCGAGCGCACGCGCGAAATCGCCACGATGCGCACGATCGGCGAGGACAACCTGCGGCTCACCGTGATGATCACGCTGGAGAACCTCGCCATCGCCGTCGCCGCGATCCCGCTGGGAATCTGGCTGGGAATCCAGGCGGCCAACGGCGCTGTTCGCCTACTTCGATATCGAGGGATTCGAGCTGAGGGCCTACATCTACCCATAAAGCATCGTCCAGATCTGCCTGCTGATGCTCGCCGTGATGCTGCTCTCCGAGATCCCAC
Organism: uncultured Coriobacteriia bacterium; assembly: GCA_963751505.1. GTDB lineage: Bacteria > Actinomycetota > Coriobacteriia > Anaerosomatales > PHET01 > CAVVUM01. Next base: position 44,447 of record CAVVUM010000010.1, read on the forward strand.
CGGTGCGTCGTATCTTCCGCCTCGACCTCGCCGAGGCGACCAAAGTGATGGAGTAGGGCACCTAGCGTCGCGGCCCTCCGCCAGGACCGAGCCCGTGTCCGCCGAACGCGTCGCGCATCGCCGTCAGCACCTTGCCGGCATAGCGCGGGTCGCCGTCTGAAGCGAGCCGTGCTGCGAGCGCCGCCTCCATCGCCGGCGCCGGGACACCGAGTCTGCGGGCGGTCTCGATCGTCCACGCTCCCTCGCCCGAGTGCCCGACGACGCCGCTTACGCCCTCGAGATCGTCACCAAGCTCCGCGTACTGCTCGGCAAGCCAGCCGACAAGGCGAGACTCGACGACACTGCGGTGCTGGTAGAGATCGGCGACCTGCTCCAAATCGAGGTCGAACTCGCCGGCCTCCAGCACCTCGAAGCCCTCGGCGATCGCCTGCATCATGCCGTACTCGATGCCGTTGTGGACCATCTTCACGAAGTGCCCGGCGCCGTGGCCCGGGAAGAACGCGTAGGCACCCGGGGCGGCCACGTCGGCGAGCATCGGTTCGAGCGCGTCGAAGACCGGTCGCGATCCGCCAACCATCAGGCAGGCTCCGCTGCGCGCGCCCGATGGACCTCCACTCGTCCCGCAGTCCACGAAATGGATACCGGACTCGGCGAGACGCTCAGCGTGCGCCGGTGCGTCCGAGAAGTGCGAGTTGCCGCCGTCGATCACGGTATCGCCGGGGGCCACGGTCTGCCAGCTCCTCGACGAGGTCGTCGACCGGACCGCCCGCCGGCACCATCAGCCATACCACCCGCGGCGGCGTGAGGTGCGTGACCAGCTCGGCGACCGTCTCGGCTGGCTCGAGTCCATCGGTGGCCATGGCCTCTGCGGTTGCGAACGTGCGGTTCCAGCCGACCACCCGCCAGCCGTGATCGAGCAGGTTGCGGGCGAGGCCCGCGCCCATCTTGCCAGACCGCAGACGCCGGCCTCGCCCGCCCGGGTCTTCTCGGCGAGCACCACATCCGCGACCTCGACGATTGCCGAGGAGTCAGGCGCGTAGCTCTCGAGCGGCACGACGTCGTCTTGCCAGCCGTCGACGATCGGATCGATGAAGCGCCATCCGGCGTCGACTTCGCGTGTAGAAACGAACAGCGTCTGATCGCCCCGGACCGCGTCGTACAGCAGCTTCGCGTACTCCTCGACGTACTGCGCCTTCTCCTGCTTCTCGTAAGGAAGAAGGAGAACCGCCGCTCCTCGACCTCAGTGTCGAATCCAGGCTCTTGGCGAAGAAGACGATCTCGATCTGATCGGTGGGCTCGAGGGTGAACACGACCTGGTTGGTGTAGTGAAGGTACTGCTCGCAGAGGCACGGGTGCGGGTGCCGGAAGGTGACGACGATGCGCTTGCACGCCTCTCCCATCCGCTTGCCCGACTCCATCGCGACCGGCACGCCTGCCCATGGCGGCCCGCTCATGACCGTGCGCACCTAGAGTACGGTCTCGGTGGCGCTGCCGGCAGCCACGGCCGTCGATGTCGTCGAAGCGCTCGTGCTGCGCGCGGAAGGAGGCTCGGGGGAGCTCGCCCGGCGTCATCGGCCGCAGCGACTCGATGAGCTCGGCGCGTGAATCGCGGATAGCCGCGGGACTCGTCGCGGCCGGCTGCTCCATCGTCACCAGCGCCAGCATCTGGAGCAGGTGGTTCTGCCCCACGTCGCGCAACGCGCCCACGCTGTCGTAGAACGCGCCGCGTTTCTCGGCGCCGATCGACTCGAGCAGCGTGACGTCGATGCGCTCGATCGCCTGGCGCACCCACTCGCTCTCGAACAGATTGTTGGTGAACCGGAAGTTCATGATGCCTTGCAGCATCTCCTTGGCGAGGTCGTGACATGCGGTAGATCTGTTCCTCGCGGAAGAGCGACCCGAGCAGCGAGTCGAGCTCGCGCGCGATCTTGAGGTCGTCGCCGAACGGCTTGTCGACGAGTACCGTCTCCACCCCTCCAAATCGCTGCAAGCCTCGGTGCAGCCCGCTCCCCGAGAGGTGCCGGAAGATCGTCGCGTAGTGCTCGGGTGGCACCGCAAGGTAGAGAGCTTGTTCGCGCAGACCCCCCACTCGCCCTGAATCGCATCGACGTGCTTGTGCGTCGCCGATAGGACGCCGCGTCGTCGAACTCACCGCGCTGGTAGCGGAAAAGCGTGAGGAAGTCCTCGACATCTGCCGAGGACGCCTTCGGCGCCTCTCGGCGAGGATCTCGCGTACATGTTGGCGTAAACGGGCGTCATCCCAGTCGCGTCGCCCGAAGCCAAGGACGCAGAATCGCTCAGGTAGCTGACCGAGACCGCGCAGGTAGAACAGGGACGGCACGATCTTGCGGGCATGAGGTCCCCCGTCGTCCCGAAGACGACGAGGACGGTGGGGCTCAGCTCTGACGTGGTCGCACTCATGGGGCCTCGCACCTGCGGGATCCGACTGTGGGGAATGTTCCCCAGTGGGCCGGATGGCAGCAGAATGTCCATCCTTTGCGGCCTGTCTTCACTTTTGTTAAGTTAGGGTCCTATTCGAAGGGTCCACCATATGCTCGACCAGTCCACGCGCGCCGAGAACACACACACTGCCACCAAACGGGGACGTCTGCTGCCTGGAGCACGCGGCGCTCGAATCGCTGGAGCTGCCCGTCCTGGTACACGACGCCGAGCGGATCCTGTACGCGAACGCCAGCAACCGCACGCTGCTCGGCTCGGCGGACCCCGTCGGGCTGTCCGTCGATGACTTCATCGCCGCCGAATCGGCACCCGCGTCGATGAAGCGCCGGCACCTCATGATGGAGATTGATCTCCGATTGGGCGACGTCGACCTGAAGGCCGAGCTTCCGGGCCGCGGCGCGTGCCACCTGACACTGCGCGGCGCCCGCGTGTGCTACGGAGAGCCGCCCAGCGCCGACTCGTCCAACTGGTGCATGCTATCGACGACGTCACGCTCCCCGCGTTCGTCGCCGACACCCCGACCGATACGACGTGCGGCGAAGCCAGCTCGTGCTCCTGTGTACACAGCGCGGCTTTCGAGGCGCTCCCCGCCCCGCTTGCGGTCATCGACATGACCACGCTCCAGCGAATGAACAAGGCGTTTCGCCACCTGTTGAAGGCGAGTGGCTCGCTGCAGGGCGCACCGACCGACTCGATCGTCATCCCGACTTCGTTGACGCAGGAGCTCAACGCCGTCACCTCGTCATCGACTTGGGAGCTCCCGTGAGGGAGGCCTCGGTCAATTTCAAGACGTTCGACGGTGCGGCACTCTACACAGTCATCAACGCCGCTCGCATCCAGTTCGACGGCGAGCGATTAATGGCTAGGATAGCACTCAACGCAACGGTCGTCTGACGCCAGCGCTCGAAGGCGGGCGGACGCGGTTCCCCGGCCGTCGCATCGGGGTACACTCGACGTGAAGGGGCCCGCTGCGCGGGGCTCCGCAGACAACCGCAACGCCACACCCGCGAGCAGGCACCGCCTCGCGCGACGGGCCTCACCCATGGAATCGACACGAGGGGGCGGCTGGCATGCAACGGCTTCGATCGCGCGGTTCGGGCTTGACAGGAGCGTTCTTCCTTCTGGTGTTCGTCTGTCTCCTACTATCGGCGCTTCGCACTCGCAGGGCGGCTCAGCGGTCAGCCCGCCGCAGCCGGTCGCGGCGACTGCATTCGGGGAGTTCGTCGCCGACATCGATGGAACGCGCATCGTCTGGGCTGAGCGAAACGTCGACGATGACATCTACGTGCGCGATGTAGCCTCGGCTGCTCCCGCAACGCGCCTGACGAACAACGGCTCAGCAGACGGTCGGAGCGCGAATCTCGGGGCCTAATGTGGTGTGGCAAGGAGACGACGGCGATAACGAGATCTTCTACCGGGACCTGAGCGCCCACAACAGCGTCAAGGTGACGCAGAACGATTGGGCCGACGTCAGCCCGCAGCTGGATGGGCGCCGCGTTGTCTGGATGGCCGAGAGAGGCTGGCACAGACTACGAGATCGGGTTCTACGACCCCTCGGTCTCACCCGCCGTCAAGTACCTGACTTCGAACACCGTTCAGGGCTTCAGCCCCGAGCATCTCCGGAGTCCACGTTGGTATGGGCATCGAACGGCGAGATCGAGAGTGTGGGACGGTGCGACGCGTCAAATGACGTCGCTCACAAGCAATGCGTGGCCAGACTACGCGCCCGACGTGAGCCCCCAGCGCGTCGTGTGGAGCGCAGCGACGCCATTCGGAGTCGACCTGTTCACGCGGTCCTTTGCGGGCGACTTCAGAATCCGGACACTTCAGCGATCCGATAAAGACCGCGTACAAGAGCGCAGACCGACGGCAGCTTGGTCGCGTGGTACACCGCGGGGAGCACCCCCAGCTTCGATCTGTGGGTCTGGAACTTGGCGAGCAGCGCACCCCCCCGTGCAGTTGACCGACAACGAGAACGGCGAGAACACCGCCACCGGATTCGACCTAGACGATCCGTACATCACGTTCAGCGTCACCGAGGGTACCGACCGCGAGATTCGCGTGTCAGACGAGTCGAGCCGGAGCGTCTCAACGGTCACATCGAACAGCACGCAGGACGCGCTCCCCCAGGTCAGCGGTGAGCGCATCGCTCGCGGGATAGCAACTACGGCCCCGCGTCATCCGACGTCTACACCGCCACACTCGTGAAGTCGTCACCGGGCTATCGCGCTCTCTGCCCCTCCCACGATCGAGTACGGCGGCTCGGCCAAGGTGGCAGGCTCACTCAAGTGGGGTACCGGCGCGCTCGGCGGGCGCAAAGTCGCCCTCGAGTACTCGAGCAACGGCAGCACCTGGAAGGCGTGGAAGACGGTGACGACCAACTCGAGCGGGGCGTTCTCCGCCTACTCGAGGCCGTTGAGGCGCACCTTCACGCGCGAGGTTCGCAGGCGATGCGGCGTTCCCCGCACAAGAGCTCGGCCTCCAGGCGGGTGCTCCCGCGCGTGTACCTCTCGCGCCCGAGCGGCCCGAAGAGCATCACCCACGATGTGGCCTTCACCACGTCCGGCTACTTGAAGCCGCGGCACACCGCGGGCACCGGGCCGAGTACGAGTGCCAGTGCTACCGGGGGGTGCCGGGGGTCTACAAGCTCCGCAAGACCTACTACGCCAAGGTCTCGAACTACTCGACCTACTCGAAGTACAAGGCATCGGTGAAGCTGCCGGATCGGGGCAGCTGGCGGATCCGGGCCTACTCTTCCCCGACGACGACCACCAACTACAAGAAGGTCTCGACGTACCGCTACATCACGGCGAAGTAGAGAGGTGAGGCCGACCAGCCAACGGGGCGAACCGTGCGCGTGCATCCAAGCACCACCAACGTGAGGAGGGACCATGAGCAGTGCGGGCACCAATGAGTCGCATCGGCCTGTGCATCTGCTTGGCCGGGGTGATGCTGGCCGGCTCGGTAGCGGGAGCCGTGGCAGGCCCGCTGTCAATCAGTGCGCACAAGCAGTTGAATCTACGTGGGCGAAGGGGGATTGCCCGTCAGGCATCAGCGGGTCGCGGGTCGTCTGGACGGACTGACAGACGGCGACTACGAGATAGTCGTGGGAGACGCGCTCTCAAGTGCGCCTCCACGAAGGCTGACGACCAATACCGTCGACGACATGGATCCGCTGATATCCGGCGACTACGTGGCTTGGGAGCGCGATCTCACCGACGACGAGATATATGCCCGCAGACCTCAGGGGCATGGTCAGCGTCCCAATCACCGACAACGACCAGAATGACAATCTCACCGCGATCAGCGGCAGCCGAATCGTGTGGGACGGGGCCTGGCAGTTTCGGGACCGAAAACGAGATAGGTCTCTACGATTTCGGCACGTGGCGTTAGCACCTACCTTACCGCCAACGATTGGCTCGATACGGCACCGTCCATCAAGGGAAACAAGGTGGTCTGGGTCGAGCGGGCCATGGGTGGTGACATCGTAAGTTCATGGGACGCCAGCAGCTTCATGACAGTCGGTACTCATGCACGGGAGCTTCGAGCTTGTACTTCCCAGTGACCAACGGTCAGTACGCGGCGTGGCAGAGCCGGACCCCGTTCGGGCCGCGGATCTACGTCCAGACACCGTCCGGCCTGAAGGTCTTTGGCTACGCAGACCCCGAGGACGTCCCGCTGAACGTGAACAGGCTTCGCTATGACGGAACACTCGTCACCTGGCGCACCTATCACGGCGGACTCGAGTGACATGTACATCTACGACACCTCGAAGAGCTCGCCGCCGGTGCAGGTCTACAACGACGCTCCTACCGGCACGGTTCGACAGCAGATTGCCGTCGTCCAGGACCCCTACGTCGTCTTCGACAATCAGGACGAGCTGTATGTCTGGGACAAGTCGAGCCGCAGCATCTCTCGACTGACCGACAACGACTACATGGAGCAGGCGCCGCTGATCGACGGCTCGCGCGTAGCGTGGTCCGCGCGCGGCGGCGCGGACGTCTACACGGCCACCCTCGTGAAGTCGACGCCGAGCTATCGCGCTCTCGGCCCCCTCCACCATCAACTACGGCGCCTCGGCCAAGGTCGCCGGCTCGCTCAAGTGGGGGTCGAGCCGCGCTCGCCGGTCGCAAGGTCGCCCTCGAGTACTCGAGCCAACGGCAGCGACCTGGAAGGCGTGGAAGACGGTGACGACGACCTCGACCGGCGCGTTTTACGCCTACGCCAAGCCGGTCAGGCGCACCTTCTACCGCGCCAAGTTCGCAGGCGATGCGGCGTTCGCCGCCAAGACCTCGGCATCCAGGCGGGTGCTGCCGCGCGCGTCTACCTCTCGCGCCCGAGCGGCCCCAAGTCCATCACGCACGGCGTGGCCTTCACCTCGACCGGCTACTTGAAGCCGCGGCACACCGCGGGCACCAAGCCGGTCCGCATCCAGTGCTACCGGAAGGTGTCGGGGGTCTACCGGCTCAAGAAGACCTACTACGCGAAGGTCTCGAACTACTCGAGCTACTCGAAGTACAAGGCATCGGTGAAGCTGCCGGATCGGGGCAGCTGGCGGATCCGGGCCTACTACCCGACGACGACCACCAACTACAGCAAGGTCTCGACGTACCGGAACATCACGGCGAAGTAGCCCGCTCAGCGGCGATTGCGCGCTCGAGTGCAGGGCGCCGCCCTTCGGGGCGGCGCCCGCGTCGCGTGACAACTCGCTACCCAGTTGGGAATAGCAGGCAATACCGGCCTGCCCGCCAGGCCAGGGCTCAGGGGACGCGTTCGGGGGGCAGGGCCGCCAGCGGCGGCCTTGTCGCATTTCACGCCGCGGAGCCCGTGCCAGCGTGGCTACTGCGCCTCGATCAGCTCCTCCACGAGCGAGCGGTCGAGATAGCGGTAGTCCAGGCCGTCGGTGACTATGGTTCCTTCGTTGTCCATCTGGCTGAGGGTCGTTCGCCTTGCCGGCCGCTGAGATCTCTTCCGCCCGGCTGCGACCAGAGAATCAGTTCGTCCACGTCGAGGTTTCGCAGTTCGGCGTCTGCGGAACCGCCCACCACGAGGCGGCGGCCGGCGTAGCCATCGACGACCACCTTGCCACGGAACTCGGGGGCCAGGTCGTCGACCTCAGGCAAGGCGAGCCGCCATTCGACGGCTTCACCCGATGCGGTTGCGAGCGCATTGAACGGCGGTAGCCAGTAGAAGAGAACCCGGATGTCGGCATCGTCGGCCCCGCCGAGCTCGAGCAGCTCACCCGTGCGGCGCACCATAAGACTCGGCCAGAACTTGAGCGGAGCCGTGACGGTCAGCCCGGGTTCGTCGGACTGGGTGTAGGTGAGCGTCCCCTCCCCCACGGAGACCTGACGCACACCCTCAACATCGAACGACCGCGTCAGCTTGAGATCACCGAGCAGAGCGAACGCGAGGACGATCAGTAGCCCGACGATGACAAGGACGAGAATCTTCGCTCGGCGGGACAACTCAGTCTCCGCCCTTCGGCGCGGCGGCTCCCAGCCGCCGCTCGTAGTAGACGAAGTGACCGAAGCCCAGCCGCCTCGCAAAGGGGCCGACCCACTGGGTGCGGGTCTGCACGAACCCGGCGCGCTCGTAGAGCCTTCGCGCCGGGTTGTTGTCTCCGACGTTCAACTCGATCGCGTGAGCCCCCTCTGCGCGGGCGTCGCCGGCGATGCGCTCGATCATCACCGCACCGACCCCTTGCCCACGACACCCCTCACGCACCGCGAAGCCCTCGAGCCCCCGGTTCTCGCGCGGGTACGGCTTCGGCGTTCTACCGCGCACCAGACGGTAGATTGAGAGCCGCACCCATGCTCCCCACGCCGAGAAGACCTCGCGCGTGACCGCCTCATCGGGAATCAGCGTTGGAGCGTGTCCGGTCACTACGGCCACTCCCAGCACGCGGCCGCGAGAGTCGAGCGCACCGTAGAGCTCCTCCGCAACCAGCGAGGCAGCCGTCAGGCGCTCTCCTTCTTCTCGGTCCTCGGGCAGCAGCAGGCCGGCGAGCTTCAGGCCGAAGGAGTCGTACCAGATCGAGACCGCCTCACGCACTTGCCCCTCGGTGAGCCCACGTGCGACCCGATCGAGCGTGCACTCGGGCGGTGTGTTCCACTTCGTCGGCCCCGCCCATGAGCCGCGCTACATCCCCGCACGGATCTCACTGACGCCGCCCATGTACGGGCGCAGGACCTCGGGGATCGTGATGGGAGCCGTCCGCGTTCTGGTAGTTCTCGATGACCGCGGCCAGGGTGCGGCCCACGGCCAGGCCGGAGCCGTTGAGGGTGTGACGAGCGGCGGGCCCTGAACTCGGTGCGCGGAGCGGTACTTGATCGGGCCCGGCGGGCCTGGAAATCGCTGCAGTTGCTGCAGCTGGAGATCTCCTTGTAGTCGTCGTAGCTGGGCAGCCAGACCTCGAGGTCGTAGGTCTGGCGGCGGCGAAGCCCATGTCGCCGGTGCACAGCACGATCGTCCGGTAGGCCAGGCCGAGCTCTCAGGATCCTCTCGGCGTCGGTGACCTGCCCTCGAGCGCGTCGCGCTGTCCTCCGGCCCGCGAACTTCAACAGCTCGACCTTGTCGAACTGGTGAACGCGGATCATGCCGCGGGTGTCGCGGCCGGCGGAGCCGGCCTCATCGCGGAAGCACGGGGTGTAGGCGGAGTAGTGCAGCGGCAGCGCGGCCTCGAGCACCTCGTCGCGATGGATGTTCGTGAGCGGCACCTCGGCGGTGGGGATCAGGTAGAGGCCGTCGGTGGTCTGGTAGAGATCGTCGGCGAACTTGGGCAGCTGGCCGGTGCCGGTGAGACTCGCGGCGTTCACGAGCACCGGCGGCGCCCACTCGCGGTAGCCGCGCTGGCCGTGCGTGTCGAGCATGAAGCTGATCAGCGCCCGGTTCAGCGGGCGCCCCATCCCGCTCCAGCAGCACGAAGCGGCACTCGGCGAGCTTGACCGCCCGCTCGGAGTCCACGATGCCGAGCGCCGGGCCGAGATCCCAGTGCGCGTCCGGTTCGAAGTCGAACGCAGGCGGCGTGCCCCAGCGGCGCACCTCGATGTTCTGAGTCTCGTCGACTCCGAACGGTACGCATGAGTCCCGCCGGATCAGGCCCGGTAAGCAGCAGATCCCGGGCATCGGGTGTCGACCGCGTCGCGCCGGGCCTCGAGCGCCTCGAGCTGCGTCCTTGACGCGGGCGACCTCGCGCCTTCAGCGCCTCGACCTCCCCGCGCTGGCCGGCCTGCATGAGCCCGCCTATCTCCTTGAGACGCCTCATTGCGGTGTGCCTGCAGGGCCTCGACCTCGAGGATGAGCCCACGGCGCTCTTCGTCCAGGGACAGGAACGGATCCACGTCCCAGGTCGCGTCACGGGCGGCCATCGCCCGCGGGACGACATCGGGGTTCTCGCGAATGAAACCGGCGTCGAGCATGGGAATGCCTCCTGGTCAGGCGATTCGCCGCGCGTGTGGGTTCCTCGGCGAGTATAGCCGAGCCATCGCACGCGCTCCCCACGATCCGCCTGCTCTCACGCGCCGGTACGCGGCGGCTACTCCCCGTAGATCTTGACCTCCGAACCGGGCGGCACCTCGCTCCCGGCTTCGGGGTCTTGGCGCACCACGTCGACCTCGTTCGCATTGCCGGACACGTCTTGCGGCAGCGCGACGAGACCAGCTTCGCTCATCATCATGCGCGCGCTCGTCACCGAGCTGCCCACGACATCGGGGACGGCAACGCTCGCAGGCGCGGCCGACACCACCAGGTCCACGCTGCCGCCGCGCGGTAGCGCGGTACCCGCGACCGGATCTTGCCGGGCAACCGTGCCTGCGGTGGCGGCTTCAATCGTCTCGCTGGTGACGGCCCCCGCCTTGTAGCCGGCCTCCTCGAGCTTCGCCGTGGACGTCTCCAGCGCGAAGCCGGTCACGTCAGGCACGACGGAGTGAAGACCCTCGCCGTCGGGGGGAGGAGCCTCCGAGCCAGCGCAGCCGACCATCCCAACGACTGCGACCGCGCACAACGCGACCGCGACCGCGAACCTCCCGCGCCTCATCTCGCACCCCCTGCTCACCGCTGCCGATCGACCTGTGCACGCCAAGGCGTGCAGCCGCGCACTCTGTGTATTCCCGTCCTTGCCGCACCCATGGCCGACGACCGGGGGCAGCCTTCCCTATTCGGCAGGTCGCCGCCTCGGCCTGAGCAGGAAGTCGGAGAACTTCCTCGGTGCCTGTGATTCCCGTCACTGAGTATCCGCGGCTCAAGCCCGATATGTAGTGTGGGAGGAGCGCCTCGTGGCGTGCCAGCCGAAACCCCGCGAGGATCTGCACATGAGACCTGAGCGCATGGCCATAGGGGTCGAGGGCTTCATCGATTCGTTGGGGGCCGCTTGCTTCGTGCTGTCCGAGAAGGGTTCGGTCATCGCCGCCAACAGGTGCGCCGAGGCGCTCTACGGCACCGAGCGCGCCGAGATGGTCGGCCGCTGCATCGGCGAGCTGTGCGCAGACTCGGACCGCACCATGGTCGAGTGTGCGATCGGCACCTGCAACGGCACGACCAAGGAGTTCACCGCTCGGTCGGTTCGCGGAGACGGATCCGGCTTCCTCGGCGAGTTCACAGCCACGCGCCACCATGTCGAGCACGAGAACCGCGACGTCTTGATCCTGGTGGTTCGCGAGCTGGAGAAGAGCCTCGAATCGTGCAACGCCGACCTCGAGTTGCACCACATCCTGCTCGAGAGCTCCGTTGACGGCATAGTCGCGCACACCCTGGACGGCCAGCTGCTGTTCGCCAACGCGGCAGCGACCGAGGGGTGGGGCATGAGCCTCGCCGAGGTCAACGAGCGCGGGCCGTGGGGCTGGGTCGCCCCGGAGGTGAGCGTCCATGCTCGCGCACCGCATGAACCAGATCCTCGAGCACGGGCAGGCGCGGTTCGAGTCCCACCGGACGATGCCAGATGGGGCGGTCGTGCATCAGGAGATCCACGCTCGCGTCGGCGACAGCAGCCAGGGCAGGATCGTCATCGCGGTATCGCGCGACATCACCGAGCGGGTGCAAGCAGAGGAGATGGTGCGCCACCTCGCGTACCACGACATGCTCACCGGGCTCGCGAACCGGGTCCTGCTCGACCAGGAGCTCGCGCACGCCATCGCGTCTTCAGACCGCCACGGCGACCTGGTCGGCGTCGTCTTCATCGACCTCGACGACTTCAAGCCGATCAACGACACCTACGGCCACATCATCGGCGACCAGGTCCTCCGCGAGGTCGCGCACCGTCTCCAGTCGTGCGTGCGCGAGTACGACACGGTCGCGCGCCTGGGTGGAGACGAGTTCGTCGTACTGCTGCCTCGCCTCGCCGACGAGGACGCGCTCGTCGCTGTCGGCCACAAGCTTGCCGAGGCCGTCGCCGAGCCGTTCGTGATCGTGAACGACTCGATTCGGGTGACCGGCAGCCTCGGCATGGCGCTTCGGCGGCCGGGCGAGGACGCCGCGGCGCTCGTCACGCGAGCCGACAACATGATGTATGAGACCCGTGAGCGCACCCGCGCCGCGCGAGAAAGCGCACTTCAGACCGCTTAATCCTTGTACCGTTCGGCGACTGGGGTATCGGCGAAACACGTCCGCCTCGGGTACGCTGGGGGCCTGATGCCCGCCGACTTCGACATCCGCGAACCGGACGATCTGGCGCCGCACATCTCTTGCGAGCAGCAGTTCGACTTCATGCGCACGCTCGTGGACTCCACCGTCGATGCCATCATCGTGCACGAGCCGGAGGGGCGGCTCGTCTTCTACAACCAAGGCAGCCCTCGACCTTCTCGGCACCACGCCCGAGGAGATGGAGGCCTTCAAGCCCTATGGGTGGGTCGGCACCGAGTCGAAGTCGGGCGCACCCGGACGGCTCGAGGCCATCTTGCACGACGGCAAGAAGAAGTTCATGAGCAGCGTGCTGCACTCGAGCGGCGAGATCATCCCCACCGAAGTGATCGCGAGCCGCTTCAACACCGATCGGGGCCCGCTCGTCGTCGCGGTGATTCGCGACGCACGCGAGCAGGCCGAGGTCGCCGAGCGCCTCGAGTACCTCGCCTACCACGACTCGCTGACCGGGCTCTCCAACCGGCACGCGTTCGAGACCCGGCTGCACGTCGCCATCGCCGACGCCGTCCGCTATGGCGACCTGCTGATGCTCGCCTACCTCGACCTGGACCGATTCAAGCCGGTCAACGACCACTACGGCCATCAGGCCGGCGACGCGGTGCTGATCGAGGTCGGCAAGCGCCTCATCCTTTCGGTGCGCGTGCAAGATGTGGTCGCTCGGCTCGGCGGCGACGAGTTCGTGATCCTGCTGCAACGCGTCGAGTCGCACGATGAGATAGCCGGCATCGCCGATCGCCTCTTGGTCGCGATGCGAGAACCGATCGACATCGGTAATGGGGTGTCTGTGGAGATCGATGCGAGCGTCGGCTTCGCGATCTTCGACCCCGACGTCGATGATGCCCGCACCCTCGTGGTGAAGGCGGACATGGCGATGTACGAGTCCAAGCTCGACGAGGCGCACGACTGGTTCATCTACTCGGAGGGCATGGGGCCGGCTGAGGCACGCGTGCACACGGCGAGCGCGTCCGACGAGCCGGGAGAATGAGTCCGCCGCATGCCCGAGTCTCGCGATCGCCGAAACCTTCCTCGACGCGCTCGGAGAGCTCGACCGCGCCGACGCTAAGCGCGCGGCTGCCTTCGTCGACAAGCTGCTGCGCGCGCCTGCGACGGCTTCTTTGCGGCCCGAGATCATCCACGATGCAGCCGATCGGTCGGTGCGCTCCTTCAGGGTCACGCACGACCTGCGCGCGATCGCGCACCTCGAAGGGAACCGCGTACTGCTCTTGTTCGTCGCGCGCCACGACCGCGCGTACGCGTGGGCGCGCGACCGCTGCATCGAGTGTCACCCGGTCACCGGCGAGCTATACCTCGTGTCGACGGCAGCGGGCAACCGGGCCACCGACGCCGACGGTGTGCCGCTCACGGTGCACACCTGTGCGACCATCGAGGAGCTCTGTCGGCTGCTGAGCGCGGCGGGCATCGAGCACGGTATCGAGCCGTAAGACCCCTTACGTCCGGCCTCTCGTAGAGGGCCGCACGCTATACTCGCGAGCAGGATCACGTGCGTCGCTGAGGTGAGAGCGGATCGCAATGGACGACGAACGAACGCATCCCGAACAGCCGGTGCTCATCAAGCCAGACGCCGACGCCGGTCAAGATGTTGTCGAGGGCACGGACAAGGACCGCCGTGGGATCGGTATCGCGGTCACGATCGTGGTGCTCATCGTCGTGGCACTCGTGGCGCTCTTGCTCCTCCGCGGGTGCAATGTGGGCACCCTCGCCGGCACCGAGGGCGAGAAGGAGGATCGAGGTCGTCACCGGTGCCCGAACCCAACCAAGGAATGATCTCCGTGTGGCTCGAGCCGGAAACCACTGCGCGCACCGCGCTTTCTGGTATTCCCGTCGAGGGCGTCACCAACACCGGCGGCGGCCGCCTCATCGTCGGTGTCGCCCCTGGGACTGAAGCACGAGTCATCGCGCGGCTGAAGCGCCGCGAGGGAGTGTATGACGCCGGCTTCGTGTACGGGGACCCAGCACCCGCCAAGTGAGCCCTGCCAGCCCGTCGAACCCCGGCCGCAGCCGCTACGCCATCGGGTAGCTGCCGAGCACCTTCACGGTCCGCAGCTTCAGCCGCAGGCAATCGAGCGCCGTCTTCACGTGCTGATCGTCAACGTGCCCCTCGAGATCGACGAAGAACATGTAGTCACCGAGTTGGCGCTTGGTCGGCCGCGACTGGATCTTGGTCAGGTTGATCTCGGCGTAGGCGAACTCCGAGAGGATCATCAGCAAGGCACCGGGCTTGTCGGCCTGCAAGAACAGCGCAAGCGAGCTCTTGTCACGCCCGGTGCGCTCCCGAAGGCCGCGGCCGATCAGCACGAACCGCGTCTGGTTGCCGGCGTAGTCCTCGATCGCCGGTTCGCGCACCTCGCCGCCGTAGAGCTCGGCGGCGAGCCCCGTACCCACCGCGGCCACCGCCGGGTCGCCAACCGCGGTCTGCACGGCCTCGGCGGTCGAGTTTGCGGCGATGATGGCTCGGCCCGGCAGGTTGCGAGCGAGCCAGCGCCGGCACTGACCGGTCGCCTGCGGATGCGACACCACGGTGCGCACCGCGGCCAAGTCCGCGCCGGGTGCGGTAATCAGTGCATGATGGATGTCGAGCACCAGCTCTGCTTGGATCTCGAGCGACGTGTCGAACGCCAGAGCGTCGAGCGTCGCCGGCACCGAGCCCTCGACCGAGTTCTCGATCGGCACGACGCCTGCGTCGGCACGACCGCGCTCGACCGCCTCGAACACCTCGTCGATGCTCGAGCATGCGAGCGGATCCAGATCCCCGACGCCCAGCGAGAGCAGAGCCTCTTCCGAGAAGGTCCCGGCAGGTCCCAGGAATGCGTAGGTCGGCATGGCGCGCCTGTCCCCTCACGTCGTCGCCTGCCGAGTCACCCGGAGCTGAGCCCCGACGAGGCCTCGGCGTCGTGGTACAAGTATAGCCACGCCGGTCGGACGGCCCTTGCGCCCGCCCGGACACCATCGGACGAGAGGGACCTCCGTTGGACCAGCACGACATCCGCCATCTGCTCGAGTCCGTCGCGTCGGGAGCGCTGACGCCGCAGGACGCCACCGAGCGCCTCGCCCAGCTGCCTTTCGCCGAGGTCGACGGCGTTACCGGTCATGCCGAGGCGCGGATCGATCACCACCGCGCGCTCCGCTGCGGTTTCCCCGAAGTCGTCTTCTGCCAGGGCAAGTCGCCCGAGCAGGTGCTTGCCGTCATGCGCGAGGTGCTCGAGCGTGCCGACGTGGTGCTGGCGACGCGCGCAACCCACGAGCACTTCCAGGCGGTAGCCCGACGCATCGACGACGCTCGCTGGCTCGAGACGCCTCGTCTCATCGTGGTAGACCGCCGAGAGGCCCGCCCGCGGGAGGGCCTCATCGTCGTCGCGAGCGCCGGCACCGCCGACGTCCCGGTGGCCGAAGAGGCCGCTGCCTGCGCCGAGATCATGGGCTGTCAGGTGACGCGTCTCTACGACGTCGGCGTGGCAGGTGTCCACCGCGTGCTCTCCGAGCTCGACACCCTGCGCGCCGCGCGCGCGGTCATCGCGGTCGCCGGTATGGAGGGCGCGCTGCCGAGCGTCGTTGCGGGTCTCGTGGACGTGCCCGTGATCGCAGTCCCGACGAGCGTCGGGTACGGCGCGAACTTCGGCGGTGTCTCCGCGCTTCTCACGATGCTGAACTCCTGCGCGGGAGGCATCGGCGTCGTCAACATCGACAACGGCTTCGGCGCCGCCGTACTCGCCACGCGCGTCAACCGCCCGGCCTGGATCGAGCGACTCACAGCAGAGGGCATGCACGCACGGACCGACGCCCCGTGATCGGGTACCTCGACTGCTCGACCGGCGTCTCCGGGGACAAGTTCCTCGGCGCGCTACTCGATGTCGGTTCGGTCAGCGGCGACTTCACCATCGCGCACCTGCAGGAGCTCGTGACCGCGCTCGCGCCTGAGGCTCGCGTGATCGCCGAGCGCGTCAGCTCCCACAGCGTCGCAGCCACGACCGTGCGCGTGGATGCGGCCCGGCAGCCGCCGTCGCGCACGTGGGCGAGCATCCGCGCTCTCATCGAGTCCGCGCCGCTGACCGACCGCGCACGTCGGCGTGCGTTGGAGGCGTTCGGCGAGCTGGCGCTCGCAGAGGCGCGCGTCCACGGCACCGACCCCGAGGCGTGCACTTCCACGAGGTCGGGGCGCTCGACTCGATCCTCGACGTGATCGGCGTGTGCGCCGGCCTCGACGCGCTCGGAGTCGACCAGCTGCTCGCGTCGCCCGTCGCCGTCGGCGGCGGGACGGTCCAGACGTCGCACGGCACGCTGCCTGTGCCCGCGCCCGCGACCGCCGCACTCCTCGTAGGCGTGCCGACTCTCGCGGGTCCCGAGTCCGCCGCAGCGCTGGGCGAGCTGACCACCCCGACCGGCGCTGCGCTCCTGCGCGCCTGCGCCGACGGCTTCGGCCCGTGGCCGGCCATGATGCCACAGCTCGTCGGATACGGTGCCGGCACCCGCGACATCGGCATCCCGAACCTCTGCCGCCTCGTCCTCGGCATGCCGACCCCCGAGACCGTGTTGCACCCGGAGACGGTGACGCTGCTCGAGAGCAACATCGACCACCTCTCGCCCGAGGCGGCAGCCGTCGCGATCGATCAGCTGCTCGCCGAAGGTGCGCTCGATGTCTGGTCCTCCCCGATCGTGATGAAGAAGGGGCGCTCCGCGTTCACCCTCTCGGCCCTTGTCCCCGCCGAGAAAGCCGAGCACTTTGCCGAGCGAATCGTCGCGCTCACCGGCACGCTGGGCGTACGCACGCGTGCGATCGAGCGACTGGTCGCCGTGCGAGAAGCCCGTGTCGTCGAGACGGCTTATGGCCCCGTCCGGTACAAGATCGGCGCCGGGCGTTCCCGCCCCGAGGCCGACGACGTCGCCCGGATCGCCCGCGAGACGGGACGGCCGTTCACTGAGGTCGAGAGCGAGCTCGTGCAGACGCTCGGGCGCACAACGCAGGAGCGACGAGTAGGTGCCTGACTCCTGCGAGCCCTCGAAACGCGGCCTTCCACGCAAACCAAAGGCCCGCGAGCGATGCTCGCGGGCCCCACGGCTGTCTGCACTTGTATGTGGCGCCCGCAGCCGCAGCGGAACCGGCGCCGGGACCTCTTCTGGTGGCATTTCACCAGGTCCCACCTACTCTGTCGGCACTCTGAGGACCGAAGCCCATAGCACTGAGGGACTAGTTCCCTGAACTGCGGTGATGCAGGTCACATCTGACACCCGGTCTCGCGAGGCGGATGCTAGCGTATGCGCCAGCCGGTGCCGTCGGACTCGATGAAGCCGTCGTCGGCTAGTGCCTCGAGTACCGTCAGCACCTCGCCGGGCGACGGCGCGTCGCGACCGGCCGCCACGTCAGCGGAGGCGATCTCCGCTACGCAGAGGTCCAGGTCCGCTCCCGGCTGATCGATCAGCAGCCGGAGCAGGTGTGCGCGCTTCTGCCGGGTCGAGCCCTCGTACACTGACTGCCGGCCGTGGTGCGCGCTTCGCCGAGAGGGATTCGGGACGGTCCGCTTCAGGTGCGCCCCGTAGTCGAGCAGCGCGTAGTTCCAGGTCCGCGGATCCACGCCCCGCGCTGCTGCCTCCTCGGCCGCCGCAGCTACGATCGGGCGCAGCTCGACGTCGGAAACACCCTCGCGATCGGCGAACAGCTCGTGGAGCAGCACGGTCCGGACGTTCGTCTCCAGGTACGGCATCGGCTGGCCGAATGCGAACGCCAGCACGCCGGCAGCGGTCGCCGGACCGACGCCGGGCAATGCGCGGAGCGCCGCCTCGTCGGCAGGCAGCTCGGCGGGTGCACCCGCGGGCCGCGCCACCTCCGCAACCTGCTCGGCAAGCCGCTTGAGCGCGATGGCGCGCCGGTTGTAGCCGAGCCCCTGCCAGGCGCGCAACACGGCTTCGAGCGGCGCATCGGCGAGGATCTCAAGCGACGGGAAGCTCTCCAGCCAGCGCTCGTAGTAGCGCACTACTCGGGTGACCTGCGTCTGCTGCAACATCACCTCGCTGACCAGCACCGCGTAGGGATCGTGGGTGCGGCGCCAAGGGAAGTCGCGGTAGAGCCGCCCGCCCTCGGCGAGGACGAGATCGATGAGGTCAGCGATGCGCTGATCGTTGGATGCGGATGGCTCGGACGGCATGCTCGGCGGCCTTCGCGGAATCGGAGCGAGTTCGTCGAGCCCAGCTTACATGTGCTTGATGTAGTAGCGGCAGTGGCGCTGGTCGGGGCATTCCTGCGGGACCTTGCCGCGCTCGACCGTCCACGCCTTTCCCTCGACGAAACAGGTGCAGCGCACGCGCTTCTGCGACTCCTTGAGACGCGTGTCCCAGGTGTCGTCGTCGACCGGCAGCTCGCGCCACCAGATGCATTTGGTCTTTATCGGGGCGAACGCGCCGTTCATCACACGCTCCACGGACTGGGGTCGTCTGATTGAGGTATCGGCAGACGGGAAGTGCGAGTAAAGTCTCCGCAGGACACGTGGGACCCATGACCCGATCGGAGATGCGACATGACACCACAAGACGGCCAGACCGTCCTCGTTCACTACCGCGGCACGCTCTCGGACGGCAGCGAGTTCGACTCAAGCAAGGGCCGCGCTCCCCTGCAGTTCACTGTCGGCGCGGGTGAGGTCATCCCGGGCTTCGACGTGGCCGTGCGCGGCCTCGAGGTAGGCGACTCAGTCACCGTCACGATCCCGTCGACCGAGGCATACGGCGACCGCAGCCCGGAGGCCGTGCACGAGTTCCCGCGCGACGCCTTCCCCCCCGAGCCCGACCCCGAAGTGGGATGGATCGTCGAACTCGAGTCAGAAGACGGCCAGAAGATGCCCGCGACGATCGTTGAGGTTGCCGACGGCCATGTCACTCTCGACTTCAGCCACCCGCTCGCGGGCGAGGACCTGACCTTCGAGATAGAGCTCGTCTCGATGGGGCCGGAGGCCGAACCCGAGGAGTAGCTGTCGGGAGGCACCCCGCCTCCGGCTGCAGCAGACCGCAGCCAAAGCAGCGGCCCCGTCACCGAAGCGGCGGGGCCGTTGTTCGTGTGTGTGGTGCGGGTGAAAGGAGTTGAACCTTCACGGGGTTGCCCCCACATGGACCTGAACCATGCGCGTCTGCCATTCCGCCACACCCGCGTGCGCGAGAGCAGATACTAGCACCGCAGGTGAGGGGCGGCAAATGCACAGGTGGAGTGGCTGGCGGCTGAGCCAAGAAGGACTTCCTCCCTTCTGGGAAGAAGCCCATCCGCTCTATCTATGTTGTATCGGCAGCTTCGGCAAAGGACTTTAGCGATTTCTTGAGATTCTTTTCGCCGAGCTTGCCGCGGCTAGAAATCCCCGCAACGCCGTCCGAGTCCGTCTCCTCGCTAAACCCCTATTTCGCCATGTGGATGAGAAAGGGCCGGGACGGCGAAATGGTGCAGTAGCCGGCTTCGATGAGTAGCGGCAGCACGTAGCTCATCGCCTGCGGAGAGAACCCATGGTCCCGATAGAGCGTCTCGCCCACGCTGTCCTTCACGAGCGGCTTTCGGCTCGCACCCATCAGAACGGGGGTTCTCTCGGCGATCTCGGTCTTGACTACCTCGATGATCGTCGGCGGGATCAACCAGTCGGCACCCGCGTCTCCGAAGTGGACGCTGATGCCCTCGGCGAGTGAACCCCTGTACTCGAACGGCTTGCCCATCACGGTCGTGCTTCGCTTCACTCGGCCCCCTCTGTCGCTGCCATGAAGGATACGCCCGTTTCACCGCATCCTGATGTAGTAGCGCATGAGACCGGGGTCGCGCCACGGGACCTCGCGAAGCGCGCCACGCGTGGTGGCCCACGCCCAGTGCCGGCGGCCTTGCCCTTCTTGCGGCGTAGGCGCTGCAGCTCCTGCGGGAAGAGCGGCACCCGCCCGCGCCCCTGCGCAAGCTGCGGCTCGTGCGGAGCCGCAGCCTCGTGGACGAGCCGAAGCAGTGCGGCCATGTCGACGCCGAAGCGGGCTCCCAGGGCGTGCGCCGGCGCAGCTCGAGGATTGAGCTCGATGACCCACAACCGCCCACTTGACGGATCGCGGAACAGATCGAAGCTCGCGTAGCCGTCGATGCCGAATGCAGCGCCTGCGGTCTCTGCGACCTCTCTCAGCGCTTCGTCGACGGGCCACGGCTCGACGACGCTACTCGGCCCGCGGGGGCCGAGTATGTGCTCCGCCTTTCGGCCGGCAAGCGCGCCGACGAGTCGCCCCCGATCGAACAGGCAGGGCATCAGCGCGAGGTCCCCGCTCAACCTCTCTTCGACGAGGACCGGGTACCCGAGCTCGTCAGCGGCCTTCAAAGCACCGGCCACGGACTTCGCCGGCTTCACGCCCCGCCCGCATGGCCGACGCGCCGCTTCACCATCACCGGCCCCCCGATGCTCGCTACCGCCCGGCGCACCTCGTCGGGCGACGAGCCCACATACGAGCGGGCCACAGGAAGACCGGCAGCCTTGGCCGCGCGCGGAAACCGCGTCTTGTCGAGCAGCAGGGCCAGGTTGGCCCGCGAAGCGGCAGAATCGCATCGACGCGTGCGTCGGAGCACTCCAACAACCGCGCAGCAGCGGCTCGTCGCAGACCATGACTCGGTCGTACTGTCCGCTCACGTCGAGCAGGCGCTCGATGGTCTTGTGCATGCCCCCCGGCTCCAGATGCTTGGTCCCGATACGGGACGAGCATGCCGCGGCAGTGCCGGGCGGCCCCACGTAGTCGACCGCTACTCCTGCCTTCGACAGCATCAAAGGCAGGAGCCCGGTGATCCCCCAGTCCCAGAACCCTGCCAGAAGGACACGCATCGTCGGCCGTTGCTCCCTGTCTCCGGACGGAGGCGAGCGGCCTTCAGAGCCGCATTGCCGATTGTGGCACGGGCAACGGACGCGGCGCGAGAGGGATGATCTCCCGGCGCGGTCCCAGCGTGTGCCAGGGTGGCACAATGGGCGTGAGACTCGAGCCGGACCCGTTCAAGGAACCCCCGTGCCTGTCGAGAAGCTCTTCTGGAATGACCCCTATCTCACGGAGTGCGGCGCGCGCGTCACCGCGGCCAGCGGAGCTGTCGTCACGCTCGATCGCACGGTCGCCTACGCGTTCTCAGGCGGGCAGGCGTCCGATGCCGGCACCATCGGCGGCCGGCCGATTCTCTCGGCGGACAAGGTCGGCCTCGACATCGAGTACACGCTCCCCGAGGACCACGGGCTTCGGGTCGGCGATCCCGTCACTGTGGCCATCGACTGGCCGCGGCGCTATCGCCTGATGCGCCTCCACTGCGCCGCCGAGCTCGTCCTCGAGCTGGTACACCAGCACTTCCCCGCCGCCGAGAAGATCGGCGCGGACATCACACCCGAGAAGGCGCGCATCGATTTCCGCTGGGCAGGTTCGATCGCCGAGGCGTTCCCACTGCTGGCGCGCGAGGTCCAGCAGCTCGTCGATGCCGATCGCCCATCGCCAGCGAGTTCGACGACGCGGCTGCGCAGCGCCGCTATTGGGAGATCGCCGGCTTCGCGCGCGTCTTGTGCGGCGGCACGCATCCACGGCGCACGAGCGAGATCGGGGGCATCGCGCTCAAGCGCGTGAACCCTGGTTCGGGCAAGGAACGGGTCGAGATTCGGCTCGTCGACTGAGCGAACCGGTGCAGTTCCGGTCGGGCTCGGCCCAAACAGAAACGCTAGACTACGAGCTGCGCGACGTGACCGAGGAGGCTCACCGACGTGACTGCACCGCGACCTGCGCCCGATGCGACTATCTACCGCCTCTCCATGTACCACTGCTACCTCGGGGAGCTGCTGCGCGCCCGACCCGACGCAAAGGTGACCTCACGCGCGCTCGCCGAGGAGCTTGGGCTCAAGGAGGAGTCTGTCCGCCGCGACATCTCGTTCATCGGCAACGTCGGACGCCCTGGAGCAGGCTACGAGGCCGCGAAGTTGCACGAAGCGATTCAGGGGTTCCTCGGTCTCGAAGACCTCTACCCGGTCGTGCGCATCGGTACGGCTGCCATGCTCGCCGCGCTCGAGGTCCTGTTCCCTGCCGAGGCGTGGGGCATCAGCGTCGCTGGTTACTTCACGGAGAACCCCGAGGAAGCCGGCGCGACGGTGGGTGGAATCGAGATTCACGACATGGCTCAGCTTCCCGCTCTCGCCCCCTCGCTCGGTGCGGAGGTCGCACTCGTCGCTTGCTCACCGGCGTCAGTCCAGAGGGCGATCGATCTATGCGGCGAGGCGGGGCTGCATGGCGTCTTGCTCGTGACACCGAGCATGCAGGTCTCGACCCCTGCCGGCATGAGTGTCAGCCAGGTGCGTATTCCCTGCGACATCAAGTCACTGGCGTGCCGATGCGGCTAGCCGTCGACCTCGCCTAGCGAGCACGCGCGCCAGGAACTCTCGGCCAGAAGGGCGGCGCCCCCACGAGGGAGACGCCGCCCGACGCTACCGCACAGCGGGGCTGGCAGCGCCCGCGGAGCGACCTACGCGCCCTCAGGCTCCACAACCATCGGCTCGGCGTGCTTGCCCTTGCTGAACATGCGGTCCTTCGCGCCCTCGAGCAGGTCGTAGGCGACCGGCACCACGATGAGCGTGAGCAGCGTCGAGGTCGTCAGGCCACCGATGACGATGACCGCCAGCGACTGGCTGATCAGCGCGCCTTCGGCAGCGCCCGAGGCGAGCGGGATGAGGGCCATGATCGTGGCGACCGCGGTCATGAGGATCGGCCGCATACGCGTGGACCCGGCCTCGAGCAGCGCCTCGCGGCGGTCCTCGCCGCTCTCCATGTTCTGCTGCACGCGGTCGACGAGCACGATCGCGTTGGTCACGACGATGCCGATGAGCATCAGCGCGCCGACCATCGCCGGCATGTCGAGCGGCACGCCGGCGACGAACAGGCCGATGAGGCCGCCGACGACGGCGAGCGGCAGCGACAACATGATCGCGAGCGGCGCCGCCGCCTCGCCGAAGGCGATGACCATGACGAGGTAGACCGCGCCGATCGCGAAGAGCATCGCCAGCCCGAGCTGCGAGAACGACTCGCTCATCATCTCGGCCTGGCCGGCGACCTCGACCTCGACGCCCTGCCGGCAGCTTGATCGCGCGACTCGCTTCTTCACCTCGGAGATGACCGTGCCGGAGTCGCGCGAAGCGATTGGCCGCTCACCGTCGCGTACTGCTCGCCGTCCTGAGTCATGACCGCGACCGGCGAGCCGGTCTCGACGACCGACGCGACCTTGGTGAGCTTGACCTTCTTGCCGAGCGGCGTCGTGAGCTTGAGCGTCTCTCATCTTCTTGTCGCGGTCCTTGTCGGACAGGCTTGCGTCGTGTACATGACGTCGGTGGGCTGCCCGTCGATCTTGATGCTGCCGGCCTTCTGCTCGGCGACGAGCCTGCGCACCGTGCCCGCGATCATCGCGGCGTTCAGCCCGTACTTGGCGGCCTTGGATCTCGTTGACGTCGACGACGATCTGCTTGCGGCTCACGCCGAGGTTGCTCGAGACGTTCTCGAGGTCCTTCACGTCCTGTGAGCGTGCTGACGATCGTGTTGCTCGCCGCGTCGGATGTCGGCGAGGTCGTCGCCGGTGACGATGACTTCGAGCGAGCCGGTGCCACCCGCCGGCGCTCTGCGCGCTGAAGATGACCTTGGCGCCGTCGCGCCTGCAGCGCAGCGGTCTTGCGTGCGCAGCACGCGCACGACCTTCTCGGTGTCGGCCTCGCGGTCGAGCCGCACGAACAGCTGCGCCTTGTTGGTGCCGCCGAGATCGCTGCTCATGCTCACGTTGAACTCGCTCGGCGAGCCGACGGTCGCCTGGTAGAAGTCCACGCTCCTCGGTGTTGCCGAGCACGCGCTCGACCTTGGCCACCGTCTTGTCCACGACCTCGGACTTCGTGCCCTCGGGGTACTCGACCGATGCGGTGAGGTACTTCTCCTTGGTCTCGGGCACGAAGCCGGTGCCGATGAACGGCATCAGCGCCAGCGAGCCCACGAGCAGCGCGACCGCGATCAGCGACGACCGCCCAGCGGTGGTCGAGCGCCCAGCCCAGCAGCCCGCGGTAGAAGACGGTCGAGCGGCTCGGGTCGGCGACCTCGTCGCGGTGCTTCGGCAGCTTGCCGCGCAGCAGCATCCACTTGGCCATCAGCGGCACGACGGTGACCGCGACGAGCAGCGAGGCGAGCAGCGAGATGCCGACGGTCAGGCGAACGGCTGGAAGATCTTGCCGATGATGCCGCTCACGAGACCGAGCGGCACGAACACCGCGACGGTGGTGAGCGTCGAGGAGGTGATCGCCGAGGAGACCTCGGCGGTCGCCTTGCGGATCGTCTCGGCGTCGCGCGGCGCGCCCTCCTGCAGGTGCCGGAAGATGTTCTCGATGACGACGATCGCGTCGTCGACCACGCGCCCGATCGCGACGGTCAGCCCGCCGAGCGTCATGACGTTCAGCGTGATGCCGGTCCCGCCGAGCGCCGCCATCGCGATGAGGATCGAGAGCGGGATCGAGACGGTCGCGATGAGCGTCGCGCGCCAGTTGCGCAGGAACAGCAGGATGACGATGACCGCGAAGATGGCGCCGAGAACGCCCTCGCGCAGCATCCCCTCGATCGAGGCGTTGATGCCGGTCGCGGCGTCGTAGACGTACTCGACCTTCGCGTCGCCCGGCAGGTCCCTTGGCGACCTTGTCCATCTCCTCGCGGACCTTCTGCGGTCACCTGCACCGTGTTGGCGTCCTGCGACTTGATGACGTCGATGAGCGCGGCCGGGCTGGCCGTTCGCGCGGCTGCCCACCGAGCCGTCGGCCGGTCCGTAGGTGACCTTCGCCACCTCGGAGAGCTTCACGGTCGTGATCTTGGGGGTCAGTCCCCGAGGCCGACGGAGGACGGGCATGCTCATGCCGCCGCTCGGCATCCGCATGCCGGAGCTCGCGACGCGGTCGGGGCCTTCGGCTGGTTCTTCGACTGCTTCGCGAGCTGCTGCTGCGAGGCGGTGATCTGGGACTGCATGTCCTTGACGGTCTTCTGCATGCCGGGGATCGCGGCACCCTCGATCGTAGGCGATCTGCCCCTGGAGCTGGGCGTACTGCGGCGTGCCCGAGGGCACCTGCGAGGCGGCGGCCTTCAGCGCGGGCAGCGTGTCGTACTTCAGCGAGTACATCTGCCCTTCGATCTGCTGGATGCCGTTGATCAGCCCCGCCTGCATCGCGACCTGGCCGGTCGCCTGCCCGACCTGGCCGACACCGGCGCCGAGCGCGCCCATGCCCTGGCCGACCGCCGAGAAGCCCGAGCCCATGCCCTGGGCGAGCCCGCCGACGGCCTTGCCGAGCGCACCCATGCCCTGGCCGATCTGAGCGAACGCCTCGCCCATCATCGCGTTCTGGTTCGGGTAGACCGCGACCTTGAAGTTCTTGATGTCCTTGACGCTGTCCATCGTGCCGCCGACGCGGATCGGCTCCTGGGTCTTGCCGAGGTCGACCGCGCCGACCGGGAACGAGAGGTTCGCGGCCTGCAGCTGCTGGACGACCGACTCGGCGGTCAGGCCCTTCTTCTTGAGCTTCTTGGGATCGAGCTGGATACGCACCGCGTAGGGGGCGTCAGCAGCCAGCCGCGCGTCGCCGACACCCTCGACCCCCTTGAGCGCGGGCAGCACGTCTTCGCGCACGGAGGCGCGCAGGCCCTCGGCGTGCTTCTCATCGGACATGACGGCGATCTTGAGCACCGGCGAGGAGCCGAAGCTGATGCGAGAGACGGTCGGCTTGACCGAGTTCTCGGGCAGCTTGATGCCGGTGATCGCCTTGGTGACATCGGTCTCGGCCTTCTCCATGTCCTGGGAGTAGCTGAACTCCGCGACGACCATCGAGACCGAGTCGTTCGACTGTGCGCTGACCTTCTTGACGCCGGCGACGCCGCGCAACGCCTTCTCGAGCGGCTCGGTCACGTTGTCGTAGACGTCGGCGGGAGCCGCGCCCGGGTAGGGCGTGACGACGGCGACGACCGGGATGTTGACGTCCGGCATCGACTCTTTGCGCAGGTTGGCTGCCGACCAGAGGCCGCCGACCATGACGAGGATCGCGATGATGACGATCGCAGCGCCGTTCTTGAGGGAGAAGCGGGTGATGCGGTCCATGTGCGGGTGGTTCCTTTCGCGGTTCGCGGTCGCTAGGCTTCGTGATCGACGATGGCGTCGATCAGCGTGCGCTGGATGCGGATGAGGCTCCGGACGTCGTCCTCGGGCAGCACCGAGAGGTAGCTGCGCATGTGCTCGCGGCGCACGAGCTCCGCCTCGGCGAGCAGCGCGCGCCCCTCCTCGGTGAGCGAGACGAGCGTGACGCGCCGGTCTTCGGCGTCGTGCTCGCGGGTCGACGAGGCCCTCGCGCTCGAGGCCGTCGACGAGTGAGGTCGTCGCCGGCGCCTTGATGCCGAGAACCGCGGCGAGGTCGCCCGCCTTCGTCGGCCCGACCTCGGCAAGCACCCTGAGCAGCATGAGGCGCGGTCCGCTGACCGCGTGCCCGGCGCACTGCTCGCCGTGCCGCGCCGTCATCAGCCGGCCCAACATCATGAGGGTGGAGTCGAGTTCGTCGAGCAGCGCGTCGCCGTGCTCGAAGCCCTGTGTCCGGTGCGGCCATGTTGGCTCACTATCCTTCGGTTCTCGAATCTTTCGAACGTCGAACTATATGCTCGATGTGTCGCGTCGTCAACAGTGCTCCTGCGACGCCTCCGCTATCGGGGCGAACCGATAGAATGGGCGCGTCGAGAAGGTTGGGAGGGGCGTGGAGCAGCAGCTGATTCTGGACCGGTACCGCCCGCTCGAGCAGCTCGGCGAGGGCGGGTCGGGTTCGGTCACGCTCGCCTGGGACACGCGCATGCAGCGGCGAGTGGCGATCAAGCGCATGCCGCTGCCCCTGGACGCGGCCGGTCGCCCGCACCGCCCGCACGGCCTTGCCGAGGCGCGCACGGCGGCGATGCTCAACCACCCGAACATCGTCACCGTCTTCGACTTCGACACCGACTCTGACGAGGCGTTCCTCGTCATGGAGCACGTCGACGGCGCGTCACTCGCCGAGCATGCTCGACGTCGCCGAGGGCACCCTCACGCTCGACGAGGCGGCGGCGGTCGTGACCGATGTCGCCGCCGCGCTCGAGCACGCCCACGACAACGGCGTGCTGCACCTCGACCTCAAGCCGGAGAACATCCTGCTCACGCGCGAGGGACGCGCCAAGGTCGTGGATTTCGGCGTAGCCGGCCTCTCCGTCGCTCGGCGGTCACGGCGCCGCGGTCGGCGGCACGCTCGGCTACATGCCGCTCGAGCAGCTCGAGGGCGAGGCCGTCTCCGAGCGCACCGACGAGTGGGCGCTCGCGCTCGTCGCCTACGAAGCGCTCGCGGGCGAGAACCCGTTCGCGGCGCGCGACGTCGAGGCCGCGTCGGCGGCCCTGCGCGCCGGCGACCCGGCCCCACCCAGCTCGCGGGCCGCCGACGTGCCGCGTGAGGTCGACGACGTGCTGCTCGCGGCGCTCGGCGCCCGAGGCGGCCGAGCGCTACCCGAGCGTCGCGGCGTTCGCCGATACGCTGCTGCCGCTACCTGGGCGACCCGACCGACGGCCGTGACTCGCTCGCCGACCTCGTCGCGCAGCTCGTCGACGACGAGGCTCGAGGACGAGGCCCCGCGCCGAGCTCGGCCTGTGGGACCGGCTGCAAGGACCGCTCGGCGTCGGGCTGCTGCGCACCGCAGCGGCGGTCGAGTCGGCTTGGCTCGCCTGGAGCGGGCTGCGCCCCTTCGCGCTCGAGTCGCTCGCGCTTGCCGCGGCGGTCGCGCTCGTGACGATCGCAGCGGCGTTCGCCCCGGGCCTCGGCATCGGGCTCGGCCTGGGCTGCCTCGTCGCGGGACTCGCGCGCGCTGGGCTCTGGTGGCTCGCGCTGCTCGTCGCCGCGATCGGCGGGGCGTGGTGGTGGTTCATGGCTCGTCGCAGCTCCGGAGCGGCGGTCCTGCCGCTCTCCGCGCCCGTGCTCGCCTTCGTGCGGCTCGCCTTCATGCAGCCGCTACTCGCGGGCTTCGCGCTCGCGCCGCTGCGCGCGGCGCTCACCGGCCTGCTCGGCGGGGCCCTGACGATGCTCGCGTCCGCGGCCTCCGGCCAGAGCGCTCCCTACCTCACGGTCTGGCCCGGCTGGGCGCTCGACATGTGGAACGTGACGATGGCCGCCGAGAGCATCCGAGCGCTGCTGTCGTCACCGGCGGCGCTGATGGCGCTGCTGGGGTGGCCTGCCGCGGCGGCCTTCATGTCGGTGGCGAGCGCCCGCGCGACGCGCGCTTCCGCCGCGCTGGGCGCGCTCGGCGGCGCAGCGCTGCTCGCGCTCGCCTACTACCTCGCCGAGCGGGTCGCGCTCACGATGGGCTACGGCCTCGGCTACACGAGCACGCTCGCGATCGTCTCGCTTTCGGCCTCACTTATACTTGTCGTACTCATCGCACTGCTCGGCGCGCCTATTCGTGCCGAGGAAGAGGATCCGTTCGCACTCGCGACCCAACGACCCGAGGACGGCGCGCCGCACCAGTGAGCATCCTCTCTGACTTCGAAGACCGTGTCGGCGGCGCCGTCGAGGGCATGTTCGCCGGCGTCTTCCGCTCGCCCGTGCAGCCCGCCGAGCTCGCGCGTGCGTGCGGCAAGGAGATGGACCGCAGTCGCAAGCTGGGCGTCGGCAAGGTCTACGCGCCCACGATGTACTCGGTGCTGCTCTCCCCCGCCGACGGCGACGCGCTCGGCGGCTTCGCCGACACGCTCGCCGGCGAGCTCGAGACCTACCTGCTCGGCTACGCGCGCCAGAAGCGCTACGAACTCACGACCCGACCGCACGTGCGCTTCCTCGTCGACCCGGGCTGAAGCTGGGGCGCTTCGAGGTGATCGGCGAGCTGCTTTCCGCCGAGGAGATCGCCGCGGAGGTCGGCGCCGACGACTTCGACGTTGAGTTCGGCGCGGGGCAGGCGGTCGCGGCCGGACCGGCGGGCGCCTCCGCCCCGGCGGCGCCACCCGCACCCGCTCCGTCCGCGCCGCATTCCCGCGACGTGAGCGTCACCACCGTGTTCGCGGCGGCCGGCGCTGGTGCCGCGCCGCGGTGCCCGAGGCGCCTCCCACCGCACCGGTACAGGTGCCCGCGCGCATCGTCCTGCCCGGCGGCGAGACAGTGTCGCTCACGGGCGACCGCATGGTGCTCGGACGCCTGAAGGCGTGCGACGTCTGCGTGCACGACCGGAACGCCTCGCGCGAGCACGCCGCGCTCGAGCGCGAAGGTGCCGGGTGGGCGATCGTGGACCTCGGCTCCACCAACGGCACCTGCGTGAACGGCGAGCGCGTCGAACGCTTGCGCCTGCGCGACGGCGACCTGATCACCATCGGCATCTCCGAGATCGAGTACCTCGAGGCAGGGACCGAGCGGTGATCGACCTCGCGCTGCTCGCAGGGCGCCTGCTGCTGATCGCGCTCCTCTACCTCTTCCTGTTCGCCGCCGTGCGTGCCGGCATCGGGCTCGTCTCCGGGCAGCGCGCGCGCAAGGGCGGCGGCTATCTGCTCACCGTTGCCGAGGGGCCGCGCGAGCTGCGCGGCGTCACGCTCCCGCTCACCACCGCCGTCGTCATCGGCCGCTCGCCCGGCGCCGACATCGTCATCGGCGACGACTTCGTCTCCGGGCGCCACGCTCGCATCACCCCGGCCGGCTCGGATGTCGTGCTCGAGGACCTCGGCTCGACCAACGGGACGCTGCTCAACGGCACGCTGCGTCACCGCACCGCAGGTGCTGCGGCCCGGCGACGAGATCGCGATCGGCGCCGTTCGGCTGAAGGTGGACCGCTCGTGAGCGCGCGCATCCGCGAGAACTGGGCCGTCGCTCACCGACGTCGGGCGCGTGCGCACCCACAACGAGGACTCGGTGCTCGCCCAGCCGCCGCTGTTCGTGGTCGCCGACGGGCTCGGCGGACACGAGGCCGGCGAGGTCGCGAGCTCGATCGCGGTCGAGACGCTGCGCGACCACGCCCCGCGGCGCGCCGACGCCAAGGCGCTCGGCAGGGCCGCTCGCGCCGCCAACCGCGAGGTCATCCGCGCGTCGCGAGGAGGGCATCGGCCGCACCGGGATGGGCACGACGCTCACCGCCGCCATCGTCGACGGCTGCCACGTCGCGATCGCGCAGGTGGGCGACTCGCGCGCCTACCTGCTGCACGAGGGCCACCTCTCGCGCATCACCGAGGACCACTCGATGGTCGCCGACATGGTGCGCAACGGCCAGCTCACCGAGGCCGAGTCGCGCGTGCACCCCAACCGCAGCGTCATCACCCGCGCGCTCGGCACCGACGCGAACATGGAGCCCGACACCTTCGAGATCGACGGGGCGAGCGGCGACCGGCTGCTGCTGTGCTCTGACGGGCTCACCGGCATGCTCGATGGACGCGCAGATCGAGGCGATACTCGCTGGCAACGCCGACCTCGAAGTCGCCGCTCGGGCGCTCATCGACGCGGCCAACGCGGCGGGGGGCCAGGACAACATCTCGGTGGTCATCGTCGAGCTCGAGGGCAAGGAGTTCGCCGACGCCCGCGAGCGTTCGAGTCCGCACCCGCGCGTGGCTCGCGGTGCTCGGCTGGGTCGCCGCGTTCGCGCTCGTGGTGGCGGCGATCGGCTTCGGCACCTACCGCTACGCGCAGGAGAGCTACTTCCTGCTGTCCGAGGACGGCGTCGTCGTCATCTACCGCGGCGTGCCCGGCGCGCTCGGCACGTGGGACCTTCGCTGGCAGCTCCAGCAGACGAGCACGCCGGTGCAGCTGCTCTCGACGAACCTGCAGGAGCGACTCGCCGATGGCGTGCGCGCCGACAGCCTCCAAGACGCGCAGCGGCTCGCCGAGTCCTATCGCGAGCAGGCGGAGCGCTCGCTCGGCACGACGCTTCCTGCGCTCCGCCCGACGGCGGCAACTGATGCGGGGCCGCCGCACCACCGAGCTGCTGCTGCTCGCTGCCGCGGCGCTGCCGGTCCTGCTCGTGTTCGCGCTGGTCGACACGGCGCTCGCGCGCGAGTTCACGTGGGAGTCGCTCGCGGTGCCCGGTGCGCTCCTCGCGGCGTTCGTCGCGGCCCACCTCGCGGTGCGCCGCTTCGCCCCCGGCGCCGACCCCGGCCTGCTCCCCGCCGCGTTCGTGCTCTCGGGCCTCGGCCTGGCGATCGTCACGCGGCTCGACGCCGAGCTCGCCGCAAGCCAGATCGTGTGGCTGTTCGTGAGCGTGGCCGCGCTCGTGGCGACGCTCGCGCTCGTCCCCTCTCTCGAGGACCTCGCGCGCTACAAGTACACGATCATGCTCGTGGGCATCGCGCTGCTCGTCGCCCCCGCCATCATCGGCACCGAGGTCAACGGCGCGAAGCTCTGGATCCGGGTGGCCGGGATGTCGTTCCAGCCCGGCGAGCTCGCGAAGGTATGCATCATCGTCTTCCTCGCCGCGTACCTCGTCCGAGAACCGGGAGATGCTCTCGGTCTCGACCCGCCGCGTGCTCGGCATGCGGCTCCCGGAGATGCGCACGCTCGGGCCGCTGCTGCTCATGTGGGCGGTCTCGCTCTTCGTGCTCGTGTTCGAGCGCGACCTTGGCTCGTCGCTGCTCATCTTCGGGACGTTCCTCGTGATGCTCTACACGGCGACCGGGCGGCCCAGCTACGTGCTCGTGGGCGTGGGGCTCTTCGGCGCGGGCGCGTACGCGGCCTGGCGGCTGTTCGATCACGTGCAGGCGCGCGTCGACATCTGGCTCGACCCGTTCGCCGACGTCGCCGGGAGCGGCTACCAGCTGGTGCAGTCGCTGTTCGCGCTCGCCGCCGGCGGCGTGCTCGGCACGGGCCTCGGACAGGGGCTGCCCGGGCGTATCCCGTTCGTCGAGACCGACTTCATCTTCTCGGCGATCGGCGAGGAGCTGGGCCTGCTGGGCGCGGCGGCGGTCATCGTGTGCTTCCTCGTGTTCGTCGTGCGCGGCCTCGCCACCGCGGCGCGTGCGCGCTCCGACATGGCTGCCTTCACCGCGGTCGGCGTGGTCGCCGCGATCGCGCTGCAGACGTTCGTCATCATCGGCGGCGTCACGCGGCTGATCCCGCTCACCGGCGTCACGCTCCCCTTCGTGAGCTACGGCGGCTCCTCGCTGCTCTCGACCTTCATCTTGCTCGGGCTTCTGCTTCACGCCGGGGACGAGGGCACCGGACTCGAAACCGAGATGCAGGTCACCGCGACCGACCTCGGCACGCTTGGCCGGTTCGCGCTCGGACAGGCGCCTCACCCGCGTCGCCGCGGCGCTGTCGACGCTGCTGGTCATGCTCGTCGTGAACCTGACCTGGATCCAGGGCGTGAACGCCCGCGAGCTCGTGAACCATCCGGCCAACACCCGCTACCTCGCCGAGCAGGCGCGCGGTGACCGCGGCTCGATACTGACGCGCGACGGCACGGTGCTCGCCGAGTCCGTGCCGGTCGGGCCGCGTGTTCGAACGGCGCTACCCGCAAGGCAAGCTCGCGGCGCACACGGTCGGCTACTACTCGGTGCGCTACGGGCGCGCGGGCATCGAGGCTGCCGCTAACGACGCGCTCGCCGGCGACCGCTCCTTCGCGACGTGGCGCGACGTGGTCGCCGACGCCACCGGCCGGCCCGTCGAGGGCAGCGACGTCGTGCTCACCATCGATTCCGCCGTGCAGCGTGCCGCCGAGAAGACGCTCGGCAAGCGCCGCGGGGCGGTCGTCGTGCTCGACCCGCGCGACGGGGCGGTGCTCGCGTCGGCCTCGACGCCCGGGTACGACCCCGCGAACGTCGACAAGCGGTGGGAGCAGCTGTCCACCTCGACGACGCGCACCGCTGCTCGACCGCGGTCGGCTCGCGCTGCGCGCGCCCGGCTCCACCTTCAAGCCCGTGACACTCACCGGCGCCCTCGCCGAAGGCGTGACCACGCTCGACAGCACGTACTCGGGCAAGAGCCCGATGAAGATCGGCAACGCGCCGGTCACGAACTTCGAGGGCGGCTCCTACGGCAGAGTCGACGTGAAGACCGCCACGATGCGCTCGATCAACACGGTGTT
The DNA here is from genome assembly GCA_963751505.1 of uncultured Coriobacteriia bacterium. GTDB lineage: Bacteria > Actinomycetota > Coriobacteriia > Anaerosomatales > PHET01 > CAVVUM01. The sequence goes on from CAVVUM010000010.1 coordinate 77,618, forward strand.
CGCGCAGATGGCGGTCGAGATGGGTCCCGAGGCGCTCGTGTCCCAGGCGGACGCGTACGGGTTCGACCGCGAGTACGGCTACGAGCTGCCGGTGAAGACGTCGCTCATGCCCGACCCGGCCGAGATGACGACGTGGGAGACGGCGTGGGCGGGCGTCGGCCAGCCGGTCGGCGAGCACGACAGCCCGCCGGGTCCGCAGGCGACGGTCATGCAGATGGCGCTCGTGGCAGCCGGCATCGCCAACGACGGCGTCGTGATGCGCCCGCACGTCATCGACTCGGTCGTTGCACCCAACGGGCAGGTGACCTCGCGCACGCCGGGCCGGCGGCTCACGACCGCGACGGACTCCGCGACCGCCCACCAGGTGCGCGATGTGATGATCGCGACCGTCGAGGCCGGCTCGGGTACGCGAGCGCGGGTACCGGGGGTCGAGGTCGCAGGCAAGACGGGCACCGCCGAGAGCGGCAAGTCGCGCACGACCGACGCGTGGTTCATCGCGTTCGCGCCCGCCAAAGACCCCACGGTCGCGCTCGCGGTACTCATCGAAGAGGGCGGCGTGGGCGGGCGCGTGGCGGCGCCAGCGGCGCAGCCGGTACTCAGGGCGGCCCTCAAAGCGCAGGAGGCGGCCCAGTGAGCGCGGGTCTTCGGCTAGAATATGGCAGGTGGGAACGCATTTCCCCACCGCACACGACGGGGAGTGTTGAGTAGTGGAAGAGATGGTATTCGGCCGCAGGTACCGCGTGACCGAGAAGATCGGTTCCGGCGGCATGGCCGAGGTCTACAAGGCCGTTGACGAGGTCCTGGGTCGCACGGTCGCGGTCAAGGTCATGCACCCCCGCTACGCAGCCGACGAGACGTTCGCCGCCCGCTTCCGCCAGGAGGCGCAGGCCGCCGCGAATCTCCAGAGCCCCTACATCGTGAACATGTACGACTGGGGCCAGGACGGCTCCACGTACTACATCGTCATGGAGTACCTGCGCGGCGCCGACCTCAAGTCGCTCATCACCCAGCACGGCGCGCTCGACTCGCGCAAGGTCGCCGAGATCGGCGTGCAGGTGTGCTCGGCGCTGTCGGTCGCGCACGGCTACGACGTCATCCACCGCGACATCAAGCCGCACAACATCATGGTCGGGGCGGACGGCGTGAAGGTCACCGACTTCGGCATCGCCCGCGCGGGCAACACGACCATGACCCAGACGGGCTCGGTGCTCGGCACCGCGCACTACGTCTCCCCCGAGCAGGCGCAGGGCCGCCCGCTCACCGCGGCGAGCGACCTGTACTCGCTCGGCGTCGTGCTCTACGAGGCCGCGACCGGGCGCCTGCCGTTCGACGCGGACTCGCCGGTCGCCGTCGCGCTCAAGCAGGTGAACGAGGCGCCGCGGCCTCCGCACGAGATCGTGCCGTCGATCGACCCGGGCCTCGAGGCGGTCATCCTCACCGCGCTCGCCAAGCGCCCGACCGACCGCTACGACACCGCCGACCAGATGCGCCAGGACCTGCAGCGCGTCATCGAAGGACAGACGGTGCGGGCCGTGCCCGTGGCGGCGCCGGTCCCGGGTCCTGCGGCCAACGAGACCGCGGTCATGCCGTCCGTGCCCGCGGCAGGCGCGGCGCCAGTCATGCGCCCCGCCCCCGCTCGCAAGAAGAAGCCGGTCTGGCCATGGATCGTGCTGGCGATCGTCCTCGTCGCGGCCGGCCTGGGGACGGCCTGGGCGATGGGCCTTCTCGGCCCGCAGGGAGTGCCCGTTCCCGAACTCGTCGGCCTGCAGGTCGACGAAGCGACCGCCAAGATCACCGAGGCCGGCTTCACGGTCGGCGAGGTGACCGAGGAGTTCAACGCCGACGTCGAGATCGGCGAGGTGACCGACCAGTCTCCCGTCGCGCTCGCCGAGGCCGAGAAGGGCTCGGCGATCTCGATCACGGTGAGCAAGGGACCCAAGATGGTCGAGGTCCCCAAGATCACCGGCATGAAGGAGGAGAAGGCGCGCCAGGCGCTCGTGGACGCCGGGCTGAGCCCCAACCCGGCCTCGGACGAGTACTCGAGCAAGCACGATGCGGGCGTCGTCTTCAAGCAGACGCCGAAGGCCGGAGAGAAGGCCGAGGACGGCAGCGCGGTCTCCTACGTCGTCTCGCGCGGCCCCAAGACGGTCACCGTGCCCAACGTGAAGGGCAAGTCGCAGTCGAGCGCGACCGCGACGCTCAAGGACAAGGGCTTCAAGGTCTCGCCGAGTGAGGCCTGGAGCGAGACCGTCGCTGCCGGCAAGGTGATCTCGCAGAATCCGGGATCGGGCATCGTGGTCGTCGAGGGCTCCACCGTCTCGATCGTGGTGTCGAAGGGCTCCGAACTCGTCGAGGTGCCCGACGTGATCGGCTCCACGCAGGAGGAGGCCACCGCGACGCTCGAGAGCGCCGGCTTCACGGTGAGCGTCACGCTACGAGCCGCACTCCGAGGCCGGCACGGTGCTCGACCAGACGCCGAAGGCACCGACCAAGCTCAAGCGCGGCTCCACCGTGGCGATCGTCGTCGACGCGGTCGAGCCCTAAGCGCCACCGACGCGAACGGCCGCGAACCCGATGTCCCAGCACGAGAATCGCTACGCGGAGGCGCTCAACCGCCTGAACCGCATCGTCTACCGCGAGCCGAGCATGGCCGCGGTGCTCGACTGCGTCGTCGCTGAGGGCCGCGGATGCGCTGGGCGCCGAATCCGCCGTCATCGACGTGCTCGACGACGGCGAGCTCGTCGTCCGGCACGCCGCCGGGCTCGCCGAGGACGCGCGCGGGCGTCGCCTCGATCCCGAGCTCGCACCGCATCTCGTCGAGGCCGCCGACACGCGCCAGCCGGTCGCGATCGATGACACCCGCGAGAGCGCGCTTGTCGACACCGAGTCGATGGAGCGCGCTGGCGTGCGCTCGGTGCTGGCGGTCCCGCTGCTCGCACTCGGCGACGTCCTGGGCTTCCTGTCGTTCAACTGGCACACCGGCCCGCACGTCTGGAGCGCCTCGGAGATCGAGTTCGCGAGCCAGCTGGGCGTCGCTGCGGGGCTCGCGCTCGAGACGGTCCGCTCGCGCGAGGACCTGCTCGCGAGCGAGCGGCGCTTTCGCGCGACGTTCGACCAGGCGGGGGTCGGAATGGCCCACGTCGCACTCGACGGCACCTGGCTGCGCGTGAACGACGCTCTGTGCCGCATCACCGGCTACAGTCGCGAGGAGCTCATGCGGCTCACCTTCCAGCAGATCACCCACCCCGACGACCTCGACACCGACCTCGAGCAGGTCGCTGCACTCGTCGATGGCGACCTGGACTCGTACACCTCGAGAAGCGCTACCTGCGGCCCGACGGCGAGCCCGTGTGGGTCGGTCTCACCGTGTCGCTCGTTCGGGACGTCGCGGGGACCCAGTACTTCATCGCCGTCGTCGAGGACATCGACGCGCGCAAGCACGCCGAGGCAAGCCTCGCGCAGGCGGTCGTGCTCGGCGACGCCCTGAACGAGATCGACACCGCGATCAACCAGACACTCCAGACCGACAGCATCATGACCGCGATGCTCGGCGTGGCCGCTGAAGCGCTGGCTGCCGAGACCGCAGCTGTGACGATGCTCGACGGCGACGGGTACGTCATCACTCACGTCCACGGCTTCGACGCGGAACGGGTGGGTGAACGGCTCAGCGCCGGCGACCTGCCCCACGCCGAGCTCGCGATGCGCAACCGCACCACCGTGGTGATCGACGACGCACCGACCGACGACCGCACCAACCACGAGGTCATCGAGCGCTTCGGCGTGCAGTCGGTGATCGTGGTGCCGCTCCAGCGCGCGGGTGACGCGTACGGCGCCATCTTCTTCAACCACACCGAGCCGGGCCGCACCTTCACCAACGCGCAGATCGACTTCGTCACCAAGCTCGGCACGCACGTCTCGCTCGCGGTCGAGAACGCCGCGCTGCTCGCCGCCGAGCACCGCGTCGCCGAGACACTCCAAAACGCGCTGCTCGCGATGCCGGAGTCGATCGACGGGGTCGAGTTCGCCGAGCTGTACCGCTCGTCAAGCGCGCTGGCGAAGGTCGGTGGCGACTTCTACGACCTGTTCGAGCTCGACGACTGCCGAGCAGGGATCGTCGTGGGCGACGTGTCGGGCAAGGGCCTCGAGGCCGCCGCGCTCAACGCGCGTGCCCGGGCGAGCTTGCGCGCCGAGCTCTCGACCGGCGAGCGCACGCCCGGCGAGGTGCTGCGGCGCATCAACGAGATGCTCTACCGCGAGACCGACGCCGAGACGTTCTTCACGGTCTTCCTCGGCGTGCTTAACCGCGAGACCGGGGCGCTCGCCTGGGCCAGCGGCGGCCACACGACCACCGCGATCGTGAAGCCCGGCGGCGTCCTCGAGCGCCTCGAGTCGACCGGCCCGGTCGTGGGCGCGTTCGAGGAGCTCGCGTTCGGGGACGGCGAGGCGCGGCTCGAACCCGGCGACGTGCTGTTCGCCTACACCGACGGCCTCACCGAGGCCCGCGGCTCCGAGGGGATGTTCGGGGAGCACCGCCTCTTCGGCGAGCTGACTGCGAAAGCCGGCACCTCACCCGGCGAGATGGTGGCGCACGTGATCAGCATCGCGGAAGCCCACGCGACGGGCCTCTACGACGACATCGCGATACTCGCGGTGCGCCTGAGCTAGCCGTCCTCGGACTTGCGCCGCATGATGTCGGCGATCGCGCGGGTCTGTCCGGCCTTGCGGTCGTGCTCGCGCTTCACCTGGTCGCTCTGCGAGGGATTCAGGACCTCCATCACCTTGAGACGCAGGTCGTTGGGTGAGAACGGCTTGGTGATGTAGTCGACGACGCCCTCATCGAGCGCCTGGGCCTGCTTCTGGAAGTCACCCACGGCCGAGAGGTGCACGATCGGGATGTCTTTGGTGCGCTCGTCTTTGAGCAGCCGACGGCGCACCTCGTTGCCGTCCATCTTCGGCATCATGATATCGAGCAAGATGAGGTCGGGACGGTGCTCGAACGCCTTGTCGAGCGCCTCGACACCGTCGTGAGCGGTGATGATCGTGTAGCCCCGCAACTCGAGCGACGTGCTCACAAGCTTCAGGATCGAAGGCTCGTCATCGACGACGAGGATCGTTGCCATATCCGTGGACTCCCTCCGTGTTTCCGCTCACTCGCCGAGATAGCCGCGCACCGCGGCGACCAGTTCCTTGGGCGTGAACGGCTTACAGATGTATTCGGTCGCGCCACTGTCCAGTCCTGCCGCCTGCTCGGTCTTCTGGCTCTTCGCCGAGAGCATCACGACCGGGATGTCGGCGGTCGCCGGGTCGGCTTTCAGCCGACGACAGGCCTCGAAACCGTCGAGCGCCGGCATCATCACGTCCATCAGGATGAGGTCGGGTTGCTCGGCACGAGCGATCTCGATGGCGGCGAGCCCGTCGCTCGCCTCGAGCACCTCGAACCCACCCGAGCGCAGCGAGAACGCCACCAGCTTGAGGATGTGCGGCTCGTCGTCGACCGCGAGCACGCGCTTCACGACGGCGTCACCCACCTTCGCGCGGGCCTCGAACAGCTCGTCCACGCGCTTCGCGATGTCCTCCGGGGACAGCGGCTTGGAGATGTGGGCCGCGGTCATCTCGAGGATGTCGATGCGCGAGCGGTCGATCGGATACGCGGTCATGACGACGATCGGGATGTCCGCCAGCTCGGGATTGGACTTCACCGCCTTGATGACCTGGTAGCCGTCCATCTTCGGCATCTTGAGGTCGAGCAGCATGATGTCGGGCCGATGCGCCTCGATCGCTGCGAGCGCCTCGGCGCCGTCGTAGGCCTCGGATACCGAGAACCCGCGGCGCCGGAGCGTCTTGGCGAGCAACCCGGCGACCGACTTGTCGTCATCGACCACGAGCGCGATCGGCGAGTCTGCGGTACCGACGAGGTCACTCACGACGTCGAGCAGACGCTCCTGGTCGATCGGCTTCTCGAGGTAGTTCGCGGCGCCGAGCCGGCAGCTGCGCCCCTCGTCGCAGACGATCGAGAGCACGACCACGGGGATGTCCGCGGTCTCCGGGCGGTCCTTCGAGCCGCTGGATCAGTTCGAAGCCGTCGGTGTCGTCCAAGATGACGTCGAGCGTGATGACGCTCGGACGGACCCGCAGCGCCAGACCGAGCGCCTCCTCGCCCGAGAAGGCCTTCACGACCTCGTAGCCGTGGCGCACGAGGTAGGTCTCGATGAGCGCCGCCACCTCGGGGTCCCGATCGACCACGAGCACGGTGCCGCCCTCGCTCTCAGGACCCGCGATGCCCGGCGTGCGCACCGTGGCGTCTCCAGCGACGGGCACGCTGAAGTAGAACGTCGAGCCCTTGCCCAGCGTGCTCTCCACCCAGACCCGTCCGCCGAGCAGCTCGATGATGCTCTTGCAGATCGAGAGCCCGAGCCCCGTGCCGCCGATATCGCGGGTCATCGCCGAGTCGACGCGGTAGAACTTCGTGAACAGCTGCTTCTGGTCTTCTCGGCTGATGCCGAGGCCCTCGTCGGCCACCGAGACGACCACGAAGCCGTCCTTCACGTGCGCGCCGACGGTCACTCCCCCGCCCTCGGGAGAGTACTTGACCGCGTTGCTGATCAGGTTGATGAGCACCTGGCCGATACGGTCGCGGTCTCCGGCGGCGAGCGGCAGGCTCTCAGGCACCGCGGTCTCGATGCTGCGGCCGGTCTGCGCGAGCACCGCGCGGAAGGTGTCGACCGCGCCTTCGATGGACTCGGTGATCGAGAGCGGCTCGACCTTCAGGTGGATGCGACCGGACTCGATGCGCGAGATGTCGAGCATGTCGTTGATGAGCTGGACGAGCCGGTCGGAGTTCTCCTTCACGATGGAGAGGAAGTCTTGCTGGATCTCGTTGATCTCGCCGGCATCGCCGTCGAGGATGAGGTCGACGTAGCCCTTGATCGACGTGAGCGGCGTGCGCAGTTCGTGGCTCACGGTGGAGACGAACTCGTTCTTCATCTGCGCGATCTCGTGCTCGGTGGTCACGTCGCGCAGCACGATCACGGTGCCCACGTAGTCGCCGACGTCGTCGACGACCGGCTGCACGCGCACCTTGATGATCGCACGCGACTCGCCGCGTTCGAGCTGGATCTCCTTGTCCTCCTCGGCCGAGAGCACGTCGAAGACCCCGGCGTTGACCTCGTGCGCCTCGCACTTCACGCACTTGTCGCGCTTGTTCTCGAAGGTCGTGGGCTGCTTCGCGTCGCAGCACTTCGTGCCCGAGATGAGCCAGCAGCGGATGTCCTCGGCGTTGTAGGCGGGGCAGTCGTACATCTCGCAGTTCATGATCTCGTGGCACCGCGTGCCCGCATCGGCCGGCGGGATCGGCTCGATGCCGAGCAGCTCGTCGACCGAGACCTTGGTGCCGATGAGCTTGCGCTTCTTGGTCGCAAGCATCTCGAGCGCCGGCGGGATTCGCGTAGCTGACGGTGTTGTCCGGCGACAGCACGAGCAACCCGTCGGTAGTGGCAGCCAGTACCGCCTCGACGCGGTCGCGGCGCTCCACGATCTCGCTCTCGTCGCGGATGCCGACCGCCAGCAGGCGCTCGCTTCCCGCGGCGCGCCAGAGCGTGAAGGCGAGGACGCGCTCGCCGACCTCGATGTGCGTGGCGCCGGAGGGGCAGCGGCTGCCGGGCTGCAGGCAGTGGTCGATGCGCTCGGTCAGTCGCCGGCACGCCGAGGGCGTCGAGCGGCTGGCCGACGATGTCGCGGTCGAGTCCGAGCAGCTCGACGCGCGCGAGGGTTCGCATACGCAACCGCGCCCGACTCGTCGATGCCGAGCAGTCCCTCCGGGGACGCGCCGACCAAGTGCTGTAGCAAGTGACCGCCTTCGCCAGCCGAGCGCGATGAGGGCATAGACAAGCCTCCGTTCGTTCACGAACGTCCTGTCTGCTTGGTTCGCGCACGCGGGCGGCGTTCCCTGCCGAGGAGGTGCAGCGGCGCCGAAGCGCGGGCGCGATGTGAGTCGCGATACAATGACCGCCGCGCCCTCGTAGCTCAGGGGATAGAGCACAGGTTTCCTAAACCTGGTGTCGCACGTTCGAATCGTGCCGGGGGCACCACTGGCATCAAACGGGCCGGGCGCGCGACACGGCGCCCGGCCCGACGTTTCTCTCGGCGGGCGCCTGCGCGCTAGATCGCGCGCAGCCGCACACCCAGGAGCTCGACCGCCTCTGCGATGCCGGACGCCCCCACCTCCTCGGCGCACGCGATTGCGACCTGCGCGCACCCCAGCGCATCCGACTCCGCCTCGTGGTGCACGAGTTCGATCCCGCACGCGGAGCACACCGTGGGCAGCTGGTGGTTCTCGAGGTCGGGGAACGCCTTGCGCGCCATGTCGACGGTACACGCGAACGCGGCACCCGTCAGGCTGAGGTCGTGTCGGACGGCAAGCGCCGAGAGGACCCGCGCGTCGAAGGGCGCGTTGTGCGCCAGCAGACGGCCGCCCGCCAGGTACTCGGCCACCTCGACCCACACCTCGTCGAACTCGGGTGCCTGTGCGGTGTCCTCGGCAGTGAGACCGTGCACCCGCGTGCAGTACCAGCGGTACTCGTTCGCGGGCGGCTGCACCAGCCACGACCGGGTCTCGATCACATCGGTGCCGTCGATGACGGCTAGGCCGAGGGCGCACGCGCTCGCCGGCTCGCTGGTGGCGGTCTCGAAGTCGATGGCGACCCACAGGTCGTCGTACACGGCAGTCCGATCGTCTCGGCAGGCGGAGCGCCATCTATTCTACGCGCGGGCGAGGATCTCCAGCACCTCCGCGTCTTCGGTCTGGCCGAAGCGATCGTAGTGCTGGCCGACAGCCTAGAAGCCGCGGGGCACGGCGACGGCGACCACCTTGTCCGCGGCGGAGCACAAGCGCTTCACGGCCGAGCGGAGGCCACCGGCACGGCGACGACTACGCACGATGCTCCTTCCCGCCGAAGCCACTCGACGGCCGCATGGGCCGTGAGCCCGGTGGCCAGCCCGTCATCGACCAGCAGCACTGTCGCGCCAGCAAGGTCGGGTGCCGGGCGCCCTGCGCGCAGCATCGCTGACGTAGCGCTCGACCTTCGCGTGCGCATCGCCCGCGAGCTCGCGGACCTCGTCGGCCGGGATAGCCCGCAGATGGGTTCGCGGTCACTTCACCATCGGGTGCCACCGCGCCGATCGCGTACTCGGGATTGCCCGGTGCGCCGACCTTGGCCGCGACCGCGACGTCAAGCGGCAAGCCGCAGCGCTTCGGCGACCTCGGCCGCCACCACCACGCCGCCTCGCGGGATGCCGAGCACGATCGCGCCAGGCATCGAGCGGTACTCCTGCAGCGCGGCCGCGAGCTGCCTGCCAGCGTCGATTCGGTCGGCGAACATGCGCCCACCCCCTCCCTGAGGGTTCTACCCGCAATGCGGAGCGCGCTCCCCGGCCACTGCCATGCACCGAACCGTATACACTTATGCCAGGTTCTTGCTGCAGGGGGAAAGGGGCACCATGGAAGGGCGCCGGGACGCAACAGCCAAGCTCATGATCGTCTCGGCGATCTGCTGGCTGGTGGTGGCCATCACGCTGGGCATCATCATGGCGATCGAGTTCATCGCTCCCGACTTCGCTGCCGGAATCTCGTGGCTCGTCTTCCCGAGACTCCGGCAGTTCCACGTCAACGGCCTCGCGTTCGGGTGGCTGTCGATGGCGATGATCGGCGGCTGGTACTACATCCTGCCGAGGATGACCAAGACCAAGGTCTACTCGGAGACACTCGGCATCGCCGTCGGCGTGCTGTGGAACATCGCGCTCGCGGTCGGTGTCATCGGCCTGTTGGTCGGATGGACGCAGGCTCGCGAGTACGCCGAGCTGGCCTGGCCGATCGACATCGGCATCATGGTGTTGCTGCTGCTCACGGCCTTCAACGTGTTCATGACCATCGCGCGCCGTGAGGAGAAGGACCTCTACGTCTCACTCTGGTACATCATGGGTTCGCTCATCTGGTTCCCGATCGTCTTCGCCATCGGCAACGTCATCTGGGCACCACCTACCGGCGCGCTCGTCGGCCTCAACGATGCGATCTGGGGCTGGTTCTACGGCCACAACATCCTCGGCCTGTGGTTCACGACAGGATCGATCGCGATCCTCTACTACATCGTGCCGAAGGAAGTGAAGCGGCCGCTCTACGCGTACAAGCTCGCGCTCATCGCCTTCTGGTTCCTGGCGTTCTTCTACACGGCGGTCGGCACGCACCACATCCTGCAGGCACCAGTGCCCGAGTGGCTCAAGGCCATCTCGGTCGTGACCTCGATGGGCCTGCTGATCCCGGTCGGAGCGTTCGTGGTGAACATGTTCATGACGACGCGCGGCTCCTGGCGCACCGCCTACTACTCGCTGCCGCTGCGGTTCGCCCTCACGGGCGTGTTCTGGTACCTCGCCGTGAGCTTCCAGGGTGCGACGCAGGCGCTGCGCGGCGTCAACCAGTTCATCCACTTCACGAACTGGAGCGTGGCGCACGCCCACCTCGCGCTGCTGGGCTTCGTCGCCTACACCCTGTGGGGCGCTGCCTACTACATCATCCCGCGCGTCACCGGCAAGGTCGTCTACTCCGAACGGCTCGGGTGGACACACTGGTGGCTGACGACCTTCGGCTTCCTCGGCTTCTTCTTCGTGCTTACCGCCGCCGGTCTCGTGCAGGCCGGCGGGTTCTCGCAAGGCATCCCGATCATCCAGATCATCCCGGGCATCCGCTCCCTCTGGATCGGCCGCGCCTCGGCCGGGAGTGATCATCATCCTTGCCCAGTACCTGTTCGCCTACAACATGGTTCGCACCTTCGCCGGCCGACAGATGCCGAGCGAAGTGCCTGAGCAAGCCCCCGAACCGGTCGCGACCGACGCGACCCCGGCAACGGTGTAGAGAGGAGGCCCCACATGAAGATGAATCCCCGCACGATCGTCATCGGAGGCCTCGCGGTCGTCCTCACCGTCATCGCCGTGGTCGTATTCATCCCCCTCGCGGTGTTCAAGCCGGCCCCGACGATCACGACCACGAAGTACACCGCGCTCGAGCAGCAGGGCCTCGAGCTCTACAAGGCCAACGGCTGCGTCTACTGCCACAGCCAGTTCACCCGGCCCAACGACCACTCCACATCCAGGGCGAGCCGGGCCGGTCAGTACGTCTACGACCAGCCACACCAGCTCGGCACGCTCAGGACCGGCCCGGACCTCGGCAACATCGGACTCAAGCGCGGCGACTTCTGGGAGCGGGAGCATCTCAAGTTCCCGCGCAAGTACACGCCCAACACCATCATGCCGAGCTTCTCATTCCTCACCGAGCAGGAGCTCGACGCGATCGTGGCCTACCTCAACCGGCTCGGCAACAAGCAGACCGCGAGCACCGACCTCATGATCTCGCCCGAGTACTTCGACAAGAAGCAGCCGTACCCGACCGACATCAAGACCTGGTCCGAGGGGCGCAACATCTACCTCGACCGCTGCTACACCTGCCACGGCTGCGCCGGCAGCGGCGACGGCCCGTACGCGTACATGAACAACGCCCGTCCCGCGGACCTGCGGCAACCTCGCTATCACAACCTGGAGCCGTCGTTCTTCATGTGGCGCATCAGTGAGGGTGTCCCCGGCACCGTGATGCCGCAGTGGGAGCGGACGCTCTCCCAGGCAGGACCGCTGGAAGGTCATCGTCTTCATCCAAGGCGCGTTCATGGACATGGTGCCGCACTTCACCGACGAGGGTGACGATGCCGGCTCGCCTACGTGAACGCGCGCGGAGCCTTCGCAGGTGACCACCGACACGCTCGACTCTCGGCAAGTCGATCTACATCACCAACTGCGCCTTCTGCCACGGCTACGGCGGTATCGGCGATGGTCCGGACGCAGCCGGCCTGCAGCCGGGCGCTCCGAACTTCCAGGACGGCGAGACCTACAACGACTGGACGCCCCAGGACTTCTACTGGCGCATCAGCGAGTCGATCCCGATGCGCGCGATGCCGCAGTGGAAGCACTGGTTCGGCGAGGACGAGCGCTGGGCGGTCGCCGAGTACGTGCGCCGCGTCCTGATCTTCGCTCCGAAGGACGCCGAGCCCGGCGACCCGGAGATCCCGAAGCGGGTCGAGGCGCTCAAGATGCCGCCGACCGCCGACGTCATGAAGGGCCGCGCCGTCTACCTCCAGCGCTGCTGGATGTGCCACGGCGACGCGGGCCAGGGCGACGGCCCGGCCCGCACGACCCTCGTGCCGGAGCCGGCCAACTTCACCGTGGACGAGTTCGACAAGATGCCCGACGGGGAGCTCTTCTGGAAGGTCACGGTCGGCATCGGCAACACCGCGATGCCGCAGTGGGGCATGCTGCTCGCCGAGGAGGACCGCTGGAACGCGATCTACTACGTCAAGCGCACCTTCATCGGCCCGAGCGAGCCCGAGGACGTGAGCGACGAGCTGCCGGTCCAGTACCAGGCGCTAATCGCCGTACGCGGATACGTCGGAGCGAGGGCGGCGAATCGCCCTACGAGAACACCGCTGACGCGAAGGCCTCCGGCAAGCAGCTCTACGAACGCTCTGCGCGGGATGCCACGGCGCCAAGGCGCTCGGCGACGGGCCGTACGGAGCGCCGCTCATGCCCACACCGGCGAACCTCGCGGAGGACCCGGCTCTCACCTCGCCCGCCGAGTGGTGGTACTGGCGCCTCGATCAGGGCGTCGTGGGCTTCGACGGCGGCGACGAGAAGAACCTGCATCCCGACCGCCATGCCCGCGTGGCGCTTCATCCTCAACGACCAGCAGAAGTGGGACATCATCTACTACACGCGCGACCTGGTCGGCGCCAAGGATGCGGAGGCGGGCCAGTGATGGACCTCTCGATCTACCTCATCATCGCGACGTTCGCGGTCTTCTTCACCGGTGCGCTTGTCGCGCTGCTCTGGTCCATCGCCTCGGGGCAGTGGCACGACCTGTCCTCGGCGGCCCTGATCATCTTCGACGAGGACGACCCCTACCCCGGGCAGCACGACGGCCTGCCCGCCCATCCCGGCCCGAACGGAGCGTGAGCAGATGCCGTACAGCATGCAGGCGAGCGCCGTCTGGTGGGGCTTGGGCGTAGGGCTCGCGTTCTTCATCGTGATCTACGTGGCCGTGCGCAGCGGCTGGTTCCGCAAGGCGACCAACGACGTGGTGCCCACCGAGGACCTGACGCCCGAACCTGTCGAGCCCGTGCACCACTACCCGGAGGACCTCGCCGAGGCCCACGGGAGGGTGCCGGTCGTGATCAAGCTCGTCATCGTGAGCTTCCTCGTCTTCCTGGTGGTGTACGTGGCGCTCTTCATCACCGAGATGAACGGGCCTCTGCGCGCACTCGACGCCTACCTCACCAGCTAGCGCATGGTCGGACACGGCGACATGGGCGGGCTGGCCTCGGTCGGCCTGTGGGGGGCGTTCCTCCTCGGGCTTGCCGGGGGGTTCGGCCACTGCCTCACGATGTGCGGCCCGCTCGTCGCCGCGGCCTCGCTCGCCGATGGCTGCCGCGTGTCCCGGGTCGGCGGCGCGGCGAGGCCCGGGCGCGGGGCCCTGTGGTTCCAGGTCTCCTACCACGGAGGGCGCCTGCTCACCTACGCGCTTCTGGGCGCGCTGCTGGGTCTGCTCGGGGGGCGCGCGGGCCATCACCGAGCTCGGCGGGCCCTTCTCGCCCACCGCCCTCTCGCAGTGGCTCAAGGTCGCCGTGGGGATCACCCTGCTCGCGACGGGCATCGTGCTGCTGTGGAGCGCGCTCGCCGGACGGGTCGTGCGGATTCCCGAGCCCACCAAGCTCATCACCGACCGCGTCTGGTTCCGGCGCGCAACCGACTCGGTGCTCGCGCGCGGACCGCGCTGGGGCTTCGCTCTCGGCGCGCTCATGGGCCTGCTCCCGTGCGCGCCTCTGCTCCCGGTCGAGCTGGCCGCACTCGCGACCGGCTGGCCGCTCTACGGGGCGCTCACGATGCTGGCGTTCGGGCTGGGAACCGTCCCCGCACTCGCCGGGTTCGGCGCCGCCAGCGGGCTCGTGGGCGCACGCGCCCGCGGCGCGTTCTCGGTGGCCGCCGGCGCCCTCGTTCTCGTCCTGGGCGGAATCGTCACGATGCAGGGACTCGCGCTCGTCACGAGCGCGTGATCCGCGGGTGACCGACCCCACGGGCACCAGGGGCTCGGCGGGCTGCGACCTGTGCGGGCTGCCGCTGATCGGCCGGCCGATCCGAGACGACGCGCACTCGTTCTGCTGCGAGGGGTGTCGGCGCGTCTGGACGACCGCCGAGCAGAACGGGCTCACCTCGCTGCTCTGCAGCCCGGCCGACCGAGCACAGCGCACCGCGGATGCCTCGCGCCGGAAGGCGCAGGCCGCCGCCGCGATCGGAGCACGGCGGGAGACCCTGCGCATCGACGGCATGTGGTGCTCGTCGTGCGCGCTGGTCGTCGAAGACGCCGTGCTCGGCATCGACGGCGTGCTCGACGCCGAGGTGAGCTACGCGGCATCGCTCGCACGCATCACGTGGGACCCCGAGGTCGTGGGCAGAGACGCCCTGCTCGAGCGGATCCGTCTGCTCGGCTACGGTGCCGAGTCGGCACGGCTCGCCGAGGTGGGCACGCGCGATGCCGAGGACACGTTCTTGCGCTTCTTCGTCGCCGCCGTGATCAGCATGTGGGTGATGTGGCCCACGATCGCGATACTCTACCCGGCCTTCGCGCGCGGTGAGTTCGCGGCCGTCCGCCCCTTCGAGTTGCTGACCGGCGGGCTCTCGCTCGCGGTGCTGCTCTACCCGGGCTGGGTCTTCATCGCCGGCGCCTGGAGAGCGGCTCGGGTGGGGCGCGTCACCATGGACACGCTCGTCGTGCTCGGAACGTGGACCGCGTGGCTCTACAGCGTGTGGGCGGTGTACGCCGGTGCTCCCACCTACTTCGAGTCGGCGGCCATGATCACCGGCATCGTGCTGTTCGGCCGATGGCTCGAGAGCCTGGGGCAGCGCGACGCGATGCGCGCCGTGTCGGCACTGTCGATCGCCGCCGCTCCCGAGGAGGCATGGGTGCTGCCCGACGAGGCAGCGGGCGGCCCGCGCGACCTCGCGAGCGCCGTACGCGTCCCGTTGGCCGACGTGGTGCAGGGAGCGGTCCTCGTAGTGCGGGCCGGCGAGCGCGTGCCGGTCGACGGACTGGTGCTCGAGGGCACGAGCGACGTCGACGTCGCGCGGCTCACGGGCGAGCCGATGCCCGCGACGGTCTCGGCGGGCGACGGGGTCTGGGCCGGCGCGATCAACCTCACCGCGACGCTCGTGGTGACCGCCGAGCGCGTTGGCGCCGACACGCTCACCGGGCGCCTGGCATCCGTCGCCGAGGACGCGGTCTTCGCGAAGTCCCATACCCAGCGGCTCGCCGACGCGATCGCTGCGGTGTTCGTCCCGCTCATGCTGGCGGTGGCCGCAGCCACGCTCGCGATAACCGCCGCGAGTGACGGGCTGCCGGAAGGCGTGTCGCGCGCGGTGGCCGTGCTGGTCGTCGCGTGCCCCTGCGCGCTCGGGCTCGCCACGCCGCTCGCTGCCGTCAACGCGGTCGGCGCCGGCGCGCGGCACAACCTGCTCGTTCGCGGTGGGCCCGTGTTCGAGCGTGCGGGCGCCGTGGGCCTCGTGGCCTTCGACAAGACGGGGACGCTCACGCAGGGGCGGCCCACTGTCGAGGCGGTCGTCGCTGCCGAGGGCTTCGACGACGCGAGCGTCCTTGAGATCGCGAGCGCACTCGAAGCCGCCGATCCGCACCCGGTCGCCGAGGCGATTCGCCGCGCCGCGGCCGAGCGAGGTGTCACCGGTCACCGCTGCTCACGCTGCGGTGCGAGAGCCCGGCCTCGGCGTAAGCGGCACGGTCGGCGACGTCACCGCCCTGGTGGGCAGCGAGTCGCTGCTCGCCGTCGCACGGGGTCGGCGGTCCCCTCTCCCTCGCCGCAGCGCGCACACGGCGAGCGTGCGGCCGGGCGTGTCGTCGTGTTCGTTGCCCGCGGCGGAGGCGTCCTGGGCGCGATCGCGCTCGCCGACCGGCTGCGGCCGGAGGCGGCGGGGGTCGTGGCGGCGCTGCACCGGCGTGGCATCGGCACGCTCGTGGTGAGCGGCGACGCGCAGGCGACCGTCGACGCGGTGTCTCGCGAAGCCGGGATCGCTCACGGCGTGGGTGACGTGATGCCGCAAGACAAGGAGCGCGCACTCCGCGAGACGGCCCCGACCGAGTCCTGGGATCCGGCGGGCGCGACGCCGTTCGCGTTCGTCGGCGACGGTGTGAACGACGCTGCGGCGCTCTCCGCCGCCGAGCTCGCGGTCGCCATGCCCGACGCGAGCGACGTCGCGCAGCTGGGCGCCGACGTCGTGCTGCTGGATCGCGCCCGCCCGCTCGCGTCGCTCCCGGCCCTCGTGGACCTGGCGCGGGCGACCCAGCGCATCACCTGGCAGAACCTCGCGTGGGCGTTCTCCTACAACCTCGTGACCGTGCCGCTTGCCGCGATGGGCCTGCTCTCGCCCGTCTGGGCCGCGATCGCCATGGCGCTCTCGTCACTAGCGGTGGTCGCGAACTCCTGGCGGCTGCGGTTCGTGGGGGCCCGCCGAGCCGCTTGAGCGAAGGCCCGCCTTAGCGCCGACGCGCTAGCTCTCCAGGTCCTCGACCACATCGTCGAGCTGCGGCTGGATCGGCGTCCAGTATCTCCTGCTCGAAACCCTCTGAGATCTCGAGCACCGCGCACGCCTCGCCCTCGGGCAGGCACTCGACCACCTTGAGCTTGCGCTCCATCGCCCGGGTGCGAACGTTCGCTGCGTCGATCGTGTTCGCAGCGGTGTTCAGCTGCTTCTTCACCTTGTCGAGCACGTCGCCGAACTTGCCGAACTCGGTCTTCACGGCGCTGAGCACCTTCCAGACCTCGGCCGACTGCTGCTCGATGGCAAGCGTCTGGAAGCCCATGCGCATGCTGTTGAGGAACGCTGCCAGCGTCGTGGGCCCCACCGCAACCACGTGGTAGCGATGCTGCAACTCGTCGGCGAGCGAAGGGTGCCGCAGGACCTCGGCGTAGAGGCCCTCGGTCGCGAGGAACATGATGGCGAAGTCGGTCGTGTGGGGGGGAGAGAGGTACTTCGAACTGATGCTCTGCGCCTCGAGCCGAATCTGGCGCGCGAGCGCGTCCGAGGCCTTCTGCACCTCGCCGGCGTCGCCACGCTCGGCGGCATCCTGCAGCCGTAGGTAGTCTTCCTGCGGGAACTTCGAGTCGATCGGCAGCCACACGCAGGTGTCCGGGTCGTCCGCCGGGCCGGGCAGGCGTACGGCGTACTCGACGACCTCGGCCGAGTCCGGCTTCGTGCGCACGTTTCGCTCGAACTGCGACGGCGCGAGAATCTGCTCGAGCAGCGCGCCAAGCTGGACCTCGGCCCACGTGCCGCGGGCCTTCACGTTGGTGAGCACCCGCTTGAGATCGCCGACGCCGGTGGCCAGGCTCTGCATCTCGCCGAGGCCACGCTGTACCGCCTCGAGCCGATCACTCACAAGCTTGAACGACTCGCCCAAGCGCTTCTCGAGCGTCGTGTGGAGCTTCTCGTCGACCGTCTTGCGCATCTCCTCGAGCTTCTTCTCGTTGCCCTCCTGAAGCTCCTTGACGCGCGCATCCATCGTCTGCCGGACGCGCTCGATCGACTGCTCGTTGGACTCGGCGAGGCTCTTGAGCTGCAGCGTCATGCCGTCGAGCTGTTGCCGCTGCAGCTCGCCGAGACTGGTGAGCGTGGTGCCGAGCGTGTCGTTTGCGGACTTCAGCGACGCCGAGAGCTCTTCCCTCGACTCGCGCGCTGCGACCCGAGCCTCTTCGCGCCCTTGGCGCAACTCGTCGCGCAGCGCGACCTCGTCTTGCCCGCCGCGGGACGAGCGCATCAGCACGAACACGAGCAGGCCTGCGTTGACCAGCGCAAGCACGATGAGTATCCAGAGCACCGCGTCGTTCATGCCTCACACCCGTCGAGTCGTGTCGGAGAGCCCCAACCGCGCGCGGCGCGTTCGCGAGCTCGGTAGGCCGATGCTAGCACGAGGGTCTGACGCAGAAGCTGGCCGCGAGCGGACGGCGGCCCCTACCGCCCGGCGCGACGCCAACGCGTCGCCCAGGACTCGATGACATCGAGCAGCTCGTAGAGCGCGACACCGAGCAGCGCCATGGCGATGATGCCCGCGAACATCGCCGGATAGTCGATGCGGCCCCACGCGTCGACGATGAACCAGCCCAGGCCGCTCGTGCCAGCGGTTGCCTCGGCGAGGAAGAGCACGGCAACGGCGGTCCCGGTTCCGATGCGCAGCGCCGTGAAGATCTCGGGCAACGACGCGGGCACCACGACGTGACGGGCGACGTCGCGCCCGGTGGCGCCGAGCGAGCGCACGGAAAGCACCGCGCCCTCGGGCACAGCGCGCGCGGCGTCGCGGGCGGTCACGAGGATCTGGAAGAAGACGATGAGCGTGATGAGCGCGATCTTCGAGAGGTGGCCCAGGCCGAGCAAGAGCATCAGGACCGGGAGGAAGACGACCTTCGGGATCGGGTAGGTCAGAAAGATCATCGGCGCGAACACCGCATCGGCGCGCGGAGAACGACCGAGCGCAAGGCCCGCCGGCACGGCGAGCGCGCTGCCGATCAGCATCGCCGCGAGCACGCGGAACGAGAGAGATGAGCGTCTGCGGCCACAGCAGCGGCAGCAGTGCGAAGAAGGCCTCGAGCGCGGGCACCGGGCCAGGCAGCGCGGGCGAGTCGAGCGCAGCTGCGAGCAGCGCCCAGCCCGCGAGCAGCACGGCGAAAGCGGCGACCAAGGCCGAGCGCACGGCGCAGCGTCGCGTTCACGACAGCACCTCCGCGCTCGACACGGACGCGCCCGGATGCACGGCGCCTTCCGCCGCCAGCAACTCGCGCAGGTGGGCGCAGCGCTCGTAGAAGCGCGCGCTCTGCCGATACCGGCCTCCCCCATCTCGGGGTTCTCCACGATCGCGGCGACGCGGCCGGGTCTCGGCGACATCACGACGACGCGGCGGCCCAGGAACACCGCTTCCTCGATCGAGTGCGTCACAAGGACCTGCGCGTGCGAGCGGCGCCGCCACAGATCGAGCAGCACGTCCTGCAGGTCCTCGCGCGTGAGCGCATCGAGCGCCGAGAGCGGCTCGTCCATCAGCACGAGGTCGGCGTCGAGCGCGACCGCGCGCGCGAGTCCCACGCGCTGGCGCATGCCGCCGGAGAGCTCGCCCGGGTAGGCGCGCGCGAACTCGGCGAGCCCGAGCCGCGCGAGCGCCTCGGCGACCTGCGCGCGGGCTTCTCGGCGACCGGCACCGCGCACCACCAGGCCGAGCGCGGCGTTGTCCTCGACCGTCTTCCACGGCAGCAGCCCGTGCTCTTGCAGGATGAGCGCGGTCGCGCGCCGCGGGCCGGCGACCGGAGCGTCCGCCACACGCACGGCGCCGTCGCCGGGCGCGAGCAGCCCCGCGGCGAGCAGGAGCATCGTGGACTTGCCGCAGCCGCTCGGGCCGATGACCGAGATCGGCTCGCCGGCCGCGACGGACAGCGAGAAGTCCGCGAGGGCCCGGACCGGACGGTCCGAACCCTCGAAGGTCACCGAGACGCGCTCGAAATCGAGCGCTGTCGCTCGGCGGGGTGGTCTGCGCGGGCTGCGCCAAGCGGCTACATCCCCGCGTCGACGAGGTCGCCGTAGGTCACGTCGCCCTTGAGGTAGCCCTTGGCCTTCATCCACTCGAGCACCGCGTTCACGTCGGCCTCGGACGGCGGCGCAGCGGTCGGATAGGTGTTCACGGTGTAGGTCGTGGCGAGCGGCTTGGGCAGCCGCGCCTTCTCGACGAGCTCGTCGCGGTAGTCCTCGGGCTTGTCGTTGATCTGGCCGACCGCCACGTCCCACGCACCGAGCACCGCGTCGGCGGCGGCCGCACCAGCAGGGTCGGCCAGGTACTTGTCGGAGAAGACGAGCACGGTCTGCGACAGGTTCGCCTTGGCCTTCGTGTCGTCGCCCACCAGACGCGCCTTGCCCTGCTCGGCAAGGGTGAGGAAGGGTTCGGGAAGCGCGGCAGCCTTGAGCTTGTCGGCCATCAGCAGCTCGAAGCGGACCGGCACCTTCTTGACCTCTTCCTTCTTGACGTCGCCCTCGGCGACGCCGGCCTCTGCCATGAGCCCGTCGAGCACGTACTCCTGGATCGTCGCCGAGGAGGTACCCACCGGGACCCCGGCGAGCTGGTCGAGCGACTTGACGTCGCTTCCCGGCGGTACAGCGATGCCGAAGCGGCCCTGGCTCTGGTCGGCGCCGAGCATGATCGTCTTGATGGTGTTCGGCGAGCCGCCTGCCTCGAGATTGGCGGCGGCGATGATGTCGCCCATGTAGGCGTCGATCGCTCCCGCGGCGAAGGCCGCGTCGCGCTCCTGAGCGCTCTGGAAGGTGACGATCTCGACCGAGTCGAGGCCTTCAGTCGCGAAGTAGCCCATCTTCTCGGCGACCCAGAGCGGCAGCGAGTCCTCGGTGGGCAGCGTGCCGATCTTGACCGCGGCGGGCTTCACCGTCTCGGTAGCCTCGGCGGCCGTGCCGGACTTGACGGGCTGGGAGGTCTCGCCGGTGCCGCACCCCGCAAGCGCGACGGTTGCAGCGATGGCGAGCACGAGCAGGGCGCAGGCAAGACGGAAGCGAGCGGTCATCGTGGCGGCTCCTTTTCGGGGCGTCGGACAGGTGCGATGTCAGCGGCTGCAGACCGCGCGGCGGAAGCGCAGCTCGTCGCGGACGGGGATCGACGAGAAGCCCGGCGTGGCGGCGCCGAAGCGGTCGGCCACCTCGCCGACGCCCACCTCGTAGATCGCGAAGCCGTGGCGCTGGTAGAAGTAGAGCATCGGGATGTCGTCGTTGGTCACAGCGGCCCGCAGGAACGAGAGCCCGCGCTCGCTCGCGAAGGCATCGGCTGCCTCGAGCAGCGCCGCTCCCACCCCGGTCCCTTGATGCTCGGGGTAGACCGATAGGAACACGATGGTCGCCTCTCCGCCGGTCACCACGAGCGAGAGCAGTCCGATGAGCTCGCCGTCGGCCTCGGCGATCAGGTTCACCGCGGAGAGCACGTCGAAGGTCTTGCCGAACACGTCGACGATGGTCTCGCCGAGTGCCCGGTCGCAGATCGTCTCGATCGCCGAGCGGTCGGCGGCGTCACCGCGCCGAACAGCGTACGCGGCGGCGGCGAGCTCGTAGTGGTCGCCACACGTGACGGTCATGCGCGCCTCCCCGAGCGGGAGGTCCTTGCTGCACACCGGACACCGGTAGTGCGGGAACGGAAGGTCGAACTCAGCAGACATGCCGGTGCCCCCAGTCGACGGCGGATCGTACGAGCGGCCATTCGAAGGACCGAGTCAGTTATACCGCTTCTACCCCACGGCGCGGTAGCGCAGCGTCTCAGGTATCATCGGCTGCATGGACACCGTGCAGCTGCTCAGCGACGACCCGGCCGCGCTCGAAGCGCTCGTCGCGCGTCGAGGTGCTCTACACCGACCTCGACGGCACGCTGCTCGCCCGGGGCGGCTGCATCCTCGCCGATGCGGCGGGCGAGCCCTCGTGCGGTGTCGTCGACGCGATCGTCGACCTCAACCGTGCCGGGCTCGCCATCGTGCCGATCTCGGGACGCGGCCGGCTCCAGCTCTCCGAGGTCGTGCGGCTGCTGGGCTGGCGCGACTGCATCGCCGAGGCGGGCGCCGTGCTCGTGCACGGCGTGGGCCCCGGCGCGAAGGTGACCTACAACAACGGCGTGCTGGCCCGCGGGGCTGCTCGGCAACGGGCAGACGCCCTACGAGCTCATCGAGGCGTCGGGTGCGCTCGAGGCGCTCGTCGCCGCGTTCCCCGACCGCATCGAGTACCACGAGCCGTGGCATCTCGACCGCGAGTCGACCCACCTGCTGCGCGGCTGTCTCGACGTCGCTGCGGCGCGCGCAGGTGATCGCCGGCATCGAGCCGCCGATCGACGTGCTCGACAACGGCGTCGTGCGCAACGCCGGCGCGCTCACCTGCACCGAGGACGAGCGGCCGCACGCCTACCACCTCGTTCCGCGCGGCGTGAGCAAGGCCCAGGCGATCGAGCTCGACCTCGCGCTGCGCGGGCTCGGTCCCGAGCAGGCGGCGGCGATCGGCGACTCGGCGACCGACATCGAGATGGCGGACTCGGTCGCGGTGATGGCGCTCGTCGCCAACGCCTTCGACAGCGCGGGCGTGCGCGCGGAGCTTGCGCAGCGGCCGCGCGCGAACGTGTGGCGAACCTGCTGCGAGCGCGGCGACGGGTGGGCGGAGTTCGCGCGCGCCTGGCTCTCGCGCGCGCCGATGCGAGCGCGGCTAGCGGCGACTAGGACGCGCCGTCCGCGGCGTGCGGTCGGCCTGTTGCCGTCGGCCATCTCGTCCAGCCACGCGGCGATGGCCCGATGCGCGAGCTCCTCGGGCGTCGTGTGAAGGCGCTTGGCCCACTCCAGGAGCTCCGAGTGCCTGCCGCACTCGATGTCGATCTCGATGCGCACGCAATCTTCCATGAGGGCCCCGGCTCTCCTTCGCGCCTGCTCCGGCGTGTTGGAACACCTTCTACCACTTCTTGCCCTGAAGCTACCAGCAGGACTATGATTCGACTGCTCAGCCCCCATGTGTCCCGTGCGGGTCAGAGCATTGACAGCCGACAAGGTCTGCTCCGTCCGTTACGGTGCGGCTCCTGTTCGAACACAGGCCACTGCCCGGAAATGTCGAGAGACGCCAATGGGTAGAACAGCCCTCGCCGGCTTAAGGCGAAGGCTAAGGTGGCTGGGCTGCGCGGTCTTCTGCGATCGCGTACGGCACCTACGGGGCGCCGGCTGCGGGTGAGATACCCGCGGTCCCTACGTCGGACAGTGCCTAATCCACAGACGAGGGATGTGAGTGGCGACAGTCCGGCGTACGCGAGCGGTCCCTCGCCGGGGTGCTCCGTCCGCTGGCGCGTGTGTGCGCGTCGCCTCCTCGCCCCTGGTCCGAAACGGACGCAGGGGCTTTTTCGTGCCGTCTGACCTGCAGTCGATAGAGAGGGCCTACGTGAAACCTCACAGTCCGTAGCCCCTCGGACGCGCTCTGAGTGTCAGGGCCGGCCGGGGGACACCCGCCGTCCTGACACGACCTGCGACTGCGCGCTCGCACTCGGCCCCTCAAGCCGAGAAGGCGCGCGCTCGAAGGGAGGGAGCGCACTTGATCTATCTTTCGCAGATGCTCGGCAAGTCCGGTCGTCGACTCGACCGGCGAGGAGATCGGCACCATCAACGACATCGCCATCGCCACCGGCGAGGTCTTCCCGCGCGTGACGTCGCTTGCGTTCCGCGGCCCCGACAAGACCCCGTTCATGCTCTCGTGGCGCAAGTACGTCGCCGAGTTCGACGGCGAGAGCGTGCGGCTCAACGTCGCCTCGCCCGAGATCCGGTTCAGCTACCTGCAGCCCGACGAGGTCCTGCTCTGCGCGCGACCTGCTCGACAAGCAGATCGTCGACACGCAGGGCATGAAGGTCGTGCGCGTCAACGACCTCAAGCTCTCCGAGTCGCGCAACCAGCTGCGGCTGCTCGGTGCCGAGGTCGGCGCGCGCGGCATCCTGCGCGGCATCTCGCCCTCCCTGGAGCGCTTCGTCGCGCGCACGGCCAAGCTCATGCGCATGGAGCTCTCCGAGAACCTCATCGCGTGGAACTACATGGACCTGCTCGACCGCGACCTCTCGCAGGTCAAGCTCTCGGTCACCCACAAGCGCCTGCACGAGCTGCACCCGGCCGACGTCGCCGACATCATGGAGCAGCTCTCCGCGTCCCAGCGCGCCAAGGTCTTCGAGCACCTCGACAACGAGCAGGCCGCCGAGACGATCTCGGAGCTCGAGGACGAGCTGCCAGGCCGACGTCATCGACGACCTCTCCGAGCGCCGCGCATCGCTGCTGCTCGCCGAGATGGACCCCGACGACGCCGCCGACATCGTCGGCGACCTGCCCTACGAGAAGGCCGAGCGGCTGCTGCGCCTCATGGGCGTCGAGGACGCAAGCGCCATCCGCGAGCTGCTCGGCTACAAGGAGAAGACCGCCGGCGGCATCATGACCTCCGAGGTCACGACGGTGACCGACGACATGTCCGTCCAGCAGGTCATCGAGCATCTGCGCGCGGTGCGCGAGGAGCAGGAGAGCATCTTCTACGTCTACGTCGTCGAAGGCGACCGCCACCTCACCGGCGTCGATCTCCCTGCGCGACCTGCTGCTCGCCCAGCCCGACACGCTCGTCACCGAGATCGCCGAGCGGGACCTGTTCACCGCCAACCCCGACGACGACCAGGAAGACGTCGCCGAGGACATGAGCAAGTACGACCTGCTCGCCATCCCCGTCGTCGACGAGACCGGCAAGCTGCTCGGCATCGTCACCGTCGACGACGCGCTCGACGTGCTCGAGGAGGAGGCCGAGGAGGACCTCGCGATCGCGACCGGTTCGTCGCGGGACCGTGGCCGCGCGATGAGCCTGTGGAGCCGCATCTGGCGCCGCAGCATCTGGGTCGTGATCTGGCTCGTCGACGCTCTTCGCGGTGCACCGCGTGGAGCCTTCGAGCGCGCGAAGCAGTCGACGCAGGACTTCGGGCCGTTCTGGCTCGTCGATTGTCTCAGCTTCGTGGGCGCCGCATGCGGTGCTGCTGCCCGCTTGCCCTGCGAACCGCCGAGGAGTCATCCTCGCGCGCGGTCGCCGAGATCATCGAGGGGGACGCCGACGAGCGACCCTCGCTGCGGCGACGCCTGCTCGTCGAGGGTGCCGTCGGCCTCGCGCTCGGAATCGCGCTGCGGTCTGTTCGCGTCGCCTACTGGTGGGTGCGCCAGCCCTACGGCTGGCAGTACCCGCTCGCTTTCGGCCTCGCCACCGCGTCTCGCCGTCCTCGTCACGGTCGTGTTCGGCAGCGTGCTCGCGGACGTCGCGCTGCAGGCGCAGCGGATGACGGGCGTCAGCGTCTCGGCGACCGCGATGTCGGTCGACCGCGATGCTCGTCTCGCTCGTGGTCTACCTCGGGCTTCGCGTACTTGGCCGCCCGCTTCGTCGTCTTCGTCACGCTGGGCGAGCAGGGCGCGTGACCGCTGCGACCAACACCCGCAAGAGGACTCGCGTCCTCGCGCTGCTCGCCGTCCTCGGGCCGGGCATCGTCGCCGCCTCGGCCGGCAACGACGCGGGCGGCATCTCGACCTACTCGGTCGCAGGCGCCGAGTTCGGCTACGCGACGCTCTGGATGATCTTCGTGATGACGTTCTCGCTCATCGTCGTCCAGGAGATGGCCGCGCGCATGGGGGCCGTCACCGGCAAGGGGTTCTCGGCGCTCATCCGCGAGAAGTTCGGCGTGCGCCCCACGCTCTTCGCGATGATCGCGCTGCTGCTCTCCAACGCCGCCACGAGCGTCGCCGAGTTCGCGGGTATCGCGGCAGCGGGCGAGCTGTTCGGCATCAGCCGCTACGTCGCCGTGCCGATCGCAGCGATCGTCGTGTGGGGTCTCGTGGTCCGCGGCAGCTACCGCAACGTCGAGAAGGTCTTCCTCGCGCTCTCGAGCGTCTTTCTCGGCCTACATCATCGCGGCATTCCTCGCCAAGCCCGACTGGGGCGAGGTCCTGCACGCGACGATCGTTCCGCAGTTCATCCCGACACCCGGGTTCGTGCTGATCGTGGTGGCCACCATCGGCACGACGATCGCGCCGTGGATGCAGTTCTTCGTGCAGAGCAACATCGTCGACAAGGGTGTCGACGTCGAGCAGCTCGGGCTTCAGCGCATCGATGTCATCGCCGGGGCGGTATCCGCCAACATCGTGGCGTGGTTCATCATCGTGACCACGGGTACCGTGCTCTACCCGCAGGGAATCCGGGTCACCGGCGCCGAGCAGGCCGCCGCCGCACTCGCCCGGTCGCCGGGCAGTACGCCACCGTTCTGTTCGCGGTCGGGCTCGCCGCCGCCTCGATGCTTGCCGCGTGCGTGCTGCCGCTCACCGCGGCCTACGCGATCACCGAGGCGTTCGGCTGGGAGCGCGGCATCGACCGGTCGTGGTCCGAGGCGCCCGCCTTCAACGCGATCTACACCTTCGTCATCGTCTTCGGCGCCGCGCTGGTCCTCATCCCCGGCGCGCCGCTGATCACGATCATGGTGCTCTCACAGGCGGTGAACGGTATCCTGCTCCCGTTCCTGCTGCTGTTCATGATCCGCATCGTGAACGACCGGCGCATCATGGGCCGCTACACGAACGGTCGCGTGACCGCTGCGACCAACACCCGCAAGAGGACTCGCGTCCTCGCGCTGCTCGCCGTCCTCGGGCCGGGCATCGTCGCCGCCTCGGCGGGTAACGATGCCGGCGGCATCTCGACCTACTCGGTCGCCGGGGCCGAGTTCGGCTACGCGACGCTGTGGATGATCTTCGTGATGACGTTCTCGCTCATCGTCGTGCAGGAGATGGCCGCGCGCATGGGGGCCGTGACCGGCAAGGGGTTCTCGGCGCTCATCCGCGAGAAGTTCGGCGTGCGCCCCACGCTCTTCGCGATGATCGCGCTGTTGCTCTCCAACGCCGCCACCAGCGTCGCCGAGTTCGCGGGTATCGCCGCAGCCGGCGAACTGTTCGGCATCAGCCGCTATGTCACCGTCCCGATCGCGGCGATCGTCGTGTGGGGGCTCGTGGTCCGCGGCAGCTACCGCAACGTCGAGAAGGTCTTCCTCGCGCTTTCGAGCGTCTTTCTCGCCTACATCGTCGCGGCGTTTCTCGCTAAGCCCGACTGGGGCGAGGTCCTGCACGCGACGATCGTTCCGCAGTTCATCCCGACACCTGGCTTCGTGCTCATCGTGGTGGCCACCATAGGCACCACCATCGCGCCGT
The DNA here is from genome assembly GCA_963751505.1 of uncultured Coriobacteriia bacterium. Classification (GTDB taxonomy): domain Bacteria; phylum Actinomycetota; class Coriobacteriia; order Anaerosomatales; family PHET01; genus CAVVUM01. The sequence continues at coordinate 104,525 of CAVVUM010000010.1, forward strand.
GGATGCAGTTCTTCGTGCAGAGCAACATCGTCGACAAGGGTGTCGACGTCGAGCAGCTGGGGCTTCAGCGCATCGATGTCATCGCCGGAGCGGTCTCCGCCAACATCGTGGCGTGGTTCATCATCGTAACCACCGGCACCGTGCTCTACCCGCAGGGGATCCGGGTCACCGGTGCCGAGCAGGCCGCCGCCGCACTCGCCCCGGTCGCCGGACAGTACGCCACCGTGCTCTTCGCGATCGGGCTCGCCGCCGCCTCCATGCTTGCCGCGTGCGTTCTGCCGCTCACCGCCGCCTACGCGATCACCGAGGCGTTCGGCTGGGAGCGCGGCATCGACCGGTCGTGGGCCGAGGCGCCCGCCTTCAACGCGATCTACACCTTCGTCATCGCCTTCGGCGCCGCGCTCGTGCTCGTCCCCGGCGCGCCGCTGATCACGATCATGGTCCTCTCGCAGGCGGTCAACGGCATATTGCTCCCCTTCCTCCTGCTGTTCATGATCCGCATCGTGAACGACCGGCGCATCATGGGCCGCTACACCAACGGTCGCGTCACCAACGCGCTGGCCTGGGGCACCGTCATCACGGTCATCGCGCTCACGATCACGCTGTTCGGCATGCAGATCGGTCAGGCGGTGGGGCTGCTGTGAGCGCGGCCGCGGACCGCCCCGACATCGAGGCCGCCAAGCACGCGGCCCGCGAGCACGCCCGCGCCGCCCGCTGCGCGCTCGATCGCGCGACGTGCGAAGCGCACGCCCTCGCGGTCGCCGATCGCCTGCTCGCACTGCCCGAGCTCGCGATCGCCGACGTCGTGCTCGCCTACGCCGCCACCGCCGAGGAGATCGACCCCGCGCCGGCTCTGGAACGCCTGCGCGCGTGCGGCGCGACCGTCGCCTACCCGCGCGTCGAGGCGCCGGGCGTGCTCGGCATGCACGTGGTCGACGACGAGGGTGCGCTCACGAGCGGTCTGTTCGGCATCCGGGAGCCCGCAGCCGACGCGCCGCGCGTCGAGCCTGCCGATGTCGATGCCGTCATCGTTCCCGGTGTCGCGTTCGACGAGGGGTGCTGGCGCTTGGGCTACGGTGGCGGCTACTACGATCGGCTGCTGCCCCTCCTGCGCGATGACTGCGCGCGCATCGGCATCGCCTACGACGAGCAGGTGCTCGCCTCGATTCCTGCCGAGGACCACGACGTGCGGCTGCATGCGGTCGTGACGCCCACGCGCGTGCTGCGAGTCGGCTCCGGCCCTGGGGCCGCACGCTAGCTCGAGGAGCGGCTCTCGCTCGCGGCCTTCTTGCGCGCGGCGGCCCTGCGCGCGGCCGCCTTCTTCTCGGCACGCGCCTGCGCCCGCAGCTGGTAGAGCTCCTCGACGGTCACGAACTGGTAGCCGCGCGCCTTCAGCCGGTCGATGACGCCCCGCAGCGCCTTCGCGGTCTGCGCCCGGTTCCCGCCGCCGTCGTGGAAGAGCACCACCGAGCCGGGGCGCACGTGCGCTACGACCGAGTCCTCGATGCGCTTCGCGCCGGGCTTCGTCCAGTCGCGGCTGTCGACGTCCCAGAACACGGCGTGCACGTCGAGGTCGCGGACCTCACGCCACGCGGCCGCATCCATCGAGCCGTAGGGCGGCCGGAACCAGATCGTGGCCTGGCCGGTCGCGCGCTCGACGGCGCGTCGGCCCGACTTGACCTGCTTGCGCACCTCGCCCTCGCTGATCTTCGCGAACGCCGGGTGGCTGTAGCTGTGACTCCCGATCTCATGCCCCGCTTTCGCGACGCGACGCGCGAGCACGGGGTTGCGTCGGGCCTGCCGGCCGACCATGAAGAACGTCGCCCGCACGTTTCGCTCCTTGAGCACCTTGAGGATGCGCTCGGTGTAGCCCGGCCAGGGCCCATCGTCGAAGGTGAGCGCGACGACCTTGCCGCTCGGGCGGCTGCGCGAGATCACCATGTCGGTCGGCGCAAGGACGACCGTGCTCGTCACCTCCGCGCCGGACTTCGCGCCGCGCGTCACGCGGGCCAGTCCGGGCGCGCCGAGCACGCGGATCTCGGTGAGCGGGCCTCGTCCCTCGAAGCGCGTGCGGAACGGCACCGGTTCGTCGGTCACGACGACCGACTCGCGCCGATCGGCGCCGCGCGCACTCACGATCACATCACCCGCGAAGACGCGGTCGGTGGCGCGCGCGCGACTGCCGTTGCGAGCGATCGCCGGCTCGAAGCCGCCGTCGTCGAGGAGCACCGAGCCGTCGACGCCGAGCAGCCGGCCCTTCGAGGACCCAAGCGCTCCGCGGTCGCGGAGCTGGCCGACGGTGGTGCCGGACGTCACGAGCCGCAGTCGGCCGTCGACCGTGATGGCGGTCGGCCGGGCCGCGGTCCATCCGGCCAGCAGGCCGAGCACCACGAACAGACCGAGCGCCGCGAGCGCGTAGATGCGCGTCGGCCTCGACTGTTGTGGTGGCTTGACCTTGTAGTAGGACACCTGTCCGGACTCTCCTCGGGTCTCTCGGTCAGTCCGATCGTGATCAGCTGCGCGACGGTGGCGACACGCCCGCCCGACAGCTCGATCAGGGCGGCAAGCGGCAGCTCGACCATCGACGAGGGCGTGCCCGCCGCGGGAAACACCGTCTCGAACCGCGCAAGCGAATCATCGACCAACACGGGCAGCTCAACCGGCAGGTCGAACGGCGAGACCCCGCCGATCGCGTAGCCGGTCGCTGCGCGCACCGCCTCAGCATCGGCCATCTTCGCCTTGGCGCCGCCCATCTCGGCGGCGATCGCATCGAGGTCACCGCGTCGGTCTCCGGCCACGAGCGCGAGCACGGGCCGCTCGCCGTCGACGATGACCACGAGCGACTTCACGATCTGCCCGAGCTCGCAGCCCATCGCCTCGGCGGCCATCGCCGCCGTCTTCGTCGACTGCTCGAACTCGTGCACGCCTCCGTCGAGCCCGTGCTCGGCGAGGAATGCGCGGACGCGGTCGCGGGAACCCTGCTTGCGAGGGGCGTCGGTCATGCGGTGACTCCGATCGTCTACCAGGGCGCGGGGGCGCGCTCCGGGATGGGTCGCAGCGGGAACTTGAGCGAGTCGAGCACCGACTCGAGGTTCTCCGTCCACGCCGCGAGCGAGCGCAGCTCGAGTGCGAGCAGCGGGTAGTGCGGCGTCGGGCTTCACGATCGTGAAGCCGTTGCGCAGCAGGAAGTCGAGGCTCATCACCGGCGAGTCGTCGAGCGAATCGGGCGTCTCGGCAGCGGCGAACGCCTCGACCTTGCGCACCCCTCGCGTCGCGAGGTCCTTGAGCGCCGCGCGCAGCAGCACCGTACCCAGCCCGCGGTGGCGCGCCTCCGGCGCGATGTGCAGGCACGCGATCAGCGGCACCTCGGGATCTGAGGGTGCCGCGAAGAACGTGCGCGCCTGCGGGAAGTAGCCGCTCGGCGCGTACTTGATGAAGCCGAGCACCTCGTCGTCCTCGTGAGCGACCCGGCCGCAATCACCCCACTCCTGCGAGGACGCGGTGGTACCACTCGGCCTGCGCCTCGACGTCGCAGAGCGCGCCGCAGCGCCGCTCCGCGGGGCCGGCGCTCTCCCAGAACTGGCAGCCGGCGCAGCTCGCGGGCAGCTGCTCGAAGTCGGTCAGTGTGAGTGGGCGGAGTCTGCGCGGCATGGCTTGGGTCTCGTCGTCCTTTACGCATCTCGGCCTTCAACGGGTTCGGCCAGTATATCCCTCGCGCGCGAGATCAGTCGTCGTCGGGCGGCCCCATCGCATCGACGATCTCGTCGCGCATCGACTTGAGCCATCCGACCGCCTTCTTGCCCGTCTCGCTCTCCCCGCCACCTTGGCGGCCGCCCTGCCGTAGGCCGTCGCGGTCTTGGCGGCCTTCTCGACCTGCACCTTCGCAACCGCGGCCGAGCGACCGGCCACGGCCGCCGCGCCGCCGGTGGTCCCGGTCGCGGCCACGCTGTCATCGACGACGATCGCGCCGTCGCGGTACCCGGCGACCAGCTCACTCGCGACCTCACGCACGCCCACCGCAAGGTCGGCGGTCGCTCCGCCTCCGATAACGAGCACCTCGAGCGCGCCGGTCGCGGGGTCGAAACGGGCGTCGCGCACCACCCCGAGCTGGGCACCCGAGGCCGTTCTCGCCGGCATGTTCGACCAGATGACGGTCTCGTCCCAGTCGATGCCGAGCCGGGAGGCGGCCCCCTTGTCCCACGCGCCGTTCGCGTCCGTGACGTCGATGCCGCTTCGGCCGAGCGTCGCGCGGTCCGCCGCGAGGTGTCGGTCCGCCCGATCGAACAGCCAGAGGAAGCGCGGACGCTCCATGAGGTAGCCCACGACGATCGGCCGCTCGTGGTCGAACAGCGCGTCGATCACGCGACCGATGCGCTTGCCCTTCGGCGAACGCACCTCGGCGTGGTATATGTCACGCAGCGTGCGCGGCATGCGTCGGGCCTCCTCGCGCGCTAGACGACGGAACCGGCCTCGCGAGAAGCGAGCACCGGTCCCGAATCAAAGTCGACCTTCGCGTGCCTTACCGTAGGCGTCGCGGTCTTGGCGGCCTTCTCGACCTGCACCTTGGCTACAGCCGCCGAGCGACCCGCCACAGCCGCCGCCCCGCCGGTGGTCTCGGCTCCAGCCACGCGATCGTCGACGACGATCGCGCCGTCGCGGTATCCGGTGACCAGCTCAGCTCGGGACTTCGCGCACGCCCACCGCAAGGTCCGCGGTCGCTCCACCTCCGATAACGAGCACCTCGAGCGCACCGGTCGCGGGGTCGAAACGTGCGTCGCGCACGACCCCCAGCCGGGCGCCCGAAGCCGTTCTCGCCGGCATGTTCGACCAGATGACGGTCTCGTCCCAGTCGATGCCGAGCCGGGAGGCGGCCCCCTTGTCCCACGCCGCCGTTCGCGTCCGTGACGTCGATGCCACTTCGGCCGAGAGTCGCGCGGTCCGCCGCGAGGTGTCGGTCCGCCCGGTCGAACAGCCAGAGGAAGCGCGGGCGCTCCATGAGGTAGCCCACGACGACCGGGCGCTCGTGGTCGAACAGCGCGTCGATCACCGCGACCGATGCGCTTGCCCTTCGGCGAGCGCACCTCGGCATGGTAGATGTCACGCAGCGTGCGCGGCATGCGCCGGGGCCTCCTCGAGCGCTAGATGACAGGACCGGCCTCGCGAGACGCGAGTACCGGTCCTAAGATCAGGTCGACCTCCGCGTGCCTATGACTCCGAAGCGGCGTCTTCCACGGCCTCGGCGACATCCTCGGCCGCGTCAGCCACGTCGTCCGTCGCGCCCTTGGCCTTGGCGGCGACGGTCCCGAGCGCGCCGTGCGTCTTGGTGCCGGCGGTGTTCAGGCCCGACTTGGTCGCGTCGGCGGCGCGATCGACGGCGCTCTCGACGGCCGGCATCGCGTCGGCGATCTTGGCCTGGGCGCCCTCGGCGGACTTGGCGACCTGCTCCTGCAGGCGACCGCGCGCCTCGTCGATCTTGCCGCGCAGCTGCTCGCTCGACTCGGAGACCTTCTCCTTGCCGGTCGAGTAGACCTCTACCGCCTTGTCCTTGCCGGTGTTGTAGAGCTCGACGCCCTCACCCCAGTACTCCTCGGCCCGAGCCGAGATGATCTCGCGCGTCTCCTTGCCGGAGCGCGGCGCGAACAGCAGTCCGAGGACCGCTCCCACGAGGCCTCCGAGCAGGAACGCTCCGAAGACCGAACCCCCGCGGCGATAGTCGTACATGACGAGCACCTCCGTCGTCGATGCGGATACCCTTGCTTGATACTGCGCGGCCCGCTACAAGCGAACCGTCCTACGCAGGCTATGTACCCCATTGGCCGCGAGCCAGCGCAGCGCGCGTCACTCTTGATACCACATCTTGGAAGGTCATGCCCGCGGCAGCTGCGGCCATCGGCAGCAGCGACGTCTCGGTCATGCCCGGAGAGGTGTTGCACTCGAGAACGAGCGGCGTCCCCTCGGCGTCCACGACAAGGTCGACCCTGCTCACGTCGCGACAGCCGAGCGCCTCGTGACGCCTCGCACGCTACCTGCGCGACACGCTGCGCGACGGCATCGTCCACGCGGGCGGGCACGAAGAAGTCGACCGCGTCGTCGGCCATGCGCGCGCCGAAGTCGTAGATGCCGGACCGCGGCACGATCTCGACGGCCGGCAGGACCTCGGTCTCACCCTCTCGCCGAGCACGGTGACCGCGAGCTCGACGCCCTCGACCCAGCGCTCGACGATCGCGGCCGTGTCGTAGGAGAGCGCGTCGAGCAGCGCATCCGCGAGCTCGTCGGCGCTCTCGACACGGCGCAGCCCGAGTGCCGAGCCCTGCCGAGACGGCTTCACCGCGACCGGGTATCCGCCTGCCGCCTCGCCCATGAGATCGATCGCGGTGGCCGCGCCCATCTCCTTGAACGCGTCGGCGGTCAGCGTCACCCACGGCGGCGTGGGGATGCCGTGCTCGGCGAACAGGTGCTTGGCGACCGACTTGTCCCACGCGAGAGCGCTCGCCACGACGCCGGGGCCGGTGTAGGGGATGCCGAGGAACTCGAGCAGCTCCTGGATCGTGCCGTCCTCGCCGAACTTGCCGTGCAGCGCGATGTAGGCGGCGTCGGGACGCTCGCTCCGAAGTGTCTCGACGAGGTCGGCGGTGACGTCGAGCGCGAGCACGTAGTAGCCGAGCGCCTGAAGCGCGTCGCACACGTGCTTGCCGCTCGCGAGCGAGACCTCGCGCTCGAGCGAGCGCCCGCCCATCAGCACCGCGATCTTCTCGGCCATCGCTACCTCCCCCTTCGTGCGGCGGCCAGGCCAGCGTAGCAGAGCCCGTCACGCCGCTCCCTCCTCGGGCGCGGCGATCGCGCCGGCCGCGATGAACGCCCGGTAGAGCTCGAGCCGGTCCTCGACGACCTCGGACGAGGCGGCGGATACCCTCGGTGATCGCCTCGGGCTCGGCGTAGCAGAACGCGAGGCGCATGCAGTTGCGGCCCGCGACCGTCTGGGTAGAAGCCGTCGCCGGGCACGAAGGTCACGCCGTGCTCGACCGCCTCGGCCAGCATCGAGTCGCAGTCGACGAACTCCGGCAGCTCGACCCAGACGAAGAAGCCGCCCTCCGGGCCGCGTCCAGCGCGCCTCGGCGGGGAAGTGCTCGTCGAGCGCCGCGAGCATCGCGTCGCGTCGCTCGGCGTAGGTGCGCGTCAGCGTCTGGAGCACCCTGCGCCAGCGCGTGCCGAGGAAGTAGCGCTCCGCGGTGACCTGCGCGAAGTTCGAGCCGCAGAGGTCGGCGGCCTGCTTCACGAGCAGCAGCTTGGCGAGGATCGGCCTGGGCGCGGTCACCCAGCCGAGGCGCAGCCCCGGCGCGAAGATCTTGCTGAAGGTGCCGAGGTAGATGACCTCGTCGTCGAGCGCGCGCAGCGGCTTCATGTGCCCGCCCTCGAACCGCAGGCGCCCGTACGGGTCGTCCTCGACGACCGGGATGTCGTACGCGCGCGCGAGTTCGAGCAGACGGCGGCGGCGCTCCGGCGACATCGTGACGCCGGCCGGGTTCTGGAAGTTCGGGATGGTGTAGATGAACTTCGCGCCGCGCGGCCCGAGCCGCTCGAGCTCGGCCTCGAGCAGGTCGACGCGCATGCCGTCGTCGTCCATCGGGATGCAGCGGATGTCGGGTTCGTACGCCGAGAACGCCTGCAGCGCGCCCACGTAGGTCGGCCCCTCGGTGATGATGACGTCCCCGGGATCGAGGAACGCCTTGCCGAGCAGATCGAGCGCCTGCTGCGCTCCCGCGGTGACGATGACGTCGTCGGCGGCGAGACGCACGCCGATCTCGGCCATGAGCTCGACGATGAGCGCGCGGGTCTCGGGGCGGCCTGCGCTCGAGCCGTACTGCAGCGCGCACGCGCCCTCGTGAAGCACCGCGTCGTGAGCGGCGGCTGCGACCGACGCCGCCGGCACGAGCGACACCTCGGGCATCCCGCCCGAGAGCGAGATCATGTCGGGCCGCGACGCAGCCGCGAACAGGTCGCGCACCGCGCTCGAGCGCACCCCTTGCAGCCGCTGTGCGTAGCGACCGCTCCACCGGTCGAACACGACTCTGGCCGTACCCATCGCCTTCACCTCCTGCGAGCGTCGCTGCCGCACGTTCGGCCGGCGCGCCCCGAAAAACAAACAGCCCCCTCGGCCTGATAGGGCGAGGGGGCATCGCGGTACCACCTATCTTCGCTCACGAGCGCCGAAAGCCGGCGCGTTGCGAGCCTCGTTCCCGGGATACCGGTCCGGGGCCGATCCGCTTCCGGTCGCTCGTGCGCCCTGGCGGAGGACATCGGAGGGGTGGCTGGGCCTGATGTCGCCCTCTTCCCTCACGTCCTTGGTGAGCTGTTCGTTCCCGACCTCGACGGCCGAGTGTTGGCGGCAAGGTTAGCACCGCGCCGACGAGCCGGTCAACGACTACGCGCCGGTCCTCACGCGCGCGAGCCGCTCCGCCGCCGGCCGACGACGTCGGGCTCCTCGGCCACCCCGAAGAGCCAGTCGACGATGCCGTTCGCCTCCTTGATCGCGCCGAGCGCGACGAGGTCGTCGTCGTAGGCCACGCGCACGCGAAAGACCCCTTGGCCGTCGCGAGCGAAGTCCCACGACGTACGCGCCGGCAGCGAGCGCGGGGAGCCGGCAAGCGCCATGAGCTCGACGGTCAGGTGCTCGAGCAGATGCGGCGTCTCGGTGTCGCGCAGCTCGTCGACGAAGCGCGCGCCCGCGTCGTTCTCGCACCGGTGACGCTCGAGTCCGGGCAGGAGGGCGAGCGCGGCTGCGGGAAGGCCGGGCACCGCGGAGGTCCTCAGGTAGCGGGCGTCGGAGACGCGCACGATCGCCTCGAGCTCGGTCTCGCCGACCTGGATGTGCGTGATGTCGAGAACGCTCACACGTCGGGCAGCTCGCGCGCTAGTGCGGCGCGCCCCGCACGCGTGCCGAGGAAGTACGCCATCGAGGCCGCGACGAGCACGACACCCGCGGCGATCATCATCGTCCGCTTGGCTTCGGCGGTGAACACCGCGTCCACGGCGTCTCTTGCGTCGACGACGGCCTTGGTCTTGACCGCTTCGGCGCGATGCCGCAGGTCATCGAGGGTCACGCGGGGCTCGATTGCTTGCGTGGTCTTCTCGGCGCTCATTTCTGCATGCTCCTCGATCGGGCGTAGGCGATTCCAGCGGACGCGAGGATCAGGATGCCACCGACGATGAACAGCGCGGCCGGCCAGCCGACGTACTGGGCGAGCAGTATGAGCGCACCCACGCTCACGTACCCGACGCCCAACGCCAGCACCATGCCCACGCCGATGGCAAGCCCGACGGTGGCGCCGGCCTTCTGCGTCGGCAGCACGACCTTCTCGCGCACAACGTCGCCGGTCTCCTGGCGGACGTAGGTGACGGCCGTCTCGATCAGGTCGGTGACCGCGTCGACCACCCCGCCGCTTGCAGGCGGGGCGTCAGACGGGCTCTTTGACGACGTGCCGGGCGTACCGGGGGGCGTCGAGCCTTCCGGTGGTCCCGCTGCCGGGGTCTCCTCGACGGTGTTCGCTTGAGGCTCGGGCATCTGACCCTCCCATTAGAGGCGTCCGCTCACTCACGCATGTAAAGGTACCCCATCGGGAGCCATTGGGTGCTCTGCCCCGGACAAACGGAGTGGCGCCGGGCCTTGTGCCCGGCGCCACGTTCGACGTGCGCGATGAAGTGACAGAGCTACTTCTTGATGAGCTTGTAGCGGATAGTGCCCACGCCCTGGAAGCGCAGCGCCTTGGCCGTGCCGGGCCCCAAGTCGAACGTGCGGCCCGCAACGAACGGCCCGCGGTCGCGGACGACCGCGGTGACGGCGCGCCCCCTGTAGGCGATCTGCACCTTCGTGCCGAACGGCAGCGAGCGGTGTGCGACCACCATGCTCTTGCGGGTCAGCTTGCCACCCCCGGCCATCGTGTGTCCGTAGAAGCCCGGGCCGTACCAAGACACCTTGGCTCGATGCCAGCGCTTGGTGATCCGGCCTATGCGATCGGGGCGCTTGGCATACGCTTCCGCGAAGCCGTGGGCGCCGCGGCGGTTCGAGCGGTGCAGCGAGCGCCGCGCGTAGGAGCGCTCGAGCGCATCGGCTGAGGGAACACCGAACTTGGCGGCGGTGGTGGTGGCCGATGCGAGGCTGACACTCGAGCCGGCGAGCACGCCGAGCGTCGCGGGCGCGAGGTCGGTTGCCGCCTTCGCCTCCGCAGGCGGCCAGCCGGCAAG
>CAVVUM010000011.1:0-98740 GCA_963751505.1 uncultured Coriobacteriia bacterium
ATGATCTCGTTGACCCACTCCAGCGACCAGTCGGCGATGACCGCGGTCTCGAGGTTGCGTGCCGCGATGCGACCGAGAAGCGAGACGAGTACCTCGGGCTTGCCCGCGGCGCCCAGGGCGGCCAAGGCGACGTCCACGATGGCCTTGACCTCCTTCACGCCACCAGATAGGCGATGAGCATGCGCGCGAGCGGGCCGACTTCCATGGCCTCGTTCTCGTAGCGCGGCGCCTTGGCCCACGAGTACTCCTTGTTGATGTCGTAGCCCTGGAACTCGGTGGGCGGAACGGTCACCCCATCGGCGGGGTTCAGGCCGGTCTCGCCCGCAGACAGCCACGAGTGCTGGACGTACTCGGCGACCTTCGTCGCGTCGGCCGCATTGACGGTGAGACCCGACTTGGCCGAGATGACACCGGAGGGCAGGTAGCGCTTCGACATCTCCATCGACGGGTCGTTGAACACGCCCCAGGCGAGGTAGTTGCCGTGACCGCCGCCGAAGTCGAGCGCACCTTTGTAGAACGGTGCGATCGCGAGGGTATCCGGGATCATGGTCGAGTAGACCCAGTCGCGAACCCGCTTCAGGCGGAAGAGCACGTCGTCGAGCTTCTCCTCGGTGGGCACCCATGCGGTACCACCGGGGATCGAGGTCATGAAGTGCGGGAACTTGCCGCCCATGATTGCGATGACGCGCGCGGCTTCGGCCTGCATCTCGAGAGCCTCGAGATAGTGGGCGACCGCGATCAGGTGGAGCTCCGCGGGCATGTCCTGCGCGTAGGCGGGATGACCGAACCAGCCGTTGGTGAAGATGGAGAGCTGTCCGCCGGTCACGAGACCCTTGAGCTTGTCCTGGACCGCCTTGAAGTTGGCGGACGAGGTTCCGGCCGCCTCGGCGAGTGCGTAGGTGTCGGCGATGTTGGCCTCGAGTGCCTTGGACGGGTCGACGTAGTCGAGCGCCGCAAGGGTGTAGAACCACAGGATGTGGCTGTGCAGGAACTCGCCCGCTTCGATGATGTTGCGGACGAGACGCGCGCCATTCGGGATGGTCACGCCGAGTGCGGACTCAGCCGACATGGTCGCGGCGTGTCCGTGCGAGATCGGGCAGACGCCGCAGATGCGCTGCGCGATGTAGAAGGCGTCGGAGGGCTGGCGGCCCTGCATGACCGTCTCCATGCCGCGGAACAGTCCGCCAGAGACCCACGCATCGGTGATGACGCCGCCCTCAACCTGACACTCGACTCTCAGGTGACCTTCGATTCGAGTCAGGGGGTCGATCACGACCTTCCCGCTTGCCGCCGAGATCGGCGTTGGCGTCGCCGACGTGGTCGTCGGCTCGGGGGTCGCGGTCGTCGAGGTTGACTTAGCCACTACTTATCGCCTCCTTTCCCAGCACGTTTGCGGTCGTAGTCCTTCATCTCTTCGGTCGCAGGCCCTTCGCCGATGCGGCCGGCAGCCTTCATGCCGATGCCGTGAATGGCGAGGGCACCTACCACGATGCCGCCGGCTGCAGCGCCGACGACGGCGGGATCGAGGCTCGAGCCCGGACCGCCAACGTCTCCGATGGCGATCTGGCGATACCTATCGAGGAACGGAGCGTTCTCGTCGACCCAGTTGAAGTCGCCGCAACCGATGCACGGCGAACCCGACTCGACACACCAGCTGACCTGGTCGTTCCAGCGAACGATCGGGCAGTTGGTGTAGGTCTGCGGGCCCTTGCAGCCAACGGGGTACAGGCAGTAGCCCTTGGCCTCCTCCGCAGAGCCGAACTGGTACACGAACTCACCGTTCTCGAAGTGACCGCGCCGCGGGCAGTTGTCGTGGATCGTCTGTCCGTAGATGAGCTTCGGGCGGCCGAACTCGTCGAGCTTGTCGACGAAGCTCTGCTGGACCTTGCCGTCCTCATCGATGCCGCCGAGGATGATCGTGTCGATGACCATCGCCACGACCCACTCGGGGTTCACGGGGCAGGTCGGCAGGTTGACGACCGGCGTCGCGATGTTCTTGGACGCGAGGTACTGCGACACGCCGGTCGCCCAGGCGTCAGGCGCCGTCGGGTAGTTCTTGGCCTTGATGCTCGGCACCGAGCGGACCCAGCCGCCGTCGACCGCGCACGAACCGACCGCGATGATCGCGGCGGCCTTGGGCGCGACCTCCTCAAGTACCTTCAGGCTCGGCTCGCCGGCGATGCGGAGGGTGTTGCCCTCCAGGCCGGTCATGACCGAACCCTCGTAGATCATGACGAACTTGCCCTTGTTCTCCTCGGCAGTCGTCAGCAAGGCTTCATCGGCTGCGTCGCCGGTGGCCATCATGATCGTCTCGATGTAGTTCAAAGACAGGATGTCGAGAACGATCTGCGCGATGTCGGGGTTCGTGCCCTGGGCCTGCGACTCAGTGCAGCCCGTGCACGCACCGCCGTTCACCCACACGGCCGGGTAGAGTTTCGAGCTGGTTGCCCCTTCGACCGCTGCGGCGATGGTGGGAACCATCGTCTCGGACAAGCCGAGCATCGCTGCCATCGAGCCGCAGAACTTGAGGAAGTCGCGACGACTCACTCCACGATCTGCGAGGACGTCGTAGAAAGCTCGATCCTCATGCGCCATGCCATACACCTCCTTGTGTGCTTTCGTTTCCGGCATTGAAAACGAACTTCCCCTCGGCACGCCGCGCTCGCTGCGCAGACACGCCGAGGAATCAGGCCTCCGGCAGCCCTCCTCTCATGCGGACTCAGGGGTAGTGGTCAGGACTATGCGTACCGGCTGCACCGTGGCAGGACCGGCAGATGCCTGCAGTTCAGGGTGGATGAGGAGAGAAGGAAGGAGGGGGAGGGTGCCGCGGCTGGATTGATTGCACGCGAAGCGCGCCGCAACGCTCGGTTCCACACGACCCCCTTGTCGCTTGGCGCCGGCGAACAAGTCCCTCGGCCAAGCGAGAACTCGAGGCTGTTCCGCCGGCACGGTCCACTCCTCGGGGATATTCTACACGTTCGCGAGTGCCGCAAAGCAAGCGAGAGGGGCTCGGTACCAGCCGAATCGTTCGCGTCGGGCAGAAGTGGACAGCGGCCTCGGGCAGGGTACACGCGGCTTCTCGTCGAAATGTGCTAGTCAGGAGACCGGATGGAGGCGCTGTGGCACAGGGATCGGCCGGATTGGTCGTCGATCTTCGGGGATTCGACCCGAACCTGCGACGCGACATGGTGTTCATGCTGGTGGACAAGTTCGTCGAGCTCGGGTGCGCGGATCGGCTCGTGCTCGTGAGCGACCACGAGCCGGCGGGGCTCGGCTATCAGATCGACCTGCGGCGTGAGACTCGCGGCAAGTTCGAGTTCTCCTACGACCGTCGATCCGACGGCGCGTGGGTAGCGCTCGTGCGCCCGAAGCCCGATCGGGCGCGCGCCTACTGAGCCGCGCTCGCGGCTATCCTGGGCAGTAGCCGACTAAGGTCGCCGAGGCTACCGCGCCAGTCGGCTCCCGGCCCGCCGACGGTTCCTACGAAGAAGGTCTTCATCCCCACGGCGGCCGCGGCGAGATCGAGTTGGGCGTCGTCGCCCACCATCAGGCAGTCCGCCGGCGCCACGTCGATGCTCTCGGCGATCTCCTTGTAGTAGGTGGGCGAGGGTTTGCACGCGCTCGAGTTCTCGTACGACGTGACCAGGTCGAACTGATCGGCCGTCAGCCCCGCCCAGCGCAGCCGCTCGAGCACGGCGGCTCTCGGGAAGATCGGGTTCGTTGCGAGCACGCGCCGCAGCCCGAGGGCGCCAGCCGCGCCGACCACCTCGCGAGCGCCGGGTTTGGGTCCGTGGTCCCCGTGGAGCCGCGGGAAGATGTGCTCGTAGAAGTCGAGCACAACGCGCGCGTTGTCCGGTTGCAGGATGTCCACGCCGGTGAGCGCCTCGAACTTCGCCACGAAGACGGCCTCGTTCGTCGCGCCGGGGTGCGCGCCGCTCATCGCGCGTGTGCCCGCGAGAACCGCGCCGAGCGCAGCGTGCGCGTCTCCGTCCGCGACAAGACCGGCGAGAACCGGCCCGAGCAGGCTGAAGTAGTCCGAGAGGAACGCGTGAAGATCGATGTCGAGCAGCGTTCCGTCCAAGTCGAACAGCACAGCGCGAATCATCAGGCAGACCTCCTCTTTCGGCCGCGTCATGGTAGCACCGCCGCGTGAAGATGGCGGCGGAGGCACGCGAGACCGTTCGACGATTCACTATTGACAGCGGCGGATACCCATAGGGGTATGCTGAACGGACATGAACGCACGGGTAGCTGACCGAGAGAGATACCGCACGTCGAGAGAGGATGCGCCACAGATGGCTGCAGTCAGCGAGCGCCTTGAGAGATCCCTCGCGGAGATCGTGGGTAGCGAGAGGCTCCGGACCGACCGAGTCGAGCGCAAGATGTACTCGTTCGACATCGGCGCGATGCCGGCGCTGGTCAAGCCGTTCGTACCCGCCGGTGTGGCGGGCGCGGTCGTGCGACCGAGCTCGGAAGAGCAGCTGGTGAAGCTCGTCAAGCTCGCGCAGCGCGAGGGCGTGAAGCTCGTGCCGCGAAGCTGGGCGACCAGTGGATACGGTGGCGTGCTGCCTCCCGAGGGCGCCATCGTGGTGGACCTCTCGGGCTGGCAGAAGGTCCTCGATGTCGACGCCGAGAACCTCGTCGTTCGCACCCAAGGGCGGCGCGGTCTGGGAACAGATCGACCGGCACATCGCGAAGGACGGGCTCACCCTCCGGGTCTACCCATCGTCCTATCCGAGTTCTTCACCGGCCGGCTGGCTCGCCCAGGGTGGCAGCGGCTTCGGGAGCTTCGAGTTCGGCACCTTCAAGGAGAACGTCGTGGCGGCGCGCGTGGTCTTGCCGAACGGCGAGGTCAAGGAGTTCGCGGGCGAGGAGCTGCTGACCTACGTCGCCGACGCAGAGGGAACGACCGGTTTCATCACCGAGGTCTCGTTCCGCGTGCGCCCACTCGAGGAGGAGGTGCACCGGCTGATCGCCTTCTCGACCGCCTCGGCGCTTGGCGCGGCGCTGTCCGCCGTCTCGACCCAGAAGCTGCCGGTCTGGTCGATCACCTTCCTGAACCCCGAATCGACGCGACTCAAGAAGACCCTT
The DNA here is from genome assembly GCA_963751505.1 of uncultured Coriobacteriia bacterium. Classification (GTDB taxonomy): domain Bacteria; phylum Actinomycetota; class Coriobacteriia; order Anaerosomatales; family PHET01; genus CAVVUM01. The sequence continues at coordinate 5,092 of CAVVUM010000011.1, forward strand.
CCGCATCGCCACGGGCACCCGTGGGAAGAGGCGCACGGCCACTACGTTCCGGAGCTCCCGGACGCGTATCTGGCGGTCGTCGCCTACCCGGCCTCGCGCCGCGGGGCGATCGACGCTGCGCTCGCCGACATCGTCGCGGTCAACGGCGGCACCGAGCTCGACGAGGCCGCAGCCGAGCACGAGTGGGAGCAGCGGTTCGCTCCGATGCGGCTGAAGCGGGTCGGGCCGTCCATCGTCCCCACCGAGGTCGTCGTGCCGCTCGCCGAGATGCCCGCGGTCCTCGCCGAGATCGACCGGAAGCTCGATCAGCCCTTCATTCTCGAGGGGATGGTCGGCAAGGGAGACAAGGTCGTGCTGCTCGGCTTCATCCCCCATGACGAGCGCTCGTTCAACTTCAACCTCGCGTTCGCGCTGTCTCTTTCGGTGATCAAGATCGCCAAGGCACACAACGGCGCCGCCTACTCTACCGGGCTGTACTTCCGCCGAGAGGCCTCGAGCGTGCTCGGTGAGGCACGTCTCAAGGCGCTGCGTGACTTCAAGCGGCAGGTCGACCCGAAGGACATCATGAACCCCGGCAAGGTCCACGGCTCCGGCGGGGTGCTCGACTTCATCATGGGCGCCGCGTCCACCTTCGAGGGCGTCGTGCGCCCGATCGCCAACCTGGCGAAGCCGCCCGCCGGCCCCGGAGACCTCACCAAGGACGTGCGCGGCGTGCCCGGGGACGTGGCGTTCATGGCGTACGCGTGCGCGCGCTGCGGCTACTGCGTGCCGACGTGCGAGCAGTACACGGGACGCGGCTGGGAGAGCCACTCGCCGCGCGGCAAGTACGCCTATCTTCGCGAGGTGATGGCGGGCCGCGAGGAGTGGAACCGCAAGGCCATCGACACCTTCCTCGTCTGCACGACCTGCGAGGTCTGCAACACGCGCTGCCAGCTCCAGCTTCCCATCGAGCACAACTGGATGGAGATGCGCGGCAAGCTCATCAACGAGGAGAAGCGCGGCACCTTCCCGCCGTTCGAGATGATGGCTGCCTCACTGCGCGGCGAGCGCGACATCTGGGCGGGCAAGGCCGAGAATCGCGACGCGTGGGTGCCCGACGACGTCGCCGCGAAGATCCCCGAGCAGTCGGACATCCTCTACTTCGCCGGGTGCACCGCGAGCTTCGTGGAGACCGACATCGCCGAGGCCTCGATCCGCCTGCTGCAAGACGCCGGGCACATCGGTCGCCTACATGGGCAAGGACGAGGCGTGCTGCGGTATCCCGATGAAGGTCGCCGGCAAGTGGGACCTGTTCGAGGAGATCTACGAGCACAACGTCGCCGAGGCGCGCAAGCGCGGCGCCAAGACGATCGTCACGTCGTGCCCGGCCTGCGGGCTCGTGTGGAAGGAGCTCTACGCCAACCTCGCCGCCGAGCGCGGCGAGGAGTTCGAGTTCGAGGTCAAGCACTACTCCGAGCTCGTCGCCCCCGCGCTCGCGGACGGGACGCTCGAGCTCAAGGAGAACCCGTTCGAGGGCCAGACCGTCACGTTCCACGATTCGTGCCACATGGGTCGTGCGCAGGGCAACTACGAGCCGCCGCGCGAGATGCTCAAGGCCATCCCCGGGCTGGACGTCGTCGAGATGGAGCACAACCGGGAAGAGGGGCTGTGCTGCGGCTCGGTGCTGACGCTCGTCGGCGAGATGCCCGTCGCGCCGGTGCTCGGCGGTCATCGCCTGCAAGAGGCGGTCGACGCCGGCGCCGACACGGTGGTCGCGCTATGCCCCTGCTGCCAGGTGCAGCTTCGCGACTCGAACGTCAAGAACGACCTGGGGCTGCGCATAGACGACCTCTCCCGCGTGGTTGCCCAGGCGGCCGGCTACGACATTCCGGAGACGACCGAGTACTCCATGTACATGTGGAGCTACTTCGAGAAGTTCATCATTCTGCTCGAGCCGAAGAACATGGCGCAGTTCATGACGCGCATCTTCCCGCAGATGCTCGACGCGATGCCCGCCGGGATGAAGCCGATGATGCTCGGCATGCGTCACGTTCCCGGTGGTCTGGCGATGATGGAGAAGATGATGCCGGCGATGTTCCCGGCGATGGCGCCCGGCATACTCGGCAAGGTCATGCCCGACATGGTCGCCGAGGTGGAGGCCTACATCGGAGAGATGCCGCCCGACATGGCCGACCTCATGCCGGACCTGCTGCCCAAGACGATGGACTCGCTCATGCCCACCTATCTGCCCCAGCTGATTCCGCACCTGGTGCCGCTCTTCATCGACTTCCTGCGCGACTACGACGACACGGCGGTGCAGGCAGCATAGTCGGACCGAGGACCGCGAAGTACGAAGCGGGACGCGTCCACGAGGCGCGTCCCGCTCGGCATCTTCGGGGCGCTGGCTCGCTAAAGTCCGCGACTGCGGGGCCGATACCCTGATACATGAACACCGTAGTCACCAGGGACCGCGTTCTGGCGAAGCTCGCAGCGATCCCGATGTTCTCGGAACTGTCTCCCGAGGCCATCGAGGAACTCGGCGCGCTCGTGCAGTACCGTCGGTGCGGCAAGGGCTCCTTCATCGTGTCTCAGAACGAGATCGGGACGAACATGTTCCTGCTCGTCTCGGGTCGGGTGAAGGTCAGCCTGGCGAATGCCGACGGACGAGAACTCGTCTTGAACCACCTCGAGGCGCCCGCCCATTTCGGCGAGATGGCTCTGGTGGACGCGCAGCCGCGCACCGCCGACGTCATCGCGGTGACCGACGTGGAGGTCTTCTCGCTTGACGGCAAGGACCTCTCGGCAGCGATCCAGCTGCAGCCGCGCCTGGCGCTCTCGCTGATCGCGACGCTCTCGAAGCGGCTGCGACAGACGATCTCGCGGCTTGAGGACATGGCCTTTCACGACGCCACCCATCGCGTGATGCGCGTGGTGCTCAACATCGCGACCGCCGGGCTGGAGACGCGTGGCACGCCGGTGGTGCAGGGCATGACCCACTACGACATCGCAACGCTCGCGGGTACGTCGCGCGAGACCGCGAGCCGCGTCATCTCGATGCTGGCGCGCGAGGGGGTCGTGACCACGAGCGGCCGTCGGATCTTCGTCGACCTCGAAGCGCTCACGCTCCGCCTGCAGTGTGACTGAAGCCGCCCTGCGCGGTGATCTCCACTGAGCCAGACGCCGGGCGCACCAGGGCCCGGCGTTTCGTCGTGCGCGGTAATTGGTAGAAACCTGCCGAGAGTCACCGATGTCACCGAATGGAGGAACCCATGAAGGAGTTCACTGCCGAGGAGCTCGCCGCATTCGACGGCACCGGCGGCAAGGCCGCCTACGTCGCCTACAAGGGCAAGGTCTACGACGTTTCAGAGAGCGCGATGTGGGGCGGCGGGGACCACGAGGGCATGCACAGCGCTGGAACCGACCTCACTGACGAGCACGATGATGCTCCGCACGACGTGTACGTCACCGACTTCCCCCAGGTAGGCACGCTGGTCTAGGCGGACAGCGACTCCGCGGCTTTGTCGGCGCCCCGTGCACTCGCGCGGGGCGCTTCTTGCGTGAGCCGCGGTCAGTCTCGGCTCAAGCGCGCGACGGTCTCGACGTGGTACGTCTGCGGGAAGAGGTCGACCGGCGTCGCGCTCGTGAGCGTGTAGCCGGCGTCCGCGAGCGCGCGGACATCGCGGGCAAGCGTCGCGGGATCGCACGACACGTAGGCGATCGTTCGAGGCCCGAGTCCGGCCAGAGCCGCGATGGCGGCCTGCCCGAGGCCGCTTCTCGGAGGATCGACCACCGCGAGGTCGATGTGGCCGATGGTCGCGAGCTCGCGCTCGGCGTCTCCACCGATCACCTCAGCGTCGAGCTGGTTCGTCTCGAGGTTGCGCCGCAGGTCTCGGACGGCCGGACCGCTCGACTCGATGGCGACGACTGCGCCGGCTCGTTCGGCCAGAGGCACCGTGAAGGTGCCGGCGCCCGCGTAGAGGTCGGCGACGCGGTCGCTGCCGTCGGGCTCGAGCGCGTCGAGAACGAGCTCGATGAGGCGCTCCGCGGCCTCGGTGTTCGTCTGGAAGAACGATGGCGCCGAGACGGTGAAGTCGAGCCCGCCCAGCCGCTCGCGCCACGCCCCTCTGCCCTGCAGGACCTCGACCTTGGTGACCGAGCGTCGCCGAACCTGCTCCTTGTACAGCACGCGAACCAGGCTCGTGACCGGGAGCGCCTGGCCGATGACCTTCGCGGCGGCGCCTCGGGGAAACGGCCCAGGCGGTGTCCAGAGCGCCACCTCGACGTCCTTCGTGTGTCGAGCGGTGCGCACGGCGATCCGTTCGATGCCGAGGTCCTCGGCCCCGCTCAGGTAGCGGAGGGCCCCCGCAAGCGCCTTGGGGGCCGTCCTGAGTCTCTTGGGGAGAAGGAGGCACGACTCGACGCGAACGACGTCGGTGGATGCCGACCGGTGGTAGCCGAGCGTGAACCGATCGGCGCCCGGATCCACGACAAACTCGACCTTGTTCCGGTAGCCGAGCGGCGAGGGCGACGGGATGGCGGTTCCGACAAGGTCTTCGGCATCCGGCGACTCCGCCGATACGGGAGAGCGCGTCGACCACTGCGCGACGCTTGGCATCGAGCTGCGCAGCGTAGGCGACATGCTGCCACTGGCACCCGCCGCACGCCCCGAAGTAGGGGCAAGGCGGCTCGATACGCTCGGGTGACGCGGTCAGCAGCTCGGCTATCCGAGCACGTGCGAACCGAGGATGCTCCTCGGTGATCTCGATCGCAACCTGGTCGCCCGGGCAGGTGAGGGGCACGAAGACCGCCCGCCCGTCGGGGAGATGCGCGACACCGTCGCCGCCGAAGGCGAGGCTCTCGATATCGACGGTGGGCACTGCTGCGGATCCCTTCGTTCGGCGGCAGTCCCATGCTACCCGAGCGCGGGGGCTATAGAGCACGCCTACTCAAGCCGATACCACAAGAGGACACGCGTTCAACGTGGGCGGGGGAGCCACGGTTCCCGACCGCCGACCGCCGAGGAGGTCGCTTTTCGTGGGTGCGAAGATGGTACTGATCGTCCACGACGACACCACGTTCGTCGAACAGCTGAGGCGAGGACTGACGGCTACCGCGCCCGAAGTCGAGGTCGCCATAGCGTTGTCTGCGCCACGCGCGCTGGGCATGGTCGCCGCCGAGACTCCCGACGTCATCGTCGTCGACGCCGAGTTGGTGGGCGTGGACGGCTACGCGCTGACGCAGCAGCTCAAGTCCGACCCCAAGACCAAGGACGTCCCCGTGGTCATCGTCACGCTCTCGCCGAGCGAGTCCTCGGCGCTGCGCGCACGGCAGGCGGGCGCGGCCGCCCACCTCGCCGCGGCAGGGCCGCTCGACGCGATCGTCAGCAAGGTCGTTGCACTCACCGGCCAGACCGACGCGGCGGCTCCCGCTTCGCCGCCGCCCGTCTCGGCACCGGTCAACGATTCAGCCTCCAGCGGGCCCGCGTCGATCAATGGCTTCGCGGTTCCCGAGGTGACGCCGTCGGCCGCCGCAGCGACTGTGCCCGAGGTGCCGGCCTCGGTCCCGTCGCCGGCGGCCGCCGTCGCCACGGCGCCTGCCGCGGCGCAGGCCCCGTCGGCCGTGGGACTGCTCGACTTGCCTGAGCTGCCCCAAGAGCCCGTGGCGCCCAGTGCCGTCGCCGAGCCCATGTCGTCGGTCGCGAGCGTCGCCGAGGCGCCCGCTGAGCGAGGCGCCGGCAGATGCGCCGATCATGCCAGGCTACGCCGGCCCGGCAGAGGCGCGCGGCTCAGGCAACGCGCCGTTCGGCTCGTGTCCCTCAGTCTCGGTATCCGAGTCCGTCCCCAACCTCGACTCGGACGAAGTACCCCACATCGACGATCTACTGCGGCTCATGCTGCAGCGCGGCGGTTCCGACCTGCACGTGACCGTCGGGAGCCCCCCGGGCATCCGCCAGCGCGGCGATATCATTCCGATCGAGAGCGTGAAGCCGCTGTCGCAGCGCGACACGATGGAGATGATCCTGTCGCTACTCTCCGAGGAGCAGCGCCGACGCTTCGAGACCGAACTCGAACTCGACTTCGCCTACTCCATACCTGGCGTCTCGCGATTCCGCGCCAACGTCTTCCAGCAGCGCAACTCGATGGGCGCCGTGTTCCGCGTCATTCCCATCGAGATCCCGACGATGCAGGACCTCGGACTCCCCAAGGTCTGTCAGGTCCTTGCCGAGCGCCCGCGCGGGCTCGTTCTCGTGACCGGCCCGACCGGCTCGGGCAAGTCGACGACGCTCGCCGCGATGATCGACCACATCAACGAGACCCGACCGGTCCACATCATCACGCTCGAGGACCCGATCGAGTTCATGCACCGCAACAAGAGGGCGTTCATCAACCAGCGCGAGGTCGGCGAGGACACGCACTCGTTCTCGTCGGCCCTCAAGCGCGTTCTGCGTCAGGACCCCGACGTCATCCTCGTCGGTGAGATGCGCGACCTCGAGACCATCTCGGCGGCCATCACCGCTGCCGAGACCGGACACCTCGTGCTCGCGACGCTGCACACCACGGGCGGTCCCGAAACCGTCGACCGCGTGATCGACGTGTTCCCGCCGCATCAGCAGCAGCAGGTCCGCATGCAGCTCTCGACCACGCTCGAGGGCGTTCTGTCGCAGACACTGCTACGCTCGACCGACGGACGCAGCCGCGTGATGGCGATGGAGATCATGCTCGGCATCCCCGCGATATCGAACCTGATCCGCGAGGGAAAGACGCACCAGATGGAGACGATCATCCAGGGCGGCGCGCAGTTGGGTATGCAGACGCTCGACCAGCATCTCAAGACGCTGCTCAATCAGGGTAAAGTCACCTTCGAAGAGGCCGTCAGCAAGGCGAAGAATCCTCGCGAACTCGCTAACATGGTGGGACGCAAACTCTAGGGGCCAGGTCATACACGCCGAACGGCGGGCCTCCCTCCTGGGGCCCGCCGTTTCTTATTGGAGGAGAGGGTCCATGGACACGCTGTACGCGGGGACAGGGAGCGGTCTCGGGACCGACGTGACGGACGTCGTCGTGATGCCGGTCTTCAACGAGGCCGGAACCGTGGGCCCGGTGCTTGACGCCGTCCGCGAGCACTATGCGGGCGAGATCATCGTCATCGATGACGGCTCGACCGACGGGACCGCGCTGGTGCTCGCCCGGCGCTCCGACGTGGCGGTGGTCTCGCTCGACCGCAACTGCGGCTACGGCTGCGCCTTGAGGCTCGGCTTCGACGTCGCGCGCGAGCTCGGCGGCGAACGCGTCATCACCATGGACTGCGACGGGCAGCACGAACCCGCCCACATCCCGCAGTTCCTCGAGGCGCTGACCGGAGACTGGGACATCGTCTCCGGCAGCCGCTACCTGCCCGGAAGCGGCGCCAATGGGGCCGCGCCGGCTGACCGTCAGGAGATCAACCGAGCGATCACCGCGCTGGTGAACGGGGCGACCGGGTGGAGCCTCACCGACTCCTTCTGCGGCTTCAAGGCCTACCGCGCGGAGGCGCTCGCGCGGGTGCGACTCAGCGAGCCGGGCTACGCCATGCCGCTCGAACTGTGGGCCCACGCGTGGCGCGCAGGCTTGCGCGTGCGCGAGCTGGCGGTCGAGAGGATCTACTGCGACCGTGAGCGGTCGTTCGGCGCCGACCTCGACGACCCCGAGCAGCGACTCGCGTACTACCTCGAGGTGTGGGAGCGAGCGCTCGAGCAGGAGGTGGGAACGTGACAGACGCGGGCTACGATGCCGTGTGCGTTGGCGCGCATCCTGACGACGTCGAGATCGGCATGGGCGCTACGATCGCGAAGATGACCGCCGCGGGCAGGCGGGTCGCCATCGTCGACCTCACGAACGGCGAACCCACGCCGCACGGGAGCGTCGAGGTCCGGGCAGCCGAGAGCGCTCGCGCAGCCGAAATTCTCGGCGTGCAGGTGCGGCGCACGCTCACCCAGCCGAATCGCTACCTCTTCGACACCGTCGAGGCGCGGACCGAGCTTGCCGAGGTGCTGCGCGAGCTGCGCCCCCGCATGCTCTTCATCCCGTACGCCGAGGACGCCCACCCCGATCACATCGCCGCGTCGTCGATAGCGGTGGCCGCGCGCTTCTACAGCAAGTTCACCAAGACCTCGATGGCAGGCGAGCCTTTCTACCCGGCCCGGGTGTTCCGGTACATGGCGGTGCACCTGCGCGTCGTCGCTCAGCCCACCTTCGTCGTCGAATGCGCCGACTACCTGCCGCGCAAGCTCGACGCGCTTGCGCGCCTATCACTCGCAGTTCGGGATGAACCCCGGGAATGCGGGCATCATCGCCAGCATGGAGCAGGCCGCGCGCATGTGGGGAGCGATGGCGAACGTCTCGGCTGCCGAGCCGTTCTTCGCGCTCGAGACGCCGGCGCTGTCGACCCCCGACGAGATCCTCTAGGAGACCTCTGATGGTGCGAGCGCGCCCCGGCCTGCCGGCCGGTCACGGTGAGCTGCTGGAGTCACCCGCCTTCGCCGAGTGGGCCTCGATCGTCTCAGGCAACCGGGAGCTTCTGGCGACCCACGACTTCGACGTCGCCGGCGTGCCAGCTCGCGTCGTTGCGCGAGCTGGCTCGGCGAGAGAGTGCCGACGCCGCGACGACCTTCTCGGCGAGGCTGGGCGTGCCGGTGAAGCGGCTCGATCCCGGCTCGGCGATCGTGATGACCGGGCACCAGCCCGAGCTCTACCACCCCGGTGTGTGGGTGAAGGACTTCTTGCTCCAGCGCCTGTCCGAGGAGACTGGCGCGAGCGCGATCGACGTGGTCGTGGACTCCGACGGGTTCGACACGGTCTCGGTCAGCCGCGCCGTGCCTCGCACCGGAGGTCCGACGCTGCCGTCAGTACCTCGCGGTCGGCACGCCTTCGAGCTGCTACGCGTGCACGCCTCCGCCCGAGCCGCGCGCGATCGAGGACTTCTGTCGGCAGGGCGACGAGATGCTCGCGACGCTGCCGGCGCCCTCGGTTCGGCGGCACTTCTCGGAGTTCTGCGGTTGTCTGCGCTCCGCTGCCGCTGACGGGCGCACGCTGGCGGAGGTCGTGACCTTCGCGCGGCGACGCTACGAGGCCTCGGCGGGCACGGACTACGCCGAGCTGCCGGTCACCGAGCTCGTCGCGAGGACGCGCCTTCGCGACGTTCGTGGTCGGACCTCGCGCGCCGACGCGGAGCGGTTCGCCGCGGTCTACAACGCCGAGCTCGACGCGTTCCGTGCGCCGCACGGGCGTTCGCTCGGCCGCGCAGCCGTTCCCCGACCTCAAGTCGGACGCCGCATCGGGGCGCGTGGAGCTGCCGCTCTGGGTACTCGGCGACGGTCGTCGCGAGACGCTGTGGGTGCAGCGACGCGGACGGCGCCGTCGTCCTGTTCGCGGGCGACGCGGAGCTGCTGGCGCTTCCCGCCGACGCGCAGTCGGCCGTCGAGGCGCTGACGCGCCTCGGGGTCGCACGATCGCGCCCAAGGCGCTCGCGCTCACGCTGTTCGTTCGGCTGTTCTGCTGCGACCTGTTCATCCACGGCGTGGGTGGCGGCCGCTACGACCAGGTCACCGACGGGGTGTGCAGGGCGCTACTACGGAGTGGAGCCGCCGGCCTTCGTCGTGGCGTCGCTCACGATGTACCTGCCGCTCGGGGCGCATCTCGTGAGCGAGGAGGAGGTTTCCGCAGCGCGAGAGCGTCTGAACCGCGTGGAGCACAACCCCGACGCGCTGCTCGCCGAGGCGCAGTTCGAGTCCGCCGGTCGAGGCGGAGCGTGCGCGCGACCTTGCGGCCGAGAAGGCGACGCTGGTTGCGGCGATCGCGGCGCCCGGCGCCGACAAGAAGGCGCTCGGCCTGCGGATCCGCGAGGTCAACGCCGAGCTCGCGCAGCTGCTCGACCCCTTCGCGAGGAGCTGCGACGACAGCTCGCCTCGCTCGAATCGCAGCGTGCGTCGACCGAGGTCTTCACCGACCGGACGTACCCGTTCTGCCTCTGGTCGCCCGACGAGGTCGCCGACAAGGTGCGGTGACGGCGGGGTCGGCACGCGTGGCGGCGATTCCGCGCGGCGGGGCGCGCGAGATTGCCGAGCACCTCGTCGCGCGCTAGTATGCGTCCCACCGTGAGCGCCATGCGCTAGTGTCAGCAGAAAGGACCGCCCATGTCTGTGCCCGTCGTCGATCCGAATCTGTGCACCGCGTGCGGCATCTGCGTGGACGAGTGCCCGCAGAGCTGCTACGACCTCGAGGACATCGCGCGGCTGAACCGCCCCGATGACTGCACCGAGTGCGGCATCTGCGTGGACTCGTGCCCCAACGCCGCGATCTCGATGGACTAGCGGTTCGAGAACAACCAGATCCGCGAACGAGGGCCGGGAGTCATCCCGGCCCTCGGTGCGTTCTACAGGGCGCGAGCAGGGTCAGCCGCGCGGCCCCATCCGGTCGTTGATGTAGAGCTTGGGCTCCTTGCCCTGAAGCAGGCCGACGAAGCGACGATGGTGTGCCGCGTACACGAACAGCCCCATGAGCAGCGCGAAGGCCCAGTCGGGCGATCCAAGGAGCAGCGCCGTCGCCGGGAGGGTGAGGGCGGCCGCCACCTGGCCGGCCATCATGTAGCGGGTGATCGCGATGACCGTGAGCCCGACGACCACCACGGCGACGAAGTAGCGCCAGTCGTAGGCGAGCAGCGCGCCGCCGCCGGTCGCGAGCCCCTTGCCCGTGCGCGTGAAGCGCCGCTTGATGAGCGCCATCCACAGCGAGTAGTTGTGACCGACCACCGCGCCGGCCACCGCGAGCTGCACGAAGAGGTAGGCCATGAGCACGGCGCGCGAGTCGATGGGGCCGAGCGTCACCCCGGTCGGGGCGATCAGGAGTAGCGCCGGGAATGGCGAGGTACTTGGCGACGGCGACCGGGCACGAAGCCTTTGAAGCGCGTCGGCGAACATCGCGACGACGAACCAGCCCCACGAGCCGGTCGAGCGGCGCACGTTCATGGCGCCCACGTTGCCGGTGCCGTGCGCGGTGATGTCCTCGCCGGTGACGAGCCGGACGATGATGTAGGCGAAGGGGATCGAGCCGACCAGGTAGGCGGCGGCCAGCGAGCAGCGCGAGATCGCCCACGCTCAGCGTGGTCACGATGCCGCCTTCCTCGGGACGAGGCACTCGATCGCGCCAGGCAGCATGCGGACCTCGTAGCGGCGCTCGGCGTAGACCTCGCCGTCGATCTGCGCGGGCAGCGGCTCGGTCGCACTCGATGGTCGCCGAGGTGTGGCGCGACATGTGGACCCGCCGCATCTTCGTGTGCTTGCCGACGATCACGAAGGGCAGCCGCACGAGCGCCTGGGGCAGCGAGAGCGGGTCGATCATGCAGACATCGAAGAGCCCGTCATCGGCGACGGCGTCGGGCGTGATGAAGAAGCCGCCGCCGTAGGTGGGCCCCTGGGTCATCGCGATGATGAGCGTGTCGTAGTGCTCGCAGGGTCCGTCGTCGAACGCGATCGCGCATGTCGAAGCTGCCGAGGTCGTTGAAGAGCACGTGCAGCAGCGCGGTGAGGTAGAGCCAGAGCCCCGAGCGGCCCGTGGTGACCTTGTACTCGACCGCCTTGGCGGTGACCTTCGCGTCGAGCCCGGCCGCGAACAGTTGTTGAAGTAGACCCCGTTGCACAGACCGACGTCGAAGCGCCGGGCCTCGCCGGTCGACAGCACGAGCGCGGCCTGGGCGAGATCGGTCGGGATACCCAGCGTGCGGCGCGTGTCGTTGCCCGACCCGGTCGGCAGCACGCCGAGCGCGGGCGGCCTCCGGCGGGTGCGACATGAGCCCGTTGAGGACCTCGTGGACGGTGCCGTCGCCGCCGGCCGCGACGACGAGTCGTAGCTCGCGCCACGGCCGCGCGACCTCGGTCGCGTGGCCCATGCGCTCGGTGATCACCGTGTCGTGGGGGACGTTCGCGAGCAGCTGCTCGATCACGGGGACCAGCTTGGCGGTCTCTCCGTGTCGGGCGGCGGGGTTGATGATGAGCAGCGTGTCGGGCGCTGGCACGTGCGAGTCCCTTCGGCCGAGCGTTGGGGCAAGAATAGCGCAGGCGAGGCGCGTTGGTCTCAACCGGAGCGTGTGGTAGAGTGCGGTCTCGCTTCGCGCCCTCTTAGCTCAGTGGATAGAGCGTCTGCCTCCGGAGCAGAAGGTCGCAGGTTCGAATCCTGCAGAGGGCGCCATCGACCAGACACAGTGAGGCCGGTTCCGCATGCGGAACCGGCCTCATGTCGTTGTCGCGTGGAGCGAGCGGTCGCTAGTGCCCCTCGGCACGCTCCTTCTGGTACGCCTCGACGAGCTTCTTCTGCACGTCGCCCGGTACCTGCTCGTAGCCGGTCGATCGAGATCGTGTACGACCCGGTGCCGCTCGTGATCGAGCGCAGGTGCGGCGAGTAGTGCACGACCTCGGCGTAGGGCGCCTGGGCGCGGATCACCTGGACGCCGGGCGCGGGGGCGTCCATGCCGAGCACGCGTCCGCGGATCGACGAGATGTCGCCCATGACGGCGCCGGCGTAGGCGTCGGGTACCTCGATCTCGAGCGTGGCGATCGGCTCGAGGATGACCGGATCGGCCTTCTCGGCGGCGGCGCGGAAGCCGATGCGAGCGGCGGTCTTGAACGCCATCTCGTTGCTGTCGACAGCGTGCATCGAGCCGTCGTACACGGCGACCTTCACGTCCTGGACCGGATAGCCGGCGATCGCGCCGGAGGCCATGGTGTCTTGAACGCCCTTGTCGATCGCGACGATGTAGGGCTTCGAGATCTTGCCGCCGACGATCTCGTCCTTGAACTCGTAGCCTCCGCCCGGGTTCGGCTCGATGCGCAGCCAGCAGTCCGCGAACTGCCCGGATCCGCCGGTCTGCTTCTTGTGCCGACCCTGGGCCTGCGCCGTCTTGCGGATCGGTCTCGCGATAGGGGATGCGCAGCTCGGCGAGCTCGGCCTCGACGTGGAAGCGGTCGTGGAGCCGCGAGATCACGACGTCGACGGCGGTGTCGCCCATCGCGGCGAGCACCGTCTGGTGCGTCTCCTCGTCGCGCCGCAGCACCAGGCACGGGTCCTCGTCCACGATGCCCTTGAGGGCGGTGCCGAGCTTGTCCTCGTCCGCCTTGGTCTTGGCGACGATCGCGACCGGGTAGAGCGGCTCGGGCAGGGGCAGCGGGCTGAACTCGACGCCGCCCTTGGCCGACAGCGTGTCGTTCGTGAGGACGTCGCCGAGCTTGGTGAGCACGGCGATGTCGCCGGCGGGCGAGCCATCGACGTCGGCGGTCTCCTTGCCGGTCATCTTGAAGACGTGGGCGATGCGCTCCTTCTTGCCGGTGCGGGAGTTCACGAGCTCGGTGCCGGGCGTCAGCGTGCCGGAGACGACCTTCACGAAGTTGATGCGACCGACGTAGGGGTCGCTCATGCGTCTTGAAGACGTGAGCGCTGACGTCGCCCGCGGTCGAGAACGGGACCTCTTCGCCGTCGACGGTGTGCATCGGACCGTGCGCGGTGGGCTCGGGGAAGAAGGTGACGATCTCGTCCATGAGGTCCTCGACGCCCTGCAGCATCGCGGCGGAGCCGACGAAGACCGGGATGACCTTGGACTCGGCGATCGCCAGTCCGAGCAGCTTCTCGAGGTCCTCCTGCGTGAGCGGCTCGCCCTCGAGGTACTTCATCATGAGCTCGTCGTCGGCCTCGGCCGTCTTGTCGGCGAGCTGCTCGCGCGCGCTCTCGGCGGCGGCGACAAGTCGGCGGGGATCTCGTCCATGTGCTCGCCGTCGGCCTCGTGGTGGTAGGCCTTCATGCGGATGATGTCGACGACGCCGTGGAAGTCGGCCTCGGCGCCCATCGGCAGCTGCACGGGCACCACGCGGTCGCCGAACTTCGCGGTGAGCGCGGCCATGGCGGCGTCGAAGTCGGCGTGCTCCTTGTCGAGGCGGTTGATGAAGACCGCGCGGGCGATGCCCATCTCGCCGGCGATCTTCCAGAGCCGCTCGGTCTGGACCTGGGGGCCGGCGACGGCGTCGACCACGAAGAGCGCCATCTCGGCGGCCTCCATGCCGGCGATCGCGTCGCCGATGAAGTCCGCGTAGCCGGGCGTGTCGATGATGTTGATCTTCACGCCGTCGTGAACGACGGGGGCGAGCGCGAGGTTGATGGTGAACTGGCGCTTGATCTCCTCGGCCTCGTAGTCGAGGTTCGAGTGCCCGTCGTCGACCGTGCCGAGCCGCTTCGTCGCGCCGGAGAGGTGAAGCATCGCCTCGGCGAAGGAGGTCTTGCCCGCACCGCCGTGGCCGACGAGGACGACGTTGCGGATCTTCTCAGTGCTTGGTGCTCCCAAGGACATCGCCTCCTACGTAGGATACGCGCGACGCACCGGTGGTCACGCGATCGAAGCGGAGCGCTTCTTCGGCCCCGCGGGTCCTTGGCGCAACAGTCTACTCCTTCATCGCGCTACACTCGCAGTCCTTATCACGGAGGCGGGCGGCTGGTAGAATCCCGTGGAATGCTGTCAGCAACCGGCGCTCGCGCAGCACGCCCAAGGAGGGCACACCCGCACATGACTTCTCGCTCCCGATCGATTCTCATCGTCGTGCTCGCCGTCGCGTTCCTGGCTCTCGTGGGTCTGGCGGGCTGCGGCTCAGACGCCGCGGAGCCCGCGCAGCCGAAGACCGAGGACGCTGCCGGCGCCGCCGGAGCCGAAGGCAGCCGAGGAGAGCCAGACTGCGGAAGAGCAGTCGGCACCCACTGAAGGAGGGCGAGTTGTACCAGCCCGCGTACAAGCCCAACGGTGACGAGAAGGCGGTCATCAAGACGAGCAAGGGCGACATCACGCTCGTGCTGTTCGGCAAGGACGCGCCGATCCACGTCGGCAACTTCGTCGAGCTCGCCCAGAAGGGCTTCTACGACGACACGAAGTTCCACCGCTACGTCGAGGGCTTCGTGGTCCAGGGCGGCGACCCGGACACGCGTGAAGCCACGGCCGATGAGGTGAAGGCCGAGGCGGCCAAGGGCGATGGCGGCGGCCGGTTCGGCGTCGGGGGCCCCGGCTACATGATCAAGGGCGAGTTCGATCCCCAGAAGAACCCGAACAAGCACGAGTTGGGGTCGGTCGGCATGGCGCGCAGCATGGACCCGAACTCCGCGGGCTCCCAGTTCTACTTCTCGCTTCAGCCGCTGCCTCAGCTCGACGGCCAGTACACGGTCTTCGCCAAGGTGAGCGAGGGACGTGACGTGATGGAGAAGCTCCGCGCCGGCGACGTGATCGAGTCCGTCAAGATCCTCAACGCTTCGAAGTAGGCGCGATCTGACCGTGGACCAGGCCAAGTTCCAGGAGGCGCAGCAGGCGTACGACGCCGGTGACTTCCGCACCGCCGCGAAGGGCTTCCTCGCGGCCGCGGGGCGCGGGTCCGAGGGCAACGGCGCCGCCTACCACATGGCGGGCAACGCGCTCATGCGCCTGCGCCGCTACTCGGACGCGGTGACCGTCTACGGTCACGCGCTGCGCGACGAGACCTACGAGAAGCGCGGCGTCGCGTACGCGAACCTCGGCGCGGCGTACAAGGCGCTCGGCGAGCTCTCGGAGTCGATCACCGCCTACGAGGCGGCGCTCGAGGAGCCCGGCTACCCGTACGCCGTACAAGGCGCTGCAGGGCATCGCCGCGGCGCAGCTCGATCGCGGGCGCGTCGAAGAGGCGGCCGGCGCGTTCAGGCGGGCCGCGCTCGAAGAGGGCAACCCGATCCCGGCAAGGCGCTGGTCAACCTCGGCCTGTGCTTCATGGCTCTCGGGCGCCCGGCGGACGCGGTCGATGCCTACCAGGCGGCGCTCGGCTTCGACGACTACGAGGGCCGGGGCAAGGCGCTTGCCAACCTCGGGCAGGCCTACATCGCGCTCGGCAGGTACGACGACGCGGCCAAGGCGTTCGAGAAGGCGACACGGCTGCACGGTCACAAGCTCTCTGAGGCCGCCGAGGCGGCCTACGCCACGGCGCTCGCATCGCGGACCTCCGTTGCCGAGCAGGTCGAGGGGTGGGAGACCGGGGAGATGCCCCCGGCGATCACTCGGCGAGCGGCGGCGAAGGCTGGAACACCGGCGAGCTCGCGGCGCTCGGTGCGGTCGGCGACGCGGCGGAGACGGTCCCGGCCACCGGTGTCCAGGAGGCCGATCACGCCGCGGAGGCGCTCGGGTTCGGTGACGAGCAGGCCGTGAGCGACTTCTTCTCGCGCAGCGAAGATGACATGAAGCAGCGCGACCGCGAGGCGCGCCGCGCCGAGCGCGGCGACGCGACTCAACAAGCAGTCACGCATAGCGATCCTGATCGGCTCGGCGATCGTCGGGCTGATGCTGGTGCTCGGCGTCGCGTACCTCGCGGGCCTCGGGTGGCCGACGCAGCGGTCGACGGTGAACGGGATGCTCGTCGCCTACTCGAAGGGCGAGCCGGTCGAGAAGTACTGGGTCGCCGTGCCCGAGGGCGACGTCGCGCGCGAGATGGCGAAGGTCCCCCCGGTGGAGAAGTTCACGATCGACGAGGTCGATCGCGGGCGCGACTCCTCCGCGGTCGCCGTGACCGTGACCCCGCGTGAGGGCGGCACGATGCGCTACGTGGTCCGCCTCTCCCGCGAGGGAGTGGGCTGGCAAGTGAACGGGCTCGACAACAACTGGCGTTCGACGGGAGGGTGAGGCCTTCGCGCTTCGCCCGCACAACGAAGGGACGGATCGTGGATCAGCGGACGTACGTGATGATCAAGCCGGACGCGGTGAGCCGCGGCCTTGTCGGCCGCATCGTCGCGCGGTTCGAGGACACCGGCCTTACGATCGAGCGCATCGAGCTCGGTGTCGTCACCGCCGAGGAGGCCGCGGCGAACTACGCGGAGCACGAGGGCAAGCCGTTCTACGAGGGCCTCATCGACTACATCACGTCCGGTCCGGTCGTGAAGATGGTCATCTCGGGGCCGGAGGCCGTGAGGGTCTGCCGCAAGCTCATGGGCGCGACCAACCCTGCCGAGGCGGCGCCGGGCACCATTCGCGGCGACTTCGGTCTCGTGCTCGACGCCAACGTGATCCACGGTTCCGACTCGCCCGAGTCGGCCGAGCGAGAGATCGCGATCTTCTTCGGCGACTAGCCACCGCCGGAGTCTGCGGCGCTGTCGCAGCCCTGTTCGTCTCGCGTCCGTACCCCACGGACGCACCTGCCTGGGAGCAAGGGGACCACATGTTCTTCCGCGTGATGGACAAGTCACGCCTGCCCGACCTCGTGCGCGGCTTGGCCGCGAAGTACGAGGTCGTCGGGCCGGTGGCGAAGGGCGATGCGTTCGTCTTCGCGCAGATCGAGGACCCGTCCGAACTTCGGCTCGACTACGACACGACGATCCTGCCGCCGAAGAAGTACTTCGTGCCTCAGCGCGAGGAGCTGATGCGCTTCAACACGGCGAACGGGAGCGTGACCGCACGACGGGGTGCAGTCGCCGCCGCGCGTGCTCTTCGGCCTGCACCCGTGCGACATCAACGCGCTGATGCTGATGGACAACGTGTTCCTCGGCGACTACGAGGACCCGTACTACAAGGCGCGCCGAGAGAACACGCTGCTCGTCGGCGTGAGCTGCACGCCGCAGCGGAGTGCTTCTGCAACGCGTGGGGGACCGACGAGGTGCACTGGGGCTTCGACATCTTCCTCTCCGACCTCGGGGACCGCTACTTCGTGTCGGTGCGGTCGGTGAAGGGCGCCGAGCTGCTCGACGAGTCCGTCGAGACGCGCGAGGCCACCGCCGAGGACACCGCCGAGTTCCAGGCGCGTGACGCACGCGTTCAAGGAGTCCTTCTCGGCGGAGGTCGACACCGCGCAGCTGCCGCTGCTGCTCGACGCCAAGTTCAGCGACGCGATCTGGGACGAGCTCGGAGAGCAGTGCCTGTCGTGCGGCGCCTGCTCGATGGTGTGCCCGACGTGCTACTGCTTCGACGTGAAGGACGACCTCGACGCCCGACGGCGAGGAGCGGCGCGCGCGTGCGCGTCTGGGACTAGCTGCCAGTTCTCCGAGTTCGCCGAGGTGGCGCACGGGCACAACTTCCGCGACAGCCGAGCGAGCCGGGTGAAGTACCGCTACTACCACAAGCAGTGGGGCTACCTCTCCAAGTTCGAGCGCGTGCTGTGCGTCGGCTGCGGCCGCTGCGAGCGGGCCTGCAAGGCGGGCATCAGCCCGCGCGTCGTCATCGAGGCACTGCAGGGGGGTGCGCAGCCGATGAGCAGCGCGAGCACGGCCAACGCCTACCGCAGGCTCAAGGCGAACCCCTATCGTCCCTGGCCGGCGCGCATCACGTCGATCACCGACCTCACCGACAAGGAGAAGCTCTTCGAGTTGCGGCTGATCGACGAGGACGTTCGCGAGGCGTTCGACTTCGACGCCGGGCCAGTTCGTCGAGCTGTCGATCTTCGGCGTGGGCGAGGCGCCGATCTCGATCTCCTCGGCGCCGTCGAAGCAGGGCTTCATCGAGCTGTGCGTGCGTAACGCCGGCGACGTCACGCGGCGCGCTCCACGCTCGAGCAGTGCGGCGACATCGTGGGGCTGCGCGGCCCGTTCGGGCGCGGGTTCCCGTTCGAGGCAGATGAAGGGCCACGACGTGCTGCTCGTCGCCGGCGGCCTCGGCATCGCGCCGCTGAAGTCCCTGATCAACCACATCCACGACGAGCGCCACGACTTCGGCAAGGTGACGATCCTGCTACGGCGTCCAAGAACCCGGCCGAGGTGCTCTTCCGCCAGCAGTTCGACATGTGGCGGCACCGCGAGGACTTCGACCTGATGATGACCGTCGACGAGCCCGACGCGACGTGGGACGGCGAGGTCGGACTGGTGACGCGGCTGTTCGAGAGCATCGAGCGTCGATCCCGGCAACACCTACGGCGCGATCTGCGGACCGCCCGTCATGTACAAGTTCGTCATCGACGAGATGCGCAAGAAGGAGATGGACGTCGACCGCATCTACGTGAGCTTCGAGCGCCGCATGAAGTGCGGCATCGGCAAGTGCGGGCACTGCGGCGTCGGCCACCAGTACGCCTGTATCGACGGGCCGGTCTTCAACTACTGGGAAGCGATGAACCTGCAGGAGGCGATCTAGATGGCGCCGCGCGTGGTCGTCATCGGCCTCGCCAGCGACTTCGGCTGCCAGGTCCAGATGACCAACATGGAGGACGACCTGCTCGCCGTCTCGGGCACGATCGAGCTGTCGTACTGGCAGCTCGCCTCCAGCGGGCACATGCCCGCCGAGTACGACGTCGCGATCATCGAGGGCGCCGTCACGACCGATGGAGCACGTCGAGCTCCTCAAGAAGGTGCGCGACGTCGCCTCGACGGTCATCGCGATCGGCGCGTGCGCGGTCACCGGCGGCATCCCGGCGCTCGCTGGCGTCGGGGCACTCGAGACGCACGTGGAGCGCGTCTACGGCGACGGACGGCCGCCTCGTCGCCGGCGGACGCATCGCACCCGCTGCCGGTCGACTGCGGTCATCGACGTCGACTACCGCGTGCCCGGCTGCCCGATCGAGCCCGAGGAGTTCGTGCGACGCTCCAGCGCGCCTGATGGGCCTGTCGGACCGACGCCGACCGCGAGCCGATGTGCGCGGCGTGCAAGATGGCCGGAGAACAGTCTGCTTCTACGAGACGGACGTCGTGTGTCTCGGCCTCGTCACCCGGAGCGGGTGCGGCGCCAAGTGCGTGTCGCTCGGCCGGCCGTGCACGGGCTGCCGCGGGATCGCCGACGACGCCAACCTGGCCGCCGCCGAGGACCTGCTTCGAGCGGCAGGGCCTGCGCGTCGAGCGAGCTCTCGCGGCGTGTTCGAGCTCTACAACTCACATGACGGAGGTAGCTCGGTGAGCACGCTCACCGTCGAGCACGTCGCCCGCATCGAGGGCCACGGCACCATCACGGTCGAGCGTCGAGGGGGGCGAGGTCCGCGAGGTCCGCATGGACGTCGTCGAACCCGCGCGGCTCTTCGAGTCGATGGTCGTGGGCCGCCGTTTCGACGAGGCGCCGCTCATCACGAGCCGCATCTGCGGCATCTGCTCGCCCAACCACGCGGTCACGTCGCATCAAGGCGCTCGAGGCGGCGCTCGGCGTCGAGGTGTCCGAGCGCACGGTCATGCTGCGCGAGCTCCTGCTGTACGGCAGCTACCTGCAGAACCACGCGACGCACCTGTACATCTTCGCCGCGCCCGACTACGTCGGCCAGCCGAGCGTGCTTCCCGCTCGCGGAGACGCAGCCCGAGGTCGTCGAGCGGGCGCTGCGCATCAAGAAGCTCGGCAACGACCTCACCACGCTCGTCGGCGGTCGTTCGGTCCACCCGATCACCGCGGTGGTCGGCGGGTTCGCGTCCGAGCCCGACCGCCGAGACCTCGCTGCCATCGCAGAGCGCCTGCACGCTGCGGCCGGCGACGCGGCCGCGACCGTGGAGCTGTTCGCCGGCTTCGAGACGCCGGACTTCGCGACGGAGGGCGAGATGCTGGCGCTCACGAGCGCGCGACGACTACGCGATCTACGATGGCGACGTGTGCGCGCTCGACGCCGGGTGGTGCAGGCCCGCCGGCGAGTACCGGGAGTTCGTCACCGAGACGGTCGTGTCGCACAGCAACGCGAAGCACTCGACCGTCGACGGCCGCACGTTCCTGGTGGGCGCGCTGTCTCGCGTGAACCTGTCGTGGGACTCAGCTTCTGCCCGCGGCGCGCGTCGTCGCGAGCAAGGCGGGCCTCCGCCCCGTCGTCGCGCAACACCTTCCCCAACAACCTGTGCCAGGCCGTCGAGCTCGTCGACGCTGCGGAGCGGTGCGCGCTCCTGTGCGAGCCGCTCCTTGCCGACAGGGGCGACAGCGCGCCCGTCCGCTATCGGATTCGGGCCGGTTCGGGCATCTCGGCGACCGAGGCGCCGCGCGGGACGCTCTACCACCGCTAGCATCGACGACGACGGCGTCGTGACCGGCGGGAGACGTCATCACGCCGACCGCGCAGAACCTCGCGAACCTCGAGGCGGACATGCGGCGTTCGCGCCACTGGTCGCGGATCTGCCGCGAGACGAGTTCGTGCTGGCGATCGAGAAGCTGGTGCAGGGCGTACGACCCGTGCCTTTCCTGCGCCGTGCACTAGAGCACGCTGCCGGGCCCGCTCGGCCACCGCCGGGCACCTTAACGCCGAGCCGGCACCTGCAGGGCAAGCGGTCAGTAAGGTTCGGGCAAGGCGGTCGTGAAACCGTGGAGCCGTCGTTCGCTTCGGAAGGCGGTTCCTCGATGACTCCACGCGCCCCCAGTCTCTGTCGTCCGAGAGAGCTGCTCCTGACCGGTCAACCCTACGCCGTCTCCGACGAGGGACTCCTGAGCGTGCTGGTCGGCGGGGGTGGTACGGCCCGGGTGAGCGCGCTGCTGGGAGACGACGCCGTGGCCGGACTCTGGACGGTGTCCGCCGACGACCTGGTGGCGCTCGAGGGGTTGGGACCCGCGACCGCGGCGCGGCTGCTCGCGTGCGTCGAGTTCAGCCGTCGCGCAGGCTCGCGATCCGGCGGCGACAAGCCGGCCATCTCCACACCCGAGGACGTGGTGGCGGTCTGCGGTTCGCAGCTGCGCGGACTGGACCGCGAGCACTTCTGGACGCTCGCGCTCAACACGAAGAACCAGCTCGTGCGCATCATCGAGGTCTCGGTCGGCTCCCTGAACGCGTCGATCGTGCATCCGCGCGAGCTGTTCAAAGACGCCGTACGCGTCTCGGCGGCCTCGATCGTCGTCGTCCACAACCATCCGAGCGGCGATCCGACACCCTCCGGCGCGGACATCCAGCTCACGCGACGGCTCGTGAAGGCGGGCGACGTGCTCGGCATCGAGGTGCTCGACCACGTCGTCATCGGGGACGGCGGGGCGCACGCGAGCCTGCGCGACCTGGGGATGATGTAGTGCGCACGCAGCCCGGACTGCGGTGCAGTCGGCTCTGACGTGCTGTGCTACACTTCCTGCGTTGCACGACCGACCCTGACCACGGTGGTCTAGGGTCGGTTTTGGCGTGCGGCCACTTTCGTGGACGCCGCGTTGTGCGCAGCAACCGGAAGGAGCCGGCGACTTGTCGCTCGTAGATATGTTCTTCAACTCCTGGGGCGGCGACATGGCCGTCGACCTCGGTACCGCCAACACGCTGGTCTCGGTGCGCGGCCGCGGCATCGTGCTGATCGAGCCCTCGGTCGTCGCCGTCGAGCGAGACACCAAGCGCGTGCTCGCCGTGGGCATCGACGCCAAGCGCATGCTCGGGCGCACGCCCGGCAGCATCGTGGCCATCCGGCCCCTGAAGGACGGCGTCATCGCCGACTTCGAGGTCACCGAGTCGATGCTTCGCTACTTCATCAACAAGACGCGCGTGAAGCGCTTCCCCTGGCAGCCCAAGCCGCGCGTGGTCGTGTGCGTGCCCTCCGGCGTCACCGAGGTCGAGAAGCGCGCGGTGTTCGAGGCGACGATGCAGGCGGGCGCGCGTCAGGCGTTCCTCATCGAGGAGCCGATGGCGGCAGCGATCGGCGCGGGACTGCCGATCCAGGAGCCGACCGGCTCGATGGTCGTCGACATCGGTGGCGGCACGACCGAGGTCGCGGTCATCTCGCTCGGCGGCATCGTGTGCGCCCAGTCGATCCGCATCGCCGGCGACGAGTTCGACGAGGCGGTCATCAGCCACGTGAAGCGCGTCTACAACGTGCTGATCGGCGAGCGCACCGCCGAGGAGATCAAGTTCGAGATCGGCAGCGCGTGGCCGCTGCTCGAGGAGGTCGACGTCGAGGTTCGCGGTCGCGACCTGCTCACCGGCCTGCCGCGCACGATCACGATGGAGTCCGAGGAGATCCGCGAGGCGCATCGAAGAGCCGATCGCCGCCATCGTCGCCGCGGTCAAGGGCACGCTCGAGCAGACGCCGCCCGAGCTTGCGAGCGACCTGATGGAGTACGGCATCGTCCTGACCGGCGGCGGTGCGCTGCTCAAGGGTCTCGACGAGCGGCTGCGGCACGAGACCGGCATGCCGGTGCACGTCTCCGAGAGCGCGCTGACCAACGTCGTCGACGGATCGGCGCAGGCGCTCGAGGAGATCGACGTGCTCAAGAAGGTCCTTCAGGGCGGGCGCTAGCCGCCCGGGGCGCCTATGCGCATCAACAAGCCAGAGTCCTCGGGATCACGACCCGGGGTGCTCATCGTCCTTCTGGCGGTCTCGCTCACGATACTCACGCTCTGGTACCGAGAGGGCGAGTCGGGCGTCGTGCACCGGATCCGCGACGGCGTGCACACCGTCGCCGCACCGCTCTCCGCGTCCGGCGAGTTCGTCACGCGACCCGTTCGCGGCCTCGTCGCCTGGGCGGGCGACCTCGGCACTTCCCGCAGCCAGCTCGAACAGCTGCGCGCGCAGAACGAGCGGCTGCGCGCGCGGCTCGCCGAGCTCGAAGAGGCGCGCCTGGAGAACGAACGGCTGCGAAGCCTCGTCAAGTTCACCGAGACCGCGGAAGCTCGAGAGCGTCGGCGCGCGCGTCATCGGCAGGCCCACCAACTCGTGGGAGGGCGTGATCAGCATCGATCGAGGCTCTGATGACGGCGTCGCCAACGGGATGCCGGTCGTGGGCCCGCTGGGCCTGCTCGGGCAGACCGTCGCGGCCGCGTCCGACTCGGCGAAGGTGCGCCTCATCACCGACCAGCGAAGCGGCGTGGCCGCCATGGTCCAGCGCACCCGCGCGCCGGGCATCGTCCGCGGATCGATCGAAGGTGATCTCACGCTCGACTTCGTGGGCAACAACCAGAAGGTGCGGGTCGGCGACGTGGTCATCACGTCGGGCATCGGCGGCGTGTACCCCAAAGGGATCGTCGTCGGCGAGGTCGTCTCCGCCGAGAAGGACGCCGCCGGCCTGTACCAGAAGATCGAGGTCACTCCGGCGAGCGATCTGACGGGACTCGAAGAGGTGCTCGTGCTCACGGGCACGCCCAAGCCGCTCGCGCCGCAGGGAGGAGAGTGATGAGCAGGAAGTGGATCGTGACCGCGGTCGCCGTGTTGATCGCCGCGCTGCTGCAGGCGGGACTCGCGCCCTATCTCGCGATCGGCGGGGTCGTGCCCAACTTGCTGCTCCTCGTCGTCATCACGCTCGCCCTGATCGAAGGGCCCGGCGCCGGGCGCGACGGCGGGTTTCGCAGCCGGCCTCATCTTCGACCTGCTGGGCACCGGACCGGTCGGGCCCGATGGCGCTCGTGCTCACGACGACCGGCTACCTGGCGGGTCTGCTGCACGAGCAGATGTTCGCCGAGGGCTGGTTGCTGCCGCTCACGGTGCTTGCGGTCGCGGCTCTGCTGAGCGAGATCGCCTACGGCGTGATACTGATCGTGCTTGGGGAGGGCGGAGCGTTCTGGTCGGGGTTCGCGGGCAAGATGCTCCCGGGCGCCATCTACAACATCGCGCTGGCGGTCTTGATCTACCCGTGGTTGGCTCGCTTCTTGCGAAGTGACCGCCCTGTGACGACCCTGCGCCGGCTCGCCTGACGCGGGCCGTCTTGTCGTACTTCCTGGGAGCAACGTGACCCTCGTTCGCGGACATAGCGATGCCTGACTATCGCGAGATGCTCAAGCCGCGCTACGCCGTGCTGGCCGGTGTCGTCCTGCTCGTCCTCGGGCTGCTGCTCGCGCGCCTCTGGACGATGCAGGTTCTGCAGGGTTCCGCGTACGCGTCGCAGGCCGAGGAGAACCGCGTCCGCGAGGTCACCACGGTCGCGCCTCGCGGGCGCATCCTCGACCGGAACGGGAAGCCGCTTGTCACGAACCGGCCCACGCTCGCGGTTCTGGTCGACCCATCGGTCGGCGACGACGCGGCACTGCTCCAGCGCCTGTCAGCGCTGCTCGACATCCCGGTGACCGAGATCCGCGAGCGGGTCTCGAGCGTGAAGGAGGCTGCGCTCGCGCCGCGCGTCGTGGCTATCGACGTGCCGCTCGAGAGGGTCGCCTACCTCGCCGAGCACCAGAGCGACTTCCCGGGTGTCGAGGTGCAGACACGTGCGGTGCGTGAGTACCCGCAGGGCAAGCTCGCTGCTCACGTTCTCGGCTATACCGGTGAGATCTCGGAGACGCAGCTCGAGCGATCCCGAGTTCGAGGACTACGACCCCACCGATACCGTCGGCAAGGGGGGCGCCGAGAGCTCGTTCGAGTCGGTGCTGCAGGGAGACCGGGGCACGCGCACCCTCGAGGTCAACGCTGCGGGTGAGCCGCGTCGCGTCATCTCGGAGATCGAACCCGTGCCGGGTCGCGACGTCATGCTCACCATCGACACCAAGACGCAGAAGGTCACCGAGAAGGCGCTCAAGCAGGCGCTCGTCGACGCGCACAACGCAGAAGTTCCCGAAGGCTCGGGCCGGGGCAGCGGTCGCGCTCGACGTGCGCACCGGCGAGGTACTCGCCATGGCGAGCGAGCCCACCTACGACCCGTCCGTCTTCCTCGGCGGCGTGTCGGAGAAGACCTGGCGCTCACTCACGACCACCTCGTCGGAGTACCCCCTGTCGAACCGGGCGATCGCGGGGCAGTACCCGGCCGCGTCGACGTTCAAGGCGTTCACCGGACTGGCGGGGCTTCAAGGCGGTCTGACGCGCCAGTGGGCGACCTATCGGTGCGCAGGGAAGTGGACCGGTATGGGCGAGGACTGGAGCAAGTGGTGCTGGAACCACTCCGGCCACGGCACCGAGTCGTTCGTCGACGGCATCGTGGACTCCTGCGACGTCGTGTTCTACGAGATCGGCTACGCCTTCTACAAGGAGAAGACGGAGGGGCTGCAGAAGTTCGTGCGCAGCTTCGGCTACGGGAAGAAGACCGGGATCGACCTGCCCGGCGAGGCCGACGGGCGCGTGCCCGACGCCGCCTGGAAGAAGGCGTTCAACGAGAACTACCCCGAGTACCAGCAGTGGCTGCCGGGCGACACGGTCAACATGGCGATCGGCCAGGGCGACATGCTCGTCACGCCGCTGCAGGTCGCCGCGACCTACGGCGGCATCGCCAACGACGGCAAGGTCATGCGGCCGCACGTGCTCAAGAAGGTGCTCGGCAGCGACGGGAAGTCCGTGCTGAAAGCCGAGCCCGAGGTCGCCTTCAAGCCGAAGGTGTCGAAGAAGAACATCGCGACGATGCAGTCGGCGCTGGAGGGCGTGACCACGCGTGGCACCGCGCGCGCCGTGTTCCGCGGCTTGGAGACGCCGATCGCCGGCAAGACCGGAACCGCTCAGGTGACCGGCAAGGACGACTACGCGTGGTTCGTCGGCTACGCGCCGGCAAACGATCCGAAGTACGTCGTCGCGGTCGTGGTCGAGCAGGGCGGCCACGGCGGCTCGGTCGCCGGCCCGGCAGCTCGGCAGATTCTGGCGTCTCTGCTCGGCGAGAAGGTCGAGCACGTCACCGCCGAGGACCGTTCGAGGTGACCGCGTGAACGAGCGTCCGGCGTTTCTTCGGGTCGTGAACCCGGCTCTGCTCTCGGCGGTGTTGCTGCTGGTCGTCTACGGCAGCGTGCTCGTCAACTCGGCGGTGTCGGGCATGGATGCCGGTCCGTCCATGTTCAAGCGGCACCTGTTCGGGCTGGTCGTCGGCTTGGTCCCGCTGGTCGTCATGTGGGCGTTCGACTACCGCAAGCTGCAGGCATGGGTCGGACCGCTGCTCATCTTCGATGCGCTGCTGATCCTCTCGCCGCGCATCCCCGGCCTGGGCGACGCCGCCAAGGGCGCCACATCGTGGCTGCAGATCGGCGGCATGCGTCTCTTCCAGCCTTCCGAGCCGGCGAAGCTCGTCACGATCATCGTCATGGCGGCCGTCATCGCGCGCTATCAGGGCAAGATCGAGCGTCCGGCCGACATCGCGAAGATCCTCGGCGTGCTCGCCGTGCCACTCGGCCTGATCATGCTCCAGCCCGACCTCGGGACCGGTCTCGTGTTCGTGGCGATCACTGCGGGCATGCTGCTCATCGGCGGGCTGAGCCCGCGGTGGTTCGCCGCGCTGGGGCTGATCGGGTGTGCTGCTGGTTGCGGGGCTGTTCTGGCTCGACGGTGTCGTCGATCGGTCCAGCGGCGAGGACAGGCTCATCAAGCAGTACCAGCTCGACCGGCTGATGGTCTTCATCGATCCTGCGGTCGATCCGAAGGGCGCCGGCTACAACCTGGAGCAGTCCAAGATCGCCATCGGTTCCGGGGAGCTCTCCGGCAAGGGCCTCGGATCGGGCACGCAGGGCAATCTGAACTTCTTGCCGGAGCGCCACACCGACTTCATCTTCAGCGTGCTCGGCGAGGAGCTCGGCTTCATCGGCGTGATCGTCCTGCTCGGGCTGTATCTCGTGTTGCTGGTGACGTCCCTCGAGATATCGACGTCGAGCAAGGACCTGTTCGGCGCCTTGATCGTCGTCGGCATCATCAGCATGTGGACGTTCCAGATACTCGAGAACATCGGGATGACCATCGGGCTCATGCCCATCACCGGCATTCCGTTGCCTTTCATGAGCTTCGGTTCTTCGTTCATGGTCACCAACATGATGGCGACGGGTATGCTCCTGTCGGTGTGGACGCGCCGCTGAGCGCAGAGGGGGCCCAATGAGATTGCCGCTGAACATCACCGAGCTCATGAGCTCGAGTTCGAAACTGCGCGAGGAGCGCGAGAAGCCGGTGCGCATCGCGGTCCTCATCGACGCTGAGGCCGCCCAGCCCGCCGTCGACGCGCTCAAGGCCGCACTGCTGCCGCAGACGGGCAACGCGCTGCTTCGCGTCGAGGCCCTGGTCCCCGGCGATGTGCTCGAGATCGACTCGGCCGCGGACGTCGTGATCGGGCTGACCGGGCCGGGAACCACGATCGAGCCCACCATGCGGCTCACGCGCCAGCGCGCCATCCCCACGGTGCTGCTGGGATGGGAGGCCGACCGGCACGCGCTCGCGTCGCGGCTCTCGCAGCCGGTCCTCGACACGATCGCCGAGAACGAGGCGGACGATCTGGTTCGCGCGTTGGGCGCGTGGTTGAGCGAGCGCGTATCCGGCAAGCGCGTCGCGCTGGCCGCCAACTTCCCGTTCGTGCGCCGCGCGGTCGCCGAGGAGGCCGTCAAGAACACCGCCTTCCAGAACGGCGTCATCGGCGCCGTCGCGGTGCTCCCCGGGGCCGACATGCCCATCATGACCGCCAATCAGGCCAAGATGGTCCTGCAGATCGCCGCCGCGTACGGCGAGCCGCTCGGTGCCGAGCGCATCAAGGAGCTCGCCACGGTCGTGGGCGGAGCGTTCGTGCTCCGCACCGTCGCGCGTCAGTTCGTCGGCCTCGTACCCGGTTTCGGCTGGGCGATCAAGGCCGGCATCGGCTACTCGGCGACGATCGGCGATGGGCTACGCGGCCATCGAGTACTTCGAGAACGGCGGCGATCCGCGCGAGCTTGCCGAGCGACTGCGCGAGGCGCGCGACCAGGCGATCGAGAAGGCGCGCGGCGTGCGCGGGGGGCAACCCGAGGAGGTCATTCCCGCTCATGCATGGGTGGTCGATGACGCCATCGCGGTTGACGAGCCCGGCGCTCGGCCCCGCCGATCTGACGGCTGTCACCCGGCGGTCAGGAGCAGTCGGCCCTGTGACCGCGCCCGACCTGTGGCCTGCCGTCGAGCCGCTCTTGGCGCGCGTCGAGCGGCCGTCGCGCTACATCGACGGCGAGTGGGGCGCCCGCCGCGATGCATCGGCCGAGTACCGCGCGGTGCTGGCCTACCCGGACGCCTACGAGGTCGGACAGGCCAACCAGGCGATCGGCATCCTCTACGCACGCCTCAACGCGATGCGACGGTGTGGCCGCCGAGCGGACCTACGTCCCCTGGGTCGACCTGTCCGGGCTCCTGCGCGAGCACGGCGTGCCGCTGTTCTCGCTCGAGTCCTGCGCTCCGGTGGGGGAGTTCGATCTCATCGGCATCACGCTGCCCTACGAGCTGACGTACACGAACGTGCTCGAGACTGCTCGACCTTGCCGGGGTGCCGTTGCGTGCATCCGAGCGGGGCGATGAGCTCTCCGCTCGTGGTCGGCGGCGGGCCGTGCGCCTTCAACCCGGAGCCGGTCGCGCCGTTCTTCGACGCGATTCTGATCGGCGAGGGCGAGGACGCCATCGAGGAGATCGTGCAGGTCCACCGCGCATGCGAAGGCCGAGGGCGTCGCGCGCTCCGTGCTCCTCGACCGCCTTGCGGGGATCGCCGGCGTCTACGTGCCCTCGCTCTACACGCCGGTACTCGATGAGGACGGGCGTTTCGCCGGCGTGCGCGCGACCGGTTCCGCTCCGAGCGTGGTGCTGAAGCGTGTCGTGCGCACGCTGGGCGCCCACCAGACACCCACCTGCCCGGTCGTGCCGTTCATGGACGTGGTGCACGACCGGATGACCGTCGAGGTGCTGCGCGGATGCACGCGCGGCTGCCGGTTCTGTCAGGCCGGCATGGTCTACCGGCCGGTGCGAGAGCGCTCGGCCGATGAGATCGTGCGCGACGCGCTCGCCGGGCTCACCTGCACCGGCTACGACGAGGTGTCGCTCACCTCGCTGTCGACGGCCGACCACTCGACGCTCGAAGAGGTCTTGCGGCGGCTGAGCCGGCGCTTGGAGGGCACCGGCGTCTCGCTCTCGGTCCCGTCCCTGCGAGTCGACGCGTTCTCGGTGGAGATGGCGCGGCTGATCGGCAGCGGCAAGAAGACGGGCCTCACCTTCGCGCCCGAGGCCGGGAACGCAGCGCCTGCGCGACGTCATCAACAAGAACGTGACCGAAGACGATCTGCTCGGCACGATCGAGGCGCGTTCGCGGCAGGCTGGCGGCGCGTGAAGCTCTACTTCATGCTCGGGCTGCCGACCGAGACAGACGACGACCTGCGCGGCATCGCGCGATCTCGTGCGCAAGACGCTCGACGTCGCGCGGCGGAGCACACCGGCCGGACCAGCGCGGAAGCGTGCGAGTGGCGGTCAGCGTCTCGACGTTCGTCCCCAAGGCCCACACGCCGTTTCAGTGGGAGCCGCAACTGGAGCTCGCCGAAGTGCAGCGCCGGCAGAGCGTTCTGCGCGAGCACATGCCCCGCAAGGGCGTCGAGCTCTCGTGGCACGACGCGGAGGTGTCGCTGCTCGAGGGCGTGCTCGCTCGAGGCGGGCGGGAGCTCGCGGACGTCATCGAGGACGCGTGGCGCGGCGGCGCCCGCTTCGAGGCGTGGACCGAGCGGTTCTCGCTTGAGCCCTGGCGCCGGAGCGCCGAGGCGCACGGCATGGAGCTGGCGTCGCTCGCCGCGCGCATCGTTCGCGCTCGAGGAGCCCCTGCCCTGGGAGCACCTGAGCCCGGGTGTCGCTCGCGCGTACCTGGTCGAGGAGCGGGCACGCGCGCTCGCTGCGGCGACCACGCCCGACTGCAGCTTCGACGGCTGCACGGGCTGCGACGTGTGTCCGGTGCTTGACGTCGACATCGTGCTGGCGGGGGAGCAGCGGCGATGACGCCCGGCGAGTTCAGGCTCCGGATACGCTACGAGAAGTGCGATCGGCTCCGGTGGCTTTCGCATCTGGAGGTCCTGCGGGCGATCGAGCGGCTCGTGAGGCGCTCGGGGCTGCCCGTATGCGGTCACCAAGGGCTTCAACCCGCACATGAAGCTCGCCTTCGGTCCCGCGCTGCCGGTGGGCACCGCTGGCCGAAACGAGTACGCCGACGTCTGGCTGACGCGCTACACTGAGGCGGATGCGGCGCTGGCGGCCCTGAGTGGTCATGCCGTGCCTGGGCTGGCTCCGCTTGAGGTCGCGGTACGTCGACGACCGGTGTCCGTCGCTGTCGGCGGCGCTCACGATCGGCGTCTACCGCATCGAGATCGACGGAGAGGAGATCGACGCGACGAAGGTGCACGCGGGGCTCGTTCGAGTCCTTCAGCGCGGACAGCTCGAGGTGGAGCACAAGGGCAAGACCAAGGTTTTCGACCTCGGCGCGTGCGTTCCGAAGGACGCTCGTGTCGAGGCGATTCCGACCGGGGTAGCGATCGAGTTCCCGGTCAGGATGGGGCCCCAGGGGTCCCTTCGCCCAGAGATGCTCACCAGGGCGGCCCTCGCAGAGGCCGACATCGAAGCTACCGCTGTGCGCACGGTGCGCCTGGACACGCTCGTCGAGGGTGATGAGGGGGTCTGGTCGCGTCCGCTGTGAACGGGGGATGCGGTGGCCGATGTGGCCCGCGAGATGCTCATCTCGCACGACAGCAACGAGACGCGAGTCGCCCTGCTCGAGGACGGCGAGCTCGTCGAACTCTACATCGAGCGGCCAAAGCGGAGTGTCGTAGGCAACGTCTACCTCGGCAAGGTGACCGACGTCTTGCCGGGCATGCAGGCTGCGTTCGTGGACATCGGGCTCGAGAAGAACGCCTTCCTGTACGTCGATGAGGTCGTCGCCCCAGAGGGCGTCGAAGCGCCGAGGCGCCGCGACATCAGCCAGCTGCTCAAGGTCGGGCAGCAGGTCATGGTGCAGGTGGTCAAGGACCCGATGGGTACCAAGGGCGCGCGTGTCACGACCGAGGTCACACTGCCCGGTCGGTTCCTCGTCCTGATGCCCTTCGCCGATTTCGTCGGCGTCTCCAAGAAGCTGCCCGAGGAGGAGCGCGACCGGCTGCACGACATCGTCGCTCGGCACGTGCCCAAGGGAACCGGCGTGATCGTCCGGACGGTCGCTCAGGGCGTCGCCGAGCGCGATCTCGTGAACGATCTCGAGTTCCTGCTTCGTCTGTGGAAGCGCGTCAACCATCTGACGACCGAGGCGCTCGCCCCCGAGGTGCTCTACACCGAGATGGACCTCGCGCTCCGGTTCGTGCGCGACGTGTTCTCGGACGACTTCAACCGGATGACCGTCGACGACAAGCCCACGTACGAGAAGGTCGTCTCGTTTCTGAAGAAGACCTCGCCCCAGCTGGTGCGCCGGGTGCAGCTCTACAAGGACCGCACGCCGCTGTTCGAGGAGTTCCAGCTTCAGGAGACGATCGATTCGGCGCTGCGACGGGTCGTGCCCCTGCCGTCCGGCGGCCACCTCACGATCGACAAGACCGAGGCGCTGACCGCCATCGACGTGAACACGGGGAAGTTCGTCGGTCGGCGAAGCCTCGAGGAGACGATCGCCAAGACGAACCTGGAGGCCGCCGACGAGGTCGTCCGGCAGCTTCGTCTTCGCGACATCGGCGGCATCATCATCGTCGACTTCATCGACATGGAGCAGCCGGCCAACAAGCAGGCGCTCCAGGCGCGACTGTCCACCGCGCTCGAGCGGGACCGCACCAAGACGCGCCTCTCCGACATTTCGCGTCTGGGACTGGTCGAGATCACGCGAAAGAACGTGACCGACGGGCTGTACGGCGTGCTGACCGAGCCGTGCGCATGTTGCGGGGGAGAGGGCCGCGTCGTTTCGAAGCAGACGCGGCGCATCGCGGTCGAGCGCCGGATGCGCGAGATCCTGCAGGACCGGTCGGTCGGACGCGTACCTGTTCGGGCTCAATCCCGAGACGTTCGAGCTGATCACGGCGCCTGGGCTCAACGTCGCCGCTTCTCTGCGCGCCGAGACGGGTCGCCAAGTCACCATCGTGCCTGATCCGGAGGCCGAAGCCACTGAGGTGCGGACCCTCATCGAGGGGCGGACGGGGCTTCTCGGCAAGCGGCCTTTCGGCAGGTAGCACAGACGGGACACACCCGGCGGCGTGGCGTGGCTGGTTCGCGTTGACGCTGCGTGTTCGGGCTGCTAGCATATCTCCTCGCGCAATCAAGCTAATCGAAAGGTTTGGGATGTACGCAGTCGTTGCTACCGGTGGGAAGCAGCTGAAGGTCAGCGCTGGTGACGAGGTCGTTGTCGAGAAGCTCGACGCGCCCGTTGGCGAGACGGTGAACTTCAATGTGATCTTCCTCGCCGATGAGGGCGAGATCACGGTCGATCCCGACGCTTTGTCGTCAGCCGCCGTGACCGCAGAGGTGCTCGAGCACTTCAAGGGCGAGAAGGCCATCATCTTCAAGTTCAAGAAGCGCAAGGGCTACAAGCGCCTGAAGGGTCACCGTCAGAACCTCACCCGCGTGAGGATCACCGACGTGGCAGCTGCTCCGAAGAAGAAGGCCGCGCCGAAGAAGAAGGCCGCCAAGGCCGAAGAGCCGACCGAGGCGCCTGCTGAGGCGACCGAGGCCGCTGAGACCGAGTAAGGCAGGGAATCGAGATGGCTCACAAGAAAGGTCTCGGCTCCACCAAGAACGGCCGCGATTCCAGGTCCAAGCGCCTGGGCGTCAAGCGCTTCGCGGGCGAGAAGGTGCACGCCGGCACGATCATCGTCCGCCAGCGCGGCACTCACTTCCACCCGGGTGACAACGTCGGGCGCGGCGGCGACGACACGCTGTTCGCGATGGTGCACGGGACCGTCGAGTTCACGCGCGGGCTCAAGCGCAAGGTGCACGTCCGACCGTTCGAGGCCTGATCAGGCTTCAATCCAACGCAGTTGTTGATGATGAGCCCTCTGCCGACAAGCCCGGCGGGGGGCTCGTTCGTATCGCTCGACGAGTATGGTGTGATCGGAGGGGAGGTGCGCGCGCGGTGTTCATCGATGAAGTGAAGATCAACGTGAAGGGCGGCAACGGCGGAGCCGGCTGCATGTCGTTCCGACGCGAGGCGCACGTTCCCAAAGGCGGCCCGAACGGCGGCGACGGCGGGCACGGCGGCGACGTGGTGCTCGAGGCCGACGCCGCGGTCTCGTCGCTGATCGACTACCGGTACAAGCGCCACTTCAAGGCCGAACGCGGGACCCACGGCAAGGGCGCCGCCCGTGACGGCGCGACCGGCGACGACCTCGTGCTCAAGGTGCCGCTCGGCACGGTCGTGCGCGACAGCGAGTCCGGCGAGGTCATCGGCGACCTGACCGTTGCCGGGCAGCAGCTCGTGGTCGCCGAGGGTGGGCGAGGCGGTCGGGGCAACATCCACTTCGTGACGCCCACGCGGCGAGCTCCCGCCTTCGCCGAGCTGGGAGAGCCCTGCGAGGAGCGCTGGATCGACCTCGAGATGAAGCTTCTCGCGGACGCCGCGCTCGTCGGGATGCCGAGTGTGGGCAAGTCGTCGCTCATCGCGCGTATCAGCGCGGCGCGTCCCAAGATCGCCGACTACCCGTTCACGACGCTCGTGCCCAATCTCGGCGTGGTGAAGGCGGGCGATCGGAGCTTCGTCGTCGCCGACGTTCCCGGGCTGATCGAGGGCGCCAGCGAGGGCAAGGGCCTCGGGCACGCGTTCCTGCGCCATATCGAGCGCAGCGCGCTCATCATCCACGTGGTCGACCTGACCGGCGGGTACGAGGCGCGTGACGTCGTCGCGGACTACGAGATCATCGAGCACGAACTCGCCTCGCACGCCGCCGAGCTTGCCGAGCGCCCCCGCGTGGTGGTGGGCAACAAGGCGACGTGCTCGGCGTCGAGGAGGCCGACGCGCGGCTGCGGGAGCGCGCTGAGGCCGACGGCGTGCCCTACTTCGCGGTCTCGGCCGTGACGGGCGAGGGCATCGACGCGCTCGTGCGCGCCGTCGCCGAGCAGGTGCACGACGTTGCGCGAGCAGGCGCGCCGGCCCGGTCGTGCACGAGCGCATCTGGACGCACTCCGACGACCGCGGATCGAGCGTACAGCGTGCGCAACCTCGGCGGCGGTGTGTATGCCGTGGAGGGCAGGGGCATCGAGCGCATGGTCGTGATGACCGAGTGGGAGAACGAGGAGGCGCTCGCGTTCCTGCAGAAGCGGCTCGTGAAGGCGGGTGTCGAGGCGGCGCTGATCAGAGGCCGGGGCCCGCGACGGCGACGAGATACGCATATCGGGGCGAAGCTTCGAGTTCGACACGGGGCTTGCCCGGCGACCCCGAGGTCGCCCTACATCGAGGAAGAGCCCGAGGACGTGTCGCTGCAGGAGGACTGATGGGCAAGCGCATCGTGGTCAAGGTCGGTTCCTCGACGCTGACGCGCGACGACGGCGGGCTCGACCGTGACCTTGCGTCGCGGCGCTCGTCGCCCAGATCGCGCAGCTTCGCGCGGAGGGGCACGCGCCCGTGCTCGTGTCGAGCGGGGCCATCTCCGCAGGGCTCGTCGCGCCTCGTCGATAGCGACGCGGCCCGACGACATGCCGTCGCTGCAGGCCGCAGCGTCGATCGGTCAAGTCGCGCTCATCGAGACCTACGCGGCGCTCTTCGCCGAGCACCGGCTTGCCGTCGGGCAGGTGCTCCTCACGCGGCACGACACCGGGCACCGTGAGTCGTACCTGCACGCGCGCGACACCTTCGAGCGTCTGCTCGAACTGGGCGCGGTCCCCGTCGTCAACGAGAACGACACCGTCGCGGTCGACGAGATCCGCTTCGGTGACAACGACACGCTCGCGGCGCTCGTGGCCACGATGGTCTGCGCCGATCTGGTCGTGGTGCTCTCGGACATCGAGGGACTCTACGACAGCCGATCCGCGAGCCTCGGACGAGGCCACGCTGCTCGAGCACGTCGTCGGAGCTGACCGACGACGTCGTCGCCGCCGCGGGCGGCGCGGGCAGCGAGCACGGCAGCGGCGGAATGGCGACCAAGATCGACGCCGCGCGCGTGCTCATGCGCGCCGGGATTCCGATGGTGGTCTGTGACGGCGCCCGCGAGAACGTGATCTTGGATGCCGCCGAGGGCAGGGCGTGCGGGACGGTGTTCGCGCCGGGCGAGGAGAGCTTGGGAGCGAAGAAGCTGTGGATCGCGCTCGGCAGAAGGCCCGCGGGCGAAGTGGTCATCGACGACGGCGCGCGCGCCGCTATCACCGAGCGCCAGTCCTCGCTTCTGCCTGCGGGTGTCGTGGCCGTGAGGGGGTCGTTCCAGCCGGGCGATGCGGTAGTATTGAAGGACCTCTCGGGTGCCGTCGTGGCGCGTGGGATGACCGAGGTCGCGTCGGCAGATCTCGATCTCGTCAAGGGCATGAAGACACCCGATATCGCGGCGCGATTCCCGCGCCTTGCGGGCAAGGATGTCGTACATCGCGACCGGCTCGCGATCCTGTAGGGCACCGCGGCCGGCGAAGGGAGTGCGGCAGGCATGTCTGAGGTTCTGAAGCTCGCCGAGACAGGCCCGCGAGGCAGCGACCGCGCTCGCCATCACTTCGACCGAGGACCGCAATCGGGCGGTGCGAGCGATGGCCGACGCGCTTGAGGCCGCGTCAGGTCGAGATCCTGGCGGCGAACGCCGCCGACCTCGAGCGGGCCCGCGCGAAGGGAACGCCGGACGGCCTGCTCGACCGGCTCGATGCTGAACGAGGCGCGCCTTACCGGCATGGCCGACGCTCTGCGCGCCCTCGCCGCGCTTGCCGACCCGATCGGCGAGGTGGTCACCGGCTACACCATGCCCAACGGCATCGAACTGCGCCAGATCCGCGTTCCGCTCGGCGTCGTCGGCATGATCTACGAGGCGCGGCCCAACGTCACCGCGGACGCCGCCGGGCTGTGCGTGAAGACGGGCAACGCGGTGATCCTGCGCGGCGGCTCGCTCGCGCACCAGAGCAACCTGACGCTCACGCGCGTGCTCGCCGAGGCGGCCGCGCGGTGCCGGCATGCCCGACGGGTGCATCCAGGCGATCGAGTCCACCGATCACGCGGCTGCCGAGGAGCTCATGGCGCTCCACGGCTACGTCGACGTGCTCATCCCGCGCGGCGGGGCCGGGCTGATCCGGAGCGTGGTGGAGAAGGCGAAGGTCCCGGTGATCGAGACCGGCATCGGCAACTGCCACGTCTACATCCACGAGTCCGCCGATCCCGAGATGGCCGAGCGCATCGTCGTGAACGCCAAGACGCAGCGGCCGAGCGTGTGCAACGCCGCGGAGTCGCTGCTGGTGGACGAGGCGGTCTACGAGCGCGTTCTGCCGCCGGTGCTCAAGGCGCTCGAGTCGCGCGGCGTCACGCTGCTACGCCGACGAGCGGACGCTGGCGCTCGGCGCGGTCTCTGCGATCGAGCCCGCGACCGAGGAGGACTGGGGCACCGAGTACCACGAGCTGAAGATGAGCGTGAAGGTCGTCTCGGGACTCGACGAGGCGATCAAGCACATCAACACGCTACGGCACGAAGCACTCCGAGGCGATCGTCGCGAGCGACTACGCCGCCGCACGCCGCTTCCTGGCCGAGGTGGACGCGGCCGCGGTCTACGTGAACGCGTCGACCCGCTTCACCGACGGCGGGGAGTTCGGGCTTGGCGCCGAGATCGGCATCTCGACGCAGAAGCTGCACGCGCGCGGCCCGATGGGGCTTGACGGCGCTGACCTCGACGAAGTTCGTGCTGATGGGCGACGGGCAGATCCGCGAGTGAGAAGCGGCACCCGACTCGGCATCATGGGCGGGACGTTCGATCCCATCCACTTCGGGCATCTGGTCACCGCCGAGGAAGCGCTCGTCCAGTTCAATCTCGACAAGGTCGTGTTCATGCCGACGGGCCGGCCCGCCGCCAAAGCGGACCAGACGGTCTCATCGGCCGAAGACCGCTACCTCATGACGGTGCTCGCCACGGCGACCAACCCGGACTTCGACGTGAGCCGCCTCGAGATCGACCGCCCGGGCGCGACCTACACCGTCGACACCCTGCTCGAGCTGCGGGACGCCTACGGCCCCGCGGCCGACGCTCTTCTTCATCACGGGCGCCGACGCGGTGCTCGAGATCGTGACGTGGAAGGACGCCGACCGCGTCGCCGATCTTGCGACCTTCATCGCCGCGACGCGGCCCGGCTACGAGCTGAGGGGCAGCGAGGGGCTTGATGCGGCCGTGACAAGCGGCTTCCGCATCGAGCACATGGAGGTGCCGGCGCTCGCCATCTCCTCGACCGACCTGCGGTCGCGGGTGGCCGAGCGCCGCCCGATGCGCTACCTGACCCCCGAGCCCGTCGCGACCTACATCGCCAAGCGCGGGCTCTATCGCGGGGAAGCCTGATGGCCGACGACCTGCGACAGAGGGCGGAAGGCCTGCTGGCGGAGCGTCTGTCGCCCGTGGGGCTTGCGCACTGTCATGCGGTCGCCGAGATGGCCGAGCGACTGGCGACCATCTACGGCGTGGACCCGTACACGGCGGGCCTCGCCGGCCTGCTCCACGACTGGGACCGGGAGGTCCCCAAGGATGCGCTCGCGGGGCGCGCCGCTGAGGCCGGCCTCATGGCCACTGATGTCGAGCGCGCGGCGCCGTACCTGCTTCATGCGCGCACGGGGGCCGACGCGGTGCGCGGAGATGCTCGACGAGCTGCCGCCGGAGGTCGTGCGCGCGATCGAGCTGCACACCGTCGGTGACGCGGAGATGGGCGCGCTCGACATGGTCGTCTACCTCGCCGACATGCTTTCGGCCGACCGCAGCTACCCCGGCGTCGGCGCGCTTCGTGAGCTCATCGGCGAGGTATCGCTCGAAGATCTCTTCGCCGAGTGCTACCGTCACTCCGTCGCCGACCTGGTCGAGCGGCGCAAGCCCATCCACCCGCTGACCGTCGAGGTCTGGAACGCATTCGTGGCTCGCAAGCACAGAGGATCCGGGGGCCCGCATGGCTGAGGCGCCCAAGCGCAGCAAGGCCAACACGCCGCCGGAGACCACGTTGGGGTATCGGGCGTCTCGGCGTGCGTCCAAGTCGGCCAAGCAGGCGAAGAAGGCCGAGAAGCAGCATCAGCTCGTCACCGGTGCTCAGCGTGCGGGGCGCGGCGCCAAGAACCTCACCATCGTGATCGTGCAGGGGCTCGCGGTGCTCGGCATCGCGGTGCTCGTGCTGCTGCTCGCTGCGATGCTCATCAACTGGGGCGTGCGCTGGAACGCCCGGCGGGTTGCCGAGAAGGACTCGGCGGTCGCTCAGCTCGAGCGCAGGGCGCGCGACAACATCGTCGTGATCGGCGCCGACGGCGAGCGCGCGACCGGCTTTCTCGCGATGCGGCTCGACAACAAGGACCGGCCGTGCCTACGGTATCGCGATCCCCGACGGCGCGTTCCTCGACGTGCCCGGCCAGGGCTTCGAGCGCATCGGCGAGGCGTATCCGGCCGGCGCGGACACAGTGGTCGCATCGATCGCCAACTACCTGACGGTGCCGTTCCGCAGCTACGTCGTGGTGCCCGCGGCGGTCTACAAGGACGCGATCACCCGGCAGGTCGTGCGCGGTGTGGTGGAGTCGGCGACCGACTCCAACCTGAGCAAGGCCGAGCTCGACGAGCTCGCGAGGCAGATCGCCCGAGTGCCCAAGGACAACGTCGCGCTCGTGCCGATGCCGGTCAAGCCGATCAAGCTCGGCGATCAGACGTACTTCGAGCCGCAGAAGACCGAGCTCGCGGACCTGCTGAAGTCGTGGTGGGGCGTGGACGCGAACAAGAAGATCCAGGCGACGCGCGTGGTCGTGTACAACGGCGCGGGCAAGCCGGGCATCGCGGGCGAGGCGGCCCAGGAGCTCATCCGCGCGGGCTTCCGGGTCGTGGACACGCAGAACGCCGACTCGTTCGACTACGACACCACCAAGATCATCGTGCGCCGCGGCGACGCGAAGCGCGGCGACGAGGTGAAGCGCGTGCTCGGCGTGGGCGAGGTCTCGTCCGACCCCTCGCGCCAGGACGTGACCGACGTGATCGTCATCATCGGCAAGGACTATCGTCCGAAGGACGCCGAGAAGACCAAGGAGGACTGAGTGACCTCATCGAAGGAGCTCGCGATCACCGCTGCCGTTGCAGCGAGTGACAAAAGGGCGACCGACATCGTCGCTATGGACGTGGCGGAGCTGCTCGTCATCACCGACTACTTCGTCATCTGCACCGCGAACACCGACATCCAGGCGCGGGCGATCGCCGAGGAGGTCGAGGACAGGCTGCGCGAGGAGCCGGGGTCAAGCCGATGGGCCGCGAGGGCGTGTGCGGAAGGCAAGTGGGTGCTGCTCGACTTCGGCGACGTCGTCGTCCACGTGTTCCAGCCCGAGGAGCGCGAGTTCTACCGCCTCGAGAAGCTGTGGGGCGACGCCCAGCGCCTCGCGCTGCCGGCCGAGTCGTCACCGAGCCGGCGCCCGAGCGCTGCCGCCGGCGGCACTGAGGGCCGACGAGGACGCCCGGTCGTGAGCGAAGCGCTCCGGCGCTACTGGATCCAGCTCGCGCTCGTCGCCGTCGCGGTCGTGTGGGGCGCGACCTTCGTCGATGGTGAAGGACGCGGTCGCCGGCTACCCGCTGTACTCGTTTCTGGCCCTGCGGTTCGCGATCGCGTGCGTCGCCTTCGTCGTGATCTTCCCGCGGTCCGTGCGCGGCCTCGAACGCCGGCGTCGTGCGGGTGGGGCTCTTGGCGGGCGCGTTCCTGTGCGCCGGCTACGTCTTCCAGACCTGGGGGCTGCAGGGTACGACGGCGAGCAAGGCCGCGTTCATCACCGGGATGTTCGTGGTCATCACGCCGATCCTGCAGGCCGTCATCCTGCGACACGTGCCGCGGTGGCCGACGGTTGCGGGCGTCGCGTTCGCGGTCGTCGGGCTTGCGCTGCTCTCCGGGGGCTCGACCGGCGGCTGGAACGTCGGCGACACGCGGGTGCTGGTCTGCGCGGTCGCCTACTCGGCGCACATGATCGTGCTGGGAAGCATCGGCAGGCGGCACGACGCCCTGCCGCTCACGCTCGTGCAGATCGCGGTGACCGCGCTCGTGTGCGGCGGCGTCGCTGTCGCGACCGAGCCGATCGCCCTGCCCGAGTCACGCTCGGTGTGGGTCGCGCTCATCGTGACCGGCGTGCTGGCCTCCGCGGTCGCCTTCGCGGTCCAGACGTACGCGCAGCGCCACATCCCGCCCGCGCGCACCGCGCTCATCCTCATCACCGAGCCCGCGTTCGGCGGGCTGTTCGGCTGGCTCGCGGGCGAGACGCTCGGGCTGAGCGGGCTTGCGGGCGCGGCGCTGATCCTCGCCGGCATGGTGCTCGCCGAGGTCGTCGGCGTGTTGACGCACACCGAGGAGGAGGTCGTGCTGCAGCCATCGCTGGAGGGCCCTTCCGTGCCGCTCGCGGAGGCAGGCGAGGAGGCGTAGCGGGGCCGGTGCCACGCCGCCTGCGGCGCGTCGGTATCGGCTGCTTGACCGCCGTAAGCCGCTGGTATACTACCGCTTGCCGCTCAGGCGGCACCCAGATGTGGGGCCATAGCTCAGCTGGGAGAGCGCTTGGCTGGCAGCCAAGAGGTCAGGGGTTCGATCCCCCTTGGCTCCACCAACAGAGACACCGCGCCCGCCGACACGTCGGCGGGCGTTTCTGCATCATCGGGGGCGAATGCACGGCGATGCGCCGCAGCTCGAATCGGTCTGCTTGCAGCGAAGGGCCGCGCACCCATTCGGCTACAATAGGCGCGCATCAGAGCCGGACGAGTGGGAGGACACGCGGGTGACGCGTTCGTACGATCCGCAGGCGATCGAGCAGAAGTGGCAGGCCGAGTGGGAGTCGCGCGGCCTCTACGCCGCTGATCGAGGACGAGAGCCGCCCGAAGAAGTACGTGCTGGAGATGTTCCCGTACCCTTCGGGCGACATCCACATGGGGCACGTGCGCAACTACACGATCGGCGACGTCGATCGCCCGTCAGGCACGCATGCGCGGCTTCCAGGTGCTGCATCCCATCGGCTGGGACGCGTTCGGCCTGCCCGCCGAGAACGCCGCCATCAAGTCGGCGACCCATCCGGCGACGTGGACCTACGCCAACATCGAGCGCCAGCGCGCGAGCTTCAAGCGCATGGGCTTCTCCTACGACTGGGACCGCGACGTCGTCACGTGCGACGTGGACTACTACCGCTGGGGCCAGTGGATCTTCCTGAAGTTCTGGGAGCGCGGGCTCGTCGAGCGCAAGAGCTCGCCGGTGAACTGGTGCCCGAGCTGCAAGACCGTGCTCGCCAACGAGCAGGTCCTCGGCGACGGCGTGTGCTGGCGCTGCAAGAGCACCGTCGAGAAGCGCGAGCTCGAGCAGTGGTACTTCAAGATCACCGAGTACGCGCAGGAGCTGCTCGACGACCTCGACGAGCTGCCCGGCTGGCCCGAGCGCGTCAAGACGATGCAGGCGAACTGGATCGGCCGCAGCGACGGCGCCGAGGTCGACTTCGAGCTGTGCGATGCGCACGGCGAGCCGACCGGCGAGATGATCACGGTCTTCACCACGCGGCCCGACACGCTGTTCGGCTGCACGTTCTTCCTGCTCGCGCCCGAGCACCCGCTCGTGCGCGAGTTCGTCGCCGGCACCGAGTACGAAGCCGAGGTGATGGCGGTCGTCGACGCCGCCGCGCGCGAGACCGCCGTCGAGCGCGCAGCTGGGCGAGCGCGAGAAGAACGGCGCGTTCACCGGCCGCTACGTCGTCAACCCCGTCAACGGCGAGAAGGTGCCGGTCTGGGTCTCCGACTACGTGCTCATGGAGTACGGCACCGGCGCGGTCATGGCGGTGCCCTCCGGCGACCAGCGCGACTTCGAGTTCGCGCGCAAGTACGGCCTGCCGATCCCGCCCGTCGTCGTGGCCGAGGACGACCCGCTCTTCGCCGAGCTCGCTGGCGTGCGCGAGCGCGTGCGCACTGATGTCGACTGGCCCGAGGCGTTCGACGGCGACGGCGTCATGGTGCAGTCCGGCGAGTTCACCGGCCTGCCCAGCGGCAAGGGCGGGGAGGGCGTGCGCGCCGTCACCGAGTGGCTCGCTGCGCGCGGTCGGGGCCGCTTCGCGATCAACTTCCGCCTGCGCGACTGGCTCATCAGCCGGCAGCGCTACTGGGGCAACCCGATTCCGGCGATCCACTGCCCCGCGTGCGGGCTCGTGCCCGTGCCCGAAGCGGACCTGCCGGTGGTGCTGCCCGCCGACGTCGACATCACGAAGGGCGAGACGCTCGCCGACCACCCCGAGTTCTACGAGGTCGCCTGCCCGAAGTGCGGCGGTCCTGCTCGGCGCGAGACCGACACGATGGACACGTTCACGTGCTCGTCGTGGTACTACCTGCGCTACTGCGACGCGCGCAACGACTCGGCGATCTGGGACCGCGACAAGGCGGACTACTGGATGCCGGTCGACCAGTACATCGGCGGCATCGAGCACGCGATCCTGCACCTGCTGTACTCGCGCTTCTTCACCAAGGTCTTCCGCGACCTGGGCCTCGTGAGCTTCGCCGAGCCGTTCACCAACCTGCTCACGCAGGGCATGGTCAAGCTCGACGGCG
The DNA here is from genome assembly GCA_963751505.1 of uncultured Coriobacteriia bacterium. Taxonomy (GTDB): domain Bacteria; phylum Actinomycetota; class Coriobacteriia; order Anaerosomatales; family PHET01; genus CAVVUM01. Next base: position 48,264 of record CAVVUM010000011.1, read on the forward strand.
CGACGATGTCGAAGTCGCGGGGCAACGTGGTCGCGCCCGAGGACATGATCGCGCAGTACGGCTGCGACGCGCTGCGCGCCTACATCCTGTTCATGGCGCCGCCCGACAAGGACCTCGACTGGAGCTACGAGGGCCTCGAGGGCATGTTCCGCTGGCTCTCGCGCGTGTGGCGCCTGGTCGCCGATCGTGCGCCGACGGGGAGAGCCCGGTCGCGCAGCCCGCCTCCGGGGACGATCCGGCGGGCAAGACGCTGCGCCGCGAGATGCACCGCGTCATCGGCAAGGTCACCGACGACGTCGCGCGCTTCCAGTTCAACACCGCGATCGCCGCGATGATGGAGCTCACGAACGCCGCCTACGACTACCGCAACGCGGTTGCCCGCCGAGAAGCGCGACGGCGCGCTCGAGCGCGAGGTCGCCGAGACGCTCACGCTGCTGCTCGCGCCCGTTCGCGCCGCACATGGCCGAGGAGCTCTGGCGCGTCGAGCTCGGCAAGGCCGATTCGGTGCACCTCGAGCCCTGGCCGGCGTTCGACGCGAGCGCTGCCGCCGCCGACGAGGTCGAGCTCGCCGTGCAGGTCAACGGCAAGGTGCGCGGCAAGATCACCGTCGCCGCCTCGGCCGCCGAGGACGAGGTCGTCGAGGCCGCACTCGCCGCCGTGGCCGCCAACGTCGCCGACCGCGAGGTCAAGAAGGTCGTCGTCGTGCCCGGCAAGCTCGTCAGCGTGGTCGTTGGCTAGATCCGCCGAGGGTCGGCGCACCGCTAGCTCCGAGCAAGACTCCGGTAGGGGCTCGGTGCCATCGTGTCGAATGCGGGCCGAGTGAAGGCGGTCCGCGCGGTCGGCACTTGGCGCGACGTCCCCTCCGTCGCCCGCATCCGTCGGGCGAACGGGGTGGGGCGATGCAGGAGAAGGTGCGCGAGCTGCTCGCGCGGGCGGGGCTGGGGTCGGCGACTCCGGCAACCCTCGTCGCGCTTGCCGTACTGGTTGCGGTGGTAGCGGGAATGGCGCTCTGGCGCTGGTGGCCTCGCGCGGAGCCGACATCGGTCGAGGTCGTCGCTGCGGAAGCGCACGCAGTGGAGACCGAAGCTGCCGCAGGCGAAGCCGGCCACGGAGGCCTGCAGCGTCGACGCTGTTCGTGCATGTCGTCGGCTCGGTGCGCCATCCCGGGCTCTACGAGCTGCCGGCCAAGGCGCGAGTGGCCGACGCGATCGATGCGGCCGGGGGGACGCTGCCCGACGCGAAAGATCGAGCTCATCAACCTCGCTCGTCCGGTGAGCGACGGCGAGCAGGTTGCCGTGCCCGACGAGGACGACGAGGCGCCGCCCGTCGCCGCTGCGGTGCCGGGCGTCTCCGCCGGGGCGGGGGCGTCCGGCGCGTCCGCGGGCGCCGCGCAGGGCGCCGATCGATCTCAACTCGGCGGACGCCGCGGCTCTCGACACGCTTCCCGGAGTCGGTCCGAGCACCGCGCAGAAGATCATCGCGGATCGCGAGTCCAACGGACCGTTCGCCTCGGTCGAGGACCTGGGCCGCGTCTCCGGCATCGGACCCAAACGTCTGGAGCAGCTGAAGGACCTCGTCTGTGTCCGATGAGTCGTGCGTCCGGCCGTCCATACCGCCGCTCGCGTGGTTCGCCGCGGCGATGTGGGCGGGCGTGGTCGTCGCCGAGGCCTACGCGTGGTCGCGCTACGCAGGCGCTACCGCCGGACGCGGCGGGGTCCGCTCATCGGTGCGGTCGCGGCGGTCGGCGGGATGGCTGTTCTCAGCCTGCGCTGGCCTGCGTTGCGCCCGATCGTGGCTGGCGTGGTCGCCGGACTCGTGTGCGGGTCGCTGTACTGGGGTTGGTGGTCGCGATGCGGTCGAAGCGGCGAGGCAGCGAGGGCGGTGCCTGAGCTTCACGCCGAGGCATTGACTGACCCGGTCCGCGGCCAGTTCGGTGAGCGTTCGGACGTGACGGGTTCGGCTTCGGAACGGCGGGGTGCGCGTAGGATGCCGGTGGTCCGAGGAGCGGCCGGCACCCGAGGCAGGCGAGGCGGTCGTGCTGCGCGGCCGCATCGAGCCGCCGGGGAGCGACGAGTGGGGACGCGACGACCATCGCGACGGGCGCGTGGGCAGCCTTCGGCCGACGAGCGTGAGCTCCGGCGGGCAACGCGCGCTCCATCCGGGGTCTCGTCACGCCCGTCCGAACGCGAGCGCGCGCGTGGATCGAGGAGGTGTCCGGCCCCGGCGGCGATCTGCTCGCGGGTGTCGCCATCGGCGACCGCCGGCGGCTGCAGGACACGCCCGCTGACGCGGACTTCCGCACCACGGGGCTCACCCACCTGGTCGCGGTGAGCGGCGGTCACCTGGTCGTCGTCGCCGCTCTGCTGACGGCGTTCGGTCGGCTGGTCGGGCTGCCGAGACGAGCTACTCGTGATCCTCGTGTGCGCGAGTTCTCGGCTGGTACGTCGTCCTCTCGGGCGTTCAGGCGTCTGCCGTGCGCGCATGGCTGATGGCGTGCGTAGTGACCGTCGCCAGTCTGCTCGACAGGCGCTCGGACGGGCTCGGCGCGCTGTCAGGTGCTGTGGTCGTCGCCTTGGCGCTGTCCCCACCGAACGCGTTCGATCTCGGGTTCCAGCTGTCGGTGCTCGCGGTCGGCGGACTGCTCGTCTTCTCACGTCTCACCGAGACATGGGTCTGCGGCGCTCATCCCCCGGGTCGCCGCAGGGCTCGCCGGGCCCGTCGCGATGACGCTCGTCGCTCAAGCGGTTACGACACCGATCACGGCGAGCACCTTCGGCACACTCTCGCTCGTGTCACCGCTCGCGAACCTGATAGTGGGGCCGCTCGTCTCTGCGGTACTCACCCTAGGGCTGGGCGGACTGGCGTTCCACGTCCTCATCCCGCCCGTCGGGCGGAGTCCTCCTGGTGCTCTCCGGGACCGCCGGCGCGGCTGCGGCGTGGTGCGCGCACAAGCTCGCGCTGCTGCCCTCAGCCGCTGTGCCCGTCGCCTGGGCAGTGGGTCCTGCGGCCGCGGTCTTGCTTGCGGGCGCGGCGACGCTGTGGACCCTATGGCCTCGTGCGAGCCCGATGCGAGCGCGGGTGCTCGGTGTCGCGTGTCCTCGCGATCATGCTGCCGGTCGTCTGGGGCTCGCCGCCACCAAGCGGCGCACGCATCGTCGTGCTGGACGTGGGCCAAGGCGACGCGATTCTCGTACAGGACGGCACGAGCGAGCTGCTCGTCGACGCCGGACCGGATCCGGGTGCGCTGAAGCGAGGGCTGCTCGAGCAGGGCGTGCGCACGCCCGACGCCGTGCTCGTAACGCACTCTCACGCCGATCACGCGGCCGGGCTCGAGGCGCTCGGCACCAATCGGGCGGTTGACCTCGGGTTCTGCGCCGCGATGCGCGATCCACCCTCCGCCCTCGCGGTGCCCGAACTCGGCGCCGCCGCGCGGAAGGTCCGTGACGGTCGATGCAGGCGACACGCTGCGCGTCGGTCGCTTCACCGTGCGCGTCGTGTGGCCCGACGGACCGGTCGCCGACGCTGGCGCCAATGAGAACTGCGTCGTCGTCGAAGTCGCGACGGAGGGGTTCTCGGCGCTACTGACAGGCGACGCGGAGTCATCGGTGCTCGATCGCCTCGTGGCAGAGCGTCAGGGTGAGGGACATCGACGTGCTGAAGGTCGGTCATCACGGGAGCAAGAAGCGCGGTCGATGCAGCCGCGCTCTCCGCGCTCGACCCCGAGTACGCGCTCATCTCGGTGGGCGCGGACAACCGCCACGGCCACCCCACTGAGACGGCGCTACGACTGCTGCGCAGAGTCGGGCGCGAAGGTGCTTCGCAGCGACCAGGGCGGTCCCATCGTCGTGGAGGTGGGTGAGGCCGGCTACCGGATACGCCAGAACTAGGTCGCCCTTCGACGGCACTGTGCGAAACTGTAGACGCCGACCGCCGCGAGAGGAACGCGAGTGACCAAGAGCCCAGGCGAGCTGCTTCCCGTCTACCTGATACATCAGCGAGCAGGAGTTGCTCGTCGATGAGGCTCTGTCGCGCCTCAAGTCGCGCATCGGGGATGCTGCGGACCTGGACTTCAACATGCAGGTCTTCGCCGGCGAGAATGCGGTGGCCGAGGAATCATCATCGCCTGCAACACGCTGCCGTTCGCCTCGGACAAGCGCCTGGTCGTCGTGCGCGAGTGTCGAGAGGATGTCGAAAGACAGCCTGGACGCGCTCGCCGCCTACGCCGCAGACCCGGCGCCGTTCACGGTGCTTGCGATCGCGGGTGCGAAGCTCGCGAAGAACACGCGGCTCTACAGCGCCGTCAGATCGCGCAGGGGGCGTGGTCGACCGCAAAGTGGAGAAGCGCGACGTGCCCGGGGTGGTGCGCAGGATGTTCGAGCAGCGAGACAAGGTCGTCACGCTCGATGGAGCTGAGGAACTGGTCTCGGCGGTCGGGTACGATCTGCGGCGCTTGAGCGCCGAGGTGGACAAGGCGGTGGCCTACGTGGGCGACCGGCGCGAAGTGACGCGCGAGGACGTCGAGAGCGTCACCGCGACGACCGCGCCCACGAATGTGTGGGAGTACACCGAGGCGCTGGGCGACAGGGACTGCCGTCGATCGCTCGCGCGAGTTGCGGACCTGCTCGCCGAGGGGGAGTCGGTTCATGGCCTTCACGCGCTCGGAGTGCGCACGGTGCGGGACCTGATCGGTCGCGCGCAGCATGCTCGACCGCGGGCTGAGTAGCGTCGGGGAGATCTCCGCGGCGATGGGACGGCCCGACTGGCAGGTCAAGCGGCTCGTCAGGCAGGCGCGCGCGTTTCGTGCCGACGAACTCGCACGCGCCATCCAGCTTGCGGCGCAAGGGGAGTCGGAAATGAAAACGAGCCGGGATTCCCGGCTCGTCCTCGAGCGTTGGATCGTGCAGCTGTGCGGCTAGCCTACGCTGTTGGCTGCCTTCATGATGCCCGACTTGCGATTGGCAGCCTGGCTCTTGTGGATGACGCCCTTGCTGGCAGCCTTGTCGAGCAGGCGTGAGGCCTCGAGTGCCGCCGCCTTGGCGCTCTCGGCGTCACCGGCCGCGACCGCGACGTGGACCTTCTTGATCGAGGTCTTCAGCCCGGACTTCACGGCCTTGTTGCGCTGGTGCGCCTTCTCATTGGTGAGGACGCGCTTCTTCTGGCTCTTGATGTTGGCCACAGTTGTTTCTGCCCTTCCGCATACGATGGTGCCCGTGACAGTGGGGTGTCGACGAACCGCGATAGTCTAGCACACGCTTCCGGGTGGTGCCATATCGACTGCGGGTTCCTCGGCAGGTGTGCGCTTGCTAGACTAGACCGCCATGACGCAGCCTGACCACATACGGAACTTCTCGATCATCGCGCACATCGACCACGGGAAGTCCACGCTCGCCGACCGGATCCTCGAACTCACGCACACGGTGCAGGAGCGCGACATGGTCGAGCAGGTGCTGGACTCGATGGACATCGAGCGCGAGCGAGGCATCACCATCAAGGCGCAGGCCGTGAGGGTGATGTTCGAGTCGTCGGACGGCCAGACCTACCAGCTCAATCTCATCGACACCCCTGGGCACGTCGACTTCACCTACGAGGTCTCCCGTTCGCTCGAGGCGTGCGAGGGCGTGCTGCTCGTCGTGGACGCCGCGCAGGGAGTGGAGGCGCAGACGGTCGCGAACGCTCTGATGGCCATGAACGCGGGGCTCGAGATCATCCCGCTCATCAACAAGATCGATCTGCCTGCGGCGGACCCCGAGCGCGTGCGGCATGAGATCGAGGAGGGCCTCGCCATCCCCGCTGACGAGGCCGTTCTCACGAGCGCCAAGTCCGGGGTCGGCGTCCTCGATGCACTCGAAGCGGTCGTGCGCCGCGTTCCCGCGCCGAGCGGAGACCCCGCGCGCCGCTCAAGGCGCTGATCTTCGACTCGTACTTCGATGAGTATCGCGGCGTGGTCGCGCTCATTCGAGTGATCGACGGGAGCGTGCGCAAGGGTCTCAAGGTGCGCATGATGGCCACCAGAACGGTGACCGACGTCGAGGAGGTCGGGGTCAGGCGCCCGGCCAACATCCCGGTCGGCGAGCTCGGAGTGGGTGAGGTCGGGTACTTGATCACCGGGCTCAAGGACCCCGCTCTGGTGAAGGTCGGTGACACGGTCACCCTGGCGAAACACGGTGCGACCGAGCCGCTTCCCGGCTACCGCGAGGTCAAGCCGATGGTGTTCACCGGGCTGTTCCCCATCGATGGTGACCAGTACCCGGAGCTGCGCGACGCTCTCGACAGACTCAGCCTGAACGACCCCGCGCTGATCTACGAACCCGAGTCGAGCCATGCTCTTGGCTTCGGGTTCCGCGTCGGATTCCTCGGGTTGCTGCACATGGAGGTCGTCAAAGGAACGCCTCGAGCGCGAGTTCGACCTGGATCTTCTGGCGACTGCGCCAAGCGTCGAGTACCACGCGTTTCTCACGAACGGTGAGATGAAGATCCTGCACTCACCGCAAGACATGCCTGATCCGGCGAAGCTCGAGCGGATGGAGGAGCCCTACCTGAAGGCGACGGTCCTCGTGCCGCCGGACTTCGTCGGGGCGGTGATGGAGCTGACCCAAGGTCGCCGGGCTACTTTCAAAGACATGCAGTACCTCTCGGCGACCACCGTCGAGATGCACTACGAGATGCCGCTTTCCGAGCTGATCATGGACTTCTTCGACCAACTCAAGAGCCGTACAAAGGGCTACGCCTCACTCGACTACGAGTATCTCGGCTATCGGCCCGGTGAGCTCGTGAAACTCGACATCCTTCTTGCAGGCAAGCCGGTGGACGCTCTGAGCTTCATCGTCCACAAAGACAAGGCCTACGACCGCGGCAAGGTCCTTACCGAGAAGCTGCGCGGCATCATCCCCAGGCAGATGTTCGAGGTGCCGATCCAGGCGGCCATCGGTGGACGCATCCTTGCCCGCGAGACCGTGCGCGCCAAGCGCAAGGACGTGCTCGCGAAGTGCTACGGCGGCGATATCACCCGCAAGCGCAAGCTTCTGGAGAAGCAGAAGAAGGGCAAGAAGCGGATGAAGAACATCGGCTCGGTCGAGGTGCCGCAGGAGGCGTTCATGGCGATCCTGAAAGTCGATGACTGAGCAGGGCGGATCGAGCGCTGACCTGGGCCCGGTACTCGAGAGCGCCGTCCGAGGCCCCGCACTTCCTGCGCACCTCTACCTGCACGTGCCGTTCTGTCGTTCGAAGTGCGCCTACTGCGACTTCGCCTCCGTCGTACCCACCGACGACACATCGTGCGCGCCGTGTTCTCGGGGATGCGTGCCGAGATCGTTCGCTGGGCCGCGGCCTGTCTTCCCGGCGTGGTCGAGACCGTCTACGTAGGCGGTGGCACGCCGTCGCTGTTCGCCGAGGAAGTCGCCGACCTGCTCGACTGGGTGCAGCAGCAGCTGCCGGTGCGCGCGGGTGCCGAGATCACGGTGGAGGCAAACCCCGACTCGCTGGATGCCGTGTCGCTCGAACTTCTTCGCGCCGGCGGCGCCAACCGCATCAGCCTCGGCGTGCAGTCCTTCGACGACGGGGTCTTGCAGTTCCTCGGCCGTGCGCACGATGCGTCGGGCGCATGGCGCGCCTGCGAGCTCGTGCGCGAGTCGGGAGTGGAGCTTTCGGTCGATCTCATGTGCGGCGTGCCGACAGACATCGCCGCGAGCGCGGATCACTGGTCACACAGCCTGTCGTCGGCCCTCGCAAGCGGTGCGCCTCACCTGAGCGTCTACCCGCTGCAGGTCGAGGAGGGCACCCCGCTCGAGGGGCGAGTGGCCAGGGGCGCCGTGGCTCTGCCCGACGAGGATGCGGTCGCCGACGAGCTCATCTTGGCGCGCGACACGCTCGAAGCGCGAGGACTTCGGCGCTACGAGGTCGCCAACTACGCGCGCGCAGGCCACGAGGCGCGCCACAACACCGCGTACTGGCTCGGCAACCCCTACATCGGAGTCGGACCATCTGCGCACGGCATGCTTGACGCTGCCACCGCCGAGGTTCTCGGCCTGATCGACGGCGTGTCCCCCGAGGCCGCACGGGTGCGCTACGCGCAGGCCCGGACGATCGAGGGCTGGCTCACCGGCGAGCGGACCGAGGTCGAGGTCCTGACCGCGCGCGAGGCGGCGCGCGAGAACGTGATGCTCGGCCTGCGGCTGACCGACGGCGTGAGCGCGGTCGCCGTTCGCGATGCGGGTGTCGAGCCGGTTCTGGAGGGACTCCTCGCCGACGGCCTGGTCGAGCGCGCAGGGGAGTCGGGGCACCCGCGATGGCGGGTCACGGACCGCGGCTGGCTGCTCGGCAACGAGGTCTTCGGGCGGGTCTGGCTCGCCGACGAGGATGAAGGGCGCGAGCTGTCGTAGCACTCGGTATACTTGAGTGCCAGCCACAGCAGGAAGTGGCGAGTCGAAAAGGACCCGGATGCTGAACGACCGCCGGCGAAGCGTCTTGAAGGCGCTCGTCGAGGAGTACATAGCGAGCGCCCAGCCGGTGGGCAGCAGAACGCTCGTGGAGCGCTACGAGCTCGGCTGCAGCCCCGCCACCGTGCGCAACGAACTCGCGATTCTGGAGGAGACCGGCTTCGTCGTGCAGCCGCACGTCTCAGCTGGGCGTCTGCCGACCGACACAGGCTATCGCGACTTCGTCGACCGCTTGCTCGAGCAGGCGCTCGAACGCGACGCCAGCGTCGCCGCGATGCCGCAGGTCGCCGAGGTCGACGACCTGCTGCGCGAAGCGACTTCGCTGCTCACCAGACTCACCGACTCGCTCGCGATCGTGCTTGCGCCGAGCGTGTCGCTCGCGCGCGTGAAGCGGGTGGACTTGCTCTCGATGGCCCCGCGGCGGGCGCTCTTCGTGCTGATCACCGAGTCGGGGCAGGTACTCAACCGCCATATCGAGCTCGCCGAGGACGCATCACCCGAGCGGCTGGCCGATATCGAGCGTTCGTTGAACGCGTCGTTCGTCGGCAAGCGGGAGGCGGAGATCCGCCCGCTGCGGGAGGCGCTCGCGCAAGCTCCCAGTTCGGCCGATGGCTCGGACGCGGACGCCGATGCGGGGCTGATGGTCGCCGTGCTCGACGAGATCCTCGACGCCCTCGGCGAGGCCGACCGCGACCGCTTGCACCACGTGGGCGTGCCGGCCCTACTCGCGCAGCCCGAGTTCCACGATGCCGACCGCGCCCGCCCCGTCATCACCTGCGTGGAGGACGGGCTCGCGCTGCTCGACACGCTCTCGGCAGTACTTGGCCGAGACGGAGTGTGGGTGAGCATCGGGCACGAGAACCAGCGCGAGGAGCTCGATCACACGAGCGTCGTCGCCGTGCGGTTCGGCTCCCGTGAGTCGGACGGCGTCATCGGCGTGCTCGGCCCCACCCGGATGGACTACCATCGCGCCATCGAGGCCGTTCGCGCAGTCGCCGACGGTCTCTCCGGCGCCCTGAGCTGAGATCCCGAGACGATGCGCGGCCCGCAGTGGGCCGCATGAGGAAGGAATGACGTTGCCAGCTGGTACTAGGGACTACTACGAGGTGCTCGGCGTTGAGCGGGGCGCCTCGGCAGACGAGATCAAGAAGGCGTTTCGGCGCAGGGCGCGGGAGCTCCACCCCGACGTGAACAGCGCGCCCGACGCTGAGGACCGCTTCAAAGAGGTCAATGCCGCGTACGACGTGCTGTCCGATCCCGGCAAGCGCGAGCAGTACGACCGCTTCGGAACGGTCGGACGCCCCAACGGAGGTCCCGGTGGCCCGGGCGGCCCGGGCGGGGGATACCAGTACGTCGATCTGAACGACCTGTTCGGCGGTGGCGCCGGCGGCTTCGACATGGGCGACTTGTTCAGCGCCTTCTTCGGAGGCGTCACCGGCGCGTGCCGGACGTGGCGTGCGTCTCGAGGGTCGCGACATGGCGATGTCCATCGCGATCACGCTTGCCGAGGCCGCGAGCGGTGTCGAGAAGGAGATCGTCCTCGACCGCCTTGCGCCCTGCGAGGTCTGTGGCGGGTCCGGCTCGGCGGCGGACACCAACGTCGTGATGTGCAGCGAGTGCCAGGGCAGCGGACAGAAGGTCACGACGCGTCGCACGTTCCTCGGTACGATGCAGACGGCGGTTCCGTGCGACCGTTGCGGTGGCGTGGGCAAGATCGTCGAGCACCCCTGCGACGAGTGCCAAGGCTCCGGGCGCGTGCCCGATCGCCAGCACGTGAACGTCACCGTGCCCGCCGGAATCCGCGACGGCCAGCAGATCAGGCTGCGCGGACTCGGGGAGGCGGGCATTCGCGGTGCCGCCGCGGGTGATCTCATCATCTCGGTGCGGGTCACCCCCGACGACTTCCTGCATCGCGAGGGCGACGACCTGCATTGCAAGGCGACCGTATCGGTGACCCAGGCGTCCCTGGGCGCGGACCTGAAGGTCTGCGGCATCTTGGAGGACAACCAGATCAAGGTCCCGGCCGGTACGCAGCACGGCGACACGGTGCGCCTCAAGGGGCGCGGCATGCCTCGGTTCGGCGGGGGAGGCCGTGGCGACCTGGTCGTGCACCTCGGCATCGAAGTGCCCAAGAAGCTCACGAAGCGGCAGAAGGAGCTCATGCGCGAGCTTGCCGACGAGTTCGGAGACGAGACGCGTCACGACAAGGGCGCGCTCGAACGCCTGCGGGACTGGCTCACGGGCTAGCGATGTCGGCACACCGCTTCTTCCTCGTCGATGACCTGGCCTGACGGCCCAGGTCCCGTTCGGCTGCCACTCGACGGAGCCGACGTGCATCACGCAGTGCGCGCGCTTCGCCTCAAGCCCGGTGAGCTGGTCGAGGTCGTGGAGCCGTCGCGCGGGCGGTGCCTGCGCGTCGAGCTCACGACGTGCGGTGACGAGGGCCTCGCCGGGGAGGGTGCTCGGCGAAGTGACGCTCCCACCCGAGACGCACGTCACTCTCGTGCTCGGCATCGCCAAGGGCGAGAAGATGGACCGGATCGTCCGGCACTGCGTCGAGCTGGGCGTCTCTTCGATAGCCCCGGTCGTCACCGAGCGAACCGTCGTGCGCGTCGATGCCTCCCGGGGTGCCGAGAAGGCCGCACGGTGGGAGCGCATCGCCCGTGCTGCGGCCGAGCAGTCGCGCGCGGCCACGGCGCCACGCGTCCTCGAGCCCGTGCCGCTCGCCGGTGTGGGCGACCTGCTGGCCGAGCAGGACGCGGTCGTCGTCGTGTGGGAGGAGGCGTCCGGTCGCGGAGTCGCCGCGGCGCTTCGTGTTGCCGGCGCCGGCCCGGGCGCTCGCGTGGCGCTTGTGGTCGGTCCCGAAGGTGGCCTGAGTCCGTCCGAGGTCTCGGCCCTCGTCAGAGGCGGTGCGGTGACCGCCACGCTCGGGCCGAGGATTCTGCGCACCGAGACCGCGGCGGTCGTGGCGGTAGCGCTCGCCATGGAGGCGCTCGGGTTTCTCGGCGGAACCGATGAGTGAGGAACTCGCCGTCGCGTTTCGGACGCTCGGCTGCAAGGTGAATCGTGCCGAGAGCGAAGACATCGCGGCGGATCTGCTCGGGAGGGGCGTGCGCGTCACCGACGCCGACCATGCTGCGGTCGTGGTGATCAACACCTGCACCGTGACAGCCGAGGCGGACGCGAAGGCGCGTAAGGCCGTCAGGCAGGCTCTTAAGGCCGCTGGAGGCCCGATCGTCGTGGTGACGGGCTGTCTTGCCGCGCTCGACGCGGATGCGCTGCGCGCCTTGGGATCTCGTGTCGTGGTCGAGGCCGACAAGAACGTCGTCGCGGACCGGGTGGCCGAGGCCCTCGAGCTGGCGGACCGGTCGGCTGCTGCGAGCCCGGTCCGTGTGGGCGAGGGGTTCCGTACGCGTGTCATGGTCAAGATCGAGGACGGCTGCGACGCCTTCTGCACCTACTGCATCGTCCCTCACGCGCGCGGCCTCCCGCGTGCCGTACCGCTGGATACCGTCGTCGGCGAGGTGGAGCGCCTTGTGGCCGCGGGCGTCAAGGAGGTCGTGCTCACCGGCATCAATCTCGGCCGGTACCGGGATGGCGTCGCCGGTCTCGCAGCGGTCGTCGAGGCCGTCGCAGCGACCGGTGTGCGCCGGCTGCGCCTCTCGAGCATCGAGCCCATGGACCTCGACGACCACCTGCTCGGCGTGCTAGCGGCCACACCCGCGTTCTGCGCGCACCTGCACGTGCCGCTCCAGAGCGGAAGCGATGCGGTGCTCTCGGCGATGGGGCGCGCCTACACACTGGCCGAGTACGCGGAACGGGTCAGTGCGGCGCGTGCTGCGCTGCCCGGACTGGCGCTCACGACCGACGTGATCGCCGGCTTCCCGGGCGAGACCGACCGCGATGCCGCGCGCACAGAGCAGGCGTGCGAGGAGCTCGCGTTCGCGAAGTTGCACGTGTTCCGCTACTCGGCCAGGACGGGCACGTCAGCTGCGGGAATGCCGCAGGTAGACCCGAGCTTGAGGCAGCGTCGCGCCGAAGGGCTCCGTAACCTCGACCACAGGTTGAGGGAGCGGTTCCTGACTGCCCACGCAGGCAGTACCGCGGAGGTACTGGTGGAGCGGGTCGCCGACGGCTACGCCGAGGGGACGACCCGCGACTACATCCGAGTCGGCCTTGCGTGCCAGTCCGCGTGCGCGCCCGGGGATCTGGTCGGGGTCGTGCTCGGGGCGGGCGGTGCGGAGCCGCTATGCGGCAGTCTCGCACGCGGTCAGGCCTGAGCCACCCTCGGCGGTGGTAGAATCCAAGCACGCGAAGACGAACCCGAGCGGCGCACCCTCGAGATGCGCCAGACCTTGGAACCGAGGTGCCGATCACTTCCGTGGAAGCCACTCAGATCCGACTCGTCGTCCCGCCCGACCTGGACATGACCAGACTGCTCGGGCAGGGGGACGCTCTCCTGCGCATCATCGAAGACGAGTTCGAATCCTGCGATCTCGGTGCGGGGCAACCAGATCACCATCGACGGGAACCCCGGTGACAGCCAGACCGTGTCGTCGCTGTTCGCCGAGATGATCCAGCTCGTCGAGCGCGGAGAGAACCTCACGCCCGACGCTGTCGAGCGATCCATCGAACTGCTCAAGCACAGCGAGTGCACGCCGACCGGGCTGCACGGCGATGTGATCCTCACGCACAAGGGCAAAGCCATCCGGCCCAAGACAGCAGGACAGAAGCGCTACATCGACGCCATCCGCTGTCATACGGTCACCTTCGGGATCGGGCCGGCCGGCACGGGCAAGACGTACCTCGCGATGGCCATGGCGGTTGACTCCCTGAAGCGCAAAGAGGTCGGCCGGATCATCCTCACCCGTCCGGCGGTCGAGGCAGGCGAGTCGCTCGGCTTTCTGCCCGGCACGCTTACCGAGAAGGTCGATCCCTACCTTCGCCCGCTCTACGACGCGCTGTTCGACATGATGGAGGCGGAGAAGTCCGCGGCGATGCTCGAACGTGGGACGATCGAGATCGCGCCGCTGGCCTACATGCGCGGGCGCACGCTCAACGACTCGTTCGTGATCCTCGACGAGGCGCAGAACACCACCCCCGAGCAGATGAAGATGTTCCTGACGCGACTGGGCTTCGGGTCCAAGATCGTCATCACCGGCGACGTGACCCAGATCGACCTGCCGCGCGGCCACTCCGGGCTCAAGCAGGTCAGATCCATCCTCGACGGCGTGGCTGATCTCACCTTTGTGGACCTCACCAGCAAGGACGTCGTGCGTCATCGCCTCGTCCAGCGCATCGTCTCGGCGTATCAGACCTTCGAAGAGGCGCGCGAGCAAGGCGATGACTAGCGGCCACCATCACGGCATCGGTGCGCATCGTGGCGCGAGCGCGGATGCCCGCTCGAGCCGGGTGACAGGCAGCACGCTGTTGCGCACCTTCGGCGTGCCCGTGGCGGCCGTGCTCGGTGGGGCTGCAGTTGCCGCGCTCGTCGCTGCGGCCACCCACTGGGCCGGGGCCGAATCGGCCGCCGTCTACGGCGCGCTCGGTGCGATCACCGCGGGCATCATCGGCACCCTGGGCTTGCGGGGCGCTCGCGAGGCCCACGCCGATCCCCGCGATGAGCTCGTTGCAGCGGCGAGCCCCCTGCATCCCCTGCAGAAGCGCCTGATGGCCGAGGCGCCGGGCACCTACGTGCACTCGTTGGCCGTCGCGAACCTCTCGGAGACGGCTGCGGAAGCGGTGGGCGCCGACGCGCTGGTTGCGCGGGTGGGCGCGTACTACCACGACATCGGGAAGCTCGCCGACCCGTACTGCTTCTTCGAGAACTCGGAGGAGGGCGACTGCCCCCATCAGGGCACCGACCCCATCGCCGCCGCGCGGGTGATCATGGCTCACGTCCCCGACGGCGCAGCGCTCGCGAGACAGAGCGGGCTGCCTGAGCAGGTGTGCGAGATCGTGAGCCAGCATCACGGGACGTCGCTCGTCCGCTACTTCTACCATCAGGCGGCGCTTCAGGATGCCGGGGTCTACGAGACCGACTTCCGCTATCCCGGTTCCCGTCCCCAGAGTCGGGAAGCCGCGATCGTCATGATCGCCGATAGCAGCGAGGCCTCGGTGCGCGCGCTGGCCCAGCCGGACCCGTCGGAGGTGCGTGAGCGCGTCGGCGCCGTGCTTCGGGAGCGCAAGGCAGACGGGCAACTGGACGAGTGTGGGCTGACCGACGCCGAGCTCGGCACGATCGCGGACGTGATCGCCCGCGGACTCGTGAGCTTCCGCCACGTCCGCCTTGCCTACCCGGCGCCCGAATAGCGCCCCGCGAGGAGGTGTCGATGCAGATCAGCGTTGTCAGTCACCGCGAACCCGAACCGCTCGCCTTCGAGGCGTTCGTCGAGTTGGCGACGTTCGTCCTCGAGCGCGAAGACACACCGGACGCGGTCGAGCTCTCCGTCGCCGTGGTGGAGTGTCGAGGAGATCGCCGAACTGAACACCCGCTTCCGCGGCAAGGACGGGCCCACCGACGTCCTCTCGTTTCCCTGCGACGACCCCTGCGCGGTGGTCGCTCCGGGCGAGCCCGTGACGCTCGGCGACGTCGTCATCGCGCCGGAGATCGCCGAGCAGCAGGCCGCTGAGCTGGGGCACACGGTCGAAGAGGAACTCAATCTGCTGCTCGTCCACGGCGTGTTGCACCTGCTCGGCTACGACCATATCGAGGACGTCGACGCCGCCGCGATGCAGTCCCGGGAGCGAGCACTGCTCGATGCCTGGGCGGCCTCGCGCTAGCGAGCCCCGATGAAGAGCAAGCGCTCCATCCTCTGGAGCTTCAACTACGCGATCGAAGGCCTCGTGTACACGCTGCGGACGCAGCGAAACATGCGCGTCCACACGTCGATCGCGGTCCTGGTCGCCGTCGGCAGCCTGCTGCTGGGAGTCACGCGGACACAGCTGGTCGCAATCGTCTTCGCGATCAGCCTGGTGTTCGTGACCGAGCTGCTCAACACCGCCATCGAAGCTGCCGTCGACGTCGCGACAGAGCGCTACGACCCGCTCGCCAAGACCGCGAAGGACGTCGCTGCGGGTGCGGTGCTCGTCGCAGCGATCAACGCGCTTGTCGTGGCCTATCTCGTTCTGTTCGACCCCGTGCGCGCGCTCATGCAGCAGGGCCTGGAACTGGTTCAGTTCGCGCCGGCGGATCTCACCGTCATCGCCATCGGTATCGTTCTGCTCGGCGTGCTCATCATGAAGGGCGTCTCGCGCGAGGGGACCTGGCTCGAGGGCGGCTGGCCGAGCGGGCACGTGGCCCTCGCGTTCGCCGGCGCCACCATCATCGGGTTCGTCACCTGGAATGCCGGCGCGCTTGCACTCTCGTACTTCGTCGCGTTTCTCGTGGCTCAAAGCCGGGTGGAGGCCGAGATCCACACGGTGCCCCAGGTGCTCGTCGGCGGGGCGCTCGGTGTGCTGCTGACGACCCTGGTCTTTCAGGTATTCTTCCGCTGAGGGCTCATCGCCCGCTCGACGAAGGAAACGGCTGACACGTGCTCGCAGTTGCGTTGGTGATCTCGATCGCGCTCGCGGCAGCGTCCGCGATGTTCTCGGCGGGCGAGACCGCGGTCATGCTGCTTCCCGCCGGCCGCGTCCATCGCCTGGTCGAGTCTCGCGTGCGTGGTGCGGCCGCGCTCGACGACCTCGTCGAGCATCGGCATCGGCTGCGCGCCGTCTCGGCGCTCGTCTTCGCGCTCGCGGCAGCGGCTTTCGGGCTGCTCGGCTGGTTCGTGGCGATCCAGTTCCTGCCGGTGGCGCTCGAGGTCGGCTCGACAGCTACCGCGGCGGCGACGCTTGCCGGGCTGCTCGGCCTGCTCGTCGGGGTGGCGCTCGCGCACTCGGTCTGCCAGGCCCTGCCACGCACGCTCGCGGTCGCCAACCCCGAGCGCATCGGTCTGGACTCGGCCCGCGTGTCCGTGCCCCTCGTCCGCCTTCTGTGGCCGATCGCCCGCCTGCTCGGAGCGCCGTGGCGCTGGGCGGTGGAGGTCGTGTCCAAGGAGCGGACTCTCACGCCGTGGGCGGTCACCCCGGAGTTCCGTGGCGGGACGCTCGGCGAGGAAGGGGAGCGCGAAGAGGCCGAGGAGGCCTGGCTCGAGGCGGTCTCGGACTTCGCCGAGAAGGTCGCACGCGAGGTCATGGTGCCGAGAACCGATGTGGCGGCCCTGCCTGACACGTCGTCGGTGGCAGACGCCATCTCGACGATTCACAAGACCGGCTTCTCGCGCTTGCCCGTCTATCGCCGCTCGATCGATGACGTGCGGGGCGTGCTGTACGCGAAGGACCTGCTGGTGGCGATGGGGCGCGGGCAGCACGACATCGATATCGCCGAGATCGCGCGCGCGCCGTTCTTCGTGCCCGAGACCAAGCCGGTCGAGGAGCTGCTGTTCGAGATGCGCGTGCGCACGCATATCGCCATAGTCGCCGACGAGTACGGCGGCACCGCTGGTATCGTTACGCTCGAGGATCTGCTCGAGGAGATAGTGGGCGAGATCTCAGACGAGTACGATCGTGACGAGCCACTCATCGTCGATCTGGGCCACGGCAGGTTCCGCGTCGATGCGCGACTGCCGGTCGACGACCTGAACGAGGCGTTCGGGACCGATCTGGACACCGAGGCCGACTCGGTAGGCGGCCTGTTCACCGAACTTGCCGGGCGCATCCCCGAGACGGGGGAGTCCATGGAGCTCGAAGGTCTGCGCCTGACCGTGACCGAACGCAAGGGGACCCGCATCTGCCAGATGACCGTCGAGCCGGCCCCGGCTCTCGAAGAAGGAGACGACCGTGCGTAACCTGACCCAGCCCGACTTGGCATTGCTGGCTTTCGCGCGCGAGGCTCAGGAGAAGGCGTACTCGCCCTACTCGATGTTTCGCGTCGGCGCGGCAGTCTATACCGCTGATGGTGAGATCTTCCAGGGCGTGAACGTCGAGAACGCCGCGTATCCTGCCACCACGTGCGCCGAGCGCGCCGCGGTGGTGGCTGCCGTCTCGGCGGGCCATCGCGAGATCACGGCTGTCGCTGTCGTTGGCGACTCCGACGCGCCGACCGTGCCCTGTGGCATCTGCCGCCAGGTCCTTGCCGAGTTCAACCCCGAGATGCGCGTGATCATGGGCGGCCAGAGCGATGACGTGATGGTCATGACGCTCGACGAACTTCTCCCCGAGGCGTTCGTCCGAGGATTCCTCGACCAAGACGAGACGAAGTAGGTGTCCGCGGTCTCAGAGAACCCGATGACCGAGGTACGAAGCGGTTTCGTCGCCCTTGTGGGCCGTCCGAACGCAGGCAAGTCGACGCTCACCAACGCGCTCGTGGGCCAGAAGGTCGCCATCACGAGCGATACTCCGCAGACGACGCGTCACAGGCTGCGGGCCGTGATCGATCGCGAGGACTCGCAGATCGTCGTCGTCGACACGCCGGGCCTGCACCGGCCTCACGACGCGCTCGGAGAGGAACTGAACCGCAGCGCGCTCAAGGCGCTCGAAGGCATCGACGTCGTCGCGATGCTCGTCGACGCGACCAAGCCCGTCGGCGGGGGCGACCGCTGGGTCGGCGAGCACGTCGCCCGCTGCCACGCGAAGCGGATCCTCGTCATCTCCAAGGCCGACATCGCCTCGGCCGATCAGGTCGACGCCCAGATCGCCGCCGCCGAGCGCTTGGCGCCCTTCGACGAGGTGGTGGTCCTCTCGGCGGTCGAGGGGTTCAACCTCGAGGGCTTCATCGCCGCGGTGACGGAGTACTTGCCACTCGGCCCGCGCTGGTTCCCGCGCGACATGCCCACCGACCAGCCGTTCGAGGTCATGATCGCGGAGTTCATCCGCGAGAAGATCCTGCGTTCGACCTTCGACGAGGTGCCTCATGCGGTCGGCGTCGCAATCGAGGAGATCGAACAGGACCTGCGCGCCGACCTGACGCGGATCTGGGCGGTGATCTACGTGGAGCGCAGCTCCCAGAAGGGCATCATCATCGGTAAGGGCGGAGTGATGATCAAGCAGATCGGGAGCGAGGCGCGCGTGGATCTGGAGCGCCTGCTCGGCACCCGGGTCTTTCTCGAGCTCACGGTGAAGGTGAAGAAGGACTGGCGACGCGACGCCTCCCAGATCCGCCGCTTCGGGTACGGAGAGGGGCTCTGAAGCTCATGGACGCCGTGATGCTCGCTTCGATGATCGACCAGACGCTACTCAATCCGAAGGTGGGGATGTCGGAAGCTGCCGCGTGGATGGAGGCCAACCGGGATCAGGGATTCGCCGCGCTGTGCGTCTCGCCGTTCCTCGTGCCGCTCGCCACGCAGCATCTGGCGGGCAGCTCCACCCGTGTCTGCTCCGTGGTCGGCTTCCCGCTCGGGTACTCGCTCACCGAGACCAAGGCCGAGGAGGCCGTCCATCTCGTGGAGCTGGGATGTGCTGAGGCCGACATGGTGATCAACATCGCCGCGCTCCTCGAGGGCGAGGACGCCTACGTGCGCGACGACATCGCCGCGGTCGTAGACGCCGTCGCCTCACGCTCCGATGGCACGGCGATCGTGAAGGTGATCCTCGAGACCGGCTATCTCGACGAGGCGCTCATCGACCGAGCCTGCGGGCTCGCCGTGTCCGCCGGCGCTCACTTCGTGAAGACCTCTACCGGGTTCGGCCCGCGTGGTGCTTCGGCGCGCGACGTCGAGATCATGCGCGCCGCGGTTGGGCCCGACATCGGCGTGAAGGCCGCTGGTGGCATCCGCGACCTGGACGCAGCTCTCGAGATGGTGGAAGCCGGGGCGAGCCGTATCGGCACGTCCGGTGGCGCGGAGATCGTCGCGCAAGCGCTGGCGCGAGGGCTGTAGGCGTCCGTGCCGTCCTACCCGCTGCGAGCTCTGGTCCTTCGCAAGACCAAGCTGGGTGAGACCGACGTGATCGTCACGCTCGCTTCCGACGAAGGCCGGCAGGTGCGCGCGGTCGCCAAGGGCTTGCGGCGCCCGGGTTCGCGCTTCGGAGGTCGCCTCGAACCGTTCTCCGTGGTGGACCTGCTCGTGCACACCGGCCGCTCGCTCGAGGTCATCAGCGAGGCTCGCACGGTCGAGACCCACGCCGCGGTGCGCGAGGACCTCGAACGGTCGGCCGCCGCCGCGGTCGTCGTCGACCTGCTCGACAAGGTGCTCGTCGAGGGTCAGGCCGAGCCGAAACTCTACGCGCTCGCCGACGTCACCATCGGCACGCTGGAGTCGGCCGAGCTCGAGCGCATCCCGCAGGTCGTGGTGGCGTTCCTGATCAAGGCGCTTTCCATCCACGGCTACCGGCCCCAGCTCGACGCATGCGTTGCGTGTGCAGCCGAGATCGAGGGTCCCGCGACGCTATCGGCCGGCCACGGTGGCGTTCTGTGTACCGCGTGCGGTGAGCTCGACCCGGCGTCTCTGCGGTTCCCCGACGCCGCCAGGAGCTGGCTCGAAACGCTCCTGGGCTCGACGATGGCCGAGGTCGCCTCGCTCGAAATGCCTCCTGCGGCGGTCTCCGACTGCTTCGCGCTTGTACGCTCGTTCGTGACCTACCACGTGCCCGCACGGCTCAAGGCGCTCGACTATTTCGCGGGCAGCCTCGTGTAAGATAGCCCCCACACTCGGCGCGGGGCCGAGTGAGTTCCTCGAGAAGGCATCCACACGATGAGTTCTATGACCTTTCAGGACATCATCCTGACACTCTCTCGCTACTGGGCCGATCAGGGATGCGTCGTGCTGCAGCCCTACGACACGGAGGTCGGAGCGGGGACGTTCCATCCGGCGACGACACTCCGCGCACTCGGTCCCGATACGTGGCGCACGGCCTACGTGCAGCCCTCTCGGCGGCCGACCGACGGCCGCTACGGCGAGAACCCCAACCGGCTCCAGCACTACTACCAGTACCAGGTGATCCTGAAGCCGAGCCCTGACGACGTGCTCGACCTGTACTTCGACTCTTTGCGCGCCATCGGCATCGAGCCTGCCGAGCACGACGTGCGTCTCGTCGAAGACGACTGGGAGTCGCCGACCCTCGGCGCCTGGGGACTCGGGTGGGAGGTCTGGCTCAACGGCATGGAGGTCACCCAGTTCACCTACTTCCAGCAGGTGGGGGGCTTCGAGTGCCGTCCTGTGCCTGCCGAGATCACCTACGGGCTCGAGCGGCTCGCGATGTACATACAGGGCGTCGACTCGGTGTACGACCTCGTCTGGTCCGTTGGACCCGACGGCCACACCTTCACCTACGGCGACGTCTTCCTGCGCAACGAGCAGCAGTACTCGGCGTACAACTTCGAGACCGCCGACGTCGACATGCTGCTCGGGCTGTTCACGACCTACGAAGGGGAGTGCTCGCGCACGCTCGAGGCAGGGCTGGTGCTGCCGGCGTACGACTACGTGCTCAAGTGCAGCCACGCGTTCAACCTGCTCGACGCTCGGGGCGCCATCAGCGTCACCGAGCGCCAGGGCTACATCCTGCGAGTCCGGGCGCTTGCCAAGGCGTGCTGTGCGGCCTACATCGATCTGATCACACCCGCCGAGGAAGCAAGCAGCGACGAAGAGCCGTCGGCCGAAGGGGGTGAGCGCTGATGACCCGCCGCGACCTCGTGTTCGAGCTCGGGACAGAGGAGCTGCCGTCGTCGGCGGTCTACTCGGCGGTCGAACAGCTTCAGGTGAACGCACCGCGCGCTCTCGCGGATGCTCGCCTCACCTACGACACGCTCCGCGTCGTGGCCTCGCCGCGCCGGCTTGCACTGCTCGTCGAGGGCCTTGATGAGCGGCAGGAAGACGCAGTCCAGCGCCACAAGGGGCCGGCGGCAAAGGCGGCTTTCGACGCCGAGGGCAAGCCGACGAAGGCCGCCGAGGGCTTCGCGCGCGGCAAGGGCGTCGATGTCGCCGACCTCGAGGTGATCGATGAGGCCGGCAACGCCTACGTGTATGCGACGGTCCAGCTCGTCGGTGCTGACGCACTGACCGTTCTCCCCGCGGTGCTCGAGTCTCTGGCCACCGGCATCGACTGGGCGAAGTCGATGCGCTGGGGCAGCGGCGAGACCCGCTTCTCACGCCCCGTGCGTTGGCTCCTCGCGCTGTTCGGGTCATCCGTCGTGCCGGTCGGCTTCGGTGGGCTCACCTCGGGCGACGTCACCTTCGGCCACCGCTTCCTCGCGCCGGGACCGCTACGGCTGAGCGCTGCCTTCGAGTACCTGCCGGCGCTGGAGCACGCGTTCGTGCTGGCCGATCAACAGGTGCGTGCGGAGCGCGTGCGCGAGGGCATCGAGGCTGCGGCCGCTGCTCACGGCGGTCGCGCGGTCATTCCGACCTCGACGTTTGCCGAGGTCGTGAACCTCGTCGAGTGGCCAACGGTCACCACCGGCGTGTTCGATGAGGCGTTCCTCGCGGTGCCCCGAGAAATGCTCGAGAACGCCATGACGAGCCACCAGCGCTACTTCCCGCTCGAGCGGGCAGACGGCTCGCTCGACAACCGCTTCATCGTCGCTCACAACGGCGACCCGGCGCGCTCCGCCGCGATCGTCCGCGGACACGAGCGCGTGATCCGGGCACGCCTCGCCGACGCCGCCTTCTTCTACCGCGAGGACTGCGCCACGCCGCTCGAGGACTGGCTGACCAAGCTCGAGACCGTCGTCTTCCAGGAACGCCTGGGGACCGCCGCCGCGAAGGTCGCGCGTGTCGAGCGCTTGGCGGCCCTGATCGCCGCCAAGGCCGATGCGCCTGCCGACGTGAGCGCCGAGGCGGCGCGCGCCGCGCATCTCGCCAAGGCCGACCTCGTCACCAACGCGGTCATCGAGTTCACCGACCTGCAAGGCGTCATGGGTCGCTACTACGCCGAGAACTCCGGTGAGTCGGCGGGCGTCGCGCTCGCGATCGAGGAGCACTACCGGCCGCGCTACGCCGGTGACGAGGTGCCGTCGACTCCTGCGGGGCGCATCGTGTCGGTCGCCGACAAGGCGGACACCATCTGCGGCATCTTCGTGGCCGGTCTCGCCCCCAAGGGCTCGTCGGACCCGTTTGCGCTGCGTCGTTCGGCCATCGGCGTCTTGCAGATCTCGCTTGCGGGTCTGCCGCTCAACATCCGTGAGCTTATCGCCGACGCGCTCGGGGGCCTCGTTGGCGTGGTCGACGGCTTCGACCCCGACGAGGTGGGCACCGCCGTCTATGCCTTCTTCATGGCGCGGCTGGAGGGGATCTTGCGCGATCGCGGCTTCGACGCCGAGACGATCGCTGCGGTGCTCGACGCCGCCGGAGAGCGGCCCGCGGACGCGCTCGCACGCTGCGAAGCGCTCGCGTCGGCTCGCGCAGGTGCGCCCGATGCGTTCGAGGACCTGTCGGTCGCCTTCAAGCGCGCGGCCAATCTCGTCGGGAGCGCTCCGGTGACGACCGATCGCGCGCTCATGGGCGAGCACGAGGCCGCGCTCGCCGATGCGCTCGATGCCGCGAGCGAGCGGGTCGACGAGCTGTTCGCGCAGGGCGCCTACGGGGCGGTGCTCGAGGTCTACGCGCAGATGCGCGGACCGATCGACGACTTCTTCGAGAACGTGCTGGTGATGGATCCCGACGAGCGCCTGCGGGCGAATCGGCTCGGTCTGCTCGCCCGCTTCGTCGCGCTTTTCGCCCGGTACGCGGACTTCAGTCGCCTCGCGAGCTGACATGGAGCAGCTGCCCATCTCGATCCACGTGGTCTCCGACTCGCTCGGCGAGACCGGCGAGATGGTAGCGCGCGCTGCCGCGGCACAGTTCGGTACTGGCGCGTTTCGGATCGAGCGGCTGCCGAAGATCGCTTCTCCGGAGCAGCTGCGCGAGCTCGTCAACTCTCACTGCGGCATGCACTGCCTGTTCCTCTACACGCTCGTGAACGACGAGCTGTGCGCGGAGATGGAGGCGCTCTGCCGAGAAGGCATCAACGGAGTCGACCTATTCGGTCCGGCAGTTCGGGTGCTCGGAGAGGTCACCGGACGCACTCCTACGGGCGAGGCCGGCGGCATCCGCAGGACCGATCAGGACTACTTCGACCGCATCGAGGCGATGGAGTTCGCCGTCAAGCACGATGATGGCCGCAACGCAGAGGGACTCCTCGAGGCCGACATCGTGTTGGTGGGCGTATCGCGGACCTCCAAGACACCGCTTTCGATGTATCTCGCGTTCAAGGGCTACCGCGTCGCCAACATCCCGCTTGCGCCGGGCATGAGCCCTCCGCCCGAGCTCTTCGAGGTCGACCCGCGCAAGATCTTCGGTCTTGTCACGCGCGGGGAGACGTTGGTGGAGATCCGCACGGCGAGGATGCACGAGTTGGGAACCCTCGTTCCGCACTATGCGGAGCGAGAGGCTATCGAGGCCGAGATGGCCGAGGCGCGCTCACTGATGCGCTCGCTCGGCTGCATCGTCGTGCATACCGACGACCGCGCCGTCGAGGAATCGGCGCAGGAGATCATCAGACACCTGAACGGCAAGGTCAGGAGCGTGGACTAGGGGAGCGATCGAGGGCACGGCAGCGAAGGACCGGGGCGCCCCGGCTGATGCGGCGGCTACGGTATCATGCAACTCGCTGGGGAGCCCGGGAGAGAGAGGGGTAAGGGAGTTGTCTGACGTCAAGCGCGTATACGCGTTCGGTGGGGGTAACACCGAGGGCAACAAGTCGATGAAGTTCGTTCTCGGCGGCAAGGGTGCCAACCTCGCCGAGATGGCCAACATGGGCCTGCCCGTACCGCCGGGCTTCACCATCACCTGCCAGGCCTGTGTGGAGTACTCCAACTCCACGCCCGCCACCTTCCCGGAGGGACTTGCCGAGGAGATCGCCGCCTACGTGGCCGACCTCGAAGGCAAGATGGGCAAGACGCTCGGCGAAGCGAACGACCCGCTGCTCGTTTCCGTGCGCTCGGGCTCTCCTTTCTCGATGCCGGGCATGATGGACACCGTACTGAACCTCGGGCTGAACGACGCGTCGGTCCAAGGGCTCATCGCCCAGACCGGTAACGAGCGGTTCGCGTGGGACAGCTACCGACGATTCATCCAGATGTTCTCGAAGGTTGTGCTCGACGAAGAGGATCGAAACCCCTGGCACGCGGGCGACCGGTTCGAGAACGCCATCCAGACGATGAAGAACGACCGGGGCGTGAAGAACGACACCGACTTGAGCGCAGAGGATATGAAGAAGCTCGTCTCGGTGTTCAAGGGCATCGTGAGCGAGTACGCGCCCGCCGCGAACTTCCCCGAGCTCGTGGTTGGCGGCCATGTCGTCTTCCCGCAAGACCCCGCCCAGCAGCTGCATCTCGCGATCGAGGCGGTCTTCAAGTCATGGAACAACCGGCGCGCGCGCGACTATCGCAAGATGGAGCGCATCTCCGATGACCTGGGTACCGCGGTCAACGTGCAGTCGATGGTCTTTGGCAACAAAGGAGAGACGAGCGCGACCGGCGTCGCGTTCACGCGCAACCCGGCAGACGGCACCAAGGAGTACTACGGCGACTTCCTTACCAACGCACAGGGCGAAGACGTGGTCGCGGGCATCCGCGTCACCGAACCCCTCGCCGATCTGCCCAAGGTACTGCCTGAGGCCGGCGCGGAGCTCTGGACGGTCTTCGAGACGCTCGAGAACGCCTATCGCGACATGTGCGACATCGAGTTCACCATCGAGCAGGGCAAGCTTTGGATGCTGCAGACCCGCGTGGGCAAGCGCACCGCGCGCGCGGCGCTCAAGGTGGCCGCCGACATGGTCGACGAGGGCATGATCAGCCGAGAAGAGGCCGTGCTGCGCATCGATCCCGCCCAGCTCGACCAGCTACTGCACCCGCAGTTCGATGCCACCGCCACCTACGACGTGCTCGCGAAGGGGTTGAACGCGTCTCCGGGCGCGGCGGTAGGTGAGGTCGTCTTCTCGGCCGACACGGCCGAAGAGGCCGCGGCTGCAGGACGCAAGGTCATTCTCGTGCGCTGGGAGACCACGCCTGACGATCTGCACGGGATGATCGCAGCTCAGGGCATCCTTACCTCACACGGAGGCAAGACGAGCCACGCGGCCGTCGTCGCCCGCGGCATGGGCAAGCCGTGCGTGTGCGGTGCCGAGAAGCTCAAGATCGATGCGAACGCCAAGCAGGCGACCGTGACCGGGACCGACGTCGTGCTTCGCGAGGGCGACATCGTCTCGATCGACGGCACCAGCGGCATCGTGGTCCTCGGCGCGGTCTCGCTCGTGGAGCCCAAGGTCTCCGGCGACTTCGACACCGATCCTGTCGTGGGCCGACGAGTTCCGCACGATGGGCGTGCACGCCAACGCCGACACCCCCGACGACGCCGCCCTCGGCCGCAAGTTCGGGGCTGCGGGCATCGGCCTGTGCCGCACCGAGCACATGTTCCTCGGCGAGCGCAAAGACATCATTCAGCGCTTCGTGCTTGCCGAGGACGAGGAGACCCGCGCTGCCGCACTCGACGAGCTGCTCGCGGCGCAGGTCGGCGACTACCTCGGCATCTTCGAGGCGATGGACGGGCTCCCGGTGACGGTCCGCCTTCTCGACCCGCCACTGCACGAGTTCCTGGACTCGCCGCGCGAGCTCGAGGTCGAGATCGTGAAGGCCGAGTGCGCCGGCGCTGACGCCCATGACCTCGCCGAGAAGCGCCGTCTGCTCTCGCAGATCGACGCCATGGCCGAGATGAACCCGATGCTGGGTCTTCGTGGCTGCCGCCTCGGGATCATGTTCCCCGAGCTCTACGCGATGCAGGTGCGCGCGATCACGCAGGCCGCCTGTCAGCTCAAGAAGGCCGGCAAGGACCCGCGGCCCGAGATCATGATCCCGCTCGTGTCGCTCAAAGCCGAGCTCGAGATGCTGCGTGCCGAGAGCGAGCAGATCGTCGCCGAGGTCATTGCCGAGCAGGGCATCGAGGTCAAGATCCCGATCGGGACGATGATCGAGCTGCCGCGCGCCGCCATCATGGCCGACGAGATCGGTCAGGTCGCGGACTTCTTCTCGTTCGGCACCAACGACCTCACCCAGACGACCTTCGGCTTCTCGCGCGACGACATCGAGTCGAAGTTCCTGCCACGCTACCTCGAGCGCAAAGTCATGCCGAGAAACCCGTTCGAGACGATCGATGAAGGCGTGGCGAAGCTCGTCGAGCTCGGTTGCGAGGGAGGCCGCGCGGCCAACCCCGGCATCAAGCTGGGCGTCTGCGGCGAGCACGGCGGAGATCCGGAGTCCGTGCACGTCTTCTTCGACATCGGCCTGGACTACGTCTCCTGCTCGCCGTACCGCGTGCCGCTGGCTCGGCTTGCCGCAGCCCAGGCGACGCTCGCTCAGGCAGAGGCGGCATCCGACAACCGCTAGCGAGGGCACCGGCCGCTCCAAGCGCTGTCCGGGTGCATACCGTCAGAGGGGCGGCGCGTGAAGGGGACCAAGCTCTGGCAGGACACAGGGTCGCCGCTGATCGCCGGGCGCTCGCGCCGGCAGAAGTCGCCGTGGCGCGAGTGGTCGCTAGCGACGCTCTGCGCCTTGGGTGTCAGCGTCGCCGCCTGCTACGCGCTCGGCTGGGTGCCGCTTGAGGTCGAATCTGCGGCGGCTCTGGCGTGGCTTGTTCCCGGTGCGGCAGCTGGGGCGTGGTTGGGAGTCTGGCTCGCGCGCAACATGGGCTGGCGCAGGATCTGGCTGGTGGGCGCTGCGTTCGGGACTCCGCTCGCCGTCGCTGGATTCTTGCTGTTCGCCTAACGTGAGCGATCGGGGTGCGACGTGTCGGATGTGATGACGCGGGAGATGGCCGAGCAAGCCGAGTACGAGCGGCTGTCACCGCGCGCCGCGAAGTCCGCGGAGAGCGCCGGGCGCGACGTCGCCGTGGAGCCGGACCCCTATCGCACGGACTTCCAGCGCGACCGCGACCGTATCCTGCACTGCAAGGCGTTCCGACGCCTGTCGCACAAGACGCAGGTCTTCCTGGCGCCGGAGGGCGACCACTACCGCACGCGCCTGACCCACACCCTCGAGGTAGCCCAGATCTCGCGTTCGATCGCCCGCACCCTGCGCCTCAACGAGGACCTCACCGAGGCGATCGCACTGGGCCACGACCTCGGTCACACGCCGTTCGGCCACACGGGAGAGAGCGCGCTTGACGACGCTCTCGCGGAGATAGCCGACGAACACCCGGACGCGCCGCGTTCGTACCGCCACAACGTGCAGTCGCTGCGCATCGTCGAGCGCCTCGAGTACGACGGCAAGGGGCTCAACCTGACGCGCGAGGTGCGTGACGGGATCCTTGGCCACACGGGCGGCGCCGTCCCCGTGACGCTGGAGGGGCAGATCGTTCGCATCGCCGATCGAATCGCGTATGTGAACCACGACATCGACGACGCCGTGCGCGCGGGCGTTCTGGCCGAAGCCGACCTGCCCAGCGGCCCCATCCAGGTGCTCGGCAGGCGGCATGCGGCACGCATAACCGCGATGGTCACCGATCTGATCGCCACCTCGGCCGACGCCGACGAGATCCGGATGTCGCAGCCGATTTGGGACGCGATGATGGAGCTGCGGAGCTACCTCTTCGCCAACGTCTACTTCTCCGAGCGAGCGAAGGCCGAGGAGCCACGCGCGAACCGCGTCGTTCGGATGCTCTTCTCCTACTACCTGGAGCACGCCGACGAGCTTCCTGAGGAGTTCACGCCCGGCGCTGACGCGGAGCTCGTTCAGCAGGTCGTGGACTACGTTTCCGGCATGACCGACCGCTTCGCGATTCGCGAGTTCGAGCGGCTGTTCATACCCAAGAAGTGGCTCGTGTGACAGACGTGTTTCCTATGCGATACTTATGCGCCAAGAGCACCGCGGGAGGGGCTCTTCATCCGTTTGGGTAAGGCGGCCGCGCCGAGGGGTGCGGTGGTGGACGCGCGTTCGCGCGGAAGGAGAGGGTGAATGAATCCGGCAGTAGCCTGGCTTGCGCCTATCTCGGCCTTGATCGGCCTTGGAGTCGCGGCCTTCCTCGGCAGCTGGGTCCTCAAGCAGGATCCGGGCACCAAGGAGATGCAGGACATCTCGAAGGCGACTCAAGAGGGCGCCATGGCGTTCCTCAAGGCCGAGTGGAAGGTCCTCGGCGTCTTCGCCGCAGTGGTCTTCGTGTTGCTCGCCGTCACCGCTGGCGACCTGTCGCGCGGAGCCATGACCGGCCTCGCGTTCCTGACGGGCGGTCTTCTCTCCGCCACCGCCGGCTACATCGGCATGTACGTGTCGACGCGCGCCAACACGCGTACGGCTCAGGCGGCCACCAAGGGCATCGCCGGCGCGCTCAACGTCGCGTTCCGCTCCGGTCTCACCATGGGCCTCACCGTCGCGTCGTTCGGCGTGCTGGGTCTGGGGCTCTGGACGATCTACCTCGTCATCGGGGCGAACCCTCCGCAGCCTGAGATCGTCAACGGCTTCGCGATGGGTGCTTCCTCGATCGCGCTGTTCGCCCGTGTTGGCGGCGGCATCTACACCAAGGCCGCCGACGTAGGCGCCGACCTCGTCGGCAAGGTCGAGGCGGGCATTCCCGAGGACGATCCGCGCAACCCGGCCGTCATCGCCGACAACGTGGGCGACAACGTCGGCGACGTCGCGGGCATGGGCGCCGACCTCTACGAGTCCTACGTCGGCTCGATCCTCGCGCCGATCATCCTCGCCCTCACGCTGTGGGGCAGCATCACGCTGGAGAAGCTCACCATCCTCAAGGTCCCGGGCGGCGCCGTCGTGCTGAAGAAGATCGTCGAGATCTCTCCGAACGACCTCGCGTTCGGTATCACGATGCCGCTGCTGATCGCCGGCGCCGGCATCATCGCCTCGATCGTCGGTCTGTTCATGGTTCGCGCCAAGGAGGGCAGCAACCTCCACCTGGCACTCAACGTCGGCACCTACGTCGCCGCGATCCTCGAGGTCGTCGCGATGGGCGCGCTCTTCTACTGGTGGTCCCAGAGCGTCGGCGACATGAGCCGTATGTGGTACTTCGGCTCGGTCGTGGCAGGTCTCGTGGCCGGTATCGCCATCGGCCAGATCACCGAGTACTACTGCTCGGACCACTACAAGCCGGTGAAGTCCATCGCCGACGCGAGCCAGACCGGCGCGGCGACCAACATCATCGCCGGTCTGGGTGTCGGCATGGTCTCGACGGTCGGCCCGATCCTCGTGGTCTCCGCCGCCATCTGGGGCTCGTACTACATGGGCAACCTCGCGGTGCCGTGGTCAGCGACATCGGGCATCTACGGCATCGCGCTCGCCGCGCTCGGCATGCTGTCGATCACTGCTATCACGGTCGGCGTCGACGCCTACGGCCCGGTTGCCGACAACGCCGGCGGTATCGCCGAGATGGCGCACATGGGCAAGGAGATCCGCGAGATCACCGACAACCTCGACTCGGTGGGCAACACGACCGCCGCGATCGCGAAGGGCTTCGCGATCGGCTCGGCCGGGCTCACCGCCCTCGCGCTGTTCACCGCGTTCCGGGAGACGGTCAACCTCGGCCTCAAGGTGCCGATCAACCTGTCGCTGGAGAACCCGAACGTCGTCGTCGGCGTCTTCGTCGGCGCGATGCTGCCGTACCTGTTCGCCGCGCTCACCATGGCCGCGGTCGGCCGGGCTGCGTTCTCGATGATCGGCGAGGTTCGCCGGCAGTTCAAAGAGATCCCCGGCATCATGGAGGGCACCGGTCGCCCCGACTACGCCGCGTGCGTCGAGATCTCGACGAAGGCCGCGCTCAAGGAGATGGTCGTCCCCGGCGTGCTCGCGGTCGCGGTCCCGATCATCCTGGGCGTCGTGAGCCTCGAGATCCTCGGCGGATTCCTCGCCGGCGCGACCGTCTCGGGCTTCCTGCTCGCCATCTTCATGGCGAACGCGGGTGGCGCGTGGGACAACGCCAAGAAGTACATCGAGGGTGGCGTGCACGGCGGCAAGGGTTCGGACGCCCACAAGGCCGCGGTCGTTGGCGACACGGTCGGCGATCCGTTCAAGGACACCTCCGGTCCCGCGATGAACATCCTCATCAAGCTCATGACCGTCGTCTCGCTCGTGTTCGTACCGCTGTTCCTGATGATTCACGGCGGCTAGCCGCCGCACGCACAGCAGTCGATGCTGATGCTCCCGTGTGCCTCGCGCACACGGGAGCATGTGCGTCTTGTGGGGAAGACACCGAAGCAGGTGGAAGGGAGGCTTCGTGGGACGCATATCAGATGAGGACGTTCAGCGCGTCCGCGATGCCACCGACGTCGTCTCGCTGATCTCAGAGCGAATCGTTCTCAAGCCGAAGGGCCGGCTCTTCTGGGGGCTGTGTCCGTTCCACGGGGAGAAGACGCCGTCGTTCAAGGTCGATCCCGCCACTCAGCTATGGCACTGCTTCGGCTGCGGCAAGGGCGGCGACGTCTTCGGCTTCGTGATGGAGTCGGACTCGGTGGAGTTCCCCGACGCCGTGCGCCTGCTCGCCGACCGCTCCCGGATCGACATCGTCGAGGAAGCGGGTGGCGTGCCGCGAGGCCGCAAGGAGCGGCTGCTCGCTGCGCTCGACGAGGCCGCCACGTTCTACGCGCGTGCTCTGACCGGCTCGCGCGACAGCGGGCCGGAGACAGCCCGCGACTACCTCGCCAAGCGCGGATTCGGCAGCGGGGTGGCCAAGACCTGGACTCTCGGGTACTCGCCAGGCAGGGGGGCACTCGTCCAACACCTGACCGGCCTCGGCTTCGCGCACGACGAGCTGGTCGACGCGAACCTGGCGCTGTCGGGCGCGGGCGGGGCTCTGAAGGACCGCTTCTACGAGCGGATCATGTTCCCGATCCGCGACCTGCAGGGGCGGACGATCGCGTTCGGCGGGCGGATCGTGACCTCCGGCGAGCCGAAGTACCTCAACACCAACGACACGCCGGTCTTCAAGAAGTCCGCGAACCTCTACGCGATCGACGTGGCGAAGGGCCCGATCACCGCCACCGGCACCGCGGTCGTCGTGGAGGGCTACACGGACGTGATCGCGCTGCACGAGGCGGGGATGACCAACGCCGTCGCGACGCTCGGCACCGCGCTCACCAAGCAGCACGTCAAGCTGCTCGGCCGGTTCGCTCGGCGGATCGTGTACCTGTTCGACGGCGACGAGGCCGGCATGCGCGCGGCCGACCGCGCGACCGAGTTCATCGACAGCGACGTCACCCCCGAGGCCGGTGGATCGCGGGTGGAGCTGTCGGTCGCGATGATCCCGGACGGGCTCGATCCGGCCGACTACGTCGCGGCCAAGGGTGCCGAGGGCATGCAGCAGGTCGTCGCCGACGCGGTGCCGCTCCTGCGCTTCGCGATCGACCGTCGGCTCGCACGCTGGGACCTCGACCAGCCCGAGGAGCGCTCCCGGGCGCTCACGGAGGCGGCCGAGGTGCTCGCGCCGGTGAAGGACTCGCTGCTCGCCGACGACTACGCCAACTACATCGCCGACCGGCTGCTTGCCGACTACACGACCGTGCGTGCCGCGATCGCCCGCTCGCGACCGGCCGCCCAGCCGCGCGCCGAGAAGGCCGCGGGAGAGCACGAAGACGCGCCCGCGCCGCCGCCAACGCCGCGCGTCCGCGCCGAGCTCGAGCTGCTCGCGCTGCTCGTCTCATCGCCTGACCTGCGCGTCAGGGCACGGGAGTTGCTTGCGATGGGCCTGCTGTCTGTTCCCGAGCATCGGGCGGTTGCTGAGGCGTTGAGAGACGCCGAGCCTGGGCTGCCGCCGAGCGAGATGCTCGGGTTCGTCGGGCAGCGCGTTCCCGATGCGCCTCGGATGCTTTCGAGCGCGCAGATGGATGCGGATGTGGGCGAGGTCACAGACCTTGCCGACGGGCTGGAGCGGCGGCTCAAGGAGTTCGAACTCGAGCGTCGAATAGCGGTCGGGAAGGGCAAGCTGAAGGCGCCCGCCGCCGCTGATGATTCGGGCGAGTACGACGCGGTGTTCAGGGAAGTATCTACGCTACAGCGAACGCTCGATCGCCTCCGCCGAGGCGAGGATGTCTCAAGTACCGAACTGGAGGCGCAGGAATAGCGTGACGGACAAACCCAAGAAGGCAACAAAGGCGACACCCGCCGAGAAGAAGAATGTGAAGCCGGCCTCGAAGGCTGCCGAGAAGCCGGCAGCCAAGAAGACCGCAGCAGCCGCCAAGCCAGCCGTGAAGAAGCCCCCCGCGAAGCCGGCCGCCACGAAGGCTGAGCTACGAAGGCGAAGGCGCCGAAGAGCACTCGCCGCCGCCAAGCCGGCTGCCGCGAAGAAGACCCAGACCAAGGCCGAGAAGGCTCCGAAGCCGGCCGCCAAGAAGGCCCCTGCGGCAAAGGCAGCGAAGCCCGCGGCCAAGACCGCCGAGAAGGCCGGCCGCGAAGACCGGTCGCCGAAGCCCGCCTCGAAGGCCAAGACCAAGGCCGCCGACGTCATCGCGATCGCGGACCTCGGCCCGGAACTCGCGCTCGAGGAGATCAAGGTCCTCGTCAAGATGGGCCGCTCGAAGGGCAACCTGACCGACGAGGAGATCCAGGGTGCGCTCTCGGACGTCGAGCTGAGCGACAACCAGGTCGAGCGCGTCTACACCTTCTTCAAGGACAGCGGCATCGAGATCGTCGAGGACCCCTCGCACGTCATCGACGCCGACGAGGTCGCCGACACGGTCGCCGAGGCCGAGGGCGTCGAGGTGCTCGAGCCTGCGGCCGAGAGTCGACGAGGACCAGACCGCCGCCGAGACGGCCGCCGTCGAGATCGAGCTGCCCAAGGTCGCCCCCAAGGCCACCAAGAAGAAGGCGAAGAAGCGCGCGACCGACCCCAGTAGCGTCGCGCCGCTCACCGGCGACCCGGTCCGCATGTACCTCAAGGAGATCGGGAAGGTCCCGCTCCTGACCGCCGCCCAGGAGATCGACCTCGCGATGAAGATCGAGGCCGGGCTCGAGGCAGCGGCTCGCATGGATGACGCCGAGGACAAGGGCTACGAACTCGACCGCGCCGAGCGCAGGCGCCTCCACCGCATCGAGCAGGTCGGTCTCGACGCCAAGCAGCAGCTCGTCGAGGCGAACCTTCGGCTCGTCGTCTCGATCGCCAAGCGCTACGTCGGGCGCGGGATGCTCTTCCTGGACCTGATCCAGGAGGGCAACCTCGGCCTGATTCGCGCCGTCGAGAAGTTCGACTACACCAAGGGCTTCAAGTTCTCCACGTACGCGACCTGGTGGATCCGCCAGGCGATCACGCGCGCCATCGCCGACCAGGCCCGCACCATCCGCATCCCGGTGCACATGGTCGAGACGATCAACAAGCTCATCCGCATCCAGCGCCAGCTGCTCCAGGAACTGGGCCGAGAGCCCACCCCGGAGGAGATCGGCGAGAAGATGGAGATGACCGCGGACCGCGTGCGCGAGATCCTCAAGATCAGCCAGGAGCCGGTCAGCCTCGAGACGCCCATCGGCGAAGAGGAGGACAGCCAGCTCGGCGACTTCATCGAGGACTCCGAGGCGGTCGTGCCGCCGGACGCAGCGAGCTTCTCGATGCTGCAGGAGCAGCTCTCGAAGGTGCTCGACGGGCTGTCCGAGCGCGAGCGCAAGGTCATCGAGCTGCGCTTCGGCCTCGTCGACGGGCACCCGCGCACGCTCGAAGAGGTCGGTCGCGAGTTCGGCGTGACGCGCGAGCGCATCCGGCAGATCGAGAGCAAGACGCTCTGCAAGCTGCGGCATCCGTCCCGCTCGCAGAGGCTGCGCGACTACCTCGAGTAGGGCGAGCGGCGGAGCGCTCTAGCGGAAGCACAAAGGGCCCCGCATGCGGGGCCCTTCTCGTATGCTTGGCTCCCCGGGTAGGACTCGAACCTACAACCCTCCGGTTAACAGCCGGATGCTCTGCCGATTGAGCTACCGAGGAACGGCGCGCCGAAGCGCGAATCGGAAGTATACGCACGGCTCTGCGGGTTGGCAAATGCTCCGACTGCCGCGAGACGAGTGCCGCTTCCGGGGTCGCGAACGCGTGCACTGCGCTAGAATCTTCAGATGCCTCAAACGGGCCCGTAGCTCAATGGTGGAGCAGGGGACTCATAATCCCTTGGTTGCAGGTTCGAATCCTGCCGGGCCCACCAGGAAGGACCTCAGCTGAGACGCCGGACCACACGCTCCAGAAGCACGCATCGCGGCAGCCGCCAACGCAGGACGCTCGTTGCCCTCGTGGCGGTTCTTGCTGCTCGCAGCAGCCGCGGTCTTCGGCGTTCGCTGGCTCACGGACCGCGATTCCGCCGGCTCGAGACCGCGGTGGCGATGTGCGACCCGTCGCTGGCGTGGCAACCGCTGCCGAGCCAAGCTCGGTGGAGGTCCCCGACGTCGTGGGCGCCTCGGTCGGGGAGGCCGAGATCACGATGCGCGCGGCAGGGCTTGCGTCTGGCGTTCGCTGGCGGAACCCCCGAGGACGTCGCGACGGTCAAGTCGCAGACGCCGGAAGCAGGAGCCACCGCAGTGGCTGGCGACGAGGTGACGGTCAAGACCCGTGCGCAGAAGGGGAGCGCCGACGGCGAGTCCCCGGACAAGCTCGTCGTTTGCATCGACCCCGGTCACCAGAAGCGCTCGAACATGAGCGCCGAGCCCATCGGCCCCGGTTCTGACGAAGGCAAGCCGAAGGTCACCGGCGGCACGACCGGTGTGAAGACGCGCCTTCCCGAGCACGAGGTGACGCTTCAGATCTCGATGAACCTCAAGGAGCGGCTGGAGGAGGCTGGCGTCAAGGTCGTCATGACTCGCACGACCAACGACGTCGACGTCAGCAACTCCGAGCGGGCGGCGATCGCCAACAAGGCCAAGGCCGATCTGTTCGTGCGGATTCACGCTGACGGGAGTCCCGACCAGAAGAAGTCAGGGCATCTCCACGCTGTACCCGAAGTCGAACCGGTGGACGAGGGCATTCGCCAAGACCAGCAAGGACGCCGCCCAAGAGGTGCAGCGACAGGTGGTTGCCGCGACGTCTGCGGTCGACCTCGGGACCGTCGCCAGGGGTGACCTGTCTGGCTTCAATCATTCGAAGGTGCCGACCATCCTGGTCGAGACCGGCTTCATGTCGAATCCCATCGAGGATCGGCTGCTCGCAAGCCCGCACTATCAGGACAAGGTCGCCGAGGGAATCGCCGAGGGCGTGATCGCCTACCTGGAGTCGACGTCGGTAGCGACGATGCGCTCGAGCGAGCCGATGGGCGTTCGCGCGCCGGACGGTTCCGCGCCGCTCGTGGCGCGGCCGCACTTGCCCGAGTTCTCGGCTATCGCTAGAATCGCTACTCGCCGCCGCAAGCGGCACAACGGGCGATTAACTCAGCGGGAGAGTGCCACCTTCACACGGTGGAAGTCACTGGTTCAAATCCAGTATCGCCCACCAGACAATGAGCAGGTCAGAGGGCACAAACCTCTGGCCTGTTTCGTTTTACGGAGACCGCGCATCCGCTGCGGAGTGCAAATGGAGTGCAGTCCGCGAGCAAGTTCGTAGCGTTACGAACCTTGTCAGGACCGCCGGACGGTGGTTTGATAGGGATTGCGGAGACCGGACCCGGGGAGTACTTCGACCCAGGGAGGTCTCTTTTCTATGAAGACGCGCCGACTCGCCCCGCCCAAGCCGATCCCGATCTACGTGAAGGGACCGGACGACGACCGGGCGCGCACCATCGACAAGCTCGAGCGCGAAGCTGCGCAGGGTCACACGGATGAATCAAAGCCTCGAAGACCTCATCCGGCAGATGAACAACACCGCCGAGATGCACAGTGCGAGCGCGCTCAGGGATTGGAAGCAGTCACACCGGCCCTAGCCGGGCTCAGCGCGCCGCTACCTTCGACCCAAGCCGCCGGCCTTGCGGACAGCTCCCACAAGGGTCTCGTTCATCCAGGCCTGGACCTGATCGCGCGTGACGTTGGAGAACTGCGAGCCGCGCAGATGCACCGAGTAGGTCGTGCCTCCGCTCGCCACGCCTACGCCCTTCATCGCCTGGGCGAGCAGTGCCAGCGAGTTGGTGTCGCGCCTCATCGGCACGATGACCTCGGGACCGGCCTCGCCGACGAGCGCGAAGGTCGGGCGTGTCACCACACCGCCGGCGGCGAACTCGCGGTATCCGCCGGAGTTGGTGCCGGGGTTCGAGAGCGCCTGTACCTTGCGGGCGGCAGAGGTGGCAGCGTCTCCGGTCTTCTTCAGATCCTCGCGGAGCTTCTTCAGATACTCGCGCCAGGACTTCTCCTTGGCGGCTGCCTTCTGTGCCGCGGTGAACTCGCGCGTCTTCTTCTTGGCCTTGTCCGCAGCGGTGGCGTACTCGCGCTCTGCGACCTCGAGCTCGAGGGTGGCGATGCGGACCTCGTCGGAACCCTTCTTGTGCTCCTTCTTCGCTTGCGTGAGGGCCTTCTCGGCGTCCTCCACCTTCTGCTTGGCATAGAGGGACTGAAGCTCGGCATCCTCGGACTCGGCCAACGCACGTTTCGACTCGTTGATCGCTGCGGTGTACCGCTTCATGGCCAACACGGTGGAGCCGATCTGACGGCTGTAAGTGGTGCTTACCTTGGTGGCCTTACCCGTCTCTTTCCCGTAGGCCTTCATGTCCATCGACGCGAAGCGCCAGGCCTTCCCCCAATCACCGGCGGCGATCGCGTTCATGATGTCGGCGGTGAGCGCGAGATCCTTGTCCATCTTCAACGTCTGTACAGCGACCTGCCCGATGGACTCCTGAGGTTTCCCCAGGAGGTCGCCGGATCGTCGGCGGCGCCGGCGGTGGACTTGCCGTAGTCCTCGGCGTACCCGGCGTACCGCCGCTGGAGCTCACCGAGGGCCTCGGTGGCGGTGGCGCCTTCCTTGAGGGTGATCCCGTACCTCTTGAGCGCGCCGACGTTCCCGTTGTAGACCTTGCCGACGAGGATCGCCGCCTTCTGTGCGTCCATGCCCTTGGCCCGGGAGAGGTCCATAGCGACGCCGAGCAGCTTCTGTGCGGTCGACGCGTCCCCGGTGGCCTGGATGAGCGAGGTGAGCGTCTGTGACACGAGCTCGTCATCGACGGCGGCCATCTGCGAGGTCGACGTGATGATGCTCTGGAGCTGCTTGTCATAGCCGGCATAGGATGCTCCGGTGTTGGCGACGGCGCGCGCGAGCTGCTTCTGGATCACCTCGGACTCGGCGTACGCCTGCACGGACTTGTAGACCGCGGCACCGACAGCGACCGCGGCGATGGCGACGCCCTGATAGGCGTTGATGAACGAGGCCACACCGGCCTGCATGCTGGAGAAGGCGTTCTTCACCCCGCTGGTGTTCTTGGTGGCGTTGGCCTTGAGCTTGTCGAGATCGCGCTGGGCGCGCGCGAGCTGCTTCATGTTGGCTTCGCCGTACACCGTTACGCGCACTGCCATGATGAGAACCTCCGGTCAGAGTGCTTCGAGAAGTAGGATTCGAGCGCCTTGTCGAGCGCCTGAGCGACCGACTCGCAGCGCCAGGCGAGCTGCGGTCGCGCGTCGCATCCGAGACGGTGCAACTCGCCGGCGAGTGAGAGGGCGTCGGCGAGGGCCATCGCCGTGCGTTCGTCGGGTCGGATCGACTCGAAGCCTTCGCGCGGGTCGCCCTCAAGGCGTGGAGGAGGCGGTGAGTAGAACCGCTTGGCCTGGCGGGTCCTCGAGTACCGCTTGCGGCAGGTGTCCGAGCAGAAGAGCTTGGGTCGACCCTTGCCGGGGTAGACGGGAAGGCCGGCACCGCAGGCCTGGCAGGTAGGCACGTACAGGCCTTCCATTTACGGAACACCCTCTCTGACTATCGTGACTGAAAACTCCAATTTGGCGGTTTCGTTTTTCCTGGACCCACCCAAGGTCACGCGGTATCGCTCGTAGCGATCCGAAGTGCCCTCCCCATCGAGGGTCAGGGCACACGCGGGACCCCGACCGGGTAGGCCGAGGTCCCGTTGGTGACGTGCTAGGCGGTGCCCTCCGCAGGCGTCACGAGTCGCTCGATGTTGACGGTGCTCGAGGCGTTGGTCTGCGGCCGGTAGGCCGGGCCGTACTGCACGTACACAGCAGACTCGGCGCAGGCGTTGGACGTGTCCTTGTCGACGTAGAGCCGGACATAACGCTCGGCCGGCTTGTACAGGTCGATGATGTAGACGTCGCCGTCCTGATCGTCGGCGATGACCTGGGCCGAGCCGAGGAGGTCGGCGGCGCTACCCATACCGACCGCGGCGTCTTGCTGCGCCTTGATCGAGTAGGTGGCGCCGGCGGCGACGGCCGAGGCGGTGACGATCATCAGCACGCCGTCGTAGCCCTTCATGTCGAGGACCGCTCCGGTGCGGTCAGCGGTGCCGCTCGCATACGCGAGGGCGATGCTGGTCTTGAGGTTTCTTGAGAGCCGGTGAACATCAGCTACTCCTCTTCTTCTTGGCACGGACGGCACGCTCTGCCTTGGGCTTGACGGTCCTCTCGGACTCGACAACGCGCAGGGCGCTACCGCCGGTGATGAACAGGTCGGCGATGGTGTCCTCGAGCTCGACCACCTCGCCCTTGCGGTGGTTGACGGTGACGATGCCGGCGGGACCCGCCAGATCGAGCACACCGTCAGTGATGAATCGGACCTTCATCGCAGGGCCTACGTGTCCGACTTGCAGAGGATCAGCGCGGTCTTGTCCCAGGGCGTGCCGCCGATGCGGGTCAGGCCGTAGAACTTCACGTAGGGCGGATCGAACGGATTGCGCAGGATGCTGGTTGCCGCGCGTGCACGCCGACCGCGTACGCCTTCTGAAGATCGCCGAACGCGACCGGGTACTTGCCGTCGCCGATAGCCGGGGCGTCGTCGCAGATCACGACGGGCTTGCCGAGCATCCGCATCGAGCCGTCCGGGGCGTAGTCCATCAGCGGGTGCGTGGTGAGCGTGGTGCCACGGGCGAAGCTGGCGCGATTGCTGCGGCCGTGCTGGCGGCCATGTACCACTTGGCATTCTTGCGGTGGCGGGTCGGCAGCGCGTAGGAAGCCTCGATGATCTTGGAGGCGACGAGTACGTCGTTGCTGCCCGACACCACGGCGGTGTAGGCGTTGTCGCCGGTGTGGTTGTTGAAGATGCCGACGGGCTGGTTGCTGCCGGTCCCAACGCAGAACTTCGCGTTGAACTCCTCGGATATCGAGCCGGCCAGGTCGCGCATGATTATGTCCTCGAGCTCCGAAGAGTCGAGTACGGTCTGCGAGGCGAAGGTGTAGCCCCACACATCGAGCGCCTCGAGGCGGACCGACGCGAAGGTCGGTGCGGCGGTCTCGGCGCGGGCGGCGAGGTCAGAGGCGGCCCGACTCGACCGCGGCGGTCTCGCTCTTGACCGGGAGATCGAGGACCGGCGCCTTGCCGCTCTCCAGCTTGAAGACGCGGGCGTTGGCGTAGATCGGGCTCTCGTCGTAGATGTCCTCGACGAGCTCGGCGAGCGTCTGAGCGGGCACCAGGAACGCCGAGGTGTCGCCCATCGAAGACGAACGGCCTTCGCCGGTGCGCAGGTACGTGCGGAGCTCATCGCGGCTCGTGTCCGGGGTCAGGGTGACGGTGCCACGATTGACGATGCCGGGGGACTGGCGTTCGTCGTCCACGGCGTTCTGCTCCTGCTCGACCTTGCCGGGCTTGAGCGCGAACTCGGCAGCGATGGCGCTGCGCAAGCTTGGATGAAGCGTGCTGCTCATTAGGGGGTCACCTCTTTCAGAAGGTGTAGTTGGTGCAAGAGGAATGACACCGGGCGAGCCGCCCGGCCACGCTGGTCTTGCTCCCCTCGGCGCACCGCTTCGGGGCCTTGCAGGACCGGGACCTTCGGCGAGCCGCCCACCGGGTCCAACCGGGCCTTGGGTCTAGTGTGGGGTGCGCGTCACGGCGAGCGCATCGCGCATCGCCTCGGCGTTAGCCGGCGTGATGAGCCGCGTGACGTCGACCAGATGTTGTCCGGGTCCCATGCCCGGCACGGCCGAGAGCACGTCCACGAGCGCCACGGTGGGGGTCCTCGGCGTCTACCTCGATGAGGCGCACGACGGCGTAGCGGTTCGGCATGATCGTCTTGCCGGCGTGCAGCATCGGGTAAGGCACGGCGCAGAGGTAGACGTCCGCGGTCACGATGCCACCTCCGACCCGAACCTGCGCTCGAAGCACTCGTCACAGAGGCGCATGTTCCTGTACGCGGTCGCCGGCCTCGTCTTGCACTCGACGCAGATCGGCGTGCGCTTCTTCGGGAACGCGGCATCACGCATCGCCTGTTGGCGGACGACGAGCTCGTCGTCACCTTCCATCTGGGCGTTGGCGAGCTCGCGCCACTCGGCGGGCATGTCCTCGAACTTCACGTCACGAGGTTGGCCGAGGAACTTGCCCTTCTTCTGCTGGGTGTCGGCGCCAAAGCTCACGCGGTAGCGCCAGCCGGCGTTCTTCACCGATTGCTCGCTCCGGCCGAGGGCTCGGGCAGTACCGCTTAGACCGAGGATAGGACCGAGCTCTCGGAGCTTCTCGATCTCCTCGATGGTGTAGTAGCGCCAGCTAGCCATCACTCCTCCTCCATGCGCTTGATCATCGACTTGCATGCTTCGACCCCTCGCTTGAGCCTCTCGGCGATCTCGTGCCACTCGCACTCCTGCTCGAGTAGCTCGGTCAAGAGGGCCTTGTCGGCATCCGTCCAGGGCCGTCTCGGATTCAGTCCGAGAGGCTTCCGGGCTCGCTTTGTGGCGGTCTTGCTCCTGTTGTTCTCACGCTGCGCCTCAAGCTCGCTGAGACGTGCGCGCTGGATTTCGGTGGACCGCTTGAGGGACGCATCTCCGACACAGCCCGAACCGTGAACCTGGCGACACCTCATCGACTCCACAGTTGGGACAGAGCTCGGTGCCCGGCCGCGTGATCCGCTCGAAGAGGTCTCGCAGCTCGACCTCGCCGCGTGCGACGGCCTGCTGATCGGCACCGGCAACTCGTAGAACATCTCTTCGAGCTCGGCGTCGGTTAGAGCAGCGGCGTCAGTCATCGGCTCGACTCCCTGATCGGCGGCTCCCACAAGAGTCTTGCACGTGCAGCCATTGAGCGGTAGACCCGGCCGGCGTCGCAGGTGCATGACTCAACGATGCGGCCGCCGTCGAGATAGCGCATGACGCGGTAGGGCTGGGGAGCGAATGCGTCGGTGCTATCGCCGAGAACGTCGAGCGCGATGCCGGTGTCGGTGCATCGCACGACGCGGACGTGACCGGATGCGATGAGACGTGCCGCCTTCTGGGCGGTGTTCTCGCGGGTCACAGCTCGAGCCTCGTGCGATCAGCGACGTAGAACTCGCACGCCTTGGGGATGGTGTAGGCCGTCTCGAGCTTGGCGATCATCGTCCTGGCGCAGATGTCTCCATCATCGCCCTTGCAGCCGGCTATGCAGCCGTCGCAGATCGCCTTGCCGACGATGCCGATCTCGCGCTGATTGGGGATGCGTCCCGCCTTCTGCTCGAGGGCTCGGAGCAGATGCGCCTCGCTGGACCCGAACTCGCCGCCCTCCGGTTTCCACTCGTCATGTGTCATGCAAGCCGGGAAGTTCGCGAAGAGATTCATTGATAGGTTCAATGGGAGGTTCAATGGGAGGTTCGGGTATCACTGTGCGACTAGTCGTGTCGCGTGGTGCGACTACCCCAGTCGCATCCTGCGACCAGTCATGCTGTCCGGTGCGACTGGTAGCGTCATGCGACTGGTCGCACTGTGCGACTAGTGTGTAGCGGTTCCTGGTCTTGCCGTCTCGCGTCGTTCGTTCGACCTTCACGACTCCGCGATCTTCGAGTTCTGACACGCAGCGCACGACGGTTGAGCGATGCAGCCCGGTGAGGTTCGCCAGTCGCGTGTAGCCCGGATACGCGAGCCCGGTCGGGTCGGCGTGTTCTGCGATGGCCAGCAAGACGAGCTTCGCGCTCGGTGTCCCGTCGTACTGCCAGCCGATCGCGTAGTGAGCGAACGTCACGGCCGTGCACCTCGCCGACAGCGATCGACAGGACCGGCCTCGAAGCCGACGCGCTCGGCATAGGTGGGGCCGCGGTTCCCGGTCAGCTCGCAGAGCTCTACGCCGACAGCAGCGAGCTCGGCGGTGAGCCAAGGGCAGCAGCCTCCGCGGCGCTGCATCTCGGCGACGAGTGCGGCCTTGCGCCGGTGGAGATCGGTGACCGTTCGGGTGTTCTCATGCACTGGGGTCGTCCTTCCATTCGCTCCGGTCGACGGCCCCTCCCTGGGTATCTCACGTCAGCCCGCTGCGCTGACGGTCTCTGTTGCCGGATCGACTCGGCGCTTGGTCCGCCAGGCATCGAGATCATCGACGGCATAGCGGACCGCCCGCCCATACTTCAGATATGGCGGACCGTCCGGCGGGTTCTTCCGGTTGACCCTGGACTCCGACTCGCCCGCAGGTAGCTGATCGACACGTTCAAGTAATCAGCCGCCTGCCTCTCATTGAGGACTTGCATCGCTACTCCTTCCGGTCTAGGTCGACCTCTCCCACATCACTCTGCGGGGCGACGCAGACATTTGACGGAGTGTGCGGGCAACGCTTGCCCTGTTACCCCGTGTGAACTGGAGACAACGCCATAGCAACAAGGCGTGTCACCGAGCAGGTCAGAGGGTGGTGCGCCTGCGGAAAACCGCAGTTCAGAAGGGGTGCCCGGAAAAGGACAGGTACAGGAGCTCGCACGCGAATGCGCCGAACGGCATCATGATGTGACGAGCGGCGAGAACGGCAATCCGCCGAGAAGATAGTCGGTCAGCTATGCTGCGATGAGCGGTAAGGAGCTAGGCGCGCTTCTCTGAGAGCTATGACGTCAGCTTGGCGCACAAGCCGCGATACAGCGTCGACCTTCACGTGCGGCGCGAGGTGGGCATAGCGGAGCGTCATCTTCATATCGGAGTGGCCCAGACAGCTCGCGCACGGTGTTGAGGTCGACGCCGGCCATCACGAGCCGCGAGGCG
The DNA here is from genome assembly GCA_963751505.1 of uncultured Coriobacteriia bacterium. GTDB lineage: Bacteria > Actinomycetota > Coriobacteriia > Anaerosomatales > PHET01 > CAVVUM01. Next base: position 91,602 of record CAVVUM010000011.1, read on the forward strand.
AAGGTGTGCCGCATATCGTGCCAGCGGAAGTCCTCTACCTTGGCGTCGTCGAGTACCTTCTCCCACGCCGTCTGCACGGTCGTGAGCGCCCGCCGTCCTCGCGGGGAAGACGTAGAGTCGGGATCGTCGCGGCCCCAGGTCTCGAGCGCGGCGAGGGCGGCGGTATTGAGCGGTATGTGCCGGGTCTCGCCGGTCTTGGGCCTTCGCCCTCCACGGTGAGCATCGCCGTGTCGAAGTCCACGTCGCGCCATTTGAGGTTGAATAGCTCGCCACGACGGAGCGCCGGTGTTGAGCGATAGGACGATCATCGGCAGAAGGTGGTCGGCGTAGCGGCCCTCGAGGACGCGGCAGGAGCTTGTAGCCGCGTACTGCGCGCCACTGGTTAGCAGAGGCCCTCTGAGCCTTCAGACGGGCCTCTCGGGCCTCCAGCGCCGCCATGAGGCGCGCTTCTTCGTCGTCGTGACAGATAGCCGGGGCTTGCCCTTGGAGTCCTCGCGCTTGAGCTTCACGGCGCCCTCGAGCGGGTTCACGTCGATAACGCCGAACTCCTTTGCGCGGCGCATGAGCGCCTTGAGCGGGATTCAGCTGGCGGTTGATGCTCGAGCCTTGAGGCCGTCTTTGACCTTGCTCGGCCCGCCACTTCTCCACGAGCCACGGCGTGATCTCATCGAGTCGCTTGTCGAGCAGTCGGGGAAGCTCGCCTTCATCGTCTTGACGAGGCGCTCGCCGTCGCCGTAGTGCGAGGCCGCCCAGGGTCCGTACTCTTCATCCAGATAGCTCCTGAGTGTGTGGCCTTCTCGCGCCGTCTACCCTCCATCGGGTCGATGCCGCGGGCGTAGTCGGCCATCATGCGCGCGCCATGTCCGTGCCTCAGAGGGGGAGAGCACATCGGCGCGACCCACGTTCACTCGCTTCCCCGGTCGTACTGCAGTATGTAGATCAGGCGGCCGGACGGATAGACCCGGAGGATGAGACCCTTGAGGTCGCTGTCCCGGATCTCGTACAGCGTTGCCGGCCGGCTTCAGGCTCCGCACGAGTCCCTTGTGAATCTTCGCGGTGCCATGTTCTGCAGACCCCTCTGCCGGTGCGTCTCGGAGTGCAAATGGAGTGCAATCCGCAGTATACGCCTATGTACGCCAATGACGAGAAGAGCGACTCAGTGGCCTCTGACCTGCGACGAACAGTGAACGTCGGGTGGAATCCGGTGTACCGCGGACCACGTTTCTTATCTCCTTCACACGGTGGAAGTCACTGGTTCAAATCCAGTATCGCCCACCATTCGTGACATGAAGGCCCCGGAGGGCTCCATTTCGAGGAGTCCGAAGGGGTCTTTGTACTGGTAGGAGGCTATGTGGCCCTCCTGCACGGCGAGGTTACAAAGTACCTCCTGAGAGCGACCTCGCGCTTCTGCTCGTCGGCGGCGTCCTGGAACCGCACCCGAGCGCTGGCAGCCACGAGCGCCAAGTCCCTGACCTGCTCGATCGGTTCGAGCTCGCGTGTTCGAGCCTCTGAGATGCGCAGTTCCAAAGCCCGCCGTGATGCCGCGAGCCCATCGGCCCTTTCGCTGGTAGACCTCGACCGGCACCGCACCATCGAGGTAGGCGTCGAGCAGCTTGTTCTCCTCGGCCTCTGATCGCTTCGACCTCGCTTCGAGCTGCTCAAGGCTCTCGCGCGAGCTCTGAGCCCTTCTCTTCGAGGAGCTTCTCGCAGTCCGCACGAGTGCCTCCACGATCTCAGGCCGATCTCGATGCGCGAGAGCAGCTCCTCGATCTCGGTCTCAGGACCTCTTCGCGGATGTAGGCGCTCTGAGAGCACTCGCCCTTGCCATGGGTGCAGCGGTAGTAGACGTGGCCCTTGTGGGTTCCCGCCGTGATCTGGCAGCCGCACTCCGCGCAGCACATGGAGTCCGCGCAGAGCGAAGACGCGCTTCTTGCGTCCTTGTTGCCGTTGCGGTTGGCCTCGAAGCCTCTCCTGCACCGCTCGAAGAGCTCTACCGATATGAGCGGCTCGTGCGCGCCCGGGTAGACGCTCGCCCTTGTAGCGGAGACGCCCGCAGTAGAACGGGATTCGCAAGCATCGTGTGCAGAGTGGCCGTGGCAAGCTTCGAGCCGTCACGTGCGCACGAGCCCCGCGAGGCGAGCTCTTCGGCCAGCTCGAGAGATCGAGACCGCACCTGAGGCGTAGCGCTCGAAGGCGAAGGCGACCAGCGGAGCGCGTGAGCGGGTCGGGGACGATGGTGCGCGTCTCCTGTCGTTCAGGTAGCCGAGAGGAGCCTGGTGAGGCCAGCCGCCCTGGGCGACCTTCTCGTCCATGCCCTTCTTGACCTCTTCGCGCAGGTTGCCCAGGTAGAACTTCGCGACCGAGAGCTGCACGTCGCGGAGGAGCTCGCCTTGGGGAGTGTCGGGCATGTCGCCCAAGACGTAGCGGGCGCGTACCCCGAGCTCCTCTTCGAGTGCGACCTGATCGGCGAAGTTGCGATAGAGCCGGTCGAGCTTGTGGGCGACGACGATGCGCACCTCGGGGTGGCTCGCGAGGAAGGCGAGCATCGTCCCGAACTGCGTGCGGCCCGCTTGACCGGCGCTCTCGGCCTCGATGAACTCGGCGACGGGGAGTGAGCCTCTCGTCCTCGCAGAAGGCGCGTCATGGCCTTGAGCTGCGCAGGGATGGAGTAGCCCTCTTCTTGCTGCTCTTTGGTCGACACGCGGGCGTAGATGACGCAGTCCATCAGAACGGCTCCTCCCCGAAGTAGCTGTTGCCGAGTCTGCGCCGTTTGGTCTCCACGAGTCCAGCGAAATCGACCTCCTCGTCTGCCAGGTAGTCGAGTATCTGGTTCACGAGTCGCGGAGCCAGCTCGTAGAAGTCGGTGATTCCCTCGTGGGCGGCGAAGGTCGAGGCGGCAGAGACCACACGCTTGATCGAGTCATAGCGCGAGAGCATCGCAGGTGTCTTGCGGATGCGAGTCAGTGTGGCCGTTTGGCCGTTCACAGTCCGGATCTCTCCCAGCGGGGGTCTACCGGCCACCGGGTGATCTTGGAGTCGTTCTGCGGCACGCGCAGCTCGATCTCGGTCATGCCCCACAAGTAGAGCTCATCGAGGCGATCGAAGGCGTCTTGGACCGAGTGGATGCCGAGCTCTTTGAGCACCTGGCGGCGGTACTGCATCTCGGAGCGCCACACGTCCAGGCTCGGATCGTAGCCCTCACAAGCCGCGTGCACCTCCTCCCACCAGTCAAGGTGCTTGGCCCTGGCCTGTGCAGTCTTGTTGTAGGTCCGGTGCACGAGAGGCCCGTGGCCGTACATGAAGGTCTCGCCAGCGCCCTCCTCGATGTGGGCGCGCCTCTTCATGCGGCTTCTCACGTTGTCCATGATCTCGCGGGTCGGCACGAAACCCTGATAGTCGCGCGCCAGGTCGATCCGGGAGATGTTGACCTCGTGAATAGCGCCGAGCTCTGCACAACAGGCTCAGCGCCAGCTCATAGAGCCTCTCGTGGCCCATGAGAGCGAGGCCGAACGCGCTGAGTCTGAGCGAGACCATCGGCATCTTCGCGGAGGGAGTGACCCGCAGCGCCATCAACTCGTTCTCGATCAGGTAGGGGTGATACCTCAGTCCCTCGCGGCTGGATGAAGAACTCACGTCCTGCAAGCTCATAGGGGACCGGTGCGTCCTGGGCGATCGCGTCTGCCTTTCCCTTCTCCAGGTCTCCACGGATCGTGAGCGGCAAGTCCCCGGTGACTTGTGCCTCCAGGGTGTCCACAGCGAACCGGAGAAGGACGATCCCACTCATGAGGATTCACTGTCTTTGCCATTTGACTGCCCCATGTCATAGGCGGGGGCAGTCCTGTCAGGCTGCGCCTGATCGCACCTGACCACCGCCCCCGGCTGCCCGTCAGGGCCGGGGACCGTGGACAGCTGCGGAGCGAAGGACAGCGCACCCAGCTCGTGCAGGCGGATGAGCGAGAGCAGGAGGGCCGGCCCTGCTCGGGCGCCACCGGCGCGCCAAGGCGCGCCTCAAGCGCCCGCGCCAGGGTCGAGCCCGCTATGTCCTCGCGATCGTGCACCCCACGTCCCTTGAGCCGAATGGCCTTTCGGGACGCAAGCTACAGAGCTGACCTATTCGTCTGTGGGGGATTCCCCGAGCCGTTCTTCCCACAGCCTGTTAGCTGCGGCAATGCCGTCTTTGACCCGCTCGCGCCGCTCTGCGATCTGCGTCCTGTATCGGTCGGGACGCCGCACAATATCGGGATACTGCTCCCTGAGGTCTTGGATGGCGATTTCGCGGTAACTCATACGTTCCTCGCCGGTCTTGCCCTGATGCATAGCGCGCCAGCGAGCATTGCGTACCTCGTCTTCCGGGGACTCCCCGACGCCTTCCCGAACATCTTCTTGTGCTTCTCGATAAGCTGCTTGGCCGCGAGCTTCGGGTCCGTGAGCGGAGTCATTACGGCGATCAGAGTCGGCTCTTCAGACCACGTGTCCTCTATCCAGTAGCCTGCAGCAAATGGGAGGAACGGCGTCGGCTCCTCGGTGAAGGCGACCGAGCGAACACACTCCCGCAGCCACGGCTCGACGCCGTACGCCTCCCAGAGCTTGTGCATGTGAAGTGCTCTGTGAGCTTGAATGGCGCGCCCTCGAACTCCTTCTCATCTGTTCAGCCAGGACTCATAGTCTGAGGCAACCTTCCCCCTGCATCCACTCGTGGATTCGGCGGTTGACCTCGCGCTCGGTAGCGCCGGAAGTTGTGAGGTCATACACCTCGTCGGCGATGTCTTGGAGGTTCTGACGAAGCGACAAAGCGTAAGAAGTTGCCTGGAGGCGCGCCACCAAGCTCTCAGGCACGTTCTCGAGCACAGCTCCTCGCAATCCCTGGGGATATGGTGCGCCTGGATTCTATGGGACGGCTGTGACACGACTCATTGTTGAGCCTGTGTCCAGCGCGTATCTTCTTATGCGGACCGTATATGTACTGTTCGATGGACGACCCGCAAACGGGGGTATCAAAGGTGGGTAGGCACCGACGTTTGGGGGATTCGCCATGCGTGAGTTCAATCGGACTGAAGACGGCGTGAGGATTGCGCGTCTCCGGAGTACCACCGCGGTACTCCTTGCCGGTGCCCTGGTCGCCACCACGCTTGGTTGCACGACCGCAGCGCCGCCACGGGGTACCGCCTCGGAACTTCATCCGTCATCCGCGTCATCGGCTGCGTCCGGCAAGCGCCTCCAGGCCCAGATCGGGCCCGGGTCCGGGCCCTGAAGGCAAAGCGAGCTGCGACCATTGCCCAGAGAGAGGCGCTCAGCGCGCAGCTCAACGGGGAGCTGGAGAAGGAACCCAAGCGATACAACGCAGCGCAGGCGGAGCTCGCCAAGGTCGCCGCCCAGATGGACAGGCTCAACGCGGAGCTTGAGGCGGAGACCGAACGCTACAACGCGATGCAAGAGTCGCGAGAAGCGACAACCGGGCCGTAGTTCCGCAAAATCAACCCCTTGGATAACGCAGCGGACGTGAGGCGGGCACGCCCCGAGCGCCATCGAACAAGCGCATCGAGCCGACGGCGCAAGCGCCGCATTATGAGAAGAGCGCATCGGCCGCGGCTCATGCCCATCAACGCTAGGAAGCAATCGCGGTATTAACAAAGCCATCCAGGATGGCCCACCATTCGTACTTGAAGGCCCCGGAGGGCTCCTTCTCCAGGAGCGCGAAGGGTCTTTCCATTGCGTAGGGCCATTTTGGTCCTTCCTGCACCGCTACGTTGCTCAGGTTGTGTCATGCGTCGTGGGACAGTGAACGAGGCCTTGTCAGGCCCACTGCCCGGCCATATCGTCTTGGGTTGGCTCGGACGTGTTCTCTGGGCTTGCGACTACGAGATCGAGAGGCTCACGGGTGAACGAGTCGACAGTCGATGCGCCAGTGCCTCGCCTCTGGATGCCTGTCGCCGTGTCCGTTGTGATGGCCGCACTCTTCGTCTTGTCGACCGACTCGGTCTCCGTAGTCCGGTCCTGGGCGGCCAACGCCTACCTCGGCTTGTCATGGGCCCCGACGGCTCTTTCGCTGCGCGGGCAGTGACAGGAACGAGACCCGTGCGGTGGTTGCCGGCAATAGTGAGTGCCGTTCTGTTCGGCTATCTCTGGCTATGGCTCTTCCAGGCCTAGTCCGCGCCAACAAGGCCCGTCGAGCTGACGCGGCACATCGCTTGGTACCCTGTGCAGGAAAGATACGCAATTGACGCTCTTCACGTCAGCCCTACGGGATGCGGATCGGATGGAGTCAGATGACGCCGGTCGGTAGACAGCTGCTCGACGCTGCTTCTTACGTCGTCTTCCTCGGCCAAGCCGGGACCCGAAGGCCCACGTGGGCCATCGTGGTTTGGTGGCTCCTCATGTTCGCGGCGCTGGGGCTGGCGCATCCTCAGCTTGAACGGCATCGAATGGGGACGATGGTGGCCGGCCCTGCTCTTGGCCCAAGTGCTTGTGCTGTGGGTTTCGAAGACAGGGCCGATCAGGATAGGCGCTGACCGCACGTGCTGAGCTAGCATCTATTTCGAGCGGCGAACGAAAGCGCTAGGCTGGAGAGAGGCGGGCGACCGCCGCTGAGGCACCCAAGTTCGGCAGAACGGCGAGGCGATGACCGACCCTAGCATCCGACCAAGGTCTTCCACCCAAATCCTCGCGGTCGTCTTGATTGATGGGTTCGCTGCGGTGACCTTCTGGCTCGCCGCTTCGGCACTCGTCTCCCGCGTGTCTCAGGTTGGCGCCGTCGAGGCGTCACTTGCGCGAGACTGGATGGGAGAGACCTGGATTCTTCCCGCTCGTCTTCGCCATGGTCTACGGGGTCGTCATCGGCGCCAACCAGTTCAAGTCCCTGCTTGCCTAGTCCCGGATGGGCTCCGGTCGTGCGGGGCCTCGTGGCTCTCGTCCTCCTTGGCTATCCTCATCGCTGGTGCCTGGGCAGTGTCGCGCGTGACTCCTGAAGCCGCTCGATGGCAAGGCATCTCCGTGTATCCGGTCACGATAGCGGCGTTGGTTTCGTGCGGCGTCGTAGCAGCGTCGGCCATACTGCCACCGTGGTGGCTCGGCAGGTCTTCCAGCGACGCGGGTCAGCGTACGAAGCTCATCCGCCCGACGCTGAGCGCGAGTCGTAGAAT
>CAVVUM010000012.1:0-152848 GCA_963751505.1 uncultured Coriobacteriia bacterium
ACTCGGCGATCGTCTCAAGCATCTTGGCCATGATGAAGGCGCGACCTTCCTTGGCCTGCATGAGCGCCTTGCGCAGGATGTCGACCGAGAGGCCCTTGGCCTTGTTGTCCATCTGCATGGCGGTGATGCCGTTGGGCGTACCCGCCACCTTGAAGTCCATGTCGCCGAGGAAGTCCTCGAGGCCCTGGATGTCGGTGAGGACGGCGACGTCGTCGCCCTCCTTGATGAGCCCCATCGCGATGCCGGAGACCGGCGCGGCGATCGGCACGCCGGCGTCCATGAGCGCGAGCGTCGAGCCGCAGACCGAGCCCATCGAGCTCGAGCCGTTGCTCTCGAGCACCTCGGACACGATGCGGATCGTGTACGGGAACTCCTCCTCCTCCGGGATCACCGGCAGCAGGGCACGCTCGGCGAGCGCACCGTGACCGATGTCGCGGCGCTTCGGGCCGCGCATGAACCCGGTCTCGCCGGTGGAAAACGGCGGGAAGTTGTAGTGGTGGATGTAGCGCTTGCCCTCGGACACGTCGATCGTGTCGAGGCGCTGCCACTCGGAAAGCATGCCGAGCGTCAGTACCGAGAGCACCTGGGTCTGGCCGCGGGTGAACAGGCCCGAGCCGTGGCTTCTCGGCAGGTAGCCGGCCACGCAGCTGATCGGGCGCACCTCGTCGAGCGCGCGACCGTCGGCACGCTCGCCCTCTTCGAGGACCATGGCGCGCATCGTCTTCTTCTCGAGCTGCTTGAGCGTCGCCTTGATGTCCTTGCTCGAGGCGGCAAGCTCCTCCTCGGAGAAGGTGGCGAGCAGCTCGTCCTTGACCGCCTGCACCGCGTCCATGCGGGCGTGCTTGTCGGGGTTGTGCAGCGCGGCCTTCATCTTGTCGGAGCCTGCCGAGAAGATGCGGTCGACGAGCGCGGCGTCGACGGTGTGCAGCGGCACGTCCATCGGCGTGATGTCGACCTTGGCGAGGAAGCGCTCCTGCACGTCGCAGAAGGCCGCGATGGCCTCCTGGGCGAACATGAGAGCGGCGAGCATGTCCTCTTCGGAGACCTCACGAGCACCGGCCTCGAGCATGAAGACGGCGTCCTTGCTGCCGGCCACGACGAGGTCGAGGTCGGAGTCTTCGGCCTGATCGAACGTCGGGTTGACGAGGTACTCGCCGGTCTCGATGTCACGGCAGATGCGCACGCCGGCGAGCGGGCCCTCGAACGGGATGCCGCCGGCCATCAGTGCGGCCGAGGCGCCCATGATCGAGATGACGTCGGGCTGGTGGACCTGGTCTGCCGAGAGGACCGTGGCGATGACCTGGACCTCGTTGCGGAATCCGTCGGCGAACGACGAGCGGATGGGCCGGTCGATCATGCGCGCGGTCAGCGTGGCCTTCTCGCTCGGCCGCGACTCGCGCTTGATGAAGCCGCCGGGGAGCTTGCCCGCCGCGTACATGCGCTCCTCGAAGTCCACCGTCAGCGGAAAGAAGTCGAGGTCCTTGGGCTGCTTGGATGCGGTGGCGGTGACGAGCACCATCGAGTCGCCCTGGCGGACGACGACCGCGCCGCCGGCCTGCTTGGCCAGCTCACCGATCTCGAGCACGTACTCCTTGCCGTAGAGCTCGAAGCTTTCAACGATCTTGGTCATGTCTCTTCCCTGTCTCCTCACCGAGTGCGCCCCTTGCGCCTCGGCTTGCCTCTGGCAGCGTCCGCGCCTTCGCGGACCCCGCCTTATCTAGTACCCGTCATGTGGACGGGTGCAGCGGCCCTGAAGCTGAGGCGCTGCAACAAGAAGGCGGGAGGGGTGTCCTCCCGCCTTCTGGCACTTCGTACCTACTTGACCTCGCGGATGCCCAGCTGAGCGATGACCGCACGGTAGCGCTCGATGTCGGACTTCTTGAGGTAGTTCAGAAGCCGGCGGCGCTGACCGACGAGCTGGAGCAGCCCACGGCGCGTGTGGTGGTCCTTCGTGTGGACCTTGAGGTGCTCGGTGAGATCGCGGATGCGCTGGGTGAGTAGTGCGACCTGGACCTCGGTCGATCCGGTGTCGGTATCACCGCGCTTGTAGTCGGCGATGATCGTCGCCTTGGTGTCCTTGGACAGCGGCATATCTGGTTCCACCTTTCCTGTGGAGGTTCGCCCCGGTCCGGGATGGCCGTCGGTGGAGGTCGCACCTCTCAGGCCGGGGTATGTGCATAAGCCGAGGAAGTATACCACACACGGCGCCGGGCGGCTCCATCCGCTTCCCTCTGCCGGAGGGTCGACCGCGGCGCTGCGGAGCAGGTGGTCGCTACCTGGTCCACCTCGTGTAGGCGATGAACGTCATGATCAGCACGATCCAGACGAGCACGCGCCGGAAGAGCCGGGCGCGATCGAGCGCTTCGCTCGTGGAGAGGCTCGCGACCGCCTTCGCCGTCGGACTCGAGAGGCTCGACGGCCGCGGGCATCGCTGGCGCCGCGGGCCGACGCGGCGGCATGAGCACGTCGGAGGTCGGCGGAGCGGTCTGGGTCGTGACGCGGTGCATGTTCATGAGCACGCGCGCCTCCTCGAGCCGGCTCTTCGGCACGAGGAGTGAGAACGGGCGGTCGATCGCGCCGTAGCCGACCCGGAACCCCGGCATGTGCTCGGGCGAGTACGGGTCCCAGCGAAACGGGATGCCGGCCGCCTGCAGCGGGGCGGTCACGAGCGCCGCGGTGAAGCCGGCTTCGCCGAACAGGCCGGAGAGCCGGCGCCGCTCGACGAGCTCGACCCACTCTTCGCCGACGTCGTGGAACTCGCCGTGCAGCTGCATGCCGCCCGCTTCGGCGGTCGCCCGCTCGAGGGCGACGGGATCGGCGACGACCGGGGTGCCGTCCTCGAGGAAGTCGGGGTCGGGCTCGCGGTCCATGCCCATCGAGTGCAGGAGCTTGGCGCCGATATCGACCGCGGGATTGAGCTCGAACGGCGCGCCTGTCACAGGTTCGTGGTTCGCGGCGATCGCGCGCGTCGTCGCGACGTCGGCGGCGATCGCCGACGCCAGCGCCTCGGTGGTACCGAAGGCACGCTGGTCCCGGAGCATCTCGAAGAACTCGAGGGTGATCTCCTGGCCGTAGAGGTCGCCGTCGAAGTCGATCAGGTGCGCCTCGACCTCGTCTCGGGCCTCGGGAAACGTCGGAGGCAGCCCGATCGAGATCGCCGCCGCGTACTCGGTGCCGTCCGCAAGCGTCGCGCGCCCCGCGTAGACGCCCTCGGCGGGCAGCGCCGCGAACGGCTCGGGGACGATGTTGGCGGTCGGGAAGCCGAGCGCCGCTCCCTCGGCACGGCCGTGGTGGACCTCGCCCGCGACGCGCGTCGGGCGGCCAAGGAGCTCGGCGGCCTCACGGACGCGGCCCTCGCTCACCAGCTTGCGGATACGGGTGGAGGTCACGGGGGCGCCGGCGATCTCGACGAGCGCGTGGTCGGTGAGTTCGGCACCGTGCGCAGCGCACCACTCGCGCAGCGTGTCGACGGTGCCGCTTGCGCCGGCGCCGAAGCGGAAGTCGTGGCCCACGTGGACGGCGGCGACCTCGCAGCACGAGCCAACGACCTCGTCCAAGAACTCCGCGGCGTCGGTCTCGGCAAGCTCGGGCGTGAACGGCACGACCAGGACGGTGTCGGCGCCGCACGCGAGCAGGAAGCGGCACTTGTCGGCGAGCGTCAGCAGCTGGGGCGCGGCAGTGCCGGGAGTGACCACCTGGTCGGGGTCGCGGTCGAAGGTGAGCGCGACGGGGCGGGCGTCGAGCTGCTCCGCGGCGGCCGCGCAAGCACGCACGAGCTGCTGATGGCCGAGGTGAACGCCGTCGAAGACGCCGATGGCGAGCGCGACGCGCCCGAGAGACGGCATGCCCGCGTACCACGTGATGACGCGACCTCTCACCGCTCCCCTCCCCTCACGCCACCCGGGATGACCGTCTGGGCACGCAAGACGCCGCCGGTCACAGCGTACACCGCGAGCAGCGTGCCCTCGCGGGCGACGGCGACCTCGCCGGCGGGCGGACACGCGTCCTCGCAGTGCACGGTCGCATCGAGGGTCGCGCCTGCTGCGACCCGCGCTGCGCCGCTCTCGGTCACGGCGACGACCGGCAGCCCGAGCGCGCGCAGCGGGTCCGCGAAGCGCGCGGCGACCGCGGTCGGCGAACCGGCCTCCTCGATTGCGGCGAGCGGCGCGGCATCCGCGACGTCGAGGGCGCCCGATCGCGTGCGTCGCAGCGCGCCGAGGTGCGCGGCACTGCCGAGCTCGCGTGCCCAGGTCGCGTGCGATCGCGCGAATGTAGGTGCCCTTCGAGACGGCGAGCTCCACGTCCCAGCTGCGAGGTCTCGGCGTCGACGCCGAGCAGCCGCGCCTGGCGGATCTCGATCGTGCGCGGCTCGAGTTCGAGCGCCTCGCCAGAGCGTGCGGCGCGATACGCGGTCACCCCGTCGCGCTTGATCGCCGAGAAGGCCGGCGGCAGCTGCTGGTGCGCGCCCACCAGCCCGGCGACAACCGACTCTGCGGCCGCGCGGTCGAGGGCAGACCGCGGGCACCTCGGCGGTTCGGGTGACGGTACCCTCGGCGTCGTCGGTATCGGTCTCGGCGCCGAAGGTGATGCGCGCGGTGTAGGTCTTCTCGGCGGCGGTGAGGTAGGGCGCGAGGCGCGTGGCGGGGCCCACGAGCACCACGAGCAGGCCGGTCGCCATCGGGTCGAGCGTGCCCGCGTGGCCGACGCGGCGCTCGCCGGTGGCCCGTCGCACCCGGTTCACGACATCGTGGCTGGTCAGCCCGTTGGGCTTGTCGACGAGCAGGATGCCGGACAGGCCGCTCTCGCCGCGGCGGGCGGCTCACGCCCGCTCGCCTCCGGGCAGAACCGGGAGCATCGCGGCGAGCACCTTGCTCGACGGTGGAGTCCTCGACGGTGAAGCCGGCCGCGGCCGCGTGGCCGCCTCCGCCGAACGCGCGCGCGACCGCGCCGACGTCGTAGGTCGTCTTCGCGCGCAGGTTGCCGCGGACCTCGGTGCCCTTCTGGCGCAGCAGAAGCGCGACTTCGATGCCCTCCACGACGCGTATCGCCTCGGGGAGATGCTCGGCCTCTTCGGCGCGGGCGCCGGTCTCCTCGAAGTCGGCGTCGTCGACCCACGTGTAGACGACGCGGTCGCCGTTCGTGCACGTGAGCCGCGACATCGCGCGCGCCTCGAGTGCGAGCGACGCCGAGCTGCGCGTCTGATAGGTGAGGCGGGCGACCTCGGAGGGCTCGACGCCGGCCTCGATCATCTCGGCGGCGTCACGGAGCGCTCCGGCCGTCGTGTTCTGGTACGAGAAGCGCCCGGTGTCGGTGAAGAGCGCCGTGTAGCAGCAGAGCGCGATCTCGGGCGTCGGCTTGACGTCGAGTGCCTCGAGCAGCTCCCACACGAGCTGCCCGGTGGCGGCCGCCGTGGGCATCAGCACGTGCACGTCACCGTACTCGGTGGCGTCGGGATGGTGGTCGATCACGACGAGCGTCTCGGCAGCCTCGGCAAGCGGACGGGCGATGCCGAGCCGCTCGAGGTTCGGCGTGTCGAGCGCCACGAAGACGGCGGGCGCCTCCAGATCGCGCGCGGACGCGTAGAGCCCGAAGCCCGGGCAGCCAGCGATACGTCGCCGACGCCTCGCGGTCGTCGGCGAGCGTCGGGATCGCGGGCACGCCGAGCTCGCGCAGCGCGAGGGTGAGCGCGAGCGTCGAGCCGATCGCGTCGCCGTCGGGGCGCACGTGCGCGCACACGACGACCGAGGGAGCGCGCCGAAGCGCGACGGCTGCGTGATGCAGTGAGGCGAGCATCGGCTCGCTACTCCTCGTCGTCCTCGGGAACGCTCGGCTCGGCGCCCTCGCCGTCGAGCAGCGTCGGCGGGACGTGCGTGAGCGCCTCGGCGATCCGCTCCCCCGCGTCCACGCTCTCGTCGATATGGAAGCGCAGCTCGGGCGAGACGCGCCAGCCGAGCTGCCTGCCAAGCAGCGACCGGATCCGGCCCTTGGCGGACTCGAGCCCGGCCAGCACCTCATCGTAGCTGCCGGGCCTCGCGGTGACGAAGACCTCCGCCACGCTGCGGTCCGAGCTGACCTTGGCGCCTGTGACCGTCGTCAGGTCGAGACGCGGGTCGCTGATCTCGGTGCCAGGATCTCGGCGATCGCCTCGCGCGCCTGCTCATCGCTCTTGCGGCCGAACGACTCTCTCATGCCCGGCCCTCCCTTACGCCTCACGGGCGACCTCGATGACCTTGAAGCCCTCGATGACGTCGCCCTCCTTGAGGTCCTGGAATCCTTCGATGCCGATACCGCACTCGTAGCCGGACTTCACGGACTTCACGTCCTCCTTGAAGCGGCGGAGCGAGGCCATCTTGCCCTCGTAGACGACGGTCGAGTCGCGCACGATGCGCACCTGGTCGTCGCGGTTGATCTCGCCGTCCTGCACGTAGCAGCCGGCGATGACGCCCGCCTTGGGGACGCGGAACAGCTCGCGGACCTCGGCGCGGCCGGTGTCCTCCTCGACGAAGTCGGGGGCGAGCATGCCCACGCGCGCGGCGTTGATCTCCTCGATGGCCTGGTAGATGACGCGGTAGAGCCGGATGTCGACGTGCTCCTTCTCGGCAAGCGCCTTGGCCTTGGGCTCGGGGCGCACGTTGAAGCCGATGATGATCGCGTCCGAGGTGTCGGCGAGCATCACGTCGGACTCGGTGATACCGCCCACCGCCGAGTGGATCACGTTGATGCGGACCTCGGTCTGGTCCATCTTGTCGAGCGCGTCCTTGAGGGCCTCGATCGAGCCCTGGACGTCGGCCTTCACGATGAGGTTGAGGTCCTTGAGCTCGCCCTCTTCGATGCGGGCGAACAGGTCGTCGAGCGAGACGTGCTTCTTGGTGGCCGCCTGGCCGAGCAGGCGCTGCTTCATGGCGCGCTCCTCGGCAAGCTGGCGGGCGTCGCGCTCGTCAGCGAAGACGCGGAACTCGTCTCCCGCCGACGGCACGCTTGCCGAGGCCGAGGATCTCGACCGGGTCGGCAGGTCCCGCCGAAACGACCTGGCTGCCCTTCGGGTCGTTCAGCGCACGTACGCGTCCGTAGGCGGTACCAGCGACGATCGCGTCCCCGACGCGGAGGGTACCGCGCTGCACGAGCATGGTGGCGACCGGCCCGCGGCCCTTGTCGAGCTTGGCTTCGATGACCACGCCGGAGGCGTGCGCACCCGGGTTCGCCTTGAGCTCGAGCACGTCGGCCTGGAGAAGCACCATCTCGAGGAGGTCGTCGATGCCGATGCGCTTCTTGGCCGAGACGTTGACGAAGATGTTCGTGCCGCCCCAGTCCTCAGGCACGATCTCGTGCTCCGTGAGCATCTGGCGGACCTGCTCGGGGTTCGCGCCGTCCTTGTCGATCTTGTTGACCGCGACGATGATCGGCACGCCGGCTGCCTGCGCGTGATGGATCGCCTCGATCGTCTGAGGCATGACGCCGTCGTCGGCGGCGACCACCAGGATGACGATGTCGGTGATGTTCGCGCCGCGCGCACGCATGGCGGTGAACGCCTCGTGGCCCGGCGTGTCGATGAAGGTGATCTGGCGGTCGTTCTTGTGCACGACCGACGCGCCGATGTGCTGCGTGATGCCGCCGGCTTCGGTAGCCGCCACACCGGTCTCGCGGATCGCGTCGAGCAGCGAGGTCTTACCGTGGTCGACGTGGCCCATGACGGTGACGACCGGCGGGCGCCCAACCAGGTCAGCGGGGTCGTCCTCGAAGGTGAAGCCCTCTTCTTCCTCGGGCTTGATCACGTTGACGCTCACCCCGAGGTCCTCGCCGATGATCTCGGCGATCTCGCGGCTCATCGGCTGGTTGACGGTCAGCGCGGTACCGAGCATGAAGAGACGCTTGATCACGTCGTTGGCCGGGACGCACAGCGCCTCGGCGAAGTCGCCCACGGTGATGCCCTCGGTCACGGTGACCACCGTCTCGCACGTGGCGACGTCGGCTGCGACCGTGGCGGCCTCGTGGTGCCGAGCCTCCTCGGCCTCCTCGCCGGTCTTCTTGTGCTTCTTCTTCTTCTTCTTGCCGCCCTCGGTCTGGGCAGCGGCGACCGCCGCCTTGACCTCTTCCATCACCTTGTCGCGCTGGAGCTTCTCGGCCTCGACCGCCATCTTGCGGTAGCGCTCTTCTTCCGCCTTCTCGATCTTGGCGGCCTTCTCGGCATCGAGACGGGCCTGCTCCGCGGCGATGTTGTCGAGCACGCTCGGCGCCCCGGGCTCTGCGTCTGCGGCCGGTGTCCTCGGCGACGACGACAGCCGGTTCCTCGGCGACTTCGGTCGCCATCTGCCCGCGGGCGTCGGCGGTGTCGGCCTCGACGCGCGCGGCCTGCTCCTCTTCCGCGCGCTTGCGAGCCTCCTCCTCGAGGCGACGCTGCTCCTCTTCGCGGGCGCGGCGCTCGTCCTCGCGGGCCTTGCGCTCGGCTTCTTCGGCCCGGCGGCGCTCTTCCTCTTCGGCTTTGCGCTGGGCGTCCTCGGCGGCCTTCTTCGCGGCCTCTTCCTCGGCGACCTTCTTGCGCTCGCCCTCGATGGCCGCCTGGCGCTCGGCGATCTCGGGCCCGAGCTCCTTGCGGATCTTGTCGACGTAGGCCTCGACCAGCGTTGACGCGTGGTTCTTGGCGGGAATCTTGAGCTCTTGGAGCCGCTCCAGCAGCTCCTTGCTCGTCATCCCGAACTCCTTGGCGAGTTCGTGCACTCTCATGCTCGGCATGTGGTTACGGTCACTCTCCTTGCTGCGAGCCCTGCGCGGTGACGATCTCGTCGAAGTCGCGCCTGAGTCTGGTGTAGTCATCGTCTCGTAGGGTGACGCGGAGCGCCGAGTCGAGGCGGCGGCGCTTGCGCGCCATCTCGAAGCAGTCCACGTCTGCGCAAACGTACGCTCCCCGCCCGTTGGCCTTGCCGGTCGGATCGACCTCGACATGGCCGTCGGGGGTCCGCACGAACCGCACGAAGGCACGCTTGTCGGTAGACGTGTTGCACCCCGTGCAGGTGCGGGTGGGGACTTTGCGCGGCTTCATCACTCCGCGGCTGCCTCCTTCTCATGGACACCGCAGTAGTAGCTACCGGGGCGCGCCTGGTTGCGGCAACGGACCCCGGAGGTGGTGACCCAGACACAGCGGCCGTCGAACTCCTCGGCGCCTTCGGTCTGCGAGCCGCCGGAGGCGGAGATGATGCCCTGCTCGGCAGCCATCGTGGAGCTCTTGATATCGATGCGCCAGCCGGTGAGCTTGGCGGCCAGACGCGCGTTCTGACCCTCCTTGCCGATGGCAAGGGAGAGCTGGTCATCGGGCGCGATGACGGTCGCGGTATGGGAGTCCTCGGCGACGAGGACCCGGGTGACCTTCGCGGGCGAGAGCGACGAGGCGACGTAGGTCGCGGCGTCCTCGCTCCACGGCACGACGTCGATGCGCTCGCCGCGGAGCTCGCCCACGACCATGCGCACGCGGCTGCCCTTCGGGCCCACGCAGGCGCCGACCGGGTCGAGGCCGGGCTCTCGGCTCGAGACCGCGACCTTGGAGCGGGCACCCGGCTCGCGCGCCACGCTCTTGATCTCGACGATGCCGTCGTAGACCTCGGGAACCTCGATCTCGAAGAGGCGGCGGATGAGGCCGGGGTGCGTGCGCGACACGACGATCGAGGGCTCGCTGCCCTGACCTTTGCGCACGTCGATGATGTAGGCCTTGATACGCTGGTTGTGGTCGTAGCGTTCGTTGCCCGGCTGCTCGCTCGGCGGCAGCAGCGCCTCGACGCCTTCGCGCAGCTTGATGAGGGTGTAGCGGTGATCGGACTGCTGCACCGTGCCGGTGACACTCTCGCCGATGCGGTCGGCGTACTCCTCGAAGATCCGCTCGCGCTCAGCGTCGCGGATGATCGTGGTGATGACGCCCTTGGCGTTCTGGGCGGCGATGCGGGACACGTCGGGCGGCGTAACGTCGCGCTCGTCGACGATGGGCGCCTCTCTCGAGCTCACCCTCCCACTCAGGGTCGGGGATCTGCTCGTAGACGTAGATGCGCCCGGTCTCACGGTCGAGCGTGACGCGCACCGGGTTCTCGAGATCGAGAATGCGCTGGTACGTGCCGGCGAGGTTGTTCTCGAGCTTGTCGAGCATGTCGTACTCGTCGATGCCTTTGTCCCTCGCAAGCGCTTTCAGCGCGTCCATAAGCTCGGAGCTCATCTACTCAGCGCCCCTTTCCTTGAAACTCACGACGCCCTTGAGGCGTGCTTTCAGTACGGAGTCAAACGGCACGCGGACCTGCTCGCCATCGACGTCGATGACGACATCGTCGCCGTCGAGGCCCTGCAAGACACCGGTCCAAGCCGAACGTGTCGAGCGGGCCGGACGCGCCTTGATGCTCACCGTCTCGCCGGCGAAGCGCTCGAAGTCGGCGCGCTTGCGCAGCGGTCGGTCGATGCCCGGGGAGGACACCTCAAGGGTGTAGGTCCCGGGAACGGGGTCCGCGGCGTCGAGCGTCTCGCTGACCCAGCGGTTGGCCTCGCAGACGGCGTCCAGGTCGATCCCGCCCTCGCGGTCCAGCAGGACTCGGAGGATGGGTGACTTGCGGCCGCCGGACTGCTCGACCGCGACGAGCTCGTAGCCGTGCTCGAGCGCGACCGGCTCCAGCAGCTCCTCGAGCTGGGCTGTGAGTTCCGTTGACGCCATCCATCCACCTCCTTGTCCGCAGAACAAAAGAAGCGAGCGTAAGCCCACTTCTCGCAAGAACGGCCTGTTTCACGTGCGTTCGGAATGGTACCACAGCGCCGCAGGCGGGCAAAGCGCCCGAGCAGGTACAGCGGCGGGAGCAGAATGCCGATAACTCAGCACATGTCGCAAGGAACTGCAGGAGGCGCAGTGGGGTCGTTCCGGCTGGGCTCGAGGGACAGAGTCGCGCTCGTGGCGCTTGGAGGCGTTGCTGCTCGCCGCCGGCGTCTGGATGAGCTACGCCTACATCGATGGCGTCCTGCTGCACGGGGGCTCGTTCTGGGACTCGCTGCTCGTGCCCGCAGAGCCACGAGCGCTGGAACCGTCTCGTTGCGGTGATGGGTATCTTCGCCGGCACGCTCGGGGTCCAGATCGCCTACTCGCGCCAGCTCAGGCCACTCGCCGGCTCGAGCACGAGCGCGGTCGGACGCGGGAGATGCACGACAACAGCCCGGACCTTGTCGCGGCGCTCGATGCGGAGCATCGTGTGCTGTTTGCCAACCGGCGAGCGCTCGCGGCCCTCGGCGGCGACTGGCCTGCCCTCGACCCAGTCCCCTGCTTCCGGCTCCTGCACGGGCGCACCGAAGCATGCCCGGACTGCACGTTCGAGGAAGTGCGGCGCACGCGCGCCGCACGAGAGTCCACGGTGGAGCACCTCGAACCCGACGGGACCCGACGGTGGGTCAGCCGGTTCCTCTATCCCATCAGCGACGAGACACGGCCAGGTCGACAGCATCGTCGAGACCGTACGTGACGTGACCGAGCTGCGCGAGGCCCAAGACGCGCTGGTCGAGTCGCACAGGCGCTTGGAGCATCGGGTCGACACGCGTACGTCGGAGCTTCTCGAGGCCAACCGTAAGCTCCGGTCGGAAGTGCTCGAACGCGAGCGCATCTCCCTTGCGCTCGCCGAGTCTGAGCGCCGCTACCGCGCGATCATCGACGACGCGCCCGACATGGTGCTCGTGCACGATTCGACCTACGTCGCGTTCGTGAACGGCGCGGGGGCCGACATGCTCGGCTACCCGGCGCCCGAGGAGGCCATCGGTATCCCGGTGGCGACGCTGTGGGAACCGAATGGCTCCGGGCTGACCCCTGAAGAGCTCGACGAGTTGATAACGGAAGGCACCGCCGGACGCCCCGTAAGCGTGAAGTTGCGGCGCCACGACGGCACGACGATGGACGTCGAGGTCTCGAGCACGCCGCTCGTGATCGACGGCAAGCGCCACGTGCAATGCGTCGCCCGCGACATCACCGAGCGCCTACGGGCGCAGGACACGATCCGTCGCATGGCGTTCTACGATGCCCTGACGGGGCTGCCGAACCGCACGCTCTTCCGCGACCGCCTCACCGGCCACATCACGCGAAGCAAGCGCTCGGGAACCCCGCTCGCCGTTGCGTTTCTGGACCTCGACGACTTCAAGATCGTGAACGACACCCTCGGACATTCGATCGGTGACGCGCTCCTGAAGGCCGTCGCCGAGCGCCTGACCGGACTGCTTCGCGACTCCGACACGGTGGCCCATCACAGCGGCGATGAGTTCACCGTGATCGCCGAGATACGCGATGCGGACGATGCGGAGCGCCTCGCCGAGCGGATCTTGTCGGGGCTGCGTCCAGCGTTCACCGTTGAGGGTCACGAACTGCACGTGACCGGTAGCCTCGGCATGGCGATCTGCCCGGACCACAGCTCGGACGAGGTCGAACTGCTCAAGCAGGCCGACACGGCGATGTACCAGTCCAAGGACTGGGGACACAACCAGTACCGCATCTTCAGCGCCGAAATGGGGAGCGCGGCCGAAGAGCGCTTGCGGCTCGAGAACGATCTGCGCCACGCGATCGAGCGACGCGAATTCGTCGTCTACTACCAGCCTCAGGTCGACTCGAGGACCGACGCCGTGGTGGGTGTCGAGGCGCTGCTGCGCTGGAATCACCCCGAACGCGGCCTGGTTCCGCCCGATGAGTTCCTGCCCGTTGCCGAGCAGGCCGGCCTGATCACGCAGATCGGACGCTTCGTGCTCTCCGAAGCATGCGCGCTCGCACGGTTCTGGCACGAGTCCGGCCTGGAATTCGGGAAGATCGCCGTGAATCTGAGCGCCCGGGAGTTCATGCAGCCGGGGCTGATCCGCACGGTCTCGTCCACGCTCGAGACGACCGGGCTTCCGGCGCGACTGCTCGAGGTCGAGATCACCGAGTCGGTGGCGATGCACGGCACCGAACACGTGCTGACCACCCTCGGCCGCCTCCGGGACCTCGGCGTGAGTATCGCGATCGACGACTTCGGGACCGGGTACTCCTCGATGAGCTACCTGCAGCGCTTCCCCATCCAGACGCTCAAGATCGCCCAGACGTTCATGCGCGACGTGTGCTGCGACCTCGAGAGTGCAGCGATCGCCGGTGCGCTGATCGAGCTGTGCAAAGCGCTCGAGCTCGACATCATCGCCGAGGGCGTCGAGACCCTCGATCAGGTGGCGTTTCTCGCCGAGCGCGGCGCGCACGTCGTGCAGGGCTACGTCTTCTCGCGCCCCGTACCGCCCGAGGAGCTGGTGCGGCTGCTCAAAGACGGCGTTTCCGCCGCCGACGTGCGATCCTAGCGAGCGAACCGCGCGCGTTCGGCCGCGAGCAGCTCGATGATGTGCTGGACCGCATCGTGTACCGGCACCGTCGAGCGTTCCTGCGTCGCGCGAACCTTGAGCTCGACGACCTCCTCGGCGAGACCCTTCTTGCCGACGATCACCTGGAACGGCCAGCCGATGAGGTCGGCGTCGGCGAACTTCACGCCGGCGCGCTCGTCGCGGTCGTCGATGACGACCTCGGCTCCGGCCTCGGCAAGCTCGTGCCACAGGCGCTCGGCGACGTCGAAGACCTCGTCTTGGGTGGCAAGCGGGATGATCGCGATCTCGGCGGGGGCCACCGATACCGGCCACGCGATGCCGGCCTCGTCGTTGTGCTGCTCGATGACGGCGGCGAGTGAGCGCGAGACGCCCACGCCGTAGCAGCCCATCACGAACGGCTTCTCGTCGCCGTTCTCGTCCGAGAAGGTCGCGCCCATCGCCTCGGAGTACTTGGTTCCGAGCTGGAAGACCTGGCTCACCTCGATGCCGCGGGCGCCTTTGAGCACGCCGCCGCACTCGGGGCAGCCGTCACCGGGCTCGGCCACCACGAGGTCTGCCCAGCTGCCGACTTCGAAGTCGCGGCCGGGCATGGCCCCGATCAGGTGATAGTCGTTCTCGTTGGCGCCCACACCCCACGAGACATCGCCCTCGAGCGAGCGGTCGGCCACGACGATGGTGCCGGCGGGCGGTGCGACCGGGCCGAGCGAGCCCTTCGGAATGCCGAACGAGGCGAAGTCGGCCTCTTCGAGAAGTCCACGCCGGGTATCGGCCCAATCGGCCTTGACCGGATTGAGCTCGCGGTCGCCGGGCACGCAGAAGAAGACCAGCGTCCCGTCGGCTCGGTCTTGCCCGCCATCGTCTTGACGGTGTCGTGCGCCGAGATGCCGAGAAGCTCGGCGAGCTCGGCGATGGTGCGGATCTCGGGCGTGTGGATGCGCTCGACGGCGCGCGGCTCGGTAACGGCGGGCGTGCGGGGCACGACGGTCTCGGCGGCCTCGACGTTGGCGGCGTAGCCGCAGTCGCAGTAGACGAGCGCGGCCTCCCCTGCCTCGGCAAGCGCCATGAACTCGGTGGTGACCTTGCCGCCGATCTGGCCGGACTCCGCGACCACGGGGCGGAACTCGAGGTCGAGGCGCTCGCAGATGCGCGCGTACGCGCCCGCCTGCTCGTCGTAGTGCTCCTGGAGCGACGCCTCGTCGGCGTGGAAGCTGTAGGCGTCCTTCATGATGAACTCGCGGCCTCGAAGCAGGCCGAAGCGCGGCCGCACCTCGTCGCGGAACTTCATGTTGACCTGGTAGAGCGAGAGCGGCAGCTCGCGGTAGCTGCGCACGTCCGAGCGCACGAGCGCGGTGATGATCTCCTCATGGGTAGGGCCGAGGCAGAAGTCGCGGTCGTGCCGGTCCTTGAGGCGGGCGAGTTCGGGTCCGTAGTCGTTCCAGCGGCCGGACTCGTGCCACAGCTCGGCGGGCTGGACGATGGGAAGCAGCACCTCCTGCGAGCCGATCGCATCCATCTCCTCGCGCACGATGCTGCTCGATCTTGGCGATGGAGCGCCAGCCGAGCGGCAGGAACGAGTAGATGCCTGCCGCGGTCTTGCGGATCATGCCGGCGCGCAGCAGCAGGCGATGGCTCGCGAGCTCCGCCTCGGCAGGATCTTCCTTGAGCGTAGGTGCGTACAGGCTGCTCATGCGCAGTGCGACGGTCATGCGGCATCTCCCTCGTATCGGCCGCGGCGAGGCGGGCACGCGGCCATGCGTCGTGATGCAGGATACCGCAGCGCGCGTGGGGCTTGGGCGTATCATCTCGGCTATGGACGCAAGCCCCGCCCAGACAGCAGTCGAGCGGTTGGTCGCCGCAGGTTGTCTGCCCCGCGATCCGCTGCCGTGGATCCTCGGCAGCGACGAGCCCTACGCGGTCTGGCATGCGCTCAGGCACGTCCTCGCGCGCCCGTCGGATGACGCCGAGGTCGAGGCGGCTCGCCGTGCATCTGTGGCCTCACCCGAGGTGGTCGCGCTCGCCGAGTCGCTCGGCAGGTCTGCGCGACCGAGAGGACGCCACGACGCGCAGTTCGCTCCCCAACCGGCTCGCGCTCCTCGCGGGACTGGGTGCGCGCATCGGCGACTTCGCCGAGCTCGATGCCGCCGCCGAGAGCCAGATCGCGCTCCAGGGACGTGACGGCCGGATAGCCGCAGGTGGCAGCGGCAAGGCGGCGGGCACCGGCGGGTGTGCGAGCGCGCCCGCGACGGCAGCGCTGATCGCGCTGGGACTCGGCGATGACGCGCGGGTGCGCCGGGCGGCAGCACGGGTCCGCGCAGACATCGCGGCAGGCCAGCAAGGCAAGGGATGGTGCTGTCCCGAGGAGCCCGGCGGGCTGCGCTCGCTCGGGCGCAAGCGGTCCGTGTGCCCGCAGCACGCGCTCGACGGTCTGCGCGTGGCCGCGGCCATGCCGGGCATGGCCGAGCACCCCGACGTGCTCGCGGCCGCCCGCACGCCCCTCGAGATCTGGCGCAGGCGCACGCAGGAGCGTCCCTTCGACTTCGGGCACGGCTACCAGTTCAAGACGGTGCGCTGGCCAGGGTTCTGGTACGACGCGCTCGCCGTCGTCGAGGCGGTCGGCGCGTTCCCGCAGGTGTTCTCCGGCCAGCGCGCAGCCGAGGAGGACCGCCTCGCGCTCGCCGAGATCGCCGCATGCTTGATCGCGTACAACCTGGTCGGACGGTCGCGTGGTGCCGGTGCGAGTCCAGCCGGGCTACGAGGCGTTCTCGTTCGGCCGCAAGGGCGAGGACTCGCCGTTCGCGACGGCACGGGTGCTGGCTGCCTTGCTTCGGGTGAGCGAACTTGCCGAGCAGATCGCGGCGGTGGACGTCGAGGCTCTCGGCGGGGGTGGCCCGATCGCATCGGACCCGGAGCAGCCGCGCGCTACCAGCGTGCCGGTCGCGGTCTGTCCCGTGCCCGCTTCGGTCTCCTACGACTCGCGCAGGGTGCTCCCCCGCATCCTCGGCAGGCAGCACCTCGCGACCGCATGGGAACCGCAGAGTCTCGAGTCGATAGCCGCCGACGTGGTGGCGCTCTCCGCCGGCGATCCGGCTGCGACGTACCTGTCGATGGCGGCTCGCCACAACGGTCTGAGTGTCGAGACTCTCGACGATGCGCTGGACGTGCGTCGCTCGCTCGTGCGTCTGCGGGCGATGCGCGGCGTGCTCTACGCGGTGCGCCGAGACGCGGTTCAGATGGTCCACGCGGCGAGCGTCCGGCAGGTCGTGAAGCACGCACGCGGTTTCGTGCGAGCCCGCGGCCTCTCGACCGCCGAGTACGAGGCGGCCGCTGCGCGCGTGGAGACGGTGTGCGACGGCGAGATGCCTCACGCTGCAGAGACATACGCGAGCGAGTCGTCGGGGCAACAGACCTGGGTGCCGTGGTCACGCTCATGTGCGCGGAGCGTCGGCTGCTCGTGACCCGTGGCGCTGCAGGCCGGTTCGACCGCCGCACGACCTACACGACCTTCGCGTCGGCGCTGCCCGACATCGACCTTGAGGCGCTCACCGAGGCCGAGGCCCGCGCCGAGCTCCTGCGGGCCTACGTGCGCGGCTTCGGGCCGGTCACCCGGCGTGACGCCGCGTGGTGGAGCGGGATGGACCTGAAGCGCGTCGGCCGCGCGATGGAGGCGCTCGAGGGCGAGATCGTCGAAGTATCGCTGGACCGGGGTCCCGCCGAGTGGCTCATGCACGCCGCGGACGCCGAGGAGCTCGAGTGGGCTGCACTTGTCGACAGCCCCGTCGTATCGCTGCTGCCGGCGAACGACCCGTTGCTCGTGGGGTACATGGACCGGTCGCGGTTCGTCGATGAGGTCGCGCGACCTTTCGTCTTCGATGCGGCAGGCAACGCCGCGCCCGTGGTGACGGTGGACGGACGCGTTGTTGCCGTCTGGGACTTCACCCGCTCGGCCGCCGACGACGCACAGATCGAGATCTTCCCCGTGGCGCCGATCGAGTCTGCGGCGTGGGAGCGGGTGCTCTCGCGAGCGGCTGACGCCGCGCGCGTACGTCTCGGGCACGAAGCGGACGCTGAGACTCGCCGCGGGGATGGTGCCGCTCACTCGTCGGCAACCCGGGGCCTACCTGCACCCGCTTCGCTGAGCTGGCGAGACGTGGTCGCCGTTGCGGCGAGAATCGCGCTAGCGCGACGTCGCACAGAAAGGACCCCCGGCCAGGGTGGGTGGCCGGGGGTCCTGTGCGTGTCACGCGCCGTGTCGGCGCGGACAAGCCGTGTGATCGCTGCGGCTCTACTTGCTGCCGCCTCCGAACATCGTGCCGACCTTGTCGAGACCCATGTCGCGCTCCATGCGCTCGTGGGCGGTGCCGTGGATGCGCATCCAGATGTGGTCCACGTTGTCAGGCAGCTTCCCGTCGAGCTTGCTCACGATGATGATGGTGAGCAGCGCGGCCGGGAAGGTGATGAGCACCGGGAAGGTCAGCGAAGCCACGAAGCCGACGACGCCCTGATCCGCTGCGAACGCGGGCACCTTGAGCTGCTGGAAGATGTTCATGAAGATGATGCCGATGGAGCCGGCCAGGCCGACGACCATGCCGGAGATCGCGCCTCGCTCGGTCGTCTTCTTCCACCAGATGCCGGTGAGCAGCATCGGCACGAACGCCGAGGCCCCGACTGAGAACGCCCACGTCACCATCATGGCGATGAGCGCCGGGTAGGCCTTGTCAAGGCCGAAGTACGGGATCGCCCAGCCGAGCGTGACCGGCGAGGAGCGAGAAGCCGACGACCGAGATCTTGCCGACCGCGACGCGCTTGGCCTCGCGAGCGTTCGGGGTTGATGTACTTCTCGTAGACGTCATGGCCGATGGCCGACGAGGCCGCGATGAGCAGACCACCGATCGTGGAGAACATCGCCGCGAACGCGCCGGCAGCCACGATACCCATGAGCCACTGCCCGCCGAGAACCTGAGCCGACCGTTGGCATCAGGGCGTCCGACTTGACGAGGATGCCGTCTACGAGTGCCGCATTGGCAGGCGCGGTACCCGCTTCCGCTGCTCTGCTGATGATGCCTCGGCCGGCAAGACCGGCGATCGGCGCCATGATGTAGAAGGTGCCGATGAACACCAGCACCCAGAAGGTCGAGCGGCGCGCCGCCGAACCGGACGGGTTGGTGTAGTAGCGGTTCAGGATGTGCGGCAGACCCGCCGTTCCGAGCACGAGCGCGAGCACCATCGAGAACTGGTCGAACGCGTTGTAGCGGTGCCCGGGCTCGCCGAAGATCATGTCGCGAGCCTCATGCAGCTTGTTCTTCTGGGTCAGCAGGACGTCGACCTTGGCGGTCTCGTCACCGGCGGCGACCGCCTCTTCGACCTTCGCGAAGCGACTCAGGCTGCATCGTGGCCTGCGCGTTCTCGATCGGCGCCTTGCCGCTCTTGGGGTCGACCTTGGTGAGTTCTGCGACCGTCATGGTCTTGGTCGCGACGAGCTTCCCGTCGCTGGCGACCTTCAGGTCGCTGGGGTAGCTGAAGCCGTTGCCGAAGGCGAAGACGACGACCATGAACATCGCGAACCACAGGATCCAGAACTGGAAGATCTGGTTGAGCGTGGTGCCCTTCATGCCGCCCACCGCGACGTAGAACATCATGATGAGGGTGACGACGATGACGCCGGACAGATAGACCGGGTCGACACCGAGGAAGAGGCCGTTGGCGTCAGCGGGCAAGAACCCTTGACCCACGAGGATCTTCCAGGTCGTGCCGGCGCCGAACATCTGCGGCGCCATGTAGAAGAGCGAGACCAGAAGAACCGCGAGCACGGTCACGAGCCGGATGCGGCTCGTGCCGAAGCGACCGAAGGCGAAGTCGGCCACGGTGTACTCACCGAATCGGCGCAGCGCCGATGCGATGAAGAGCACCACGACCATGAAGCCGCCGGCGAAGCCGGCCGCGTACCACACGCCGTCGAGGCCGGAGGCGTAGACCGCACCCGCAACGCCGAGGAACGAGGCGGCGGACAGGTAGTCGCCGGAGATCGCCGACGCGTTCGAGAACGAGCCGACCTTGCGTCCCGCCAGGTAGAAGTCGGCGGTCGTACGGGTGAAGCGCCGTGAGAAGATCGACAGCGCGATGGTGAACAGAACGAGCGCGACGACGAGGACGATGGCTATCGTGTTCACGAAGCACCACCACCCTTGGTCTTCGCCGCGATCGCGTCGGCCTTTGCCATGAGCTTCTCGTCGAGCTTGTCGGCCTGCTTGGAGTAGGTCCACGCCATGGCCCACAGGAAGACGAAGTAGAGCAGGGAAACGACCAGGTAGTTGGCGGTGAAGCCGCCCCAGATCGGGACCGCGTACCAGCTCTCGACCCAGACGGTCAGAGCCGGGATCCCGAGCGTGACGGCGAAGAAGATCGCGCCGTAGGTGAAGCTCAGGCGCCGCTGCTCTTTGAACACCGCATCGACGCTCTCGATCGTGTCGATGTGGTCGCCGTGCTGGATGTAGGTTCCCGCGCCAGCGAGCCTGTTGCTGCGCTATCGCTCATGTTGCACCTCCTTGGTGACAGTAGCGGGGTCTACTTGATGACGAGAACAGGCGTCTCGGCGCCCCGGATGACGGTCTCGGCGATGCTGCCCATGCCGAGTCGCTTGAGACCGGTGCGGCCGGTCTCGCCCAGGACGATCAGATCGGCGTCCCAGTCCTGCGCGGCCTTGATGATCCGCTTGGCGACGCCGCCCTGGATGATCTCGACCTCGGCCGGAACGTCGTTGCGCTCGGCCATGATCTTCGCGATCGCGAGGCCCTTGATGGAGGGGTGGTAGCCCTCCCAGCTGTCGTCCGCCTCGATCTCCTCGGGATACTCGAGCTTCTCCATCCCGTCGTCCACGTAGATCGCCTTGATCTGTGCGTTGTAGGTCTTGGCCAGCGTGATGGCGTATTGCGTCGCCATCATGGCGGGCTCGGACCCGTCGGTCGCGATGAGGATCTTGTCGAAGTCCAGGCAGACCTCCTGGATATCGCCGACCTTGATGTCCTCTGCTGCGCCCTTGATGCAGACCTTCACGTGCTCCACCTCCTCGTTGCCCAACGGGCGTGTCGTGTGGTCGACACGCCGACAGGTGAACCTTACGAGGGCGAAGGTGGGCAGACGCCGGGCGTGCGGGCGAACGGTTCGTGGAGTGCCTGCCGACGGCGGCAACGAGGCGGTGAGCGGCGGGAGTGCGTCGCGGACGAACGGCTGCGTGCGACGGGTGACCGAAGAGGGCTCGCGAGCGTCGTGCTAGCTGAGTTCGGCCTCGAGCCGGTCGACCTCGGCCATGAGCGCCTCGACGATCTCGGCCTCGGGGACCTTGCGCAGCGGCTCGCCGTGCGAGAAGAGCAGGCCCACTCCCCTGCCGGCCGCCACACCGATGTCGGCCTCGGCTGCTTCCCCGGGCCCGTTCACCACGCAACCCATGACCGCGACCTTCACCGGCGTGCGGCGCGAGCGGAGACGCTCGGCGATCTCCTCGGCGATCGGGATGAGGTCGATCTCGCAGCGCCCGCAGGTGGGGCAGCTCACGAGCTCGGGGCTGTTGCGGCGGATGTCGAGCGCGGCCAGGATCTCCCAGCCGACGCGCACCTCTTCGACCGGGTCGGCGGTGAGCGAGACGCGCAGGGTGTCGCCGATGCCCTCGGCGAGCAGTACGCCGAGCCCGACCGAGGACTTCACGGTGCCGGTCAGCGTCGTGCCCGCCTCGGTGACGCCGATGTGCAGCGGGTACGGCACGCGATCGGCGAGCAGTCGGTAGGCGTCGATGGTGACCGGCACGCTCGAGGCCTTGGCCGAGACGACGATGTCGGTGAAGCCGCGGTCCTCGAAGTGCGCGCAGAACGACTCAGCGCTCGCGGCGAGCTTCTCGGCGAGCGGGAGATCGACGTCCGCGTACTCGGCGGCGAGCGAGCCGGCGTTGACGCCGATGCGGATCGGGATGCCCGCCTCGCCTGCCGCATCGATGACCGCATCGACGCGCGCGGTGTCACCGATGTTGCCGGGGTTGATGCGCAGCTTGGCCGCGCCGCGGCGAGCGGCCTCGATGGCGAGCCGGTGATCGAAGTGGATGTCGGCGACCACGGGCAGCGGCGACGCCGGCGGCGATGCGCGCGAAGCCGTCGAGGGCGTCGGCGCGCGGAATGGCCACGCGCACGATCTCGCAGCCGGCCTCGGCGAGCCGCGCGATCTGCGCGAGCGTCGCCTCGGCGTCGCGCGTGTCGGTGGTGGTCATCGACTGCACGGAGATGGGTGCGCTGCCGCCCACAGGGACTGCGCCGACCATGACCGGACGCGACTCACGTCTCGGCAGCACGGCCCCTCCCCTCGATGGCGCTGCGATGCGGATGCGCTGCGAGACGGCCCCTGTGCGGACGCGCCCGGCCGCGGCGCTCACTTCAGGATGTAGCGTACGACATCGCTGTACATCAGGTAGAAGATCAGCGCGAAGAGCAGCGTGGCGCCGGTGGCCGAGAGCGCGAGCGACACGCGTCGCGAGAGCGGACGGCCGCGCAGGCGCTCGAAGATCTCGATCGCGACCTTGCCGCCGTCGAGCGGCGGTATCGGGAAGATGTTGATGACGCCGAGCGAGAGCGACAGCAGCGCGACGATGGCGGCGTAGTTCAGAGCGCTCGTGCGTGCGGCGTCGGCGGCGATGTAGGACGCGCCGATCACGCTCGCGGACTGACTCAGCGCTTGGCGCGCGGTCTCCGGGTTGAAGAACTGCAGGATCGCGCCGAAGGTCAGGCCGATGTAGCCGATGGACGCCAAGCACCGCCCTGAGCGGCGTCGGCTTCTCGACCGCTCGGCGAGACGCCGAGGAGCCCGGTGCCGGTCTCGGTGTTCTTGCCGAGCGTGGCCTTGATGGCCAGCGTCCGCACCGTCGCGGTTGACGACGACGGTGACGGTATCGCCGGCGTCATAGCGGGCGATGCGCCCGGAGAGGCCCTCCCACGACGACGTGCGGTGCCCATCGACGCTCACGATTCGGTCGCCCACGCGCAGCCCGGCCGCCTTGGCCGCTGAGCCCTCCGAGACGGCGGAGACCTTGGTCGTGAGGACGCCGAAGTACGACAGCACGATGGAGAACACGAGCACGGCGGTGATGAGGTTGAGCACGACGCCGGCGGAGAGCACGACGATGCGCTTCCAGGTCGGCAGCGCGCGGTAGGTGGCGGCGCGCGCGCGATCCAGCAGCGCGCGCTCGTCGGTCGCGTCCTCGGCCGAGAACTTCGAGCGATAGGAGTACTCGTCGTCGGGCAGCGCCTCGAGGGCGTCCCAGTCGGCGAGTGTGATGAGCAGGCGGTCGGCGGCGGGTCTCCTCGATGCCGAGTTCGGCGGCGAGTGCCGCGGCATCGGTCGACTCCCGGCGCGTCACCGCCGCGAGCGCGGGCCCGAGCAGCGGGTCTTCGGGGCCCGGCTCCATCCCGGCGATGCGCACGTACCCGCCGAGCGGGATCGCGGTGATGCCGTAGGTGGTCTTCTTCCCGCGCAGGCGCAGCGCCGGGCCGGGCAGACCGATCATGAACTCGTGGACTTTCACGCCGAACATGCGGGCGGTCAGGAAGTGGCCGCCCTCATGGATGACGATGAGCAGCGAGAAGGTGACGATGCCCCAGAACAGAGCCTCAAGCCCACTCGACATGCAGTGCTCCCTCACTCGGTGTCAGGTAAGGCGCCGCCCGTCTCGGGCCACGCTGGTGTCTCTACCCTCAGGAAGTGCAAACCCCACGCCACAGCCGGCCTCGCGCTCCGCTACGCGCGCACCCGCGCCACCGCGTCGGCGGCCAGTGAGCGCGCGGCGGCGTCGACCGCCTCGAGCTGCTCGAGCGAGTCGACCGGCTCGCGCTCGGTCTCGCCAAGCACTTCGGCGACCACGCGTTCGATGTCGAGGAAGCCGATCTCGTCGGCAAGGAACGCCGCGACGGCGACCTCGTTGGCGGCGTTGAGGGTGGCTGGCCGGGTGCCGCCGGCTCGGCCCGCCTCGAACGCCAGAGCGAGGCAGCCGAACGTCTCGTAGTCAGGCTCTGCGAAATCGAGACGGCCGAGCGAGGCGAAGTCGACCGGAGGCAGCGGTGCCGACCAGCGGCGCGGGTGGCTGAACGCGTACTGGATCGGTACGCGCATGTCGGTGGCGCCAAGATGCGCCTTCACGCTGCCGTCGGCGAACTCGATCATCGAGTGGATGCAGCTCTGCGGGTGCACAACGACGCGCACCTGGTCGTAGTCGACCCCGAACAGGTGGTGGGCCTCGATGACCTCGAGTCCCTTGTTCATCAGTGTGGCCGAGTCGACGGTGATCTTGGGTCCCATGCTCCACGTGGGGTGCGCCAATGCCTGCGCGGCGGTGACCGTCTCGAGCTCGGCGCGGGTGCGCCCGCGGAAGGGGCCACCGCTCGCGGTGAGCCAGATGCGCGTGACGTCGCTCGGGTCCTCCCCGAGGTAGCACTGGAAGATGGCCGAGTGCTCGGAGTCGACCGGAAGGAGCTGTCCCGGACGCACCTTCGGCATGATGAGCTCGCCACCGACGACGAGCGATTCCTTGTTGGCGAGCGCAAGCGTGACGCCCGCCTCGAGCGTGGCGACCGTAGCGCGAAGCCCGGCGGCGCCAACGAGCGCGTTGAGCACGATGTCGGCGCCCGATTCGAGCGCGGCAGCAACCACAGCGTCGGCGCCGGCGCCCACACTGGCGAAGGGGTCGTCCGGCCGCATCAACCGGGAACGAACGTGCTGGGCCGCGGCCTCGTCGGCAAGCGCGATGTGCGCGACGCCGATGCGCCGAGCCTGGTCGACGAGGGCCTCGGCCGAGGACCCCGCCGCCAGCGCCACGATCTCGACGCGATCACGGTGAGCCTCGGCAACCTGCAGGGCCTGGCGACCGATCGAGCCTGTGGAGCCGAGGACGGCTACGCGCAAACGCTCGGTCATCGCACGCCTCCCCACCACAGGACCCAGTAGGCGACGAGGCACACGAAGATGAGCGAATCGAGCCGATCGAGGAACCCGCCGTGCCCGCGCAGGAGCGTGCCGGAGTCCTTGACCCCCGCCTCGCGCTTCATCCGCGACTCGGTCAGGTCGCCGATGACGGCCGCGACGGCGACGGCCGCGCCGGTCACAAGCGCTTGCGTCAGCGTGAGCTCCACACCCGGGACGAATGTTGCCGCGATCCACACCGCGACTGTCGAGAGTGAACCGGCGGCGAAGCCCTCCCAGGACTTCTTGGGCGAGATGGCCGGGACCATCTTGTGGCGTCCGATGGTCGATCCCACCAGGTAGGCGAACACGTCGTTGACCCACACGCTCAGGACCAGGACGTACGCGATCGCACGGCCCTGGTCGAAGTCACGCAGGATGAGCACGAGGTACGCGAGCAGGAAGCCCGTGTAGAGCGCACCGAACACCGTGATCGCGGTGTCGGCGGTCAGGGCGCGACGGACCGCGGTGTGCCAGACGAGCGACGCGGCGATGAGCACGGTGACCGCGAACCCGAGACCGGACAAGCCCCAGTAGGCGGCGACAAGCGGCATGAGCGCCGCCGCAACGATGCCGAAGAGCTCGTTGGGCAGCCGGGCCTCTCGGCGTTCGAGCGCGTAGAACTCGGCGGCGGCCAGGCCGGCCATGACGCCGAAGAGCACGCCAGCGGAGACCGGCCCGAACCAGAGCGCCACCAGGACGACGATGCCGTAGAGCGCTGCGACCCAGACGCGCTCGAAGAACGAGCGGGGCTTGATACCCGCCGGCTCCCCGATCTCGGCGTGCGGGAGATCAGGCATCCGTTCCTCCGAATCGTCGGGCGCGCTTCTGGAAGTCGACGACCGCCTTGAGCAGGTCGGTTCGCGAGAAGTCGGGCCACAGGGTCGCGGTGACCCACAGCTCGCTGTACGCGATCTCCCACAGCAGGAAGTTCGAGATCCTCATCTCCCCGCTCGTCCGTATCACGAGGTCCGGATCGGGCAGGCCCGCGGTGGACAGCTGCGAGGAGAACAGCCTCCTCGTCGATGGAGTCGGGCGCGAGTGCGACCGCTGGACGCGGCTGCGGCGAGCGCGCGCGCGGCAGCGAGGATGTCGGCCCTTCCCCCGTAGCTGAGCGCGACGACGAGCGTGAGCCCGTCGTTGTCGGCGGTGCGCGCGACGCAGCGATCGAATGCCTCGGCGGTTGCTGTCGGCAGCGCCGCGGTGTCACCGATGACGCGTACCCGCACGTGCAGCCGCTCGAGATTGGCGAGTTCTCGCTCGAGCACCTCGACAAAGAGCGTCATGAGCCCGCTGACCTCTTCGCGGGGCCGGCTCCAGTTCTCTGACGAGAACGAGTAGATGGTGAGATACCCGATCCCGAGCTCGATGGCCGCCGCTATCGTCTCGCGGACGGCCTTGGCTCCCGCACGGTGGCCGGCGAGCCGTGGCAGGCCGCGCTTGGCGGCCCAGCGACCGTTGCCGTCCATGATGATCGCGACGTGCGTGGGCGTGCGGGCGGGGTCGAACTCCGCGAGAAGGGCGGTGGCCCGCTTGCCGCCGAAGAAGTCGGCTCTGGAGGAGTCATCAGGGCTCAAGCGCCCTACACCTCCATGATCTCGGCTTCCTTGCGCTTGAGAGCCTCATCTATGTCCTTGACGTGGGCGTCGGTGAGCTTCTGGACCTCGGTCTCGGCGCGGCGGACATCGTCCTCGGACTGCCTCGCCGTCCTTGCCGAGCTTGTCGAGCTTGTGGTTCGCATCGCGACGGATGTTCCGAACCGCCACGCGGGCTTCCTCGGCGTAGTTCTTGCACAACTTCACGAGCTCACGCCTTCGCTCTTCGTTGAGCGCGGGGAACGGCACGCGGATCACCGAGCCGTCGTTGCTCGGGTTCAGTCCGAGGTCGGAGGCCATGATCGCCTTCTCGATGGCCGACATGACGGACTTGTCCCAGGGCTCGATCATGGCGGTCTGAGGCTCCGGGATCTTGATGTTGGCCACCTGATTGAGCGGCATCATCGACCCGTACGCCTCGACCTGCACCTTCTCGAAGAGCGCGGCGGAAGCCCGGCCGGTGCGCACGGTGGAGAACTCATGCAGCAAGGCCTGATGGGTCTTGTCCATGTGCTCAGCGGCGTCTTTGATGATCGCGTTCGTCATCGGTCGTCTCCCCTCACGATCGTGCCGACGGGTTCGCCGGCCAGTGCGCGTTCGATGTTGCCTTCGACTTCCATGTTGAAGACGAGGATCGGCAGAGCGTTGTCCATGCAAAGCGAGATAGCGGTGCTGTCCATCACTTGGAGGCCCCGCTTGAGAACGTCGATGTAGGTGAGTTCGTCGAAGCGGACCGCGTCGGGGTGCGTCTTCGGGTCGGCGTCGTAGACGCCGTCGACCTTGGTCGCCTTCATGAGCACGTCGGCGTCGACTTCCAGGGCTCGGAGCGCGGCGGTCGTGTCCGTCGTGAAGTACGGGTTGCCGGTGCCCGCAGCGAAGATGACGACGCGGCCCTTCTCCATGTGGCGGATCGCGCGGCGGCGGATGTAGGGCTCGGCGACCTGCTCCATCGTGATGGCGCTCATCACGCGCGTGAAGACGCCGGCGCGCTCGAGCGTGTCTTGGAGCGCGAGCGCGTTCATGATGGTCGCGAGCATGCCCATGTAGTCGGCCTGGGCGCGGTCCATCCCCGAGGAGGCGGCCTTCAGTCCTCTGAAGATGTTGCCGCCGCCCACGACGATGGCGATCTCGACGCGGTCTTCCACGACCGAGCGGATCTGCGCCGAGAGCGACTCCAGCACCTGCGGATCGAGGCCGTATCCGGCGTCGCCCATCAGGGCCTCTCCGGACAGCTTCAGCAGCACGCGCTTGAACCGGTAGTCCGCCAACGCACTCCCCTCTCGTGCACCCTGCGGTGCCTGGTCGCGACAACCCTCTGGACAGGATACACGACGCGAGCCGGCGCTCTACGCACCGGCTCGCGGTCGAAAATGATGTCGGCGCAGGCCTCTAGGAGCCGGTCTCGCCGAGCGTCCAGCGAGTGAAGCCGACGATGCTGATCTCGTCACCCAGCTCCTTGCCGACGCTCGCGACGTACTGGGCCACGGTCTGGTCCTGGTTCTTCACGAAGACCTGCTCGGGGAGGACGACCTCTTTGAGGTACTTCTCGAGACGGCCCTGGGCCATCTTCTCCTGGATGTTCTCCGGCTTGCCGGACTCGGCGGCCTGAGCCTTGTAGATCGACAGCTCGTGCTCGACGACATCGGCAGGTACGGCGTCGCGGCTCACGAACGACGGCATCGCTGCGGCGACCTGCATGGCCACGTCCTTGGCTGCAGCGCGGAAGGCGTCGGACGTCCCGGTCTCGGCCTTGTTGAAGGCGAACTCGACGAGCACGCCGATCTTGCCGCCGGCGTGGATGTAGGAGGCGACCGCGCCCTCGCCTTCGAATGGCGATGCGCACGAAACGCGCGATACCCATGTTCTCGCCGAGCTTGCCGACGGCCTCGCCCAGCACGGCCTCGACGGTGATGTCACGGCCGGCGAGGTTCTGCATCATGAGACCCTCGACGTCGCTCGGCGCATGTGTCGCGACGTGCTCGGCAAGTGCGTTCACGAAGCCGAGGAACTCGGCGTTGCGGCCGACGAAGTCGGTCTCGGAGTTGACCTCGACGAGCACGCCTGTCTTGGCGTCCTCGGTCACGAAGGCGGCGATGGCGCCCTCGTTGGTGGCGCGGCCGGCCTTCTTCGCCAGCGCGGCGAGGCCGCGGGTGCGAAGGATGTCGACGGCCTTGTCCAGGTCGCCCTCAGACTCGGTGAGGGCCTTCTTGCACTCCATCATGCCTGCGCCGGTGCACTCGCGCAGCTCTTTCACCATGGCGGCGGAGATCTCAGCCATCTCTCTCGTCCTTCCGGGTCGTGTGTCTTCCGGGTCTTCGTAGGGGTCGTACTGCAGGTCGTGCCTTGCGCCCGAAGAGCGGGCGGGGTGGTCTGTCGGCTACTCGGCGGGAGCGGCCTCGGCGGCAGGAGCTGCTTCGGCGGGCGCTTCAGTCAGCGGCGGGCGCTTCAGCAGCCTCGACAGCGGCCGGAGCGTCAGCGGGCGCCTCGACCGCGGCCGGAGTCTCGACGACAGCCTCGGCGCGCTCGTCGACGACGGTCGGCACCTCGGCCGGAGTGGCCTCGACCTGCGGGACGTCCTGGATACCGCCGCGCCCGTCGATCATGGCGTCTGCGATCACGCGGCACATCAGCGCGACCGAGCGGATGGCGTCGTCGTTGGCGGGGATGACGTAGTCGACCTCGTCGGGATCCGCGTTCGTGTCAACGAGCCCGATGATCGGGATGCGCAG
Source organism: uncultured Coriobacteriia bacterium (assembly GCA_963751505.1). Classification (GTDB taxonomy): domain Bacteria; phylum Actinomycetota; class Coriobacteriia; order Anaerosomatales; family PHET01; genus CAVVUM01. The sequence goes on from CAVVUM010000012.1 coordinate 28,646, forward strand.
ACGACGGGCCTCGGCAACGGCGATGTCCTCGCGCTTGGTGTCGACGACGAAGAGCGCCTGCGGCAGCTCGCGCATGTCACGCACGCCATCGAGGTTCGCCTTGAGCTTGCCGAGCTCCTTGCCCAGAAGGAGCTGTTCCTTCTTCGGGAGAGTGGCCATACGACCATCGGCCTGCATGGCCTCGAGCTCCTCCATGCGCTGGACACGGCTGCGCATGGTGACGAAGTTGGTGAGCATGCCGCCGAGCCAGCGGTTGGTGACATACGGCATGCCGCTTCTCTCGGCCTCGGCCTTGATCGGCTCCTGCGCCTGCTTCTTCGTGCCGACGAAGAGCACGCGACCGCCGCGCTGTCCGACCGAGCGCGACGAAGGAGTAGGTGTGCTCGAGCTCGCGCAGGGTGCGCTGGAGGTCGAGGATGTAGATGCCGTTGCGCTCGGTGAAGATGTAGGGCTTCATCTTCGGGTTCCAGCGCCTGGTCTGGTGTCCGAAGTGGACACCCGCTTCGAGCAGGTTCTTCATAGTGACGACGGGCATGGCAAAGCCACCTTCCTGGTTGTTCCTCCGCCAGCTTCATCCCCCGGCTGCGACCGCATTCATGCGGCACCTCGCGCCGAAGTCCACTGGCGTGCGTGGTTACGAGCCGTGACAGTATAGCGTCAGCGGCGGGGACGGTCTACAGAGGCGATGGCCGAGATCGCCGGGTCGACCGAACTCAGGCGATGGAGTGCGCGGCGTGAAGCTTCGCGCGCAGGCGCAGGACCGCCTTGGTGTGCAGCTGGCTCACCCGCGATTCGGTGACGCCGAGGACCTGGCCGATCTCTTTGAGGGTGAGCCCCTCGTAGTAGTAGAGCGCGATCACGGTCTTCTCGCGTTCGGGAAGGCGCTCGATCGCCTCGGCAAGGATCTCCTTGACCTCGGCGGTCTCGAACACGGCGACCGGGTCCTCGGCGGCATCGTCCTTGATGGTGCCGAGCGCGCTCTGGCCCTCTTCCCGGTCGTTTCCGACCCACATCTCCTCGAAGCTCACGACTGAGGTGTAGCTCAGGCGCGAGAGGATGTCGGCGTACTCCTTGTCGGTCACGCCCATGCGAACCGCGACCTCTGCGTCGGTCGGCACGCGCTTCAGCTCGTTCTCGAGCGCGACGTAGGCGTGCTCGATCTCGCGGGCCCGTGAACGCACGGACCGCGGTACCCAGTCCATGGCGCGGAGTTCGTCGATGATCGCGCCCTTGATGCGTGCGATCGCGTAGGTCTCGAACTTGATGGCACGACCCGGGTCGTACTTCTCGATCGCGTCGATGAGGCCGAAGATGCCGTAGCTGATCAGATCCGCGGTCTCAACGGTCTGAGGAAGGCTCGACGCCAAGCGCCCCGCCACGTACTTGACCAGTGGCGAGTAGTTGAGGATCAGCTGATCGCGTGAGTCGAGATCCTCGTCTTGCTTGTAGCGTGCCCACAGAGCGGGAAGGTCCGTACGGGAGTCCGATCTCATGCAGGTGCCCCTCGCTGCAACCGGCTCGTCATGCGCGCGGATGGGTCGAGCGGTGAACGTCGCTCAGCCGCTTCATGCTCACGTGAGTATAAATCTGCGTGGTAGACAGGGCAATGTGACCCAACAACTCCTGGACGGTGCGCAGATCGGCCCCCTGATCGAGGAGGTGCGTGGCGAAGGTGTGCCGCAGCGCGTGGGGCGAAAGCGTACCCGCAGCGCCTGCTAGCCTGCGCGCTGCTTGGCGAAGACCCGGCGGATCGCGTCGGTGGAGAGGCGATTGCCCCGACTGGACAGGAACACCGCATCGGGTGAGTCGGGTTTGGCCAGCGCAGGACGTGCCGTGCGCGAGGTAGTCGCGCAGTCGCTCGACCGCGAAGCGGTGCACGGGGATGAGGCGCTCCTTCGCGCCCTTGCCCATCACGGTGATCTGTCCTTGCGCAAGGTCGAGCCCGCTCAAGTCGAGCGTGGAGATCTCAGCTACGCGCGCTCCGGTTGCGTAGAGAAGCTCGAGCAGCGCGCGGTCGCGTTTGCCGATGGGCGTGTCGGGCGGCGGCGCCTCGAGCAGCGCGGCGAGCTCTCCGGGCGGCACGAGCCGTGGGAGCCGAGCGGGTGTCTTCGGTGAGGTCAGCACGGATGCCGGGTCCGACTCGATCTCGCCCTCGGTGACCAGGTAGCCGAAGAAGGAGCGCACGGCGGAGAGACGGCGCTTGACGGTCGTGCGGGAGTAGCGGGCCCGGTCGAGTTCGGCGAGGTAGCGCCGCAGAGCGCTGTGGTCGAGTCGGATCGGATCGACGCCCGCGCGCTCGGCCCACTCGAAGTAGCGCGCGAGGTCTGCCGAGTAGGCGCGCAGCGTGTGCGCGGACACCCCGCGCTCCACCTCGAGGTGCGTGAGGTAGCGCGCCAGCAGCTCGTCAGGGGTGCGCGGCTCACTCACTGCCGGTCGCCTCCCATCGCAGGTCGGCGACGCCGGTCGCGCCAGTCGAGAAGGTCGGCCTGCGCGCGGTCAGCGTACGCGGCATAGCGCTCCCGCTTGCCGCGAACCTTGCGTCGCGAGCGGCGGCAGCAGCCCGAAGTTGCCGTGCATCGGCTGGTAGTCGGCGGTCTCAGGGTCGGTCGCGTAGGCGACAAGCGCTCCGAGAACGGTGGTGTCGGGAAGCACGACCGGCGGGAGTCCCTCAAGCGTCGGCGAACGTGTTGAGCGCGGCGAGAAGCCCTGAGGCCGCCGCCTCCGAGTAGCCCTCGGTCCCCGTGAGCTGTCCGGCAGCGCGCACGCCGGGACGCGCCCGAAACGCGAGCGTGGGGTCGAGCAGCCGAGGCGCATCGACGAAGGTGTTGCGGTGCATGACGCCGTAGCGAACGAACTCGGCGTTCTCAAGCCCGGGAATCATGCGCAAGACCCGCGCTTGCTCGCCGAAGGTGAGGTTGGTCTGGAAGCCCACGAGGTTGTAGGCGGTCGCCGCGCGGTTCTCGGCGCGCAGCTGCAGCGACCGCCCAGGGACGCTCGCCTGTGCGCGGGTCGACCAGGCCCACCGGCTTCATCGCGCCGAAACGGAGCGCGTCGACGCCGGTGCGCGCCACCTCCTCGGCGGGCTGACACGCCGCGAACAGCTCGCGCCGCTCGAAGTCCCGCAGCTCGACGCGACGGGCCGCCACGAGCGCGACGTGGAAGGCGGCGTACTCGTCGCGATCCATCGGCGCGTTGAGGTAGTCCGCTCCCTCCCCCTTCCCGTAGCGCGAGGCGGCGAAGACGACCGAGCGGTCGATCGAGTCACTCGTGATGACGGGTGCCGCGGCGTCGAAGAAGGACAACCGGTCGGCCCCGACGACCTCGCTCAGCGCGGGTTCGAATCCGGGCTGGTGAGCGGCCCGGTGGCGACGATCGCCGGCGCCTGCGGGAACTCGGTCACCTCTTCCCGAACGAGCTCGATGAGCGGGTGTGCCGCAAGGACGGCAGTGAGCCGGTCGGCAAACGCGTCGCGATCGACGGCGAGGGCCGCGCCGGCGGCCACCCGAGTCGCCGTCGCGCAGGAGATGCACGACGCTTCCCAGGGTCCTCATCTCGCGCTTGAGCTGGCCGGCGGCGGAGGCGGAGTGCTCGTTCTTGAACGAGTTCGAGCACACGAGCTCGCCGAGCCGATCGCTCCGATGTGCCGGGCGTGGTCGTCGCGGGGCGCATCTCGAACAGGCGCACGGCGACGCCTCGGCTCGCGAGCTGCCAGGCGGCTTCGGCGCCGGCCAGCCCGCCACCGACTATGGTGACGACGGATGACTCGTCAGGCACGCTGCTCCTTCGGGCGGCGGTGGACGCCCGCATTGTAGCGCGGCGCCGATCAGCACGGACCGTACCGCCCGTCGCGGTAGCGAGCGAGCAGGCCGCGTGCCTCGAGCGCGCCGAGTCGCCGTGCCACGGTCACGATGTCGAGTCCCAGGTCGCGGGCGACGTCGTCGGGGCGCCGCGGATCGGCGCGCAGCGCCGCGAGTACGCGGTCGCTTCCGTCATCGGGCTCGGGCCCGGCCCAGGGACTGGCAGCTCGCGGCGGCGGACCGAGCTCCGCGTGCAGCAGGTCGCGCAGCTCGCTCGCATCGGTGATCGGGAACGCACCCGTGCGCAGCAGCCGGTTCGCCCCGCGGCACTCCGGCGCGAAGATCGAACCGGGGACGACCGCGACCGTGCGCCCCGAGTCTGCCGCGTACTCCGCGGTGGTGAACGTGCCGCTCGGCAGTGACGCCTCGAGCACCAGGAGCACGCGGGAGAGGCCCGCGACGATGCGATTGCGCGTGCGGAAGGTCCATCGCTGCGGCTGGGTGCCGGGAGGATGCTCTGAGACCACGGCGCCGCTGCTCGAGGATCGCCGCGCGCAGTGCGCCCGATCGCCGGGGGTAGACCACGTCAGGACCACCCGCCATCACCGCGACGGTGCGCCCTCCGGCCTCGAGCGCGGCGGAGTGCGCCGCCTGGTCGCATCCGAGCGCCCCGCCGGAGTAGATGAGGTAGCCGGACTCGGCCGCCCAGCCGGCGAGCAAGCGCGCGGCGGCGAGTCCGTAGGGAGTTGCTCGGCGCGCCCCGACCACCGCCAGTCCGGGCAGCAGGCATGCCGGGTCGCCGATGCCGTAGAGCGTCGCGGGCGGATCGATCGTCTCGGCGAGCTGTTGCGGGTATCCAGGTTCGCCGAGCCGTCAGCGCGAAAGCCCTGTCGGATGCGGAGCTCACGGCGATCCCGCCGCTCGATAGCCGATCGCCTCGGCGAGGTGGTCCGTCGTGACGGCGGAGTCGCCCTCGATGTCGGCGATGGTGCGGCCGACGCGAAGGAGTCGCGTCACCCCGCGACCTGACAGATGATGTCGCCGAGCGGCCCGCTCGAGTGCGCCGCGAGTCTTCGAGTCGAGCCGGCACGACTGCAGAAGCGCGGCTCCCGTGAGCGGCGTTGCGGGGTCCGGCTCGCTCGGCAGCGCGCTCGCGCGCGGCCATGACCACGCTCCCTGAGCTGCGGCCGACGACGGGCCGCGGCTGCTCGTCAGCATCGCGCCCGGCTCGGGGCGGTCGACGTTGACGACCAGATCGATGCGGTCCATGAGCGGACCGCCGATTCGGCTGCGGTAGCGGTCGATCTCCCAGGGCTGGCACGTGCATGAACGGCCGGGGTCGCCGAGAAACCCGCAGCGACACGGGTTCGCCGCACCGACGAGGGTGAAGCGGGCCGGGAAGGTCAGCCTCCCATCGGCCCTCACGACGGAGATGATGCCCGTCCTCGAGCGGCTGGCGCAGGCACTGCAGCGCAGCCGGGGCGAACTCGGGCATCTCGTCGAGGAAGAGCACTCCGTTGTGCGCGAGGCTCGCCTCTCCCGGTCGCAGCGGGACTCCCGCCGCCGACGAGCCCGGGGACGGACGCGGAGTGGTGCGGCGCGCGAAACGGCCGTCGCCCGGCGAGGGCGGCCGAGGTGTCGAGACCGGCCACGGAGTGCACGAGCGCGGTCTCGAGCCGCTCCTCCCTGTGAAGCGGTGGGAGGATCGACGGGAACCGCCTCGAGCAGCATGGTCTTGCCCGAACCCGGCGGTCCTACCATGAGCACGTTGTGGGCACCGGCTGCCGCGATCACCAGCGCCCGCAGTGCGAGCTCCTGTCCGACGACCTCGGCGAAGTCGACGTCGTGCGCCGCATCGACGGTGCGCTGCGCGTGCCCGGCCGGGGCGGGCAGCCCCGCGCGCAGAAGTGACAAGTGCTTGAGGGGCAGGTACTCGAGCCCGTCGACCGACGCGGCCGCGGTGCTGTCGACAGGACCGAGCAGCGAGCGCCCGGCCGCGCGGGCCGCAAGCGCGTGGGCTATCAGTCCCGGAACCGGACGAACGCCGCCCGTGAGAGACAGCTCGCCGACCGTGTGAATCTCGCTGAGACCGGCCGCGGGCAACTGCCCGGTGGCAAGCAGCAGACCGATGGCGATCGGCAGGTCGAAGCCGGTGCCGTGCTTGCGCAAGGGTCCAGGAGCGAGGTTGACGACGATGCGGGCGTTCGGCAGGGCGAACGACGACGCGCGGAGCGCAGAGCGGACGCGTTCGCGCGCCTCCTGGACCGCCGCGTCGGGAAGTCCGACGATCGAGAAGGACGGCAGGCCTGCGCCCACATCGACCTCGACATCGACCGGCAGCGCCTCCACGCCGACGACCGTGCCGGTTCGCACGCGCGCGCTCCCCACCGTACTCAGTCGGCGAGCTCGGGGACGAACGCGGCCCGGTGATGGCGCAGCAGTGCGCGGTCATCGGCGATCACCAGAAGCGTGATGACATCGAAGCGCACGCGCACGTCACGAGGCCCGCCTGCTGGACGTAGGCTCTGGCCAGGGTCTTGTATCGGCGCTGCTTGGCCGGCGTGACCGAGTCCTCGGGCGTCCCCTTGGCGGTGCTCCGCCGCGTCTTCACCTCGCACAGGACGAGCGTCTCGTCCTCGAGCGCGACCAGGTCGATCTCACCCGACGGGCAGCGCCAGTTGCGTTCGACGACGGTCATCCCCACGCGCTCGAGGTACGCGGCCGCCGCATCCTCACCGCGCTGCCCGAGCCTCTTCCCCTGCTTCGACATGTGCCCCACCTCCAGCGCACAGGCTGGCACGGGGCACTTAGCGGAAACTGGCCGGGGTCTTACCGCGGTCGAAACCGCGCGCATCTCAGAACAGCCGGGCTGTCCCTCCCCCGACAACGAAGGAGCGACGGTGGACCGGTGAGGGGCCGTGCGCGTCGATCGCACGAGGTGCTCGGGCGTGCCGTAGCCCTTGTTGATCTCGAAGCCGAACTCCGGGTGGGTCTCGGCAAGCTCGACCATCAGCGCGTCGCGAGCGACCTTGGCGAGGATGGATGCGGCCGCGATGGCAGCCACCTTGGCGTCCCCGCCCACGATGGCGGTCTCGGTGCTGAATACGCCGACGGGTCGCCCATCGACCACCACATGGTCGGCTGCGGCGGGCAGGGCTGCGAGGGCCGCGGTCATCGCCTTGCGGAGCGCAGCGGTCATACCCAGTTCGTCGACCTCGCTCGGGGGCACGTGGGCGACGGCCCAGCAGCTGGTCGTTTGCCGTATCTCGACGGCGAGCCGTTCTCTGGCAGCCGGGGTGAGCTTCTTGGAGTCGTTGAGGCCGACGATCCGCGGCTTCGCCGGCAGCACGCATGCGCCCGCGGTGAGCGGCCCTGCCAGCGCGCCGCGACCGACCTCGTCGATGCCGGCCACGGCCGCGCATCCGGCCGCGTACAGGTCTGCCTCGAGTCGATAGAGCCGCTTCAGCCGTGCCTGCTCCTGGGTCCGAAGACGATCGCGATTGAGCGCAGCGGCCACTGCGTCACGCACGCCGGCTCGGTCGTCGTCGGCCAGAGCCTCAGCGAAGGACGCGCAGGCGGGCTCCCCTGAGATCGTCGAGCTGTGCGCGTATCTGTGCGACGCTGCGCCGCGCGCCGGTCACGTGATCGGCCTCTCTGGTGCCGAAACGCAAACGGGACCTCGCAGCGTGCGAAGTCCCGTTCGAGGAGTCACCTTCATCGGTGGCGCGGCCTAGTAGCCCTTCTCCTTCAGGCGAGCGGCCTTGCCGACCTTGTCGCGCAGGTAGTAGAGCTTCGCGCGACGGACCTTGCCGCGGCTGACATGCTCGATCTTGTCGATCTTGGGCGAGTGGACCGGGAAGGTACGCTCGACGCCGACACCGAAGCTGATCTTGCGGACGGTGAACGTCTCGCGGTTGCCGGCGCCGTGCCGACGAATGACCACGCCCTGGAAGACCTGGGTGCGCTCTCGGCTGCCCTCGATGATCTTGTAGTGGACCTTGACGGTGTCGCCGACCTGGAACTGCGGCAGGTCTTCGCGGATCTGCTGCTGTTCGATGGCGCGGATGATATCCATGTCTGCGATGCTTCCTGTTCAGTCGGTTGGTGCGTTCCGCCCTCTGGCGGACACGAGTGGGTAGTATAGCCCACGCCGCTCGGCGAGCGGCAATGGCGAGTTTCTCGGTCGTCGACGACGCTACTGGAGCTTGCCGAAGCGACTCGGCGGCCAGTAGGTCCAAAACGCCCGGCCGCGCACCGTCTCGATCGATCGCGGGCCGAAGAACCGGCTGTCCCCGCTCTCGGGACGGTTGTCCCCCATGAGCCACACCTCGCCCGGGCCGATCGTGATCGGCAACGGCACGGTGCCGAGCTCGGTGGGCTTGCCGTGGGTGTAGGGCTCGTCGAGCGCCTTGCCGTCGACGTAGACCGTGTTGTCCTTCACGTCGACCGTCTGGCCCGCGGTGGCGATCACGCGCTTGATGAGCTGCGGGTGCTGGCCGCTGGGGTCGTCGAAGACCACGATGTCCCCGTACTGCGGCTCCCGGAAGAAGCGATAGACGAGCTTGTCGGCCAGGACGCGATCGCCGATCTCGATAGTGGAGATCATCGAGCCGGTGGGGATGACGAAGGGCTGGACGAGGAAGGCCTTGATCCCCTGCGCCAGCGCGAAAGCGAGGAGCACGAGCAAGGCCGTCTCGACGAGCCAACGCCCGAAGGACGTCTCCTGCGTCTTGGGAGCGCCGGCGTCTGCGGACGCCGCCTGCACCTGCGGGTCACTCATCGAGTCCCTCTCTCATCTGTGTCGTGTGCCGACGGCCTTCTCGGCCATGATTCGCTCTTCGGGGCTGAGCGACGCGCGTGCCAGCAGGTCAGGCCTGAGCGCGAGCGGTCTTCAGGATGGCCTCGCTCCGACGCCACGCCGCGATCCGTCCGTGGTCGCCGGACAGGAGCACCTCAGGGACCTCGAGACCTCGGAATACGCCGGGCGCGTGTACTGAGGATACTCGAGCAGCCCTCGGAGAAGGACTCCTCCACCGAGGACTCGTCGTCGCCGAGCACCCCGGGCTGGAGCCGCGTGACCGCGTCGATGACCACCATCGCCGGCAGCTCACCGCCGGTGAGCACGTAGTCGCCGATGGAGAGCTCCAGATCGGCCGCTGCGAGCACGCGCTCGTCGAAGCCCTCGTAGCGGCCGCAGACGAGCACGAGCCGCTCCAGCCCGCGACAGCTCCGAGACGACGGACTGATCGAGGGTGCGCCCGGACGGCGTCAGGAACACGGTGAACGCCGGTCGAGGATCGGCCTGCTCGATCGCGGCGAGCGCCTCGTAGATCGGCTCCGGCTTCATGACCATGCCCGGTCCGCCGCCGTACGGCGCGTCGTCGGTCGTGCGATGGCGGTCGTGCGTCCAGTCGCGCAGGTCGTGGACCGCGAGCTCGAGGATGCCGCGCTCACGCGCGAGCCCGATCATCGAGGCCGAGAGCGGTCCCTCGAACATGTCGGGGAAGATCGTGAGCACGTCGACTCTCATGCGGACTCGCTCCTCTTCGGGAAGCAGCCCGGGCAGCAGGCGCACGCGTGCGGTCCCGGCCTCGGGGTCGACGCTCGAGCACGACGTCGTCGATCACGGGGAGCAGCACCTGGCCGAGCGGCCCCTCGACGACCCACACGTCGTTCGCGCCGGTCTCGATGACCTCGACTATCTCGCCGAGGTCCCCGTGGCGCTCGTCAGTCACCCGCGAGCCGAGAACATCCGCGGTCGGCTCGGGCTCCCAGCTCGGAGGAAGCTCGCTCGGAGCGCACGAGCAGCTCGCTGGCCGGTGACGGCACGAGCGTCGTCGATGGACTCGAATCCCTCGAGCGTGAGCGAGCGGGCCCTTCGGGCCCGGCCTGACCGAGACGGATGCGCGAACGGCCGCCGCCCGCGGGCGGCGGCACGATCCAGACTTCCAGTCCGACGAGCGCAGTAGACGTCGCCGTCGCCCGACGGGGCGAACGACAGCTCGCCTTTGAGGCCGTGGCTGCGCACGAGGCGCCCGGCGCACGCGAAGGGCTCCGGGGCCACGAGGGACCTCTAGCCGAGGACGTCGACGTCTACGTGGAGGCCTTCGGCAGTCCCGGCGGCGCGAGCGAGCGTGCGGATCGCCTTGATGATGCGACCGCCCCTGCCGATGACCTTGCCGACGTCGTCGGGGTCCAGACGTGACCTCGAAGCGCACCGACTGGTCGGCGTCGATGCGCTCGATCTCCACGGCCTCAGGGTTCTCGACGAGCGAGCTGACGAGGTAGCGTACGAGCTCTTCTGTGTTCGCGCCTGCTGCGGTCACCGAGTCGCTACTCTTCGTCCGCGGACTCGGCGGCGGGCTCATCGGCTGCAGGCTCCTCGGCGGCCTCCGCGGCAGGCTCCTCGGCTGCAGGCTCCTCGGCGGCCTCGGCCTCGGCGACAGGCTCCTCAGCAGGCGCTGCGGCAGCGGCAGCCTCGGCAGCAGCGGCCTCCTCGGCGGCCTTGGCGGCAGCCTCGGCCTCGGCCTTCGCCTTGTCGGCGGCCTTCTTCGAGACCTTGGCCCCGGCGGCCGGAGCCTCCTTCTCGCCCTTGGCGATGGCGATCAGCTTCTCCACGGCCTCGGTCGGCTGGGCGCCCTTGGCGATCCACGCCTCGACCTTCTCGACGTCGAGCTCGACGGTCGAAGGCTCGGTGCGGGGGTTGTAGCGGCCGACGATCTCGATGAAACGGCCGTCGCGGCGAGCGCGGCCGTCGGCGACGACGACGCGGTAGTACGGCGCCTTCTTGGCGCCGTGACGCGCCAGGCGGATCTTGACTGCCAACAGTTCTCCTCAGGTCAGGCGCCCCGGCGCGGGGCGCTCTTGAGCGGCAAAGCGGTTGTCTATGTTACGACAGCAGCGAAGGGCGGTAAAGGACGAACCACGCAGCGCGTCGCGCAGCATGCGGCGGGCGGCGCTAGCCCATGCCCGGAAAGCCGGGGAGCCGCATGCGCTTGCGCCCCTTGCCGCTCATCTGCTGCATCTGCTTCATCATCTTCCGGGCCTCGGCGAACTGCTTGAGCAGGCGGTTCACGTCGCTCACGGCGGTGCCCGAGCCCCGTGCGATGCGCTCCCGGCGTGCGCCGTTGATGAGCTTGGGGTTGCGCCGCTCCGCGGGGGTCATCGAGAAGATGATCGCCTCGGTCCGGTCGAGCTCGCGCTCGTCGACCTGCCCCTCGAGGTCCTTGAGCTTGCCCGCGCCGGGCAGCGACTTCAGGATGCCGCCGAGTCCGCCCATCTTGCGGACCTGCTTGATCTGGCCGAGGAAGTCCTCGAGGGTGAACTCCGCCTTGGCGAGCCGTTCTGCCGCCTGCTCGTCGATCTCGCCGTCGGCGGCCTCCTGGGCCTTCTCGATGAGGGCGACGACGTCGCCCATGCCCAGGATGCGCTTGGCCATGCGGTCGGGGTAGAACGGCTCGAGCGAGTCGGACTTCTCGCCGAGCGAGGCGAACTTGATCGGCTTGCCGGTGACCTGGCGGATCGAGAGCGCCGCGCCGCCGCGCGCGTCGCCGTCGAGCTTGCTCATGATCACGCCGTCGAAGTCGACCTGCTCGGCGAAGGCGGCCGCGACGTTGACCGCATCCTGGCCGGTCATCGCGTCGACGACCATCAGGATCTGATCCGGCTTGACGGCGGAACGGATTGCAGCCGCCTCGGCCATCATCTCCTCGTCGACGTGGAGCCGGCCGGCGGTGTCGATGATCACGAGGTCGCGCAGGTTGTCGATGGCGTGCCGCACGCCGGCCTGCGCGATGGCGACCGGGTCGGTCCCCTCGCCGCGGTAGACCGGGATGTCCAGCTCGCGCCCGAGGGCTTCGAGCTGGTCGATGGCGGCAGGGCGATAGACGTCGCAGGCCACGAGCAGCGGCGTCCTCCCCTGCTTGCGCATCTGGAACGCGAGCTTGGCCGAGGCGGTGGTCTTGCCCGAGCCCTGGAGGCCCACGAGCATGACCACGTTCGGGATCCGGCCGGAGAACACGAGCTTGCTGTTGGTGTCGCCGAGCAGGTGGGTGAGCTCGTCGAGCACGATCTTGACGACCTGCTGCCCCGGGGTGAGCGAGTTCATGACGTCTGCGCCCACCGCCTGCTCGCGGACGCGCGCGACGAACTCCTTGACGACTTTGAAGTTCACGTCGGCCTCGAGCAGCGCCATGCGGATCTCGCGCATGGCGGCGTCGACATCGGCCTCGGTGAGCCGCCCCTTGCTGGTGAGGTTCTTGAAGACCGCCTGAAGGCGGTCGGAGAGGTTGTCGAACACGCGGTGCTCCTTCGAGTCGGCCGGCTCACACCCTAGTGTGCGGGTGCCCGAGCGGTCAACGGGACGTCGGGTGAGCGCCGGATGCGGTCTAGTCGGTCGGGCCGAACCGGTTCGGTGGCAGGAAGACGAAGGCGACTCGTCCGCGCACTTTCGCGAGCGGCAAGACGCCGATGAAGCGGCTGTCGAGTGAGACCGGCCGGTTGTCGCCGAGCACGTAGACCGTGCCCTCCGGGACTTGGACCGGCGGTCGGTAGGTTCCCGTGCCTCGCTCCAAGGTGCGCTGGCTCACGTTCTCGACAGCCCCGTTCACGAGCGCGATGTCGTCGCGGATCTCCACGGTGTCGCCTGGCAGTCCGATCACCCGCTTGACCAGATCATCGTCCTCATCGGGCGAGCGCGTGTCGATGACGACGATGTCACCGCGTCGAGGAGTCGTCGTAGCCCTTGGTGCGCAAGGCACGGTCGCCGTTGCGCAGTGACGGCTCCATCGACTCCCCCACCACCTGAAGCGGGGAGAACACGATGTAGAACACGATGATCACGAGAACCAGCAGAGCGAGCAGGGGCCAGACGATCCAGCGGGCGATGGCGTCAGGTCGTTCGGGGGCCCCGGGCGCCAGCAACGTCGGACCGGTGTAGAGGTCCTCAGGCACCGCTGATGAGCGCGCTCGCGAATGCGCTCGGCGTCGAACGGCTTGAGGTCGTCGAGCCCCTCGCCCACCCCGATGTAGAGGATGGGGATCCGCAGCTCGCGCGCGATGGCCACGGCGATGCCGCCCTTCGCGGTGCCGTCGAGCTTGGTGAGCACGATCCCGTCGAGTCCCAGCGCCGCGTCGAACTCGCGCGCCTGCGTGAGCCCGTTCTGACCGGTGGTGGCGTCCATCACGAGCACCTTGCGCACCGGAGCCTTGCTGCGGTTCTCGGTGACGCGAGCCACCTTCTGCAGCTCTCGCATGAGGTCGGCCGAGGTGTGGAGCCGCCCGGCGGTGTCGATGAGCGTGAGGTCGGCGCCGATCCGCTCGGCCTCGGCTACGGTGTCGAACGCGACAGCGGCCGGGTCGGCTCCTCGATCGCGTCGAACGACCGGGACGCCTGCGCGCTCGGCCCACACGTCGAGCTGCTCGGATGCAGCGGCGCGGAAGGTGTCCGCGCTGCCGAGGATGACGGTGCGACCCGCGTCGACCGCCTGCTTGGCGAGCTTGCCGACCGAGGTCGTCTTGCCCGTGCCGTTCACCCCCACCATCAGGATCGTGACGGGGTTCTCGGCGAACACGTTCAGAGCCGCCGGTGAACTCCGCGGCGATGCGCTCGGCGAGGTGGTCGAGCACCGCGGCGGCGTCGGGCAGCGCCTTGCGGGCGGCCTGGTCGCGCAGCTCGTCGACGATCTCGGTGGTCGCGGTCACGCCCATGTCGGCGCCGATGAGCGCGTCCTCGAGGTCGGACCAGAACTGCTCGTCGAGGTCGGGGCCGCGCCTGAGCAAGACGTTGAGCTCCTCGCCGAGCCGATCACGGCTCTTCGAGAGGCCCTCGGCGAGGCGCCGGAACCACGGCGCGCTCATCAGGTGCTCTCCGCGTGCTCGAGAGCGCGCTCGAGCTTCTGGCTGACGACCTTGGAGACGCCGTCGGCCTGCATCGAGACGCCGTACAGGACGTCTGCCATCTCCATGGTGCGCCGCTGGTGGCTCACGACGACGAACTGCGTGTGGGCGCGCATGCTGTCGACGAAGGCGCAGAACCGCCGGAGGTTGGTGTCGTCGAGGGCGGCCTCCACCTCGTCGAGGATGTAGAACGGGCACGGTCGCGTGCGGTAGACCGCGAACAGCAGCGCAAGCGCGGTGAGCGACTTCTCGCCACCGCTCATGAGCGTCATCTTCGCGAGCTTCTTGCCGCGCGGCTGCGCGATGACCTCGACGCCGGTCGTCTCCGGGTCCTCGGGCTCGGTCAGCTGCAGCTGCGCCGTCCCGCCCGGGAACAGCACGGCGAAGACCTCCTGGAAGTGGCGGTCGACCTGCTCGAACGTCTCGAGGAAGCGGTCGCGGATCTTGCGATCGATGGCGGCGACGACCTTCGAGAGCGCCTTGCGCGACGCATCGAGGTCGGCGACCTGCTCGATCATGAAGTCGCGCCGGTCGCGAAGCGCCTCGTACTCCTCCATCGCGACCGGGTTCACGGGCCCGAGGTTGCTGATGCGCTTGCGCAGCAGGTGCGCGCGGTCCTCGGCGTCCGCGCGGTTCTCGATCGCGGGCGAGCGCGGTGGCCAGCTCGATCGGCACGCCGAGTTCCTCGACGATGCGGCGGACGGCCTGGTTGACCTGGACCTCGAGCTGACCCTTCTCGACGCGCAGGTCGCTCATCGATTCGGTGAACTCGGCGAGCTCCGCTTGGGCGGCGCGGACGGCGTCCTGCGCGTCGTGGACGGTCGTGCGCAGCGACTCGGAGTCCGCCTGCTCGAAGCGGGCGCGGTCGCGGAGCTTGACCGCCCAGTGCTCGGCCCGCTCGTGCAGCACCGCGTAGAGGTCGTGGATCGGCTGGATGCGCTCGCGCAGCAGTTCGAGCGCGATCTCGGTCTCCCGCGACCGCACGGTGGCGTCCTCGAGCTCGGCGAGCTCGGCGTTGATGGAGGCCACCTGGCGCTTCAGGTGCACCTCGCGCTCGGAGACCGTGGCGATCTCGACCTGGCACGCGCTCAGCCGCTCGGCGACGGCGGTCTCCTCGCGGAAGCGGGCGTCGCGGGCCTCGCGGGAGGTCGCCGAGGACTCCTCGAGCGTCTCGAGCTCGGCCACGAGCTGCTCGATCGCCGCCGAGTGGGCCTCGCGCGTGGGCAGGTCCTTGCCGGCATGCTCGCGTAGCTCGGCGACACGCCGGTCGACGGTTGCGGACTCCGTGTCGAGGGCCGTGAGCTGCTGCTCGATCCGGCCGATGTCCTCGAGGAGCGCGTCGCGCTCGCCGGTGAGCGCTGCGACCTTGTGGGAGAGCTCGAGCGCGTCTTGCTGAGCGAGCGTGAGGGCCTCCTCGGCGGCCGCGCCGTTCGCCTCGGCCTCGCCCACCTGGGCGGAGAGCGCGTCGCTCTCGTCGGTCGAGCTCGTTGATGCGGCGCTTGCGTACCAGCACGCCCTCGGTATCCGAGATCTGCGTGCCGACGGTGAGCTTGCCGTTGGGCCACGCGACCGCGCCCTCGGTCGTGGCGAAGCGCGCGCCGGTCTTGTCGGCGGCGGAAGCGGCGAGCGCCTCGTCGATCGAGTCGACGAGGTAGACGTCGCCGAGCAGCGCCTCGAGGGCCGGGCGCACGGCGTCGTCGCAGTCGAGCTCGTCGAGCAGCCGGCGGCCGGTCTTGGGCGTGCCCGACGACGCGGCTGCGGGCGCCATCGACGCGGCACGAGCGCGATCTCGCCGTCGGTGAGCGCCGGTCATCGACGCGGCGATCGCCGCGGCCGCGCGTGAGTCGGACACGAGCAGAGCGAACAGGTCGGCGCCCGAGCAGGCGCTCGGTCAGCCCCTCGAGGTGCTTCGGCGCGCGCAGGGCCTCGGCGACCGGGCCGATGAGCCCGGGCAGATCGCGCTCGTGGCTGATGGCGTGCGCGAGCGCGGGCGCTGCCGACGCGAACGCGCGGTCGACCTCCTCGAGCCCGCGCATCTCGGCGCGAGCGGCCGCGAACGACTCGCGGCGGGCGTCGAGCTCGCGGCGGCGCGTCTCGAGGACGCGCACGCGCTTGTCGACGTCGGAGTCGGCCAGCGCGAGATCGCGGCGCAATCGCGCGAGCTGGCCGTCGGCATCTCCGAGTCGCGACCGGCGTGCCGACAGGGTCGCGTGCGCGCCCTGACGCTGCTCGCGGAGCTGCTCGGCGCGGCCAGACAGCAGTTCCTCTTCGAGTGCCGCAGTCGAGAGCGCCTGCTCGGCCTTGGCGAGCGCCTCGCGGCGGTCTTCGAGCTGCTTGCGCGCGCGGCGGGTCTCGGCGGCGATGCGGGAGAGGTCCTCGTCGGCGGCCAGTGCGCGCCTTGCGGGTGGCCTCGGAGTCCTTGCGCACCTCGCTCAGCTGCGTGTAGAGCGCCTTGAGCCGCGCGTCGGTCTCACCGCGCTCGGCGCTCAGTCGCTCGAGTTCGCCCGTACGCTGGGCGATGCGGGTCTCGGACTGGTGGAGCTTGGCCCGCAGCTCGGAGAGCCGCGTGACGAGGTTCTTGCCCTTCTCCTCGAGCAGGAGAAGCCCGGCGTCCAGGCGCTCGAGGATGGACTGCATCCGGCGACGCTGCTCGCCGAGGTCGCCGACGAACAGCCCCTTCTCCTCGAGCAGCGACTGGAACTTGTCGAGCTCGCGCTCCCTCTCGGCGAGTCGGAAGCGCGAGCACGTCGGCCTCGGCGTCGGCCTCGCGCTCGCGCTTCTCGGCGCCCCGCCACTGCTCCTGGAAGCGGCGCAGGTCGTCGACGGCGAGCGCGACGTCGAGCTCGCGCAGGCTCGAGACGAGATCGGAGTGGGTGGAGGCCCGGTCCGCCTGGCGCTGCAGCGGTCGCAGCTGACGGTCGATCTCGCCGGTGATGTCGCGGGCGCGCTCGAGGTGCGCGTCGAGGCCGGCGAGCTTGCGGAGCGCGCGGTCCTTGCGCTTCTTGTGCTTGAGGACGCCGGCGGCCTCTTCGATGAGCGTCCGCCGGTCCTCCGGGCGCGAGTTCAGGACCTCGTCGAGGCGGCCCTGGCCGATGATCGAGTGGGTGTCGCGTCCGAGCCCCGAGTCGTGCAGCAGGTCCTGCACGTCCATGAGGCGCGCGGGCGTCTGGTTGATGAGGTACTCGCTCTCCCCGGACCGATACATCCGACGCGAGATCGTGACCTCGGAGAACTCGAGCGGCAGCGTGCCGTCGCTGTTGTCGAGGACGAGATCGACCTCGGCCACGCCGACCGCTTGGCGGGCGGAGGAGCCGGCGAAGATGACGTCTTCCATGGCCTGGCCGCGCAGCGTCTTGGCGCTCTGCTCGCCCAGCACCCACAGCACCGCGTCGGAGATGTTGGACTTGCCCGACCCGTTCGGGCCGACGACGACGGTCACGCCGGGCTCGAGTTGGAGATTGCTGCGGTCCGCAAAGGACTTGAAGCCCTTGAGTATGAGCGACTTGAGGTGCACGTTCTCCCTCGAGAAAAGGCAGGTCGGAGGCGGTGTTTGGCGTCCTGCAAACGGTGTCGGTCAGTGTAGCATACGACAGGCCGCCCGAACGGCCTACGCCTGGCGTCATCCCCGAGAGCTTCGAGGGCCGCCGCGGCCGCCGCGGCCTCGGCCTCCCGCTTCGAGCGGCCGCGTCCCTCGCCCACGACCTCCCCCGCGACCTCGACGAGGGCGGTGAAGTTGCGGTCGTGCGGCGGCCCCTCGTGGTCGGAGATGCGGTAGACGGGTGTCGCGCCGCGCGCCTGAGCGAGCTCCTGCAGCACGGACTTCGGGTTCTCGGGCACGTTGGTCGCGTCCTGCGTGATGCGAGGCCCGAGCGTCGCGCAGCACCCAAGCGCGCGCGACGTCCATGCCGGCGTCGAGGTAGAGCGCGGCGAGCGTGCCTCGTAGACGTCCTCGAGCGCCGAAGCGAGCCCTCGGCCTCCGGTCCTCAGCTCGCTCTCGCCGAGAACGAGTGCGTCCCCCAAGCCGGCGTCGGCCGCGACCGAAGCCAGCACCGGGCCCGTCACGACCGAGACGCGGATCCGCGTGAGGCCGCCTTCGGGCAGGTCGGGAAAGCGTCGGAAGGCCTCCTCGGCGATGATCGCGCCGAGGATCGAGTCGCCGAGGAACTCGAGTCGCTCGAACGAGTCCGCGGTCTGGCCCACGACCGCCGAGGGATGCGTGAGCGCTCGGCGGATCAGGTCCTGGTCGGCGAAACGGTGACCGAGCACGCGCTCCGCGCGGGCGACCTTCTCGGCGACGTGATGGGGCGGGCGAACTCACGCGACGCCTACGAGCGGGTGAAGACGAGCGTCGCGTTGTGTCCGCCGAAGCCGAACGAGTTGCTCATCACGGCCTCGAGCGCTGGCCTCGCGCGCCGTGAGCGGCACGTAGTCGAGATCGCAGGCCGGGTCGGGGTCGGTGAGGTTGATGGTCGGCGGCACGAGGCCGTTCTCCATCGCGAGCACGCACGCGGCTGCCTCGGCCGCACCCGCGCCGCCGAGCATGTGGCCCATCATCGACTTGGTGCTCGAGACGAGCGGCACCTGCGCGCCGAACACCTTCTTGATCGCGTTGGTCTCGGCCAGGTCGCCGGCGGGCGTCGAGGTGCCGTGGGCGTTGATGTAGTCGATGTCGCCGGGGGTCAGGCCGGCCTTGCTCGAGCGCCTGCCGCATGGAGCGCATGGCGCCGCTGCCGTCGGGAGCCGGTGCGGTGATGTGGTAGGCGTCGGCGGTAGCGCCGTAGCCGGCGAGAACCGCTCGGATGTCGGCCCCGCGGGCCTTGGCGTGCTCGTACTCCTCGAGCACGAGCACGGCGCCGCCCTCGGCGATGACGAAGCCGTCGCGCGAAGCGGTCCAGGGTCGCGAGGCGCCCTGCGGATCGTCGTTGCGCGTCGACAGCGCGCGAGCCGCGCAGAAGCCGGCCACACCGAGCGGGGTGACCCCGGCATCGAATCCTCCGCGACGACGACGTCAGCGTCGCCGCGGCGGATGACCTCGTAGGCCTCCCCGAGGGCATGGTTGCCGGTGGCGCAGGCCGACACGGGCGCGTAGTTGATCCCCTTCAGCCCGTAGCGGATCGACACGAGTCCGGCCGCGAGGTCGATGATGATCATCGGCACGAGGAATGGGCTCACACGCGAGGGGCCGCGCTCGAGCAGGATCTTGTGCTGCTCCTCGAACGCGTCGATGCCGCCGATACCCGAGCCGATGATGCAGCCGGCCCGTGGCGCGAGCTCCTCGTCGATGGATTCGAGGCCGGCGTCTGCCATCGCCTCGGCGGCCGCGACCATGGCGAACTGCTGGAAGCGCGACATGCGGCGCGCTTCCTTCTTGTCGAGCGCGACCAGCGGATCGAACTCGTTGACGTAGCCGGCGAAGCGCGTGGGGTACTCGGAGGCGTCGAAGTGCGTGATGGGCGTGATGCCGCTGCGGCCGGCCTTGAGCGATGCCCACATCGCGTCGGTCCCACACCTACGCACGTGACAACGCCGATCCCGGTTACGGCAACGCGTCTCACGACGCACCTCCCACGCTTCGGCGCCACTCGTCGACAAGCCGCTCCATGAGATCGGCAGCGCGCGGTACATCGGTGATCCGCGCTGCAGCGGATCCCGCGAACACGAGACCCTGCTCGACGTCGCCGCGCTGCGCCATCTCGAGCTCGTTCATGATGCAGTACTCCTTGTGGCACTGCTTGAGACAGGCGCGGCACTGCGGGATCGGCGGGTAGTCCTCTCGCTGCGTGCGCTCCCAGAACGGATTGCGCAGTGCGCGGCCGGGCAGTCCGACCGGGCTCTTCACGATGACGACATCGTCGGGTGACGCGTCCACGTACATCTGCTTGAACGCGTCAGGGGCCGAGGACTCGACTGTGGCCGCGAACCGCGTGCCCATCTGGACGCCCGGCCGCCCCCATCTCGAGCACCTCAGCTATGTCCGCGCCGTTCACGACGCCGCCGGCCCCGATCACGGGGATCGTCACCGCCTGCGAGGATCTCGGGGAGCAGATCGCGCATGAGGCGGTCGGTTCCCAGGTGGCCGCCGGCCTCGTAGCCTTCGACTACGACCGCACTGGCGCCGAACTTCTCGGAGAGCTTGGCGACCCGGGCCGACCCGACGATCGGGACCACCGGAGTGTTGAACTCACGACCCCACTCGAAGACGTCACGCGAGAACCCCGCCCCAGCGATCAGAAGGTCGATGCCCTCGGCCATCGCGGCGCGAACGAGTTCCTTGAAGATGCGGACGGCGACCATGATGTTGACGCCGATCACCCCGCCGCCCGCGAGCTCTCGAGCCAGGCGGATCTCGGCCCTGAGCTCGTCTGGCGACAGACCGCTGCCCGGCGATGATCCCGATGCCGCCGGCGTTGGCGACCGCCCCGGCCAGCGGCGCGAGCGAGATGCGCACCGCCATGCCGCCCTGCACGATCGGCAGTCGGGCGGTGTGCTGGCCTATGGTGAGAGTGGGCATCTCCACGTGGCGGTGCCTTTCCGGTCTCTAGGATCACGTGCGGCCCGGAGCGCGAGACGTCTCCGCCCGGGCCGCCCGACGATTCCTACGCTCTAGTTCTTGTCGATGAAGCTGACAGCGTCGCCGACGGTCTTGATGTTCTCGGCCTCCTCATCAGGGATGGAGATGCCGAACTCCTCCTCCAGCGCCATGACGAGCTCGACGATGTCGAGCGAATCGGCGCCGAGGTCATCGATGAAAGCTGCGTCCTCGGTGACATCGTCCTCCTCGACGTTCAGCTGCTCGACGATCACGCCGCGGACCTTCTCCATGATCTCATCGCGCTCCATACTCACACCTCCCTTCCCCCGCACGGGGCCTGATGTTGCCAACGGACACGAAGGTCCGTGAATGCATTCCTACACGAACGTCATGCCGCCGTCGACTGCGAGCACCTGCCCGGTGACGTAGCGCGCGTCGTCGCTCGCCAGAAACGCGACCGCGTTCGCAACGTCTTCCGGGGTGCCGAAGGCGCCGCACGCGATCTGGGAGCGAGCGGCCTCGCGCACCGGATCGGAGAGCTTGGCGGTCATGTCGG
The DNA here is from genome assembly GCA_963751505.1 of uncultured Coriobacteriia bacterium. Taxonomy (GTDB): domain Bacteria; phylum Actinomycetota; class Coriobacteriia; order Anaerosomatales; family PHET01; genus CAVVUM01. Next base: position 49,428 of record CAVVUM010000012.1, read on the forward strand.
TCTCGATGAAGCCGGGCGCGACCGCGTTCACGCGAACGTGGCGGGATGCCAGCTCTCGCGCCACCGACTTGGTGAGACCGATGACGCCGGCCTTGGCCGCTGCGTAGTTGGCCTGACCGGCGTTGCCCACGAGTCCCACGACCGAGGTGACGTTCACGATGGAGCCGTGACGCTGCTTCATCATCACTTTGCCGGCCGCCCGGGTCAGATAGAACACGCCCGAGAGGTTCGTGTCGATGACCGCGCTCCAGTCCTCGTCGGACATGCGGACGATGAGGCCGTCGCGGGTGATGCCGGCGTTGTTCACGAGGATGTCCAGGCCGCCGAGCTGCTCGACGGTCTCGGCGACGAGCGCCGTGCAGGCCTCGGCATCGGACACGTCGGCCTGCAGCGCGACGGCGCTGCCGCCCATGCCGGTGATCTCGGCGACGACCGCGGCGGCAGCGTCGGCTGAACCCGCGTAGTTGACGGCGACCGCGGCCCCTCTGCGAGCCAGTTCGAGCGCGATGGCGGCCCCGATCCCGCGCGACGCGCCGGTCACAAGCGCGACGCGGCCTGTCAAGGTCGCTCATACCGACACCTCCTGCGCGACACCCTCGACTCCGGCGGCCTCAGCGGCGAGCGCGCTCACGCCCTCCAGCCGTCGCGCGAGCCCGGTCAGGACCGTGCCGGGGCCCGCCTCGACGAGCATCGTGATGCCGTCGCGCTGCAGCGCGGCGAGCGTCTCGGTCCAGCGGACGGGGTGTGAGATCTGCGCGGCGAGTCGGCCGCGGATGACCGTCGGCATCGGTGGCCGGCTCGGGCAGCGGTGTTCTGATAGACCGGCACGCGCGCGTCGGCGAACTCCGCCCCGCCGAGAATGTCGGCGAACGCAGCGCACGCGGGCTCCATGAACGGCGAGTGGAACGCGCCCGCGACCTTGAGGGGCACGACCTTGCGCGCGCCGGCCTCCAGCAGCGCGCTCGGATGCGCAGCTCGACCGCGCCGCGCGCGCCCGGAGATGACGACCTGTCCGGCCGCGTTGTCGTTGGCGACCCAGACGTCTTCGATCGCGTCGACGGCGACGAGCTCACGGCTGCGGCATCGAGCCCGAGCACGGCCGCCATGGTGCCCGGGCGGGCGTGTGCGGCCTGCGCCATGAGCCTGCTGCGCTCGACGACGAGCTCGAGTCCGGCCTCTGCCGAGAAGACCCCGGCGATCGCGAGCGCCGCCAGCTCGCCGAGCGAGTGACCGGCGACCGCTGACAGGCCGGACACCCGCGTCCAGCAGCGCACTGCCCCACGCCCAGTCGGCGAGGTACAGCAGCGGCTGAGCGACGCGGGTGTCGGCGAGCTCGATCTCTGGACCCTCGGCAGCGATCGACCGCAAGTCGAGGCCCGAGAGCGCCTCAGCGGCGTCGAGGAGCCGGTCGAACCCTGCGACCGGCGGCACCGACTCGAGCATGCCGATGCGCTGAGAACCCTGGCCCGGGAAGGTGAAGGCGACGGCCTGCGCCATGCTCACGCTCCGCCGGCAGACGCGCCCAGCCTGGCCATGACGGCCTCGGCCTCGGCGAGCATCTCGGCGACGATCTCGGCTGCGGGCTGGATGTCGCAGACGAGCGCCGCGGCCTGGCCGGCCATCAGCGAGCCCATCTCGGTGTCGCCCTCGCGCATCGCGAGCGCGAGCTTGCCGCTGCCCGAGCGCCTCGATCTCCTCGACGCGGTTCTGCTTGTCGAGCTCCATGATCTGGCGCGCGAGCTTGTTCTTGATGACGCGCACGGGATGTCCGGTCGAGCGGCCGGTCACGACGGTGTCGCGGTCCTTGGCTTTGACGACCTGGGCCTTGATCGACGGGTGGATGGTGCACTCCTCGGCGCACATGAAGCGCGTGCCGACCTGCACGCCCTCGGCCCCGAGCGCGAACGCAGCGGCCATGCCACGGCCGTCGGCGATGCCGCCGGCGGCGACGACCGGCACCTCGACGGCGTCGACGAGCTGGGGCGTGAGCACCATCGTCGTGAGCTCGCCGATGTGGCCGCCGGCCTCCATGCCCTCGCCGATGACGGCGTCGGCGCCGATCGACTCCATGCGCTTGGCGAGCGCGACCGACGGCACGACCGTGAGCACCTTGATGCCGCGCGCCTTGAGGGCAGCCATGTACTTGCCGGGGTTGCCGGCGCCGGTGGTGACCGCGGGCACGCCCTCATCGAGCACGAGCTGGACGAGCTCGTCGATGTGAGGAGTGAGCAGCATGAGGTTGACGCCGAAGGGGCGGTCGGTGAGCGCCTTGGCGTGGCGGATCTGCTCGCGCAGCAGTTCGGTGGGCATGTGGCCCGCACCGATGATGCCGAGGCCGCCAGCGTTGCTCACGGCGCCGGCGAGCTCGGCGGTCGCGGTCCACGCCATGCCGCCCTGGATGATCGGGTGCTCGATGCCGAGCAGCTCGGTGAGTCGGGTGCGCAATGCCATGGGGTCCCTTACTCTGCTCGGTCCGGTAGGGGCATCGTCCAACGCAGGACCGCCGCCCCCCACGTGAGACCTGCGCCGAAGCCCACGAGGGCCAGCAGGTCGCCGGGCGAAAGTCGCCCGCTAGTATACAGGTCGTCCAGGGCCAGAGGTATCGACGCCGCCGAGGTGTTGCCCGACGGGCGCGAGGTTGCTGTAGACGCGCTCGTCAGCGATGCCGAGACGCTCCTCGATCGTGTCGATGATCCGCTTGTTCGCCTGGTGCGGAACGAGCCACGCAAGGTCGTCGAGCGAGTGCCCGCTCTTCTCGAGAGCCTCGAGCGTCGCCTTAGGGATGACGCGCACCGCGAACTTGAAGACCTCGTTGCCGGCCATCTTGATGTAGTTGCTCGCCGCCGTCGAGCGCCTCATGGGTCAGCGGGCTGGCCGCCCCACCCCCGGGTACCTTCAGGAGGTCGCCGCCGGTACCGTCGGCGCCGAGCACGACGGCCTCCACGCCGGGCTCGTCCGCCGCCCGCAGGACGACCGCGCCGGCCCCGTCGCCGAAGAGCACGCACGTCGAGCGGTCGGTGAAGTCGACGAAGCGCGTGAGCGCCTCCGCGCCGACCACGACGACCGTGTCGGCGCGACCGCTCTCGATGGCGGCCGCGGCGGCCTCGAGCGCGTAGATGAAGCTCGTGCAGGCGGCCATGGCGTCGTAGGCGGGGCACGCGAGGCCGAGCTTGGCCTGCGCCATGCACGCGGTCGACGGCAGGAGGTAGTCAGGGCTCGTGGTGCCGACGATCGAGCAGGTCGACGTCGTCAGCGGTGACGCCGGCGCGCTCGCATCGCGATGCGGGCCGCGCGGGCCGCGAGATCCGAGGTGGACTCGCCCTCGGCGACGATGCGCCGCTCGCGGATGCCCGTGCGCGTCACGATCCACTCGTCCGAGGTGTCGACCATGGCCTCGAGATCGGCGTTGGTCATCACGCGCTCGGGCAGGTACGAGCCGACGCCGACGATCTGTGCGAAGCGTGTCATGTGCTGAGGGTCTCCGGGTTCGGGGCCGAGACGGAACGCGTTTGCGGCAGGTTCGCACACGCGCGAGAGAATGAGAAGCCTAGGAGGGGTTCACGCTCTCGGCGATCTGCGCGGTGAGCCCTCCCCGACCCGCCTGGGCCGCGACGCGGATGCCGTTCGAGACGGCCTTCGCCTTCGACGAGCCATGGCCGATGATGCAGACGCCGTCGACGCCCAGCAGCGGCGCGCCCCCGTAGGTGTCCGGGTCGAGCCGGGCCTTGCAGCTTGTCGAGTGCCGGCTTGAGGACCGCCGCGGCCGCCTTGTTCACGGTTCGCGACGTCATCGCGTCCTTCACCTGGCCGAGGAGTATCTTGCTCGTGCCCTCGAGCATCTTGAGGGCGACGTTGCCGGTGAAGCCGTCGGTGACGATGACGTCAGCCACGCCGGCGAGCACGTCTCGGCCCTCGAGGTTGCCGATGAACCCGCGCACGTTCTGCGCCATGAGCGCGTGGGCCTCGCGTGCGAGCTGCGAGCCCTTGGTCGGCTCCTCGCCGATGTTGAGAAGCGCGACCTTCGGGTGCACGGCTCCGAGCACGATCTCGGCGTAGGCGGCGCCCATGTGGGCGAACTGCAGGAGGTACTCGGGCTTGCAGTCGGCGTTCGCGCCGACGTCGAGCAGGACGGCCGGAGCGCCCGCGGTGGGCAGCACCGTCGCGATCGCGGGACGATGAACGCCCGTGATACGGCCCATGACGAGGGTCGCGGCGGCCATGGCGGCGCCGGTCGAGCCCGCCGAGAAGAACGCATCGGCCTGCCGCTCCTTGACCAGCCGGCAGCCCACGACGATCGACGAGTCCTTCTTGGAGCGCACCGCGGTGGCCGGGTGCTCGTCCATGCCGATGTCGTCGGTGGTCGCGACCGCGGTGACGCGGTCGGCCCGGGTCGAAGCGAACGGCTCGAACGACGTCTCGGGGCCGAGCACGACGATCTTGAGGCCGGCATCGTTGGCAAGCGCCATGGCAACGCCGGACAAGACCTCGTCGGGCGCGAAATCGCCGCCGACAGCGTCGACGGCGACGGTGATGAGTCTGCTCTCGGTCATCTGAGTCCTTCAGCGGGAGCTAAGAGCGCGGGAAGGAGCGGCAGCCGAGTCACTACTCGGTGTCGATGATCTCTTTGCCGTTGTAGTAGCCGCACTCGGCGCACACGCGGTGCGGCATCTTCGGCTGGTGGCACTGCGGGCAGGTCGAAACCGCCGTTGCGGTCAGCTTGTGCGATGAGCGGCGAGCATTCGTCCTCGCTCGGCCGGTCTTCCTCTTCGGGACAGCCATCGTCTCGGTACTCTCTTCCGTGTCACGCGCCTGTGCTGGCGCACCGCTTCGTCCTCGTGGCGGATCCAACAGGGTCCGCACACGAGCGGCAATGATACCACGGTGCCGGGCGTGTGGGTAGCGGCCGATCCAGCGCCTTCCGCGGCGACACGCCGGGTTCACTCAGCCTCCGGCGAGTCCTCTCCCAGAGGTCCTCAAGGGCCGCGAACGGATGGTCCGGTGACGGCGTCTCGGGGCAGTCGCAGGGCCCGGCGTTGAGGTCGGCACCACAGGTGGCGCAGAGCCCCGCGCACTTCTCGTCGTGAAGGGGCGCGAACGGCGCCTCGACGACCAGCGCCGCGACAGCAGGGGTACAGATCGACGCGACCCTCGAGTCCACGGTCCCGGTGAGGTCGGCATCTTCGGGGCCTTCTGGCCGGGCGCGGCCAGAAGCCTTCGACCTCGCCGGTGATCTTGAGGTCGAAGTCGCACAGGCACCGGGAGCACGCCGTCCGGACGGGCGCGGTGACCGATCCCACGGCCACGAGGGCCTCACCGGCGTTGCTGACGGTGACGTCGAAGGACGACGGGGTCGGTCAGCTCGAAGGTGATGTCGCCCACGACAAGCGGATCCAGTTCGACGGTGTCGCTGACGTGGACACCGTCACCCACTTCCTCGAGGAAAGGCCGCACGTCGACAAGGTAGGCGGCCATCAGGCACCTCCCCTCTCGAGTTCGGGTACTCGAGACGCTACTGGCGCTGAGAGACCTTGCCCTGGAGCCGGTCTCGGCCGCGCTGGACGGCGGTGAGCAGCTTGCCGAGGTTGACCTCGAGGTTGGCGAGCATCTCGTCGGCGTAGTCCTCGGCGCCGAGCCGGATCTCGCGCTCGCTCTGACGCGCCTTGTCCATGATGTCGGCGGCCTGTGACTCCGCGAGACGCACGACCTCCTGCTCGCTGGCCAGCGCCTGCGCGCGCTCGCGGGCCTCCTCGAGGATGCGGTTGGCCTCTTTCTCGGCCTCCTCGAGCATCTCCTGGCGCTCCTTGACGATCCAGCGCGCCTGCTTGAGCTCGTCAGGGTACTGGGCGCGGATCTCGTCGATGATCTCGTAGACCGCGTCCGGCTCGACCATCTTCTGGTTCGTGAACGGAACGCCTTTGGCGCTGTCCACGATCTCCTCGATACGGTCGATAAGGGCCATGATGTCCATGCAGGTCCTCCCTAACGGGCTTCGCTCAGCTTCCGATCCAGCGCCTCGTACACCTCATCGGGGACGAGCCCCCGAACCGAGCCGCCGTGGAGTGCGATCTCTTTCACCGCCGACGAGCTCAAGTACATGTTCTCCGGCACGGCCATGATGAACATCGTCTCGATGTCACTGTCCAGCCGCCAGTTCAACGCCGCCATCTGGAACTCGCGCTCGAAATCGGTGACGGCGCGCAGCCCCTTGACGATGACCGACGCCCCCTCATTCTCCGCGAAGTTCACCAATAGCGTATCAAAAGGCTTGACCGAGACGTTACCCAGGTGGTTCGTGACCTGTTCGATGAGGGTCACGCGCTCCTCGAGGGTGAACAACGGACCTCCGCCCTTGTCCGGCGAATGCGCAACGCCGACCACCACGTCTTCGAACAGGCCCGACGCCCGCTCGATGATGTCGAGGTGGCCGGTGGTGACGGGGTCGAACGTTCCCGGGACGACCGCACGCTTCACCTGCTTGCCCCCTCGTAGTAGGCGTACTCGACGCTCGTAGTCCCGTAGCGCTTCGTCGCCGTCGGACGTGAAGCCCGCCGGCCACGGCAGCGAGGCCCTCGAACCATGCTCCCAGACGACGACCGCACCCTGAGCGACCGCCCCCGAGCTGGCGAGGTCGCTCAGGAGCGACGCCACCGAGGCAGGGTCGAGTGTATAGGGCGGGTCGAGCAGAATCAACGAGAACGGTCCGCGCAGTACGCTTCCTGCCAGCGCAAACACATCGCCTCTCACGACGCGCGCGCGTTCAGAGACGTCGAGGGCCGCGATGTTGGCCGCGAGGGCTCCAAGTGCACTTCGGTCCCGTTCGACGAACACCGCCGAGCACGCGCCACGCGACAGGGCCTCCAGACCCAGCGCTCCGCTGCCCGCGAACGCGTCGAGCGTCGCGGCTCCGCCGAGGTCCGACCCCAGTCGCGCGCTCAGAGCGGAGAAGATCGCCTCACGCACGCGGTCGGTGGTGGGCCGTGTCGCCTGGCCGGGCGGTGCGGAGATGACGCGACCCCGCAGAGCGCCGCCCACGATCCTCATCCGGCGCTCACCCACTCCCAGGCCTCGGCGAACGTCCGCCTCACAGCCCAGCAAGAGGGGCTGGTGCTCCGGACGCTCGAGATGAGGGTCGTCGGCGACGAGCGCGAACGCCTCTCGGCGCGCAGCCTCGACCAGGTCGAGGTCGTCGACGAGCGAGGCGAACCGCAGGTCGGGCAAGCCGTGCTGGCGGTCCCCCAAGCACGTGTCCCTCGCCGCGCTGTCTGAGGTCTTGCTCGGCGAGGGCGAAGCCGTCGCTGGTGCGCTCAAGGACGGCCAGCCGCTCGCGGGCCTCGGTCGAACGTGCGTCGGATACGAGCCAGACCTCGCCCGGGTGCTCCCCTCGCCCGACCCGACCTCGCAGCTGATGGAGCTGCGCCAGCCCGAATCGGTCGGCATTCTCGACGATCATGACGGTGGCGTTGGGCACATCGACCCCGACCTCGATGACGGTCGTGGAAACGAGGACGTCGATGTCGCCGCCGCCGGAAGCGCTCCATCACTTCGGCCTTCTCGGCGGGACGCATGCGGCCGGTGAGTAGTCCGACGCGCAGGTCGGGAAAGACCTCGTTGCGCAGGCGGTCTGCCTCGCGGGTCGCCGCCTTGGCCTCGACACTGTCTGGAGTCCTCGACAAGCGCGCATACCACGTACGCCTGGCGCCCGGCCTTCACTGCGCGGCGGACTGCGTCGAGCGCCTTGCCCGAGCCGGCGACGGTGCGCGAGGTGCGTGGAGACGCCGGCAGCGGCGTGGGGCCGCTCCCGCAGGTACGAGGTCGCCAGGTCACCGTAGAGCGTGAGGGCGAGCGAGCGCGGGATCGGCGTGGCGGTCATGACGAGCAGGTCGGTCGCCGTTCCCTTTCCTCGAAGGCCCAGGCGCTGGTTCACGCCGAACCGGTGCTGCTCGTCGACGATGGCGAGCGTGAGCCGCGAGAAGGCAACCGACTCCTCGAGCAGGGCGTGGGTGCCGAACAGCACCGACACGCCGCCGCTTGCCGCGTCCGTCGAGGATCGTCGCCGCGCCGCGCAGCCGGGGTGGACCCGGTCAGCAGCGCCCACGAAACCCCCAGCCGGTCGAGCAGCGGACCCAGCTTGTCCGCGTACTGCTGGGCGAGCACCTCGGTGGGGGCCATCATCGCTGCCTGCGAGCCGCGTGTCCGCAGCTGCGGCAAGCGCATGCGCGGCGACGAGGGTCTTGCCGGTGCCGACGTCGCCGAGAAGCATCCGGTTCATCGGGCGCGGCTGCGCCATGTCGGCGATGATCTCGCCGATAGCGCGTGACTGGTCCGTCGGTGGGCGTGTGCGGCGGATCGGTTCGCAGCGCGCTCGAGAGCGGGTCCGTCGTCTCGGTGGGCGACGCCTGCCTGCTCGCGCGTGAGCGCATGCCGCCGCATGGCCATGTAGAGCTGCAGCCGCAGCAGCTCCTCGAAGCCGAGGCGACGGCGGGCGGCGGCGGCATCAGCCAGCGTGCGCGGGAAGTGGATGGCGCGCAGCGCGGCTCCGCGGGACGAGCAGGTCGTGGCGCGATTCTGAGCTCGGCCGGCAGATCGTCGGGGACGTCGGAGAAGTCATCGACGGCCGCGGCGATCAGCCGACGCAGCCATGCGGTTGAGAGCCCCTCGGTCGCACGGTGGATCGGAAGCACGCGGCCTGGTGCGGGCGCCTCGCCGCGGTCCTGGAGCTTCTCGACGAACGGCGACTTGATCTGCCTGATCCCGAAGTCGATCTCGACCCTGCCCGGCGAAGGCGACCGCGTCGCCGACGGCGAACCGCTGCTGGACCCAGGGCTGGTTGAACCACACGCCGACAAGAGCGCCGGTGCCGTCGACGATGGCCACCTCGGTGACGCTCAGTCGAGGTCGGGGCTTCTTCACCTTGATCTGGTGTACGCGGCCGGCGACGGTGACCTCGGCGCCGGCGCGCACGTCGCCGAGCGTGGGCATCTCGGTGAGATCGAGGTAGCGGAACGGAGCGTGGTCGAGCAGGTCGCCGACTGTCTCGACACCGAGCCTGCCGAGCGCGCTTCGCGCGCGCCTCATCGACGTAGCGCGCCGACCGTACGGGCCAGTCAAGCGCAGCCAGACGGCCGAGGCGATCGCCCGGGATGTCGGGCCTTCGCACGGCCCGGTTCCTAGCCCGCCGGGTAGTAGGCGACGCCGACGGCCTCAGGGCCGGCGTAGGTGCCGATGACCGAGCCGACGAGCCCCTTGGACACGAGCTCGATGTCGGCACCGGCGGCCGCGAGTTCGGCCTCGAGATCGGCTCCGCAGTCCGCGGTGCAGGCGTGCAGAAGCGATCCGCGCAGGTGCCCGTTGGACCGCGCATCTGCCGCGACGTGAGCGGCGAGCTCGGAGAGCGCCTTCTTGCGGCCCTTCACCTTCTTGAACGGTTCGATGATCCCGTCGGAGTTGAAGGTGAGGACCGGCTTGATGCTCAGAAGCGAGGCCGCGAGCCCCTGGGCCTTGCCCGCGCGACCGCCCTTCACCAGGTACTCGAGGGTGTCGAGCACGAAGAAGAGGCGCATCTCGGACGAGACCTTCTCGGCAACGGCGGCGATCTCAGCGGCGTCCGCACCGGCAGTCGCGGGCGTCGCAGGCGGCCCGAACCACGAGGGCCGACGGCCTGCGAGACTCGCTTGGTGTCGATCACGGCGACCGGGATCGGCGAGTCCACCGCAGCCATGGTGGCGGACTCGAAGGTGCCCGAAAGGGCGGCGGTCAGATGGATCGAGACGATGCTGCTCGAAGCCCTGCGTCGGCGAGCGAACGGTACGCGGCAAGGAAGTCGGCCGGCGAGGGCTGCGACGTCTTGGGCAGCATCGGGGCGCTCGCGAGCTTGCGGTAGAACTCGGCGGGCTGCATCTCGACCCAGTCGAGGAAGGTGTCCTCGCCGAACAGGACCTTCAGCGGCACCATGGTCACCTCGAGGCCGGCGAGCTCCTCGGGCGACAGGTCGCACGTGCTGTCGGTGACGATCGCGACGTTCGGCATGAACCGGCCCTTCAGTAGTGTTGCTTCACTCGGCCGAGACGATCAGCGGATAGAGCGGCTGCTCGCCTCGGTGGGTCTCGATCTCGAGATCGGGGAACGCGGCCTCGATGCGCGCTCTCATGGCAGCGAGTGCAGGCGTCGTCATACTCCTCGCCCGCAAACAGCGTGAGCGTCTCTGCATCCGCAGCGAGCAGGCTCGCGAGACCGAACGCGACCTCGTCGATCGACTCCCCCACGACCACGATCTCGTCATCGTCGAGGATCCCGATGACCTGACCTGCCCTGATGTCGCCGACCTTGGCCTTGGCGTCCTTGACGGCGACGGTCACCTCGCCGGTGTGAACCGTAGCGGCCGCCTCCGACATCGCAGGTACGAGCGCCTCGAGCTCTCCGTGGCTGCTGTACTCGAGTAGCGCCGCGAACGCAGCAGGTACCGAGGTCGTCGGAACGACCGCCGCAGGGCGATCGGCGACACTGGCGGCCGCGGTGGCGGCCATCACGATGTTCTTGTTGTTCGGCAGGACGATGACCGCATCGGCGCTGCACACTGATGGATCGCCGCCAGCAGGTCCTCGGTCGACGGGTTCATGGTCTGTCCGCCGCTCACGACCACGTCGACCCCGAGCGACTCGAGGATCTCGGTCAAGCCCGATCCCGGAGGCCACGGCGACGACACCGAGCGGATGCCGGGGCCCGGCCGGCTCCTCGGCAGACTCCTGCTCTGAGCTTGTCGTCGCGTGTCGCCTGCTGTCGCCTCATGTTGTTGACGTGCACCTCGGCGAGCTCACCGAAGCCGGCGGCGTGAGAGAGGACGGCGCCGGGGTCGTTGGTGTGGACGTGGATCTTGTACTCGCCCTGAGCCCCGACGACGAGCTCGCTGCCGCCGGCCGAGCTGATGTAGCGCTCGACGGCCTCGCGGTCGACGTCTTCGCCGAAGAGCAGGAACTCGGTGCAGTAGAGGTACTCGTCGTCGTCCCAGTCATCGACCGGCGCGACGTGCAGGATCGGCGCCCGCTTCGGTGGCGACCGACTCGAGCACGACCTCTCGGCCGACGGCGGCAGACGTGAAACCCTCGATCAGCAGCGCAAGCCCGAAACCTCCCGCGTCGACGACCCCGTTCTCCTTGAGTACGGGAAGCAGATCGGGCGTGCGCCGGACCGACTCGAACGAGGCGGCTGTCACACGCTCCAGAGCCTCTTCCAACTGATCGCCGGCCTCGACCGCGGCGGCCGCGGCCGCCGCGGTGTCCTTGATCACGGTGAGCATCGTTCCCTCGACCGGCTTGCGGACGGCTTGGAACGACACCGTCACCGACTGCTCGAGGGCGGCGGCAAGCACGCGAGTGTCGAGCGTCGTCTGCGCCGTCCAGTGCCCTCGCACAGGCCGCGGAGGATCTGCGACAGGATGACGCCCGAGTTTCCGCGCGCCCCCATGAGAGAGCCGTGGGTGACCGCTTTGCATGCGTCTGAGAGCGTCGCGTCGTCGGGAAGCGCGATCAGTTCGCGGACGACGGTATCCATCGTGAGCGACATGTTGGTGCCGGTGTCGCCGTCCGGGACCGGGAAGACGTTGAGGCGGTTGACCTCCTCGGCCCGCGCCTTAGCGCGGCGGCCGCTGCGGTCACGAGCTGTCGTGCCGTGCGAGCGGCGTCGATCTGCGCGCTCACTTGGACGAACGCACCTTGACGCCGAGCACGTGGACCTCGACCGACTTGACCGCGACGTCCGCGACGTCAGTCAGCACGTAGCGCACGCGGTTCGAGAGGTTGTGCGAAACCTCGGCGAGCTGAGTGCCGTGCTCGATGATCACGTAGAGGTCGACCTCGACGCCGTCGTCGTCGCTCACGACCTGCACGCCCTTGCGGAGCTTCTCGCGCGGGAGCAGTTGCGCGACTCCACCCGTGAGGTTGGGCGAGGCCATGCCAACGATCCCGTAGCTCTCAAGCGCGGCGTAGCCGGCCAGATCGGCAAGCACGTCGTTGGCGATATGCACGGCACCGTGCGATGACTCAGCCATTCCTCAGGACTCCCTTCCCGGTGAGCATTCGGGTCCATCGACGCTGTCGTTGAGATCGGCGAGCAGGTCGTCGAGCGGCAGATCGTGCATGGTTGCGGCAGCCGAGACCGACTCCATCCCGGCGGCAAGGCACTGCGGACAAGCGAGACCGTGGCGCTCGAAGACGGTGACGGCGCCCGGGCAGGCGCTCAGGACATCACTGATGAGCATGTCAGCGGTAACCTGCACGCGCCCCTCCCTCTCGGCAATGAACGCCGCTACACTGCGAGCCAAGTATAGCGAACGCGGCTCGGGTCTGTCGGGTCAGCGCGCAAGTTGCTCGCACGATTCGGACGTGTGTTAGGATTCCACGCGCTTTGTGCTGAACACGCGACGCTCGCTGTCGCTCCGAATTCAAGGAGAGCTACTCATGTCCAAGGTCTGCGCTGTCTGTGGGAAGAGCCCGTCTGCGGGCCGCAACGTGAGCCACTCCCACCGCGTCACCCCCCGCACCTTTCGGCCGAACATCCAGAAGGTGACCGCGGTCGTCAACGGTCACGTGAAGCGCGTCAACGTCTGCACCAAGTGCATGAAGGCGGGCAAGGTCACGCGCGTCTAGCGGCGCGAGACATCTGATCCGACTGAGACGGCCGTCCTTGCGACGGCCGTTCGTGCTTCCCTACGACGCCGCTGTCGGGGCGGCCACCGCTCGACTCAGGATCGCGGTGACCGCCGGGTCGAACTGAGTGCCGGCGGCCTCCTCGACGAGTCGCACGGCGGTCTCCGGATCGATCGCGTCCCGGTAGGACCTCGGCGAGGTCATCGAGATGTAGGCGTCCGCTACCGAGAGGATCCGTGCCCCCAGCGGTATGGCGTCACCCGCGATGCCCGCGACGTAGCCCGAGCCGTCGTAGTGCTCGTGGTGGTGGTAGACGATCGGAACCGCCGCTCGAAGCGCACGCGTCTGACGCAAGACGTCAGCGGCTATGACGGGGTGCATCTTGAGCATGGCGCGCTCGACGGTGGTGAGCGGTCGCGATCCCGCAGCCGAGAGGTCGCCTGCGGCCGCCATGCCGATGTCGTGAAGCAGGGAAGCCACCCGGAGTGCCTGAAGGTCGGCGTCCCCAAGCTCCAACTCGGTGCCGAGTCTCACAGCGAGCTCCAACACCCGTTCCGTCGATCCGCGTGAGTACGGGTCCTTGGTCTCGAGCGCCAGCGCAAGGGCCTTGACGGTGTCGAGATACAGGTCCTGGGAGTCAGCGATGGCTTCTGCATTGCGCAGCGCGATGCCGATGATGCTGCCAAGCGCCTCGAGTGAGGTGAGGTGCGTGGCCGAGAACCGAGCGTGGAACGAGGTACTTCCAACGTTGAGGACGCCGATGAGACCCTCTGCGTCAGCGATGGGCACCGCCATGGCCGAGCGGATCCCGTGCCGTCGAGCTCGCGGTCCGCGGTCCTCGAGGTCCTCGACGATCGAGCGGTTCGCCCGACGCGAGAACGAACCCGGCGATGCCCTCCCCCTCCTTGAGTGCCGCACCCGTGACGACGTGCTCGGGAAGCCCGCGAGACGCGCGGATGCGCAAGACATCGCCGTCGAGCAGCATGATGCTGCCGCTCTGGCCGTCCGAGAGCAGCAGCGCCTTGTCCAGCGCGGTCTCGAGGATCTCGGTCTCGCTGGCGAGTCGCACGATCTCGGCGGCTGCTTCGAGAAGCGCCCGCGCCGCCGCAGTCTCGGTTCGGGAGACCTGCAGGACAAGCGAGGCCGTCAGCGCGCCGCGGTAACGGGCGGCGGCCTCGTTGAGAACGGCTCGCCGAGGCTGGTAGGCAGCGAGATCGACGGCGGCGACGCCGTGGACATCGCCCGACGACAGGGGGACGACGTAGCGCCACCGGTCGGCTGCCCCGCCCTCGGCCGTGCCGTCAACGACGAGAGGCCGCAAGACCGCGGTGCGGGCGACCAAGGGCTGGCCGAGAATGCTTCCTTCCACCTTGACCGGTTCGGTCTCCGGCGGGGCATCGCCCGAGAAGGCGACAAGGCGCACCGTGTGCGTCGCGGGGTCGCTCAGCCACAGATGCGTGGTGAGTACTGTCCCGGCGACTGCTGCCGCCTTTCGCCATGCAGCGAGGACGTCGATGGGCTCGATGCCCTTCGGCTCGGCCATGACCCACGGCGGCAGCGAAGGGGCTGGCGGCGCGGTCCGGATGCGCATGCCCGGCAGCGCGCGACGGCACGAGGCGCGTGGGCGCCTGCCGAAGTGTCGGCATGCTCGGTCGGGCCCATGCTGTGTGGCGCTGGGCTCACCATGGCTCGCGCGGAGCGCTCCCGGGTTGGAGAGACGGCGCATCCGGCTGGTGTGCAGGGTGCCGGCGCGCCGCGATGCTCAGCCCGATGCCTACTGCGACGACCGTGAGTCCGAACCCGAGCGCCATGAGGATGATGGCCGCCGGCGACACGCCACCAGAGGCGCCGATCGCCCCCGTGACCGCTATCGCGATTGCCGCTATGCCGACACCACGTCTCAACACTTCTGCGCTCACTTCCATTCGCAGCGATGGGTGGACCGCACGTATGCAGCCTCTCATCTCATGTTTCGGCGTTTGGCGCACTAGTGTTGAGGATTCTCGCCGCGGAGCACGCGTGACGAGAACGAGTCCCGTCCTCGCAGCGCAGCTCCGCCGCGGGCGACTCGACGACGTTGCTCAGGCCCAGAGAATCGAGCGGGCGGAGCCGGGTATGGGAAAGCGGCCAGCGCAAGCCGTCCCCGGAGACCGTTGACTGCGTGGTGGCCATGACCGTGACAGTAGCGCCCACCTCGGCCACGCGAATGGTGCTGCGGCCACCCGGCGTCAGGAGCCAAACGTGGACGTCGCGCTCGAACACCTCTGGAGACAGATCGGCGGCGCGGCTCAGGCTCCCGAGCGTGGCGAGCGTGTGGTCGAGTCGTCCGCCGAGGACGCCGGTCAGGACGAGCGGACCATCCCAGTCGCGGCGCCTGAGCTCGGCCAGGGCGAGGTCGAGATCGGTCTCTTCCTTGTCGGCGGGGTGCGAGAGCACTTCGACGTCGGCCGCGCGGACAACGGCGAGCGTCTGCTCGTCGATCGAGTCAAGGTCGCCGATGAGGAGGTCGGGCGTCACCCCCGATGCGACACAGTGGTCAGCACCGCCGTCGGCCGCGATGACGTGCGTGGTCCCATGCGGCAGACACCTCAAGGCGCCGAGCACGTCGGCGTCAGGCGAGGAAGCGACGATCAGGACACTCAACGCCGTCACCACCTATCGTCTGACCGGAACGGCCCGTTCGAGGGCTGGCATCAGGACAAGTGCCGCCACGAAGGCGAGGAGCGCGGAGAGCGGCACGTACAGATTGTAGACCGCCGAGTACAGCAGGACCGGCTGACCGGAGGGCGCGTACTCGGCGAAGAAGAGCGCTCCCGAGGCAACGTGAACGAGGTAGCGCGACGCACCGGCGATCAGGCATGCGATGGCGATCGCCGCCGCCGCAGCGCCGGAACGGCCTTCTCGGAACGCCGAGGCCCAGGCTGCCGCCATGATGCCGGCGAGGCCAACGGCCGCATAGGCGACCGGGTAGTCGAGGAGCGGCTGGAGCCAGTGCACCGGCGGGAACGGGTCGACGAAGAAGTCGACGAACCCGTAGAGGGCACCGGTGGCGATCCCAACGAGGAGGCCGCGGCGCAGCGCAATGACGATGATCGGGAGCATGACGAACGAGACCGTCCCCGCGTTCGGCATCCGCCAGATCTTGAGGGTGTTGAGCACGGCGGCCAGCGCCACAGCCAGCGCGATCTCTACGATGATTCGAATGCGCTCTTGCTGCATGGACCCTCGCTTCAGCGGGGTCAGGAGGGCTTGCGAGGATGAGAGGCGCCGAAGCGATCGGCGTGCGTGGCCGCTGTGCTCGCCCCGCATTACCGGAGCGGTCTTCTCGGTCGCGGCGACGCCGCCTCTCAGCTGCCCTCAAGCAGCTCCCGACACGGTATTCAGGTGTCCGGCATCGTGGCACACGTCAGCAAGCGGGTGCAACCGCGCTACTCCATCGATCGGAGGTACGAGTAGGGATTGACCGGTCCTCCGCCTCCGGGGTGCATCTGGAAGTGAAGGTGGGGGGAGCTGGCAGCCGCATTGCCGGTGGAGCCGACGTATCCGATGATCTGCCCGGCGCGCACTCGCCCGCTTCTCACCGCCCAGCGACTCAGGTGTGCGTAGTAGTACGACCACCCGTTGGTGCCGCGCAGCCAGACGGTCAGTCCGCCGAGCCCGTTGGTCTTGGCGGTGACCGACCCGGAGGTCACCGCGACACACGGAGTGCCGTTGCGAGCCATGATGTCGGTGCCCTGGTGCCGGCGGCGTCCACCGGACCGGGACGCGCCCCATGTGTTGGCGTAGTAGTACGAGCCGACCACCGGGAACACCATCCCGTTGGGGCCGGCCGCCGACGCGACACCCGTCGGAAGCGGCCTTCCCCCTGAACGGGCCGCGTCGAGACGCCGCTTCACGGCCCTGAACTCGCGCTCGACCGCACGCAGCTCACCCTGCAGCCGGTCGCGCTCATGCTTCAGCGAGGCGACTCGTCTGGCGCGGGAGGTGCGCTCTGCCTTCAGGCGGCGGCGCTCGCCGATGAGGTCGCGGCGAAGGCGCTTCACGTCCGCAACCAGCCGCGCATCCGACTGACCGACACGCCGGACGTAGTCGGCCCGCGTGACGAACTCCTCGAATGAGCCGGCGCCCACAAGGAATTGGAGAGCATCGAGGGTGTCGCGACGGTACATCCCGTCGGCGCGCTCGTTGAGTCGGCGTTTCGCCACGACGAGCTTCTTCTCGGTGCTGCGGAGCTTCTTGCGCGTCTTGCCGAGCGCAACTTCGGTCTCGTCCAGGCGCCAGTACGCCGAGGAGAACGCCTTGCCGGCGGCCGAAGTGCGGGCCTTGAGCTGTTCGAGCCGCGCCTTGAGCTGCGTTGCGGATTCCGCTCCCGCCACGGCCGGAACGAGCAGCGACAACGCAAGTGCGAGCGTCACGAGCTTCGTGCCCCGCCCGATCACTGCCGCTCCTTGATGCCGTACACCTCTCCCAGTGCGGTGTAGAGGGACTTGGCTACTCGATCGAGCCAGTCGGGATCTGAGAACGCGGACTTGTCCTGTGCTTTGGTGACGGAGCCGATGCTCACGCGGGCCCACGGGTACGTGACGTCGCCGAGGGCCTTCTCGTCGGCCTTCGGCGTCTTCGAGCTCGGCGGAACCGAATCGTCGAGCTGCTCGTCGAGGGCGTTGACAAGTGGACGCGAGGCCTCGAGTAGATCGAGTGGCTTGAGCGGTCCGGCCACGGTGCGACCGCCGGGACCAGAGAGTCTGACGGAGATGCCGACGCCGGCGGTAGCCGAAGTGGCCTCGGCGGCCTGGGAACGGTCGTCTACGCTCGCGGCGGCGCTCGAGCGCGTGACGACGACTCGTGCCTGAGACGCCTCGAGCAACGCCCGCAGGCGTCGCGCGATATCGAGCGTAACATCGGACTTGAGTGAGGAAGCGGGGCCGGGGTCGATCACGAAGGTCTTGCCCAGCATGATGTACGGCTGGAGTGTGGCCCCTCCAACGAGGGAAGCGGCCACCTCGACGCGAATGACATCTCCGCTGCGCACGACGGTGCCCGATGCCGGAGTCGTATCGATCACGGTCCCACTTGGCTCATCGGAGGGCACGGCCTCTATCTCGACCACCAACCCCCTGGCCTCAAGGGACCCGCGCGCGAGAGCTATGCCATCTCCGATGACGTCGGGCATGACGAGTTCCTCGGTGCCGCCAGAGACAACCAGATCGATGCTGTCCCCCTCGGGGACCCGCGAGCCGGCAGCGGGCGTCTGCGCGAGCACCTCCTCCGGAGGACGAGGGCTGAAGCGGCGCTCCGCGACGCGACCCTTGAGTCCCACTTGAGCCAGCATGTTGTTCGCAATGCCGACGCTCTGCCCGGTCACGGTAGGGACCCGCACGAGAGCCGCACGATTCACCGTGACGACGGCGGCGATCCCGAGCGCGACGAGTGCGAACGCGAGCGCGACAAGGAGCCACACCACGCGCGGTACCAGCGGAGGCCGCACCGGACGCTCTCGCTCGATCGGCGCGATATCGTCATCGGCGGAATCGAAGGCACCCGAAGACGTCTCGCGGCGCGGAGGGAGCAACTCCGCGGGCGTTTCGAGCTGGGCGAAGTCGATCTCTCGCGGCGAGGCGATGGGGTCGTCGGAGTCACCCGGCGGGGTGGAAGACGGCTCGTCTGACTGTGGGTTCACGGGTTTCACAACTGCTCCAGTGTAAACGATTGCCGGTTGCGCTCCGCTCCGACCAGCGCGTATCCTTCAGCACTCGGCAGAGCATCTGCCGTACCTGAGCGAGAGGAGTGCCACGGATGCCCGAGTATGACTTCCGGTGCACTGAGTGTGACGAGATGTTTGAGGTTTCACGCCCCATGGGTTCGACGGCGAAGGAGTGCTGCCCGAGTTGCGGGGCGGCCGCAAAGCGTGTGTTCACTCCGGTGGGCGTTGCCTTCAAGGGCAGCGGCTTTCACAACACGGACTACCGGCCGAAGGCCGGCGACGAGCAGCAGCAGCGGATGCCCGGCGAAGGAGCAGGGATCGGCTGCGTGCTCGTCGTGTCCCGCCGCGGAGTAGCGATCCTCGCTGCGTTCTGCGGTCTAGCGAATGAGCGTCCGAAGGCCCCGCGGTGCGGGGCCTTCGTTCGTTCGGCGTGTCGTGTCAGGCGGGGCAGGACACGCGGATGGTGACACATGGTCTGGGGAGCGGACGAACTGGGCCGAACGGCGCTAGTCCATCCGCACCCAGAACTTCTCGGCGCCGGTGCGGTAGACCGTCTCGATGAAGCGGACGGTCTTGGTCTGCGTGTCCATGGCGACGGAGTGCGTGCGCGCGCCCTGGCCGAAGTACTTCACGCCGCGCAGCATCTCGCCGTCGGTGACGCCGGTGGCGATGAAGGCGGCCTCGTCGGTGTTGACGAGGCAGTCCATGGTCGAGCACGTCGTCGATGTTGCAGGTGCCCATGTCGACCGCGCGCGCCTTCTCCTCGGCGCTTCGCCACTCGAAGCGGCCCATGAAGCAGCCGCCGATGCACTTCATCGCCGCGCACGCGAGCACGCCCTCGGGCGCGGCGCCGATGCCGAGGTACAGGTGGATGCCGGTGCCCTCGATCGCCGTGGCGACCGCGCCGAACACGTCGCCGTCGGAGATGAGCCGGATGCGCGCGCCCGCCTGCGCGGACCTCGCGGATGAGGTCGACGTGCCGGTCGCGGTCGAGGATGCAGACGACGATGTCCTCGACGTCGCGCTTGAGGGCCTTGGCGACGTTGCGGACGTTCTCGGTTGGCGTGGCGTCGATGTGGACCGCCGTCGGCGGCCTCGGGGCCGACGGCGATCTTGTTCATGTAGGTGTCGGGCGCGTGCAGCAGCGTGCCCTTCGGGCCGAACGCGAGGACGGCGAGCGAGTTGGACTGGCCGTAGGCGGTCAGGTTCGTGCCCTCGAGCGGGTCGACGGCGATGTCGATCTCCTCGCCGCCCGCGCCGACCTTCTCGCCGATGTAGAGCATCGGCGCCTCGTCGCGCTCCCCTTCGCCGATGACGATCGTGCCGGCGATGTCGACGTCGTTGAAGGCCGTGCGCATGCCCTCGACGGCGGCGTCGTCGGCGGCGTGCTTGTCGCCCTTGCCCATCCAGCGGCCGGCGGCGAGCGCAGCGGCCTCGGTGACCTCGAGCATCTCGACGATACGTGTGGTCAGCACATGCTGCCTCCCTTCAGTCGTGCCTCGAACGCCGCGACTCGTCGTCCTACGACGCGCATGAGTCGCGCGACGAAGTGCCCGTCCGGGCCGTCCGGCTCGGGCAGCGACTGGAACCACCCCTCGTCCGCTACGAACCGGCCGCCACTGCGTCGGGAACCTCGTCTCGCAGCGTCGTCGAGCGCGAACCCCTCACCCTGCTCCGAGGCCAAGAAACCGGCGACGACGTCGTCGTTCTCCTCGCGCGCGAGAGTGCAGGTCGAGTACACCACGAATCCGCCGGGCCTCACAAGCCGAGCAGCGCGCTGCAAGCAGCCGCGAGCCGAGCTCGGCGAGCGCGTCGATCTCCTCGGGTCGAGCGCGCCAGCGCTTCTCGGGATGGCGGCGCAGCGTGCCGAGCCCGAGCACGGCGCGTCGATGAGCACCGCGTCGACGCGTGCCGGCGTCGGCAGCCGGGATCGGCGTCGGGTCGCGTCGCGTCGCCGACAGACGGCGATCACGTCGGGAACGCCGATACGCTCGCGCGGCGGTGCGCAGGAGCCGTCGTCTTGAACTCGTGAAGATCGACGGCGCACGATCTCGCGCCCGCCCGCCGCGCTGCGCGCGAGCGGCCTGCAGGAGCAGCGTCTTGCGTGCCGCGGCCCGCGCCGATCTCGACGATCGTGCCGATCCGGTCGCGCGGACGCGCGACGTGACGGCGAACTGGGCCGCCGCGTCCATCGACGATGACGGTCGCCGCGCTGCCAGCGCCTGCGACGTGCGCGCGCTGGCCGCCGATCCGACCACGAAGGAGCCGGCAGCGGGCCGGGCGATGGAGCTCGGCGCCGTCTGCTCCAGCGAGTCGCCGATCGCCGCCTCGAGCGTCGCGCGGACGAGATTGGCGCGAGGAAGAGCGGCGCGGGCTCGTTGTCGGCGGCCATGACCTGCCTCGGCGGCTCTGCGCCCGAGCTCGTCGATCCAGAGAGTCGCGAGCCACGCGGGTGCGCGTGCAGGCGAGCGAGAGCCTCGTCGTCCTGCGCCGGATCGCCCCACGGGAACGTCGCGGCGGCCTCGGCGAGCCGGCGCAGGACCGCGTTGGCGAGGCCGGCGGCTTGCGGGCCGGACTGGCTCGACGAGCTCGACGCCCTCGCTGACGGCCGCATGGCGCGGCGTGCAGCGAAGAGGAGCTCGTAGGCGCCCACCGCAGCGCGTCGCGGACGCGCGGCTCGAGGCGCGTGCCGGCGTCGCGACGCGATCGATCGCCTCGTCCAGCGTGCCGCGCGCCGCGATCGTGCCGTAGGCCAGACGCGTGGCAACGCGGCATCGCGCGGGTCGAGACGCGCTCGCGCTGAGCACGGCATCGAGGGTCTCGTGCCCGTACGCATCGCGCTCTCGCGGACGCGAGTGACGACCTCGAGCGCCGCGGACGCGCTGGAGAGGCGCTCATCGAGGCGCGCATCCCACGTCGCGCCGTCGCGAGACCCGGCGCCGCGCGCCCAGTCGGCGCCGGCCATGTCCGCGCTTGCCCGTCCGGCCTGACGCGCAGCGAGCGACAAGGCGCCGTCGGCGAACCCGAGCGACGAGGTCTCGCTTCGTGACCGCCACGCGACCGGCGGCCGACGGCGTCGTCCGAGGGTGGGCGCTGCGAGCACGGTGACAGCTCGCGACCGTCGAGCGAAGCCGGGCGGGCGCCTGCGGCGTCGACGCGCGGACCCGCCGCCACGCGTCGCTCGGCCGCGAGCTCGGGCGCGAGCGCGACGTCGGCCTTCGTCGATCTTGGCGGCGTAGGTGGCCTGCGGCCTCGTCCTGCGGCGTCCAGACGCACGGCGCCGCGCTCGATCGTCGCAGCGCGCTCGAGCAAGCGCCCCGGCGCCGAGCGCGGCGAGTCGCTCGGTGAGCTCGCCGGCGTCAAGCTCGTCGATCGCGAGGCGTCGCACCGCGGCAGTACGGCCCGGTGTCGAGCCCCTCCTCCATCCGCATGATCGACACGCCGGTCGACGCGTCGCCCGCGAGGATGGCCCGCTGGATCGGCGCGGCGCCGCGCCAGCGCGGCAGCAGCGAGGCGTGGACGTTGACGCAGCCCAGAGCGCGGCATCTCGAGGACGTCGCGCGGCAGGATCAGGCCGTAGGCCGCCACGACGATCACGTCGGGCTGCAGGTCGCAGTCGAGCTCCTCGACGACGGCCGCGTCCCGCAGCGTCGCGGGCTGGAAGACCTCGAGCCGAGTTCCGCGGCGCGCCTGCTTGACGGCGACGGCGAGCGGCGCGCTGCCCCTGCCCGACGACCGCGTCCGGGCGGGTGAAGACGCCGACGACCTCGTGGGCTTGCGGCGAGGCGCGAGAGCGACGGCACCGCGAACTCCGGCGTGCCCATGAACACGACGCGCAGCGGGCTGCCGTCCCCTCGTCGCCGGGCTCAGATGTCGGTCTCGCCGGGCTGAGCGCCCTGCTCGACGGCCTCGCGGTAGCGCCGCAGAGCGGCCTTGCGCTCCTCGGGCGTGGCGCGGTCGATGATCAGCACGCCGTCGAGGTGGTCGATCTCGTGCTGGAGCACCCGCGCGTGCAGGCCCTCGGCCTCGATGCGGACGGGCTCGCCCTCGAGGCTGACGCCCTCGCAGATGACAGCGACAGGCGCGCTCGACCGGCACGCTGATGCCCGGCAGGGACAGGCAGCCCTTCGTCGTCGACGTGCAGTCCTCGCTCCGCTCGACGATCTCGGGATTGCACAGCGCCGACGAGCCCGTCCCGTCGTCGCTCGAGGTCGTAGACGATGACGCGCTTCAGCACGCCGATCTGCGGCGCGGCAAGACCGATGCCCGGCGCCGTCGTACATGATGCGCGCCATCCGCTCGGCACAGGCCGCGCAGCGTCTCGTCGGTTGTCGGGGTCGACCTCGCAGGCGCGCTGACGTCAGCGCGGGATTGGGATGGGCCAGAGATGTCCATGTGTGCGTGAATCCTCATCTGACGGTTACGAACCGGTGCGCGGCGAGCGCTGGCGCGCGTGATCGATGCCACGCGAGAATCATACCAGTGGCGCGAGGGTCGAGCCGACCCGAGACGCGTCCTAGAGCAGGTCAGGGGTCGACGTCGACGGCGACGGCGACGCCGCTTGTCGCGCTTGAGCGTGCTCAGAGCGCAGCGCGCGACAGCCGCAGCGATGTCGGCGCCCGCGGCGCCTTGACCAGCACGTGCCAGCGCCACGACGCCCTTGAGCCGCGAGAGCGGCGCCGGGCTCGGGCCCGAGAAGCGCCCACCCGTCCGGGAGCGCGCTCGAGACCGCGTCTCGCAACGGCCGTCGCCTGCTCCGCGACGCGCGGATGCCTCTCGGCCCCAGACCAGGACGTTGGCGAGCGCGCCGAACGGCGGGTAGCCGAGTGCGCGCCGCTCGGCCTCCTCGGGCCCGTAGAAGAGCGACGGGTCGTGCTGGCAGCGGCGCCGATCGCGGGGTGGTCGGGCCAGTAGGTCTGGACGACCACACTGCCCGGCCGCTCGCCCCTGCCGGCGCGGCCGGCGACCTGCTCGAGCAGCTGGTAGGTGCGCTCGCCGGCGCGGAAGTCGGGCAGGTGCAGCGTGGTGTCGGCGTTGATGACGCCGACGAGCGTGACCTCGGGGTAGTCGAGGCCCTTGGCGATCATCTGCGTGCCGAGCAGCACGCCGGTCGCGAGCGCCTCGAACGTCGCGAGGCCGCTCGTGCCCGCCCTTGCCCTTGGTGGTGTCGGCGTCCATGCGCACGACGGGCCAGTCCGGCGAAGAGCTTGGCCAGCTCGGCCTCGACGCGTTGCGTTCCGGCGCCGAACTGGCGCAGGTAGGGCTGCCGCACTCGCGGGCAGGTCGGCGGGACCGCGCGCGTCGCGCCGCAGTGGTGGCACATGAGCCGGGTGCCGACCTCGTGGTAGGTGAGCGACGTCGCGCACGAGTCGCACGTCGGGCACGAAACCGCACTCGCGGCACAGCAGGAACGACGCGAACCCGCGGCGGTTCAGGAACAGCGACCGCCTTCTCGCCGCGCTCGCGGACGCCGTCGAGCGCCGTCCAGCGAGCGCGCGGGAGAACATCGAGCGGTGCCCGTCAGCGAACTCGGCGGCCATGTCGACGACGGTGACGTCGGCAGCGCGCCGCCCGCTGACCCGCTCGGGCATCGCGACGCGCGTCACTCGCCCGGCTCGCAGCGCTCGCGGGTCTCCATCGAGAGGCTCGCGCTGCCGAGCACGAGCGTCGCCCCGTGAGCGACGCAAGGTGCTCGGCGACGTCGCGCGCGTGGTAGCGAGGCGACGAGCCCTGCTTGTACGAGGGCTCGTGCTCCTCGTCGATGACGATGAGCCCGAGGTCGCGAAGCGGCGCGAAGAGCGCCGAGCGCGCGCCGACGACGATGCGCGCCTCCCCGCGCGGACGCGGTCCCACTGGTCGAAGCGCTCGCCGGGCGAGAGCCGCGAGTGCAGCACCGCGACCTCGTCGCCGAAGCGCGCGCGGAAGCGCCCGACGGTCTGCGGGGTGAGCGAGATCTCGGGCACGAGCACGATCGCGTCCCGCCCGGCCGCGAGCACCGCCTCGATGGCGCGCAGGTAGACCTCCGTCTTGCCCGATCCGGTGACGCCGTCGAGCACGACGACCCGCCCGCCTCCGGCGCGTGCCGCAGCGATCGCGTCGAGCGCGGCGTCGCTGGCCCGGCGGTGAGACGCTCGTGGCGCGGGGCCGCGCGTCTCGCGCGACGTGAGCGTCGCGCAGGCGCCGCCGCCGCTCGACGCGCACGACACCCGCCTGCTTCGAGGCGTCTTGAGCGCGCCGTCGACGCGCCCGAGGTCCGCGGAGAGCTCCGCGACGCGGACCGGGCCGCACGCGAGCGCGTCGAGCACGGCGCGCTGCGTCGTCGCGTTCCTGCGCGGGCGCGAACGCGCGCGCCTCGCGGGTCGAGCTGCGCCCACCGGTCGTCGACGGGCCCGACGCCGGCGCGCTCGAGCTCCCAGCCTCGCCGGCGCCCGTCCCGCCGCGACCGCTCGCGGGCGTGCCGCCCGGCGGCAGTGAAGAGGCGCACCGCCTCGGAGAGCGGGCACAGGTACTCGCGCGCGATCCACGCTGCGGTCTGAGCGCCCGCGGCGCCGAAGTACGGACCGCCGAGCGACGCGCGCGGACCGGCTTGAGCTCGCGCGTGCGCGCTCGTCGTCGGCGAGGCCGACCACGTAGCCGACACGCGGGCGTCCCGCGAAGTCGACGAGGACGCACGAGCCGACAGCGACCGCCGCGACGTCGGCCGGGACGGGTAGTCGAAGTGCGTGTCGAGCGCCCGCGTCGGGACATCGACGATGACGTGGGCGACGCGCACGGGCGGCGCTTCCTTCATGACAGGGTCCGGGTGCGGCCTCAGCATAGCGAAGGCCGCCGACATCGCATCGGCGCGACCGGCGGCCTTGGCTGAGTCGAGGCGGATCTAGCTCGGTCAGGCCCGCGGCCGCAGCGAGCGCCTCGGCGCGGTCGGTGCGCTCCCACGTGAAGTCGCTTGTCGGCGCGGCCGAAGTGGCCGTACGCCGGCGGTCTTGCGGTAGATCGGGCGGCGCAGGTCGAGGTCGCGGATGATCGCGCCCGGGCGCAGGTCGAAGACCTCGAGGACCGCCTTCTCGATCGTTCGACCGAGTCGACCTTCTCGGTGCCGAACGTCTCGACCAGCACCGACAGCGGGTGCGCGACGCCGATGGCGTAGGCGAGCTGGATCTCGCAGCGGTCCGCCAGACCGGCGGCGACGACGTTCTTGGCGACCCAGCGCGCGGCGTACGCCGCCGAGCGGTCGACCTTCGTGCAGTCCTTGCCCGAGAAGGCGCCGCCGCCGTGACGGCCCATGCCGCCGTAGGTGTCGACGATGATCTTGCGGCCGGTGAGGCCGGTGTCGCCCATCGGGCCGCCGATGACGAAGCGGCCGGTCGGGTTGACGTAGATCTCGGCGTCCGCGTACTCGAGGCCCTCGAGGTCGAAGACCGGCTTGATCACGTGCTCGATGAGGTCGGGGCGCAGCAGGTCCTCGATGTCGACGCCGTCGGCGTGCTGCGTCGAGATGAGGATCTTCTCGACCGCGACCGGCTTGCCGTCGACGTAGCGGACCGTGACCTGGGTCTTGCCGTCGGGGCGCAGGTAGTCGAGCACCTCGGCCTTGCGCACGGCGGTCAGCCGCTCGGCGAGGCGGTGCGCCAGGTAGATCGGCATCGGCATGAGCTGCGAGGTCTCCTTGCAGGCGTAGCCGAACATCATGCCCTGGTCGCCCGCGCCGACCAGGTCGATCGGGTCGACGCCCTTGCCGTGCTGGACCTCGAAGGACTCGTCGACGCCCTGCGCGATGTCGGGGCTCTGCTCGTGGATGGCGACGAGCACGCCGCACGTCTCGGCGTCGAAGCCGTACTTGGCGCGGGTGTAGCCGATGTCGTTGACGACGTCGCGCACGATCGAGTGGATGTCGACGTAGGCGTGCGTGCGGATCTCGCCGCCGACGACGATCAGTCCGGTCGTGGTGAAGGTCTCGCAGCCGCCGCGCACGTAGTCGGGCGCTCGGCCCCGCGGCGAACCCGGCTCGGCGAGCTCGGCCTCCCGCGTGATGATCGCGTCGAGAACGGCGTCCGAGATCGGCGTCGCACATCTTGTCCGGGTGACCCTCGGTCACCGACTCCGATGTGAACAGGTACTCGCGCTCGGCTCACGCGTCCTCCTTCGCTCTCGCAGGCCGCCGTGCGCGCGCTGCGCGTTGTCGCGGGCAACAAAAAGACCCCCGCCTGCGACAGACAGGGGCTTCGCTCCGCAAGACGCACGAGGCATGCGGCGCTCTTCCCTCATCTTCCAGGCATTCTCGCCTGCCGAGATGTGGCACCGTGCGCTGCTTTCGGCGTCGGTTGCCGGGGCGTCACGGGCTCGGTCCCTCGACCCTCTGCAGCCGCTTTCGCGGCTGCCTCTTGATGAGCGCGCCAAGTGATAGCGCACGGACGCTCGCGACTCAAGCGACGCGCGTTTGTGTAGGATGTCGGCAACATCTCACGTCCGAGGAGCATCCATGGAGACAGTTCATCAAGGCGATGCACAACGCGACCCTCGTCATCGAGGTCCTCGTGTCGGCTGCGCTCGTCGTGATCGCGGTCGGCGTGCTGGTCTCGCTCTGCGTCGGAGATCTGGGTGGTCGCAGGCGGCTCGCGCTCGACGCTGACCACCGTGCAGTTCAACAAGCTCATCGGACTCGTCCTCGAGGTCTTCATCCTGGTCGAGCTGTTCCGCATCGCCGTCGCCTACATGAAGCACGAGAACGTCATCCCCACGGTCCTCGAGGCCGCGCTCGTGGCCGTCGCGCGGAAGTTCGTCGTCTTCGAGGGCGCCGACGAACTACTTCCTGCACGCCGCGGGCCTCGCCGCTCTGCTGCTCGCCGTCGCGATATCGTGGTGGCTGCTCGCCCGCTCCAACGCGTGCGAGCTGACCTCTGAGTGACGAGCCATAGCGCGAGTCCGCACTGCGCGGCTGCCTCCGCGCCTCACCCGTTAGGAGTATCCTCATCGTGAGCACCGTCCGCGTCCGCTTCGCGCCCAAGCCCACCGGCCACCTGCACATCGGCGGCGCGCGCACCGCCATCTACAACTGGGCGTTCGCGCGCCACCACGGCGGCGACGTTCGTCCTGCGCATCGACGACACCGACCCCGAGCGCTCGACCGCGGAGAACACCGCAGGCGATCCTGCGCGTCGCTGCGCTGGCTCGGCCTCGACTGGGACGAGGGTCCGGAGGTCGGCGGCGAGTACGGCCCCTACTTCCAGACGCAGCGCGCCGACAGCTACGCGCGCTGCGCTCGAGCGCATGAAGGCAGCGCGGCCACGCGTACCCGTGCTTCTGCACCGCCGAGGAGCTCGAGGCCAAGCGCGAGGCTGCGCGCGCGGCAAGGGCGGCTTCGCGGGCTACGACCGCGACGTGCCGCGCGATCGATCCCGCCGACCGCGGCCGCGCGCATCGCCGCCGGCGAGCCGCACGTCTGGCGCCTCGCGGTGCCCGAGGACCGCGGCGACATCGTCTTCGACGACGCCGTCCGCGGCGAGATGACGTTTCCCGGCGACGCGATGGACGACTTCGTGCTCGTCCGCACCGACGGCACGCCGACCTACAACTTCGCGACGGTCGTCGACGACGTGGACATGGGGATCACCCACGTCATCCGCGGCGACGACCACCTCTCCAACACGCCGCGGCAGATCGTCGTCTACGAGGCGCTCGAGGCGCCGGTCCCGCTGTTCGCGCACCTGTCGATGATCTCGGGCCCGGACGGCAAGCGGCTCTCCAAGCGCCACGGCGCCACATCGTCGAGGCGTACGCCGAGGAGGGCTATCCTGCCCGAGGCGCTCCTGAACTACCTCGCGCTTCTCGGCTGGTCGCTCGACGGCGAGACCACGATCTTCGACCGCGAGACGCTGGTCCGCGAGCTTCTCGCTCGACCGCATCTCCAAGAACCCCGCGATCTTCGATGCCGAGAAGCTCGAGTGGATGAACGGCGTCTACATCCGCGAGCTGCCCGCCGAGGAGTTCGTCGAGCGCATGATCGCCGTGGCTCGTGGAGCGCGGGCCTCGTTGACGCCGCTGACGCCGCGAGCGCGCCGACTGGTTCGCCAGCCTCGCTCCGCTCGTCTCCGAGCGCGTCAAGCGCCTGGACGAGATCGTGCCGAAGGTCGCGTTCCTGTTCGCCGAGCCGACGATCGACGAGTCCGCGCGCGAGAAGGTGCTCGCGAAGGAGGGCGCCGCGCGAGCGCTCTGCCGCGGTCGCCGAGCGTCCTGGCGTCGGTGCCGTTCGAGCGCCGAGGCGATCGAGGCGGCCGCTGCGGACGGTGCCCGAGCGACTCGGCCTGAAGCCGAAGGCCGTCTTCCAGGCGGTGCGCGTCGCGGTCACCGGATCGACGGTGTCGCCGCCGCTCTTCGAGTCGCTCGAGCTGCTCGGCAAGAGAGCGTACGCTGCGCCCGAATCGAGCGGCGCGCGCCCTCTGCGCGGGCTAGCGACGGCCGCCTTCAGCAGGGTTGACACTGCCTGAGGCCCGTCGGTAGGATACCTTCTCGCGCCGTGAGCGGCGCGGGTGAGGTACTGGGGTATGGTGTAACTGGCAACACGTCGGATTCTGGTTCCGAAGAGTCTAGGTTCGAGCCCTAGTACCCCAGCCAGCATGGCCCGTTCGTCTAGCGGTTAGGACACCGCCCTCTCAAGGCGGAGATCACGGGTTCGAATCCCGTACGGGCTACCAACATACATCGCAGGTCAGAGGCACGCATCCTCTGGCCTGTCTGTCGCGTTCGTAGGCGCGGCGGACCGTAGCGCCGTCCTGTGCTATCCTCGGCGACCATGAACACCGACACACCATCCTCACCCGAGCGCAGCGACTTCATCCGCGACATCGTCGCCGCCGACCTGCGCGACGGCCGGCATCGAGTCCGTCGTCACGCGCTTCCCGCCCGAGCCCAACGGCTACCTCCACATCGGCCACGCGAAGTCGATCTGCCTGAACTTCGGCATCGCGCAGGAGTTCGGCGGCCGCTGCCACCTGCGCTTCGACGACACGAACCCGGTCAAGGAGGAGCAGGAGTACATCGACTCCATCGAGGCCGACGTCCGCTGGCTCGGCTTCGACTGGGGCGAGCACCTCTACTACGCCTCGGACTACTTCGAGCAGCTCTACGAGTGGGCCGTCCACCTCATCAAGGCCGGCAAGGCCTACGTCGACGACCTCTCCGCCGAGGAGATCCGCGAGCACCGCGGCACGCTCACCGAGCCCGGCACGCGAGAGCCCGTGGCGCGACCGCTCGGCCGAGGAGAGCCTCGACCTGTTCGAGCGCATGCGCGCCGGCGAGTTCCCGAACGGGTCGCGCGTGCTGCGCGCCAAGATCGACATGGCCTCGCCGCAACATCAACCTGCGCGACCCGGTCATCTACCGGATCGTCCACGCCGAGCATCCGCGCACCGGCGACGCGTGGTGCGTCTACCCCACCTACGACTTCGCCCACGGGCAGTCCGACGCGATCGAGGGCATCACGCACTCCATCTGCACGCTGGAGTTCCAGGACCACCGGCCGCTCTACGACTGGTTCATCGAGAACCTGCCGGTGCCCTCGCGTCCGCACCAGTACGAGTTCGCGCGGCTC
The DNA here is from genome assembly GCA_963751505.1 of uncultured Coriobacteriia bacterium. GTDB lineage: Bacteria > Actinomycetota > Coriobacteriia > Anaerosomatales > PHET01 > CAVVUM01. The sequence goes on from CAVVUM010000012.1 coordinate 79,360, forward strand.
AACCTCACCCACACCGTGCTGTCGAAGCGCGTGCTCCTGCGCCTCGTCAACGAGGGCCACGTGCGCGGCTGGGACGATCCGCGCATGCCGACGCTCTCCGGCCTGCGCCGCCGCGGCTTCCCCGCCGAGGGGATCCGCGACTTCGCGGCGATGATCGGCGTGGCGCGAGCCGACAGCGTGGTCGAGGTCGAGATGCTCGAGCACGCCGTGCGCGACGTGCTCAACCGCGACGGCGCTCCGCCGCTTCGCGGTCCTCGATCCCGCTCAAGGTCGTCATCGAGAACTACCCCGAGGGCCAGGTCGAGGAGATGGAGGCGCCCAACAACCCCGAGGACCCGTCGGCGGGCACTCGCCAGGTGCCCTTCACGCGGGAGCTCTGGATCGAGCGCGACGACTTCATGGAGGACCCGCCGAAGAAGTTCTTCCGCCTCGCCCCCGGCCGCGAGGTGCGGCTGCGCTCGGCGTACTTCGTCACCTGCAACGAGGTCGTGAAGGACGCCGACGGCCGCGTCGTCGAGCTGCGCTGCACGTACGACCCGGAGACGCGCGGCGGAGCCGCTCCCGACGGCCGCCGCCCCAAGGCGACGCTGCACTGGGTGTCGGCCGACGCACGCCGTGCCCGCCGAGGTCCGGCTCTACGACCACCTCTTCGCGAGCCCGTACCCCGGAGCCGACGGCCGCGACCTCTTCGACGACCTGAACCCCGACTCGGAGACCGTGCTGCACGGGCTGCTTCGTCGAGCCGTCGCTCGCCGACGTGCCGGTCGGCGAGACGGTGCAGTTCGAGCGGCTCGGCTACTTCTGCCCCGACCCCGACTCGGCGCCCGGTGCGCTCGTGTTCAACCGGACGCTCACGCTCAAGGACACCTGGGCCAAGCTGCAGGCGCAGGGCGGCACGACACGGCCTGAGGCGTGACCCTGCTCGCCGGCCTGACGTCGCTGCGAACGGCGCGCCCGCTCGGCACCTGCGACAATCGGTCCGTGGCATCCGGCTGCTAGAATGGAGCTGGAGTGGGCTGGACGGCCGCGCTCGCGCCCTTCGGGGACGCGTGAGGAAAGTCCGGACTCCACAGGGCAGGGTGCCTGCTAACGGCAGGGCGGCGCGAGCCGACGGAAAGTGCCACAGAAAAGAAGACTCCCCCGCCTTCGTCGGCGGGAGAAAAGCTGAAACGGTGCGGTAAGAGCGCACCAGCGTCACGGCAACGTGGCGGCTTGGCAAACCCCACCCGGAGCAAGGGCAAATAGGAGCGGTCAAGGCTGGCCCGGCCGGCGCTCGGGTATGCCCGCTTGAGGCCGTCGGCGACGGCGGTCCCAGATAGATGGTCGTCCACGACAGAATCCGGCTTACAGGCCCACTCCGCTGCGAACCGAAGAGGCCGGCCCCGCAAGGGCCGGCCTCTCTCGCCTCAAGGATGCGACGTACTCAGGCGTCACACCTAGCGAGGCACGAGTTTCACCACACTCCCGCTGGTCTTGCGAACTTGGTAGTACCTGAGCTGTGCTGTACCGCCCCTCGCCACAGAGGCGTTGCCTGCGGGATCAGCCAGTCGCACGCTCCAGCGGTACTTGCCCTCAGCCATCGAGCCGGCTTGCTCTTGCCGTCCCATGCCAACGATGACGAGCCGGCCTTCACGTCCTTTACGAGCGTACGGATGGCATTCCCCTTGCCATTCTTGATCGTCAGTGTGGCCTTTGCCGACTCGTTCGAGCGGAACCGACGACCAAGTTGTCTCGATAGCCGTCGCGCTTCTTCGGATAGAAGGTGGTCGCCGAGGCGCTGACACCTGACAGTACGGGAGACGTGAGATCGACTCGCACCGACTTCGTCACGGCCGTGACGCGACCGTACATGTCGGTCACGAGGGCCTTGAGGGTGTGCGTTCCGCTGCCGAAGCGCTGCATGTCTGCGCTCGCCTTGTACGGAGCAGCAGTCGCCGTCTTCACGAGCGTGTCATCGACCCAGAAGGCGACACTCTTCACGCCACCGAGGTCAGTGGCGCTTGCTTCGAGCGACGCGGTCCTACCGACCACGGCTGAGGTCGGGGCGACCCAGGCGATGCGGGCACGTCGGGGTCGACGTCGGCGATCACGTACTGGGTCGACGACCGGTTCGTCGCGCGGTCGACAACCGTCACTCCGATCTTGTTCGAGCCGGCCGGAAGATCCTCGATTGTGGCCGTGAACACCTGCGGCAGGTGCGCTCGGGTAGCTGGGATTGAACGTGTCTCGCCCACCATTCGTAGGCGGGGTCCGGGGCGACGTTGCGGACGAACGCAGTCTCGGTCCCGTTCACGCTGATTGCGAAACCTCCTACGCCCGACAATCCGTCGTAGCGCTGCGGTGTCCACTTGAGAACGCGACGAGTCGATGTGGTCCAACCAGTCGTCGGGGTGAACTTGGTGACTCCGGCGGTAAGGTTCTGAACGGCGCTCGGAGCAGTTCGGTCAATACCGAAGTGCAGATGCTCGACAGACTCGCTGGCCCGAAACTGGTTGTAGTAGCGGAAGTGGAGGTACCAGATACCCTCACCGCGGCTCACCGCACCCGCCTGCTGGATCCAACCGACCTCGTCGATGATCCCGTCAACATCGAATGTGCCGGTCAGCATGGAGCCGTTCGAGAACCCAGACAGGTGCGGTCCTCCGACCGTAGGGGTCGCAATCGCAGACTGATCAAAGAGGTAGTAGATGCCATCAGTGGGGATGTTCGGATCCACTGCTGGGGTCTTGATGGTCAGTTGAGGGTTAAGTGAGTTACCCCAGTTCCAGCGCCAGGAGACCTCGGGATCGCTGAGCCGTCCGGGGTTAGTGCTCGAGACGAAGCTGTCGGTTGTCGGCTCGCTCTCCAATACCGCGAACGCCAGTGTCGCTGAGCCCGCGACCGCTACAAACACGAGCGCACCTACGAGCGCTTGCAGGGTTCTGCGACGGTTCGTGCACTTCGACGCATGATGCCCCCTCTGGTACGAAACAGTTCTACGAGGAGTGGTATCGGCAATCCGCGACGGTTGAGGGTTGAGGCATGCACTGAGTACGGGCGCCTGCTCAGCTTCCACTGGAACGACCCGCACGAAGACGGTTCGCGCTGGTCCTTGTTCGGACAGGTGTCCGTGTAGACGCAGTCGTCGCATGTGAGCTCGGAGACGTCGTTCTCTGAGGCCGAGTAGCCGGCCGGGACCGGCGGCGGGCTCCGCGGCGGACTCATCTTCCAGCGAGGACGTCGCTTCCGCTTCGCCGGCCGAATCGGAGTCTCGATCCGCCGAGTCAGCGCTCTCCTCGTCGGTGGAGAGCGTCGTCCACGGCCACGAGGGCTCGACGAGCTGTGGCTCAGCGAGCGCAGATGCCTCCGCGTCGGCGGTGTCCTCAGCGTCCTCGTCGGATTCCGCCGCGGGGTCGGCGTCTGCATCGTCCTCGGCGTCGTCCGTAGCCGCGCTCTCCTCGGAAGGCTCCTCGTCGTTCGCCAGCACCGGCCGCGGCAAGCGCGGGCGTCGGAACCGGCGCGGCGTCAGGCTCGCCTCGCCGCCGTCTCGGGCTCGACAGCGGCGTCAGCCACCTCGTCGGGCTACCTCGGTCGGATCCTCTGTCGGAGACTTCCTCGAGAGCGTCGATCTCAGCATCGAGCTCGACGTCGGCCACGAGTGCCGCGAGTTCATCGTCAGGCTCTGTGGCCTCGTCGGACTCGCTCGACGCTGCCGAGACCTCCAGCTCGTCTTCCTCAGCGAAGTCCTCGTCGTCTACCTCCGAGACGGGCTCTTCGTCCTCGGTGCTCGTCGACGGCCGGCGGCTCTTCGTCGGACTCGTCGGGCGCGGTGACTTCGCTCGTCGGCCACTTCTGCGGCCAGGCGCCTCGTCCTCGGCTCGGCTCGGACTCTTCGGGAACCGGTCTCTTCAGGACTCGCTCATCGACCCTCGGCGCACATGTCGGCGTTCGGGGTGGTATCAGGAACGACGAACGTCATCGGCGCGGGAAGCTCCTCGCCGCCTCGGCGGCCGTCAGCCAGAGGTTCGTCGGGCTCGACAAGGCGTCACCGCCGTCATCCGGCTCGGTGTCTCGGCTCGTGTCAGCAGGCTCGGTGACAGCAGGGCGCACCAGCAGAACCGGGGTCGCCTGATCCAGGTCGACGGCGAACACCTCCGGAGTCCCACCCGTCGAACTCGGGTGATGCGGTGATCTCGGATAGCCGGGTCAGTGCCTCGTGGCGTGTGGGGACGGTCTCGTCCGAGAGCAGCCTCAGCTGTCCGTCCGGTCCCTTCCCGAGTAGGAAGAAAGGCATGTGAGTCCCTCGGTCCGACGTCAGGCGCAACGAAGCGGTGCGCTCGCTACGCACATCCTAGGTTCGGTATCGGCGCGTCACAACCCGCTACTTAGGGAAGAATCGTCCGCCGAGTGTGACCGAGCGCACTCATCGCGCAGTTCCTTGAGCCGCTCGATGTTGACTTCGTCCTTCTCGGGACGCTCTCCAGGCATCTCCGTGACGGCAGGCACGTGCGCCAGTCGGGTGTCGCACAGCATCGCCCGAAAGCCGTCGATGCCGATGAATCCGTCGCCGATCCAGGCGTGTCTGTCGCGCCGCGAACCACGCTCGAACAGGCAGTCGTTGGCGTGAATCAGCCCAAGCCGGTCGAGCCCGAGCACGTCGATCGATCTCGGAGACCGTCTCGTGCCACCCCTCGGCCGAATCGAGCGGCATGCCGTAGGCGAATGCGTGGCATGTGTCGAGGCACACGCCGAGCAGACTCGGCCGGCATCGCCGGCCGCGTCGATCGCCGCGCCGAGCTGCTCGAACGTGCACCCGAAGGTGGATCCGCCGCCCGCCGTGTTCTCGAGCAGCAGTCGCGTGTGACGAGGCCACCTCACCGGCGAGCGCGTAGGACTCATGGATGACCTCCGCGACACGGCGCGCCGCGGCGATCGTGTCGGCCGCCGGGTCGTTTCCCACATGGGTGACGACGCCGTCTGCGCCGAGCAGCGCCGCGCGCACGAGCTCATCTGCCAGCGCGCCGACCGTCTTGTGTCGAAGCTCGTCATCGATGCGTCGAGAGGTTGAGCAGATACGCCGTGTGCGTGAACACGGGACCCGCGCCCATCTCCTCGTCGCCTCGACACGAACGCCTCCGCCGCCGCGGTGTCGATCCGCCGGTCCTCGCCACTGCCGAGGGCTCTTCGCGAAGATCTGGATGCACTCGGCTCCGACCGTCTCGGCGTACTCGAGACCGTTGGTGTAGCCGCCGGCGACTGAGACATGCGCTCCTACGAGCATGGGCCTCCCTCTCGACGCGAGTGTGCTCCTGTCGATTGTAGCGTCGCCCGCGTCTGTCGAGCGTGGCTGTAGACTCGACGCATGGCCTCGTACGACGACACTCGCGCACCGCTGGCCGCCTGGAGCGGCCGGGCGGTGCTGCACGTCGACCTCGACGCGTTCTTCGCCGCGGTCGAGCAGCTCGATCACCCGGAGTGGCGCGGCAGGCCCGTGATCGTGGGCGGCGACCCCGGCAAACGCGGTGTCGTATCCACCGCGAGCTACGAGGCTCGCGTGTTCGGCGTCCACTCTGCGATGCCGTCGGTGCGCGCCGCTCACCTGTGCCCGGACGCGATATGGGTCGGCGGAAGCTTCGAGCGCTATCGCGACGTCTCCGCGCAGGTCTTCGACATCTTTCGCACCGAAGCGGCTGTCGTCCAGCCAGTCTCGATCGACGAGGCGTTCCTCGACGTGACGCCGGGGCGCTACGCTGGCGACCATCCGATCGAGGTGGCCCGCCGGATCAGGGCCCGGATCGCCGAGATCGGTATCACCGGCTCGGTTGGCGTCGCGGCCTCAAAGACGGTGGCCAAGATCGCGTCGGACTATCGCAAGCCCGACGCGATCACCGTCGTGTGGCCGGGCACCGAGCGGGAGTTCCTGGCGCCGCTGCCGGTCCGCGCTCTGTCGGGTATCGGGCCGCGCTCGGCCGAGTCGCTTGGAGCGCCTCGGGATCCTCACACTGGGTCAGCTCGCCGCGCTCGATGAGGCGACGGCGGTGGCCGCCCTGGGCCGCCACGGTCCGGGACTGGTTGCGCGGGCGCGGGGCATGGACGATCGTCCGGTGCACGACGAACGACCCGGTGAAGTCCGTGAGCAACGAGCGCACGTTCGCCACCGACGTGCGCGACGCCGCCGAGATCGACGCTGTCGTCGACATGCTCTCGGCGAAGGTCGGCCAACGCCTGCGGCGCAAGGGCATCGCCGGTCGAACGATCGCCATCAAGATCCGGTTCTCCGACTTCACGACGCGCACGGTGCAGCGGAGCCTGTCCGCGCCCACCGACGACGAGCTCGTGTTCGCGCCGATCGCTCGAGAGCTCGTCCACAGCGTGTGGACACCCGGCGTCGGCGTGCGGCTTCTCGGCGTCGGCGCGTCTGGATTCGATGCGCGTACCGAGCAGCTCGACTTCGGCGTCGACGCCGATTCCGTCTGATGGCACGAGGAGCGCCGCCGGCGCTCGCACGAGCGGCTCCCAGCGGGGCGAGTCTGGTTCGGGGTATCGACGCGGTGCGGGAGCGATTCGGCGACGATGCCGTGAGGTTCGGACGCGACCTCGTGCACCCGGACCGCATGCGCAAGGCCACTGAGACCGAAGACGAGTGAGGGCGGTCTGAACCGCGGGCGTGCGTCAGGCGTCAAAGGAGAGTCGAACCGTTGTCGCGAGGAGGCACGATGCGTCGCGTCGTCCGCATGGCTGCTTCTCACCCTGCTCGCCATCGCGCTCGCTGCCGCTCGCGTCTGGCTGCGCGCCGTCCGTGACACCGCCGGGCCCGGTGCCGACGCGAGCAGAGTCGCCCACTCAGACACCTGACGGTGGCTCGGCGCCCCCTGCGGCCGGGTCGCAGCTTGCTCCCGGACTGTACGAGCTCGAGGACGGGTCGGCGCAGGCCGTCGGCACGCTCGAGTGGCGCGATGTCGAGGGCGGCTTCTGGGTCATCACCGGTGGTACCGAGGCGGAGGGCAACGTCGGGGTGACCGTCGCGGTCGTGGCGAACGGTCAGGAGTTCCAAAGCCAGCTCAAGCCGCTCGAGGGCAAGCAGGTGCTGGTCACCGGCAAGACGCTGGATGGCGCCTCGATCCGGATGGCAGGCCCCGAGATCGAGATCGAGTCTGTGCGAAGAGATGAGTGCCACGCCCGGCCCGGCCGAGTAGACGTCACACGGTCATCTGTTCGCGGGACGAAGGGTCCCGCGCGCGTCGTATGAGCCGCTCTCCTCGGCTGCAGTTGAGAGATCCTCGATGCCGGCCGCATGCGCCTCCGCCGCCGTCCAGGACTCTTCCTCGGGGGCGCCCGGCCCGCCAAGCGCCGGACCCATCGGCCCGCTCGCCACTCCCCTGCGCATCCGTATCGCGGCCCCCGAGGCGGCGCGCACGACGTAGGGGCGCACGTCTTGGGCAACGATCGCCAATCCACGTTCGTGATTGTTCTGCAGTGTGCCGTCGATCAGGTAGGCACGGTGCTTGACGATGACGTCTCCCACGCGGTTGAGCACATCTTCGAAGACCACCACATCAAGCAACCCGGTCGGGTCTTCGAGCGTGAGGAAGCACGTGCGCTTGCCCGAGCGGGTCCTCGGCGTTTGAGCACGCTCTCGTACGCCTACGACGCGTACTTTGGTGCGATCGGGCAGGGCACGTAGATCTCTGGCCCACGTGACACCACGCGCCTCAAGGTCGACCGCGGCCAGGGACAGCGGGTGGTCCGTGAGCGAGAGTCCCACGAGCTCGAGCTCTGCCGACAAGCGGCGCACGGGCCCCCACCCGCTCACGTGCGAGGAGTCCTCGGGCGGTCGTGTGGGCGCAGGAGCGAGGCAGAGCGTGTCATCACCGGCTACCCCTTCTCGAGCCAGTACGGCCTTGAGCTCGGGGAGCAGCGCGAGGAGTTCGTCGCGGGTCGGCGGCCTTCCCTCCGCGGTGATGCCGAGACCGTCGAGGGCGCCGATGCGGATGAGCGACTCGCACGCGGGCACTTCGGCGCGCGTCCGTCTCAGGAAGTCCGCCAAGTCGCGGAAGGGGCGGACGGCGCGCTCGCGCGGGATCGTCTCGAGCAGGCGTGCGGTCATCTGATGTACGTCCTTCAAACCTACGCGGATCGCGCGACCGTCGTTCTCGACCGTGTAGTCGGCGGTGCTGTCGTTGATGTGCGGCGGCCGGATCGCGATGCCGTGTCGGCGTGCATCGTTGACGACCAGCCGCGGACTGTAGAAGCCCATCGGCTCGTGGTTCAGGATCGCGGCGGCGAACTCGGCCGGGAAGTAGGTGCGCAGCCAGGCGCTCGCGTAACTGACCACGGCAAAACAGGCAGCGTGCGCTTTGTTGAAGCCGTAGGCCGCAAACCCTTCGAGCTGCCGAAAGACCTCGGCGGCCACCTCGGAATCCACGCCGCGCTCGAGCGAGCGCTCGAGAAAGTGGCCGCGAATGCGCTCCATCTCCTCGCGGCTGCGGCCTTTGGTCATGGCGCGTCGCAGGCTGTCGGCCTCAGCGAGCGTGAAGCCGGCGACCGCTTGGGACACGAGCAGCACCTGCTCCTGGTAGACGATGACGCCGTAGGAGTCCGCAAGGCACGCGGCCATCCCCTCGTGAGGAACGGTGACCGGCTCTATCCCGTGCCGTCGCCTGATGAACGGGGTGATCATCTCGGCCTCGAGCGGACCCGGCCGAAAGAGCGAGATCTGGGCGATGATGTCTTCGAAACATGACGATTTGAGTCGTGTCGAGAGGTTGCGCTGCCCGCTGCTCTCGAGCTGGAACATCCCGACGGTGTCGGCGGAAGCGATCATCTCGTAGACCGCCGGGTCGTCTGGCGTGAGCTCGAAGGGTTCGGGTACCGCATCCGTGCCCACTCGGGCGCGCGCGAGTTCGACCGCTCCCGAGATCGCCGAGTGCATCCTCAGCCCCAAGATGTCCATCTTCACGAGCCCGAGCGCCTCGACGTCGTCCTTGTCGTACTGGGAGACCACCACGCCTTTCGCGGCCCACTGCAGAGGCGTCCACGACGCCACCGGGTCGCGCGTGATGATGAAGCCACCGAGGTGGGTGCCCAGATGCGTGGGCGTCTTGTCGAGGCACTCGGCGATCTCGAGAATCTGCGCGTACTGAGGCTTCTTGAGCGGGTGGTCCCTGCACTCGGGGTAGGTCTCGAGCACCTCACGGATCTTGCGTGCGCTCACCCACGGCAGGTGTCGCGAGAGAGCGTTCACCTCACCGATGGGCAGGCCGAAAGCGCGGGCGGCGATGCGCACCGCGCTGCGAGCCGTCGTCGTATTCACCGTCGCGACCATCGCAACGTGCTCGTGGCCGAATCGCCGGTAGATGAAGTCGATGACCTCGTCACGGCGCGCCGAGTCGAAGTCGACGTCGATATCGGGCATCTGACGGCGCTCGGGGTTCAAGAAGCGCTCGAAGAGCAGGTCGTAGCGGATGGGGTCGGCGTCGGTGATCCCGAGCGCGTAGGACACGATCGAGTCCCCAGCGCTCCCCCGACCGCTGCAGCGGATACCGCTTCGTTTGGCGAAGTCGACGATCTCTTTCACGACGAGGAAGTACTCGGGAAAACCCATCTGGTCGATGAGGGTGAGTTCGTGCTGAAGACGCCGGATCGCTTCGGGCGTCATCGGCCGATAGCGCTGCTCGAGCCCGCGCCATGCCTGCTTGGCGAGCACCGAGTACGGCGTCTCGCTTTCGCGGGATGTCGGCCGCCGGGAAGTGGAACTCGCCGAGCGGCAGCTCGAGCCGGCAGCGCGCCGCGATCTCGAGCGTGGCGTCACACGCGCGGTCACAGCCCTCGAACAGGATGCGCATCTCGGCCGGTGTCTTGAGGTAGAGCTCGGCGTTCGGGCGCCCGTGAGGCCCCGGCAGCGCCATGCGGGCGCCGGCAGAGGCGAGCACGTCGTGCAGGCGCATGTCGCCAGAGCGCAGGTAGTGCACGTCGTTGGTGGCCACCACCGGGAGGTCGAGGTCGTCGGCGGCCCTCACCAACCCCGCGATCACACGCGGCCCTTCGGCGGTCATGGGGTGTACGAGCTCTACATAGAAGTCGCCGGCCGAAAAGCACGCCGCGAGTCTGGAGAGCGCGGTGCGGGCGCGACCGGGTCGGCCAGCGGCTATCGCACACGCGGCCTCACCGTTTCCGCAGCCAGAAAGGCCGATAAGCCCCGCCGAGAGCTGCGTGAGTTCGGCAAGGGTCACGATGCTGTCGATCTCGGGACCGCGCAGGTGGGCACGCGACAGCAACCGGCACAGGTTGCGGTAGCCCTCGAAGTCCGTGGCAAGCAGCGTGAGGTGGAACCCGGTCGCCGACGCGCGTCCGAACCCGCTGCGCGCAGGAAGTGTCGAGCCGGGCCTCGGGCGGAAGATCGGCCTCCTCGCCGAGCACACCGGCGGTCTCGACCACCACCTCGGCACCGATGATCGGCGTGATCCCGACCTTGAGGCAGGCTTGATAGAAGCGGATAGCACCCGAGAGCCCCTGGTGGTCGGTGAGCGCGAGCGCCGGCATACCGAGGTCGGCGGCGCGTGCCACGAGGGCCTCGAGCGGACAGGCGCCGTCCATGAAGCTGAAGTTCGAGTGGGTGTGCAGGTGTACGAATCCGGCAGACATGCTCTGATGCGCCTCGTCAGTCCTGGATGCCGATGAGCATCCAGGCGCCGGTCGCGCGGTCATAGGCCAGGTCGTAGACGCCTCCGCGCGCCAGTACCCTCCAGTAGCGTCGCGAGACCCGCCGGCGCGGGTCCCACCAAGAACGGTCCGCGGCCCAGATCTGCACGATCCCATCGATGCGGTAGGCGCGCGAACCGCGCGCGAACGCCGTCGGGTATTGGCGTTCGGCATCCCAGTCGACCACTACGGGCTCCTCGGCCCGTTTCGTGGCGCTTGCACCGTCACGCGAGCACGATCTCCGATGCGCGCACGATCCACGGGCTACGGAGAAGCTCGATGACGACAGGGCCTCTTGCGTGTGCGTCTTCAAGCAGCTCAAGAGGCTGTCCGGCCGGTGTGGCCTCGTAGTGCCGTATGGCGGTGTTGCGGCCCACCCAAGACTCCGTTCGCTCGTCAGCTCACCGCACGATCGTATGCAGCGGTACTGACACTATAGCGAACATATGTTCGATATACGGAGAGAAATGGCGTACGGAAAGCCTGAGGCGACGAGCGGTCGCGTGAAGCGCCTAGAAGCGCTGATCGACCGTGACGTGACGGGCGATATCGAGCGCGAGCACCCGGGTGACACCCTCGATCTCGAGAACGAGCAGCCCGCCAACGAGGTCGCGCTCCTTGACCTCGCACCGACGCCTGGGGCTTGAGGCCACGCTCCCCGAGATAGCCCAAGACATCCTCGTCCTCGGCGACGCGCAGGACCGTGCCGGTCTCCCCTGCCTCGAGATCGGCAAGGGAGCGCCCGGACTCCTCGGCGATGACGCCCGCTGCCGACGGTATCGGGTGGCCGTGAGGGCAGACGTCCGGGTTGTCGAGGTAGGCTTCGAGCGCCTCAAGCACTCGCGAGGACATGGCGTGCTCGAGCAGGCAGGCGTCCTCGTGGGCGGCCTCCCAGTCAAGACCCAGGACGTCGACGAGGAACGTCTCGGCGATGCGGTGCTTGCGCACGATGTCGAGTGCCTGCGCTGTGCCGGTCTCGGTCAGGCGGACCGCTCGGCCCTCTCGGACGATCAGGTCTCGGGACTCGAGACGTCCCAGCGTCGCGGTGACCGTGGGGCCCGAGACCCCCATCGCCTCCGCGATCTGCGTCGGGCGAGCCGTGCCGTCCTCGCCGCTCAGCTTGTAGATGGTCTCGAGGTACTCCTCGAGCGTCGGCGTGGGCATGTGGACCCCTGATTCATCAGGAACTATTAGCATCTACTAAGCCATAGTAAGGCACTGAATGCGTCTGGCACAACGTCCGAATACCCCGACTGGTACCACTCTCCGTTTGACCATCCAATCAGACCGTTCAGCGCTCCAATAGCTTCCTTTCATCACAAGTTTGGGATTCTTCTCGAAATCCCGTTGACGCGGGTATCCGGTGCGGGTACATTACATCTTGTCCCGAGAAGTCGGACGCAGCGGATTCGGAAAGACGGTGTACCGGTAGCTGCCCGAGGGGACTCGGTAGAAGGCGACAGGCCGTGAGGTGGTCGCTGGAAGCGGGCCCTAAAGGTAAGAATCGTTGGGAAACCGTTCGAGTACGAAACCCCGTGGGCGAGGTTTCTCGGGACAACTCTATTCTCAGGGCGTTCGCGCCCGCTCCCCGCAGCCTCAGCACCTTGTCGCTCCGCGTCCCGGAGTCGCGCTACGGACGGTAGACCAGCTTGGCGACCGGCGACTCCCAGACCGCGACCTCGGTCACCGAGACCCGTGGATCGACACGCGACTGGAGACTCTCGCAGATGACTCGCGCGAGGTTCTCGGCGGTCGGACTGATCTCATCGAACGGTGGGACGGCGTTGATCAACGCGTGGTCATACTCGTCGAGCACCGCCGCAAGATCGGCCTTGAGTGCCTTGAAGTCGTAGACGATCCCGATCTCGTCGAGCTCAGCACCGGTCACCGTGACTTCGACGTCCCAGGTGTGCCCGTGGAGCTCTCGGCACTCCCCAGGGTAGCCGTAGAGGTGGTGAGCGGCGTCGAAGTGGCCCTTCACGGTGAGATCGTAGGATGCCATGACACCTCCTAGAAGAGCGTGGGGCCCTGCTGATCGGCCGCCCGGCTCGCAGGCGTAGTCGCCCACCAGTGTGCGCGCGTCCATCGCCTCGTTCGCGAAAGCATCCGCCGCGTGGTTCGACTCACGGCGCACGTGCCGCACTTCGAAGGTGTCGAAGCCTCGCAGGAGCTCCAACGCACGCACGAAGAGCGGCTTGAGTCCCTGGTTCTTGACGCGGTACTCACCGTTGACCTGCTTGACGAGCAGCTCGCTGTCCGCGAACACGGTCACCGCCGAGTGTCCGAGCGCCGCGACATTCTCGAGACCCCAGATCAGGGCCTCGTACTCGGCCACGTTGTTCGTGCATTCACCGAGGTAGCGACCGCCACCGCACACGACTTCGCCGTCGACCTCGATCACGAACCCGGCGCCCGCCGGTCCCGGGTTTCCGCGGGCTCCACCATCCGTCCTCAGCACGGCGGTCGTCACTCGCCGCCTCCGGTGCGCACGACTATGAGGCGCCGGCACTGCGGGCAGGTTCCGACGTCGGGCCCGGCTGCGAGGTCGCGAACGCGCTCGGCGGGCAGGGACATGTGACACGCCGTGCACGTGTCGCCGTCCAGCTCGACCCACACCGATGCCGCCCTTGGACGCGCGAGCAGCCTCGTAGCGCTCCAGCAGCGCCGGGGAGACGTCCTTCGAGATCCTGGCGCGCTCCTGCTCAAGGCCGGCGATCTCGGTCTGAAGCTCCCCGCCCACCGTGCGGAAGCGGTCGACGAGCGTCTGCTCGTTGGCGCCGAGCTGCTCGAGCGCCTGAGCGATCGTGTCGACCTGCCCCGAGGCCTTCTCGGATCGCTCCATGAACTTGAGCGACTCCATCTCGAGCTTGTCGACGCGCCGCTTCAACCCGTCCATCTCGCGGGTGATCATCTGGACCTGGCGATGGTCGATCGTCTCCATCAGGCGCGTCTGCTCGGCAGCGATCTTCTCGTCGAGCATGGTGATCTCGTCCTGGCGCGCCTTGATCTCCGCGTCGAGCTTGTGCACGAGGGTCTCGGCCTTGTGGTGCATCTCAGCGACTTGACGCTGCTTGGCGCGGGACTCGAGGATCGCTCTCTTCTCGGGCAGCTCCTCGAGGCGCTTGGATGCTCGCATGATCTCGATGTCGGTCTTCTGGAGTGCGAGTAGCGCGGCAGACTCGTTCATCGGTCTCCTCGGCTGATCACGTCGTCCACCATGCGGCCCCACTGGGAAGCACGGTGACCGCATCGGGGCTCACGCCAGGCACGTCTCGTACCGTCTGCTCGAGTAAGCCCGACCAAGGGCCATTCGGTGACGTCATGCCCGAGCTCGATGACGGCCAGGCCCGCACTCGGCGGCGTCCAGCGCGTCATGATAGCGCACCTCTCCCGCGACGAGCGCGTCGACACCGGCGCGCCAGCGCCTCGCCGATGAGCGAGCCCGCCGACCCGGTGGCCGTGGCGACTCTGGTGAGCGCGCTTGTCGGGAGCTCCCCACACCCTGCGGAATGACGCCGAACGTGCGTCCCGCGTGCCGAGCCATATGCCGCCAGCGTCGCGAGGCTCCGGCTCGACCTCGCACACCATCCCGAGTGCCGCGGCGTTGCGCGGGAGCACGACGTCGGTGGCGGTCACGAGCGGCTCTTCGTACGGATGCGCAGCGACAGCGGCCGCGATCACCGCGGGCACCTTCGCGCGGTCGCACACCATCTCGACGCGCGACTCGCGCGCCTGTGAGGTTTCGCCGGGCCGGCCGATCGCGGGGGACCCGCTCGGCCGGGGCGGTGAAGCGGCCGGTGCCCTGCGCGGAGAAGGAGCAGCCGGTGTAGTCGCCGACGCGCCCCGCGCCGGCATCGGTCATCGCGGCGACCACGGCGGCCTCGGCGCTGGCCGGCACGTACACGGTCACGATCGCAGCCGGCATAGCCGAGCGCTCGAGCGGTGCAACGGGTGTCAGGCCAAGAAGCGCAGGAAGCAGCCGCTGCGCCTCGCGCGTCGCGGTCGAGGTTCGTGTGGGCGTTGATCAGCGCGATCCCGGCGTCGAGAGCGGCGAAGACGACCCCTTGCGACCCGCGTCCGGGCCGGATGGTGGCCGGAGGTTCCAGGAACGCGGGGTGGTGAGTCACCAGTACGTTGGCACCGGCGGCCTTGGCCCTGGCGATCGCCGCTCGCGTCGGATCGAGCGACAGAGCGATACCCGGTCACGGCGCGCGCGGGGTCCCCCACGAGCAGCCCGACCCTGTCCCAGGGCTCGGCGCGCGAGACCGGGAAGCGCGTGGCGATCGCGCGCTCGATGTCGGCGACACGAACGCATCACAGCTCGATCCACCTCCACTCCCCCTCTCCGAGCGGCAGACCGGCGCTACGATAGCCCGCGCGTGCGAGAGCGTCATAGGCCGTCGCGATGCCGAAGCCGACCTCGGACGGGGCGTGAGCATCCGAGCCCACCGTCGCTGCAACACCGGCGTCAGAGAACGCCTTGAGCAGAGCGTCGGCCGGGTAGAGCTCGCCAACCGGCTTGCGGAGGCCCGCCGTGGAGACCTCGATCCCGACGCCGCCCTCTGCCGCGGCGCTGTGCGGCTTCACCGTAGAGCTCGGTCGCATCGAACGTCGGCCGGTGACCGAACTTCTTGGGGAGGTCGGGGTGGGCCATGACGTCGAAGTGGCCGCTGCGTGCCGCGTCACACCACAGCTCGAAGTACTGGCGATACACCTCGTCGACGTCGCGCTTGTCCCACTCGGCGACGTCGTTGGGGTCGTCGAAGGCCCACTCCTCGATGAAGTGAACGCTGCCGAGAAGCACTCGAACGCCGTGAGCGCGCGCATCCGCGACAGCAGTGCGCACGTGGTCCGGGCGGTCTGGCAGCCAGTCGGCCTCCGCGCCGAGCACGACGGTAAGCCCGTGGACGCGCTCGGCAAGCGCGGTGACCTCCGCGGCGTAGGTCGCGAGGTCGGTGGAGCACATCGACAGGCGCCTGTCGGGATCGAGGTCGTCGGGTAGGGCGAGGTGTTCGGTCATCACGATACCGGCGAGCCCGCCGAACACGGCTGCCGACACCATCTGCGCGGCCGTGCCGGATGCGTGGCCGCAGCGTTCGGTGTGGATGTGGCAGTCGATCAGCTCGCGCACCCGATGATCCCCCCGCCGACGACGACATCTCCACGGTAGCAGACGAGCGACTGGCCGGGCGCGACACCGTCGATCGGTCGGTCGAGCGCTGCGAAGAGACGGCCGTCCCTGAACGTCACTTCCGCCGGCACGGGCGTCATCCGGTAGCGAACGGCCGCCGTCAGCCGCTCGGTCTGCCCGCCGTGCCAGACGACGTCGTACGCCTCCACACGTGTCGCTGACAGGTCTGCTCGCGCGACCGACGACCACGCGGTTGGCCGCGGCATCCAGCCGGACCACGAACAGCGGCTCCTCGCTGCCGCCGATGCCGAGGCCCTTGCGTTGACCGATCGTGTAGTGGGCAACCCCCTGATGGCGCCCGACGACCCGGCCCTCGCCGTCGACGATGTCGCCGTCTCGCACGGCCTCCGGCACCCGCTGCGCGACCACCGACGCGTAGTCCCCATCCACCGCGAAGCAGATGTCCTGGCTCTCGGGCTTGCGCGCCACGGGAAGGCCCAGCCGCTCGGCGAACGCGCGGACCTCCGTCTTGTGCAGCGCGCCGAGCGGGAACAGCACGTGCTTCATCTGGGCGTCGGTCAGGCGGTAGAGGAAGTAGCTCTGGTCCTTGTCCGCGTCTACCCCGGTGGCGAGGCTGCGGGCGCCGCTCGCGTCGGTGAGCAAGCGCGCGTAGTGCCCGGTGGCCAGGAAGTCGCGCGCCTTGGGTGAGCGCCTTTGCGAGCAGGTCGGCGAACTTGACCCGGTCGTTGCACACGACGCAGGGATTCGGTGTCTCGCCGACCGCGTAGGCCGCAGCGAAGCGGTCGACGACCTCTCGCTCGAAGACCTCACGGTAGTTGAGCGCGTAGTGCGCTATCCCGAGCAGGTCGCAGACCCGGCGCGCGTCCCGGACCGCCTCAACCGAGCAGCAGCCACCGGCCTCGTCGCTCGAGGGCCACAGCTGCATCGTCACGCCGGTGACGTCGTGGCCCTGCTCGAGCAACAAAGCAGCGGCGACGCTGGAATCAACGCCGCCGCTCATCGCTACGAAGACCCGCGCCATCGACGCCTACTCTCGTCGCCGGCGCGCACGTGTCACAGCTCACGCCTCGTCGTGGTCGTGGGGCTCATCTTCGTCCGAGTGGGGATCGTAGTTCGGGTCGGCGGACTTGATCTCGCCGGAGATCGGCTCTCTGCCCGTGCTTCTTGAGGTAGTCGTCGACGGCGACCTTCAGCCCGTCGGTCGCCAGCACCGAGCAGTGCATCTTGGCCGGGGGAAGCCCTCCGAGTTCGTCGGCGACCTGCCTCTTGGTGATCGCGGCGGCTTCCTCGAGCGTCATCCCTTTGGCCATCTCGGTGACGATCGACGACGTGGCGATCGCGGCGCCACAGCCCAGCGTCTGGAACTTGATGTCGTCGATGTGCTCGGCACCGTCGAGCTTGATGGTGATCTTCATGATGTCGCCGCAGA
Source organism: uncultured Coriobacteriia bacterium (assembly GCA_963751505.1). GTDB lineage: Bacteria > Actinomycetota > Coriobacteriia > Anaerosomatales > PHET01 > CAVVUM01. The sequence goes on from CAVVUM010000012.1 coordinate 96,621, forward strand.
CCGGGTTGCCCACCTCCCCCACACCGTCGGCGTCCTCGATGACACCGACGTTGCGCGGGTTGTTGAAGTGGTCCATGACCTTCTCGGAGTAGAGCACTGCGTTCCGTCCCTTCAGGTGAGCTGGCGGCCTAGCTGGCCGAACCGAACATGCGGGCGTACACCGGCGACATCGAACGGAGCCTCTCCACGATCGGCGGAAAGACCTCAAGGAAGTAGTCGATCTCTGCCTCGGTAGTGAACCGGCCGATCGAGAGCCGCAGCGAGCCGTGCGCGATCTCCTGCGGCACCCCGCAGGAGAGAAGGACGTGGCTCGGCTCGAGCGACCCGCTGCTGCACGCCGAACCGGTGGAGACAGCGATTCCCTTGTTGTCGAGCTGCAGCAGCATGGCCTCGCCTTCGACGCCCTTGATGAGCAGCGGAGCGATGTTGGGGAGTCGCTCGCCTCCGGGGGCTGTGGGCTCGGTGTTCTCCAAGCGACGAGGTGATGCCGTCGATGAGCCGGTCACGCAGCGCGGCGAGCCTCGGCGCTTCAGTCGGCTGCTCTTCGAGCATCAGTCTCGAGTGCGACCGCGAACCCACGGCACCTGCGACGTTCTGCGTTCCGCTGCGCTTCTTGAACTCCTGGCCGCCGCCCTTGAGCAGCGGATCGAACTTCGTCCCTTGCTTGAGGTAGAGCGCCCCCACGCCCTTGGGACCGTAGATCTTGTGCGCCGAGAACGATGCGGCGTCGACGCCGAGCGCGCCCACATCGAACGGCACCTTGCCGAGGGTCTGGGCGGCATCGGTGTGCATGAGCGCGCCACCCTCGTGGGCCACGGCCGCCAACGCGGCGATGTCGTTGATCGGCACCGATCTCGTTGTTCCCGTGCATGATCGAGACGAGCTTCGTGCGCTCGGTCATGGCGTCGGCCAGGTCATCGGCGTGGACGTGCCCGTCAGTCCTCGGCTTGAGATAGGTGACGCTGTGGCCCTGCTTCTCCAGCCAATGGGCCGGCTCGAGGATCGCGTGGTGCTCGTAGGCGGAGACGATGAGGTGTCCGCCGCCATCGGGCGCGAGGCGGCTCATGACGCCGACGAGCGCCGCGTTGTCGCTCTCGGTCCCGGCGCCGGTGAACAGCACCTCACTAGGCTTGGCGGCGCCGATCGACGAGGCGAACCGCTCGCGCGCGTCCTCGAGCGCGCGGTAGCCATCGCGCCCCAGCGCGTAGAGCGAGTTCGCGTTGCCGAACCGCTCGCTGAAGAACGGCAGCATCGCTTCTAGCACGCGAGCGTCCACGGGGGTGGTGGCTGCGTAGTCGAAGTAGACGGGATCCATGGCTGGTCGCTCCTACTCTGTGCCGGTCTGACGGTCGTCGTAGGTGTCCTGAGCTCGGCCGAGCTCGGCAAGCGTCGTCGAGGCGAAGACCTCGCGCAGAGCGTGGGTTGCGCGCGCCCACACGGGGGCCGCGGCACACGAGCCCGCGTTCCCGCACTCCAGGCCGCGCTCCGAGTCGCACACGCTGGCGGTCAGCGGTCCCTCGAGCGCCTCCACGACCTCGAGCGTCGTGATCTCGGAGGGGTGACGGGTGAGAACGAAACCTCCCCGAGCGCCCCTGACCGCCGAGACCAGATCAGCGCGCCTCAGCGCGACGAACAGCTGCTCGAGGAAGCGAGCGGGGATACCGCGACGCTCAGCGATCTCGCGCGCGCTCTCCGGGCCCTGCCCGTAGTGGCACGCGAGTTCGATCATCGCGAGCAGTCCGTACTCGCTCTTCGCAGTGAGGCGCATGCGCTCCCGATCTGCTAATCCCTACCGATACAGTAAAGATTATGGGCCGTGACAGCGCGGTGTCAACTGATTTCTTACCTCAACGGTCGGAGATTCTGACGCCGCGGAGTCGGCGACACCGGACTGCAGCGTCGTCGGGCCCGACCGCTCGTCTATCCGCCAGACCGAGCCCATTCGCGCGCCTCGAGCAGCCGCTGTGCGCCCTCGACTGAGCCATCCAGCAAATCGAACGAACGTGCGCTTGTCGCTCGCCGGACGCGGGGATACTATGGGCATCCGCCCCTGAGGGGACGGATGTAGGGAGGGTCCAAGGCCGATAGCCACGGGGTGGCGAAGACCCGCTGGATCTGACCATCTGCACAGCGAGCCCCTGACAGCTGGAACGCCGCCAGGGGCTCGCTCTTTGTCTGCCGAGTGCGCGTCGGGACGCGTCTACATGCTCTTGAGCAGGTTCGCCATCTCGATGGCGCCTTCCGCCGCTTCCCATCCCTTGTTGCCCGCCTTCGTGCCCGCGCGCTCGACGGCCTGCTCGATCGTGTCGGCGGTGATGACACCGAACATGACCGGGACGCCCGTGTCGAGCGTGACCTTCGCGACGCCCTTGCTCACCTCTGCCGCGACGTACTCGAAGTGCGGCGTGCCGCCGCGGATGACGACACCCAGCGCGAGGACCGCGTCGTAGCGGCCCGAGCGGGCGAGCTTCTCGGCAAGCAGCGGGATCTCGAACGCGCCGGGAACCCACGCGACGTCGATGTCGTCGTCGGCGACGCCGTGACGCACCAGCCCGTCGCGCGCGCCTGACAGCAGGCGCCCCGAGAGCAGCTCGTTGAACCTGCTCACCACGATCGCGACCTTCAGGCCGGTTCCGACAAGGTGTCCTTCGTACGTGGCCATCTATCGGCCCCCTTCCGTCGTGGGCGCGCCGTCCTCGAGCGAGAGCGTGTGCGCCATCTTCTCCTTCTTCGTGCGCATGTAGCGGTAGTTCGTCGGGCAGGACGGGACCTCGAGCGGGACCTGCTCGGTGACCTTGAGACCGTAGCCCTCGAGACCGACTATCTTGCGCGGGTTGTTCGTGAGGAGCCGGATCGAGTGCAGCCCCAGATCCGCGAGGATCTGAGCGCCGATGCCGTAGTCGCGCAGATCGGCCGGGAACCCGAGCGCCTCGTTTGCCTCGACCGTGTCCGCACCCTGCTCCTGCAGCTCGTAGGCCTTGAGCTTGTTCGAGAGGCCGATGCCGCGCCCTTCGTGGCCGACGATGTAGAGGACGACACCCTCCCCCTCCTTCTGGACGCGGTCGAGCGCCTCTTCGAGCTGAGCGCCGCAGTCGCAGCGCAGGCTGTGGAAGACGTCGCCGGTGAGGCACTCCGAGTGGACGCGGACCAGCACGTCCTCGCGCCCCGCGACCTCCCCGACGACGAGCGCCAGGTGGGTCCTCCCGTCGACGGTGCTCTCGTAGCCGTACGCCCGGAACTCCCCGAACCGCGTGGGAAGCGTGACGTCTGACGAGCGCTCGACCAGCCGCTCGGTGCGCCGCCGATAGCGGATCAGATCGGCCACGGTGATCATCTTGAGGCCGTGCGCGCGCGGCGAAGACCTCGAGCTGCGGGACGGCGCGCCATCGAGCCGTCCGGGTTGATGATCTCGCAGATGACGCCCGCGGGAATCAGTCCCGCGAGCCTCGCGAGGTCGACCGCCGCCTCGGTGTGTCCCGCGCGCTCGAGCACGCCGCCCGCACGCGCGCGCAGCGGGAAGACGTGGCCCGGCATCGAGAGGTCCTCGGGGGCGGTGTCCTGCGCGATCGCCGTGAGCACCGTGGCGCACCGATCGGCGGGCGAGATGCCGGTCGTGATCTTGCCTTTGGCGCCGATGGACACGTGGAACGCCGTGCCCTGCTCCGAGGTGTTCTCGTCGGTCATGGGCGGGACTCTGAGCGCGTCGAGGCGCTCCCCGGTCATCGGCAGGCAGACGAGGCCGCGCCCGTTGGTGATCATGAAGTTGATGGCTGTCGGGCGTGGCCTTCTCGGCGGCCATGACCAGATCGCCTTCGTTCTCCCGCGATTCGTCGTCGACCACGATGAGCATGCGGCCGGCAGCGATCTCGGCGACGCCCTCCTCGATGGATGCGAACGGTACGGCTGGTCTCAGTCATCAGCTAGGAACCCTCCGCGAATTCGCGCAGCATGTCGCCGAGGCCGCGCTTGGGGACGGACGGACCGGCTACCGGGCTCCGCGTAGAGCTCGACGAAGCGCCGCACGTACTTGGCCATCATGTCGATCTCGACATTGACCGCCGCACCGATCGGCTTGGTCTTGAGCGTGGTGACCTCCTCGGTGTGCGGCACGACCGCGGCAGCGAAGCTCTCGCCGCGGATCTTCGCGACCGTGAGCGAGATGCCGTCGACCGCGATCGAGCCCTTGGGAAGCACGAACTCCATGAGCTTGCCGGGCACCTGGAACTGGTAGATCGTCGAGTTGCCCGCCGGGTGCCTGAGGAGCAGGCGACCCATTCCGTCGACGTGACCCGAGACCAGATGACCGCCGAGCCGATCCGAGAGCCGCAGGGCGCGCTCGAGGTTGACCTTCGCTCCGGGCTGGAGGCCGCCGAGCGTGGTCTTGGCGAGCGTCTCCTCACTCACGTCCGCGACGAACGCACCGCGGATGAAGCGCGCGACCGTCAGGCACGCGCCGTCCACCGCGATGGAGTCGCCGATCGCCATGTCGCGACCGAACTCGGGCGCGTAGACCTCGATCTGCGCCCCGCCCGCGACCCTCTCGGCGCGGGTGATGATGCCCTGTGTCTCGATGAGCCCGGTGAACATCGAGCGTCCTTTCACGTCATGATTGCGTTGCCGAGAGCTCGTCCCCATCGCGTGACGGAGACGTCTCCGACGATACCCGATTCCAACGGGCGGAATCGGATGTGCGAGCACGCCGTCTGTGATGTCTGACCCACCGCTGATAGCGCGCCGAGCGCCCCAGGTCCGCCCATCCCACCGGCGGTCACCCAGACGAGCTCGTCGATGAGATCATCCTCCCACGCGCTTGCCAGCAGCGTGGGGCCGGCCTCGACGAGCAGCGAGTTGACGACCGCGAGCACCGAGGACCTCGAGTGCGCCTGCAAGGCCGCGCCCTCCGGGGTAGAGCATGAACCTCGACGTCGCGGGGCAGGTCGCTGAATCTGCTCGGTGCCCACGGTGTCGGCGGCAAGAACGATCGACCGGGCCGCGGCTCCGTCAGTGAACACGCGGGACTCCGGAGCGCGGCACGCGCTCGCGCACGAGCACCACGCGCAGCGGCTGGCGAGCCTCGAGCGGCCCCCGAGCCGTCGCGAACCGTCAGAGCGGGGTCGTCGGCCGCACCGTGGAAGCGCCCACGAGGACGGCGTCAACGGCGCCGCGCAGAGCGACGCGTCACCACCGCGCCCGAAGGCCCCGTGATGTCGGTCCGGCTCCCCGACTGCGGCGGCGACACGGCCGTCAAGCGTCGCCGCGACCTTGAGCGTGACGTGGGGCCGCCCGGACGAGATCCGCGTGATCCAGCCTTCGTTGAGCTCCTCGAACGGCGCGGGGTCCGGCGCGAACCCGACCTCGATGCCCGCCGCGGCCAAGGCGGCAGCTCCGCCCCGCGCAAGCGGCGTCGGGTCGGGCATGCCGATCGACCACTCTGCGAACACCGGCAGCGATGAGCGCAGTCACGCACGGCGGGGTGCGGCCCTGATGCGAGCACGGCTCGAGGGTCACGTAGACGTCAGCACCGCGCGCGGCTGCGCCGGCATCCGCGAGAGCCAGCACCTCGGCGTGCGGCTCGCCGGCGCGCGCGTGGAAGCCCTCGCCCACGACCGTGCCGTCGGCGACGACCACGCAGCCGACGAGGGGATTGGGCGCGGTACTACCTCGGCCGCGCTCGGCTAGCTCGATGGCGCGTCGCATCAGCGGGTCTTCGACACCGGAGGCGACGTCCGAGAACAGACGCATGCGTCCTTCCTTCTCCCATCCGGACTGTGACCGTCGGCTCCGGAATCTCACCGGATCGGCCCCTCTCGGGGTTCGCGGGCTATCACCGCCGGTGGGGAATCTCACCCCGCCCTGAAGAAAGCGACTCGGATTCTAGCAGGTCAGCCGATTCTGCGCCTAGTAACCGCGCCACACAGAGAGCAGCCAGAACAGCACTCCCGCAGCGGCGAAGATGATCGCCGTCTTCATGAGCGACTTCGAGCAGCAAGCCGCGAGAAGGGCTTGGCCGACATCTGCTCGAGGCGCTTCGAGCGTTCGTTGTAGGACTCGCGCCGCGCCTCTGCGCCGGCGAAGTTGTTGGGATCTGGGCGGTGTTCGATCGACATCGATGGACCCGCGCTAGTTCGCTGCGCGCTCGGCGGCAGACCTGATCGCCGTCATCGCTGCGATGGGGTCCGGAGCGCCGAACACGGCGTTGCCGGCCACGAGACACCGGGCACCCGCAGCACACACGCGTGCGGCAGTCTCGGCATTGATGCCCCCGTCGACCTGGATGATGGGAGCGGCCCCGACCTCGTTGCAGAGCGACCGCAGCTCGGCAACGCGCTCGACGGTGTTCTCGATGAACGCCTGCCCGCCGAAGCCGGGGTTCACGCTCATGAGCAGCACCATGTCGACCATCGGCAGCACATCGCGCAGGCTGCTGACCGGCGTGCCGGGGTTCAGCGTCACGGCGGGCGCGGCCCCGCGTTCGCGGATCCGCGCGAGGGTGCGGTGCAGGTGCGGGCTCGCCTCGACGTGCACGGTGATGCTGTCGGCGCCGGCGTCGAGGTACCAGTCGATGGTCCGGTCCGCATCGTCGATCATGAGGTGAACGTCGAGCGGCTTGGTCGCCACGTCCTTCAGCGCGCGGATCACAGGAGGTCCGACCGTCAGATTCGGCACGAAGTGGCCGTCCATGACATCGACGTGGATGAAGTCGGCACCACCCGACTCGACGAGCGCGATGGCCTCCGCGAGGCGTCCGAAGTCCGCCGAGAGGATCGACGGTGCCATGAGGATTCGCTCGGTTCCCATCGTTGTCCCCTCGTATCGATCAGTCGACGAAGCCCATCCCGTGCAACTCGTCGCGCGCCTCTCGGCCCATGAGGATCGCGCCCGACTCGTGGGGCGACACGCCCTCGTAGAGGATAGCGCGCACCTGGCGGGTGATCGGCAGCTCGATGCCCTCGCGCGTGGCGAGGTCGTCGACCGCGATGCAGCGCGACGGCTCCCTCGGCGACCATGTGCGTTCGCTCGTAGAACTCATCCATGGTGCCGCCCTGGGCGACCAGCTCGCCGAGCGCCCGGTTGCGCGAGTGTCGCGAGGTGCACGTGGCGATCAGGTCGCCCATGCCGGCAAGTCCCATGTACGTGAGCGGATTCGCGCCGAGAGCGTGTCCGAGACGGCTCATCTCGGCCAGTCCGCGGGTCATCAGCGACGCCTTGCTGTTGTCGCCATAGCCCAGACCGTCGGACATGCCCGCGGCCACCGCGATGACGTTCTTGCTCGCGCCGGAGAGCTCGACCCCGACGACATCGGTGTTCGTGTAGACGCGGAAGAACGGCGTCATGAACGCGTCTTGGAACAGGCGTCCCCACGGCCTCGGTGTACGCCGCGATGACGGTCGCCGAAGGAACGCCCCGGCTCACTTCTTCGGCGTGGTTGGGCCCGGACAGGCCGGCGAGGCGGTCGCGGTTGCCCAGAACGTCTTCGAGCACCTCGGTCATGAGCATGAGGGTGCCGCTCTCAACGCCCTTGCTGAGGATCACGACGGGCGTCTCGGCTCGACAGCGATCCGGCTCATCGCCTCGGCGGTCGCGCGCACCCCGACGCTCGGCGTCACCATGACGACGGCCTCGGCACCGACAAGCGCCTCCTCGATATCAGAGGTCGCGAACACGGAGTCGGGCAGCACGACGTCGGGCAGATAGACGGGGTTGTGGCGCTCGGCGTTCACGCCCTCGGCGATCTCGGGCTCGCGCGCCCACAGGCGAACGGCATGTCCCTTGCCGCCCAGCAGCCACGAAACGGCGGTGCCCCACGAACCCGCCCCTATGACGGAGATCTGCACGCTCTACTCCCCCTCCTTGTGACCCCGCTCGCGCGGAGCGCGCTCCTCAGGGTGCAACGATACCTTAGGTTCCTCGCCACGCGCGATGCGCACGATGTTCGACCGGTGGCGCCATACGACGAGGGCGGCCAAGCCGAAGGCGGTCACCACGTAGGGGGTGCTGTCGCGATAGAACCACAACACCAGCGGCGGATACAGGCAGGCGACCACGATCGAACCGAGCGACACGAGCCGCGAGGCCGAGACCACCGCGATGAACACGACGAGTTCGATGACGGCGGCGATGGGCGTCAAGACGAAGAGGCCGCCGGCGGACGTCGCGACCCCTTTGCCCCCCTTGAACCGGATGTAGGGCGAGTACGAGTGGCCGATGACAGCGGCCGTCATCGCGGCGACCGCGGTCCATTGCTGAGCGGTCTCGCCGAGACTGTCAGGGACGATCGCGAAGGCGAGCAGCACCGCCGCCGAGCCCTTGAGCATGTCGAGCAGAGCGGTGACCGCCGCGGCGACGGGGCCGAGCACGCGGTAGACGTTGGTGGCGCCTAGGTTGCCCGAGCCGTGCTCGCGCGGATCGATCCCGTAGAAGCGCCGGCCGATGATGAGCGCCCACGGAATACCGCCGAGCAGGTATCCGACCACCAGCACGGCGATGATCCTGAGCGCCACCGACCCCACGGATCAGTCCTTCTTGCGGAACTTGAGGATGATGGGCGTACCGGACAGGTCGAATCGCTCGCGAAACCGGTTCTCGACGTAGCGACGGTAGTTGTCATCGACCATGCTCGGGTGGTTCGCGAAGAAGGTGAAGCCGGGCGGCGCCGTGCGCGTCTGGGTCACGTAGTTGACCCGGAGCGTCATCCCGCCCTTGGTGATCGTGTGGCCGAAGTCGCGCATCTCCGTGAGCAGCTTGTTCAGCGCGCTGGTGGAGATCTCGCTGATGTAGTTCGCGTACACGCCGTCGATCGCATCCCAGATGCGGTGCACGCCGCGCCCGGTGAGAGCGCTGATGCGCAGCACCGGCGCGTAGCCCACGAACCCGAGCCGCTCGCTGATGCGCACCAACAGGTCTTCTTTGGCCTCGTCGTCCTCGAGCGTGTCCCACTTGTTCAGCAGCACCACGAGCGCGCAGCCGCGCTCCTCGGCGAAGCGCGCGACACGCTGGTCCTGGTCGGTGAGGCCGATGGAAGCATCGATCACCAGAAGCGCGACGTGTGCCCGGTCGATCGCGCGCATGGCGCGCACGAAGCCGTAGTACTCGACGTCCTCGTCGATCAGCGACTTGCGCCGAATACCTGCAGTGTCCACGAGCCGGTAGCGGACCTCGCCGCGCTCGATGACCGTGTCGATCGCGTCGCGCGTGGTGCCCGCGACCTCGGAGACGATCGAGCGCTCCTTGCCCGCGAGCTTGTTCAGCAGCGAGGACTTCCCGGCGTTCGGACGACCGATGATGGCGATGTCGATGGCGTTGGCGTCGACCTCCGGCTCGCTTGCGGGAAGCGCAGCGACGATCTCGTCGAGAAGGTCGCCCGTGCCGTTGACCGTGCGTCGCCGAGACGGGCCACGGGGTGTCCAGACCCAACGACCAGAACTCGTAGGTCTCGCGCTCCGAGCCCGGGGTGTCCACCTTGTTGACGGCGAGGAACACCGGCTTGCCGGTGCGCTTGAGGATCCGAGCGACCTGCTCGTCGTCGGCGACGAGACCGGTCTTGCCGTCGACGAGGAACACGATGACGTCAGCCTCTTCGGCGGCCATCACCGCCTGGGTCCGGATCGAGGTCTGGAACTCGTCGATGTTGCCGGCCTCGATGCCGCCGGTATCGATGAGCAGGAAGTCCACGCCGTTCCAGTCCGCACGATGGTAGCTGCGATCACGGGTCACTCCACGCGCCTCGTGCACGATGGCGTCGGTGGCCTGGGCGATCCGGTTGACGAACGTCGACTTGCCGACGTTCGGGCGCCCGACTACGGCGACTATGGGCAGCGCCATGAGCGCGTCACTCCTTCTCGGCGGCGGAAGATCGGACCGCTTCCTCGATCCCGGCCAGCAGTCCTGCGGCGTCCGAGGATACCAGACGCAGGTCGGCGCGACTGCGCTGCTATCAGGTCCGCCGTACTGAGCCCGTCGAGCGTGATCCCATCGGCATTGAGAACGACGTCCGGCACCAGGTAGATGCCCGATTGTCCGTCGGCGCGAACCGCCTCGGCGATGTCGGCGCCCGTGAGGAGCCCCGCGACGCTCACGTTCCCGCCAAAGAAGCGGTTGGGCACGGCCAGCAGTCGCATGCGCCCGGCAGCTCCGACCGCCTGCAGGGCGCCGGCCAGGGTCGTGGCGGCCATCGCTCCGGTGACGACGGTCACGCTCTCGGACTCGGCCGGGAGCGATCGCACGGCCTCCGCGAGCCGGGCCCTGAGCTCGGTGGCGCTGTCGACGAAGTCCCGCACCAGCCCGATACCGTTCTCGTACTGAACGAAGCCGTCGTACCACTCGGCGGTGGGAATCGGTGCATCGCGCGTTGAGGTAGAACTCGTCGGCGAGCATCACCCAGGCCCGGTCGTCGCGCTCCTTCATCGCGAACTGCCACGGCAGAACCTGCTTGATGACCGCGGCTGCGGCAGCCGGGTCGTTGAAGCTGCCCGAGAAGCGTGACTGGTGGCGGGTGTAGCCGAGTGGCACGATCCCGACGCTCTCGACGCCCTCGCGCTCGGCCAGCCAAGTCAGCGTCTGCTCGAGCACGTCGCCGTCGTTGACGCCAGGGACGAGCACGATCTGGACGTGCAGGTCGATGCCGGCATCGAGCAGCTCGTCGAAGCGCGCGAGCGCGCGGTCGTTGCGGGCGCAGACGAGCGTGCGCCTCACCTCCTCGTCCACCGCGTGCAAGGACACGTAGAGCGGCGACAGCCGCTGCTCGGCGATGCGCGCGACGTCGGCAGTCGGTGAGGTTGGTGAGCGAGATGAAGTTGCCCTGGAGGAACGAGAGCCTGAAGTCGTCGTCGCGCACGTAGAGCGCTGTCGCGGAGGCCCTCGGGAAGCTGCCCCACGAAGCAGAACGCGCAGTCGTTGGAGCACGTGCGCACGCGGTCGAAGACCGGGGCCGCGAAGCCGACCCCCCACCCCTCGCCGAACTCGCGCGCGAGGGGCAGCGTCCTCGCGTCCGGCCTGCGGCGCGACCGACGGTGACCAGAGCGTCGCGCGCCGTCGGTCAGCCAGCGCCAGTCGATGACGTCGCGAACGGGTACGCCTTCGACCGCGAGCACGATGTCGCCGGGACGAACCCCCGCGCGATCGGCGGGCCCGCCCTCGGTCGACCGACTCGATCAGTCCCGCCGGCCCGCGGAACCTGCGAAGGCGCGTAGTCGGCGCGGGTCATCGGCTCACTCCATCGCCTCGATGGCCTCGACGACGCCGCGAATCTGCTCGTCGGGCGTGGAGGCGCCGGCGGTCACGCCCGACGACAGCGCAGCCCTCGAACCACTCACGCTTCGAGCTCCTCAGCGGTCTCGACGTGGAAGGTGCGCGCGTTGGCGGACTGGCAGATCTCGACAAGGCGCGTGGTGTTCCCGGAGTTGCGGCCGCCTACGACGACGATCGCGTCCACGCTCTCGGCGAGCTCCTCGGCGGACCGCTGGCGCTTGCCCGGTCGCCGAGCAGATCGTGTTCACGACGCGCAGGTCGCGCACGCGCGGAAGCAGCGCGTCGACGACCTCGGCGAGCCGGGCGGTCGACTGCGTCGTCTGCACGACGACGCCGATCCGACGCGAGGGCAGCGGGTCGGGCAGCTCGGACGCCTCCCCCACCACCAGCGCGTCTCCACCGGCGTGAGCAAGGATCCCCTCGACCTCCGGGTGCTCGGCCTCGCCGACGATCACGATGGCGTAGCCCTCGTTCTTCAGCGCCTCCGCGGCCTCATGGGCCTTGCTCACGTGCGGACAGGTCGCGTCGATCACGTCGAGGCCCTTGGCGCGAGCGTTCTCGATGATCTCGGGTGCCACGCCGTGGCTGCGGATGACGAGCGTGCCGGCGTCCACCTCGTCGAGGCTCAGCGCGACCTCGACGCCCTTGCTCCTTGAGCGCGTCAACCGCCTGGGGGTTGTGGATCAGCGGACCGAGCGTGTGGACCTCGGTACCCCGCGACGCGGACTCCTCGGCAAGCTTGAGCGCACGCTCGACGCCGTAGCAGACGCCGGCGTGGCGGGCTACCTCGACCCGCATGCTATGCCTCCAGCCCTTTGCGAAGCTCCGCGTCGATACGGCGCATGACTTCGGCGGTCATCGCGGCGACGCGCTCCTTGCGAGAACCCTCGAAGTCGCTCGGACAGACCGGCTCGCCGTAGCGCACCGCGACCTTGACGAGCCGGGGAAGCTTCTTGCCCGGCGGCCACGCCTCGCCTGTTCCTACGATACCCACCGGGACGATCGGCACGTCTGCGCGCAGCGCCATGAACGCGGCCCCGCCGTGGGCCTGCCCCGAGCTCGTCCGAGTCGCCGCGCTTGCGCGTTCCTTCCGGAAAGACGCCGAGCAAGCTCGCCCGCGCCCAGCAGCGACGTGCCGGTTGTGATGGCCTCGCGGTCGGCGCCGCTGCGGTCGACCGGGAACGCCCAGAACTGGTCGAGCGTCCACCCGAGCCACGTCGTCTGCCACAGCTCGCGCTTGGCCATGAAGTGCGTCGGGCGAGGCGACCCGCACCACAGCAGGCACGGGTCCAGGTAGCTCACGTGGTTGCCCGCGAGGATCGCCCCCGTCGCCGGGACGTTGTGCTACGCCGATGAAGCGCACTCGATACGCTGCGAGCAGCAGCCGCCCTGCCGTGTTTCGGACGAAGTGGGCGAACCACCAGCCGGGCGAAGCATCACCGCGTGACGGGCGTCCGCGCTTCTCGGCGGCCTTCACGAACGCGCCTCCTCGCGCGAGCTCGACGATCGCATCGATGACCTGCTCGGCCGAGAGCCCCGTGGTGTCGAGTTCCACGGCGTCCTCGGCCTTCGTGAGCGGCGAGACGTCACGGGTGGAGTCGGCCTGCATCGCGCTTCACGATCGCCTCGAGCACCGCCGCGGCGTCGACATCGTGACCGCCGCCGGCGTGCTGGAGCGTACGCCGACGAGCGCGCTCCTCAGGCGACGCGGTGAGAAAGACCTTCAGCTCAGCGTGCGGGAAGACCACCGTGCCGATGTCGCGGCCCTCGACGACGGTGTCGCTCGCCTCGCCGATGGTGCGCTGCTGCTCGACCATCGCGGTGCGCACTTCCGGCATGCTGGCGACAGCGGAGACGGCCGCATCGGCCTCGGGGGTCCGAATCGCCGCCGTGACGTCTCGGCCCGCGATGAAGACCTTGCTCGGCAGCGCCTCTCCGGCCTCGTGCGCGAAGCGAGATGCGCTGCTCGCGAGCGATGGCGCCGAGCGCGCTCCTCGTCGGCGGGGTCGATCCCGGCATCGGCCGCGAAGACCGCCACCGCACGATACATCGCGCCGGTGTCGAGGTAGTGGAACGCGAGGCGTGCGGCGACGGCCTTGGCAACCGTTGACTTGCCCGACCCGGCAGGGCCGTCGATAGCGATGATCATGTGACCTCGAATGCTGCGATCGAGTGGGAGCGGAATCGCGAGGATTGTACTACGCGACGCCTCAGGATCCGAGCGCTGCGAGTGCCTCTGCGAAGCCCGGGATAGCTCACGTTCACGGCCTCGAAGCCCTCGACGACCGTGCCCTCTCCCGCGAGTCCGGCAAGCGCCCAGCACATCGCGAGCCGGTGGTCGCCCGAGCGACGGCAGCGTCGCGCTGCCGAGCCGCGCGGGACCGTCGATCGCCAGCGAGTCGGCCGACTCGCTGACCGACGCGCCGAGCGCCGCAAGTCCCTCGGCCACCGCCGCCAGGCGGTCGCTCTCCTTGACGCGCAGCTCCCCGATCCCCTCGAAGACGCTCGTGCCACTCGCGGTCGCGGCGACCAGCGCGAGGACGGGCACTTCGTCGATGAGCGAGGGCACCTCTTCGGGCTCACGCGCGTCGCGCGCAGCCCGGGCGTGTAGCGAACGGTGATGGTTCCGACGGGCTCGAGGCCCTCAGCCGGCTCGGGATGCGATGCTCGATATCGGCGCCCATGCGCTGCAGCACGCTCAAGAACGCGATCCTCGTCGGGTTCAGCGAGACGCCGGGCAGGACCACCTCGCTGCCCGGAACGAGCAACGCCGCCGCGACGAGAAACGCCGCCGACGACGGGTCCCTCGGCACGCGAACAGCGGCGGCACGCGGTACCTGAGGGCCGCAGAGCGACACGGCGCAGCGGTCGGGGTCGACCTTGAGCTCCACGCCGAACGCGGGCAGCAGCCGCTCGGTGTGGTCGCGCGAGAGCGCCGGCTCGGTGACCATCACCCCACCACGGGCGCGCAGGCCAGCGAGGAGGAGCGCCGTCTTGACCTGGGCGGAAGCTACCGGCGACGCGTACGACAGCGGCGACAGACCCGGCGGCGCCGTGGACCGTGACCGGCAGCGTCCCGCCCTCAGCTGGTCTCGAACCGAGCGCCCATCATCGAGAGCGGCTCGGTGATCCGTCGCATCGGCCGCCGCGAGAGCGAGGCGTCGCCGACGAGCGTCGCGGTCACCGGCCAGCCGGCGAGCACTCCCATGACGAGCCGGGCGGTGGTGCCGGAGTTGCCGCAGTCGAGCGGAGCGCTCGGGGACGTGGGGCCGCGGCACCCCAGCCCTCGATGCGTGCCAGCCAGGCCCCCGGAGTCGTCGGCGCTGAAGCTCGACGCGCGCGCCCAGAGCGGTCGACGACCCGCATGGTGGCTTCGACGTCCTCCGAGCGCAGAACGCCCGCGCACCGAGGACGTCCCCTCGGCGATGGCGGCGAAGAGCACCGCGCGGTGCGACAGCGACTTGTCGCCGGGCACGAGCACCGTGCCGCGCAGGGGCGCTGATGCGGGCTCGAAGCGCGCGGTTCACGACCGCGCGGCCTCTTCGTCGGCGGCATCCTCAAGCGGTTCGAGCCGGTACTCGAAACCGCGATCGGACAGCTCCTCGGCGAGATGGTCGAAGTCGCCCTCGTCGGTCAGGACCAGGACCAGCAGCGCACGGTCCTCGGTCTCGTGGTCGATGTCGATGCCCTCGATATTGCAGCCCGCTGCCGAGACGACCGCGGTGACCTCCGCGACGACACCAGGCCGGTCGACCATGGGCACGGTGAGCTCGGTGAGGCGCGCGGACGCGGGCACCCACTGCGCGGGCAGCGAGCGCCGCACCTCGGCTGCGCGCGAGAGCCAACCGCGCACCGAATCGGCGTCGCCGCCGCGCACCATCGCCTCGAACTCCCCCAATGCGAGCCTGAGCTCGCGGACGCCGTCGGCCAGCGCGTCGGCGTTGTCCATGCAGATCCCGGTCCACAGGTCCGGGCTGCCGGCGGCGACGCGCGTCGTGTCCTTGAAGCCGCCAGCGGCAAGGCGCAGGAGCTCCCCGCCTCGTCCGGCGTGCGCTCCGGCGACATCGCAGAGTGCGGCGGCGGCGACGTGGGGCACGTGGCTCACGATCGCGACCGCCTCGTCGTGACTCTTCGGCTCGACGGAGATCACGCGGGCGCCGAGCGCGCTGATGAGCGTGTGGAGGCGGGTGAAGGCGTCGGGGTCGGTCTCGGCAGCCGGGGGTCAGCAGCCAGTACGCCCCCGAGAACAGGTCGGCCCGTGCGGCGCCGACGCCGCTGCGCTCGCTGCCCGCCATCGGATGTCCGCCGACGAAGCGCTCGGCGGAACCAAGGTGCTTCCTGGCCTGCCGGATCACTCCGCCCTTGGTCGATGCAACGTCGGTGATGACACCGTCGAAGCCGAGTTCGCCCAGTCGCTCCAGCCAGGTCCCGGCGCTGCGAGCCGGGGTCGCGATCACGACCAGATCGGCACGCCCAGGTCCTAGCCACGAATCCACCGTCGGCGAGTCCGCCGTGCAGGCCTCATCGACGACGCCGAGGCGCAGCGCCTCCTCGACGGTGTGCGGATCGTTGTCGATGCCGAGCACCTCGAGGCGGCGGCATCGAGTGCGCGGCATGCAGCGGCGAACGACCCGCCGATGAGTCCGACGCCGATGACGCAGACCGTGTTGAATCCGGCGGCCACGCTACACGCCCTTCCCGGCGACGATCGCTTCGAGCGCCGCGATCGTCGCGTCGTTCTGATGCGGAGCGCCGATGCCGATGCGCAGAGCATCGGTGCCGAAGCTGCGCACGATCACGCCGCGCTGCGAGCAGCTGCTCGAAGAGCTCCGCGGCCCGGCTCGTCGGCACCCAGACGAAGTTCGTGTGCGACGGCACGCGCGTGCATCTCCAGGCGATCGAGCGCCTCAGCAAGCGAGCACGCTCGGCAGCGTTCTCGGCGCGGCGTCGGGCGACCTCGGCCTGGTCGGTCAGTGCGTAGTACGCCCCGACCTGGGCCACCGTGTTGACGTTGAAGGGCTCGCGCACCTTGTCCATGGCCTCGACGAGCGGCTCGGCAAGACACCGTACCCGCAGCGCGTTCCGGCGAGCGAGTAGATCTTGCTGAACGTCCGCAGTACGGCGAGGTTGCGTGTTCCGCGCTCGAAGTAGCCGAGCGCGTCGGGGTACTGCTCGTCGGTCACGTACTCGAAGTACGCCTCGTCGACCACGATCAGCACGTGCGGCGGAACCTCGTCGAGGAAGCGCTCGAACGCCGCGCGGCCGTAGATGGTGCCGGTCGGGTTGTTGGGGTTGCAGAGGAACACGAGCTTGGTCTTGTCGGTGATCGCGTCGCGCATGGCGTCGAGATCGTGCGCGTAGCTCGGAGTCCAGCGGCACGCGTACCGCTGTCGCGCCCATCAGCTGCGTGACCATCGGGTAGACGACGAAGCTCGGCCACGCGAACACGACCTCGTCGCCCGGCTCGAGCATGGCCTCGGCGATCAGGCGGATCAGCTCGTTGCTCCCGTTGCCGATCGCGAGGAACTCCGGCTCCACGCCGAGGTGGTCGGCGAGCGCCGACTTGAGCGCCCGCGCAGCGCCGTCGGGGTAGCGGTTGAGCCGCGGCAGGACGGCCGTCATCGCCTCGACCGCCGCGGGGACCGGCGGGTAGGGGTTCTCGTTGCTCGAAAGCTTGTGAATCGTGTCGACGCCGGCGCGTTCGCGAACCTCGCTCGCCCTCAGGCCAGGGGCGTACGGGACCATCGGCTTGAGGTTGTCGCGGATCAGAGAATCCCAGTCCATGGCGTCATGCACCTCCGCACGCTCGGGTGTGCAGACGATTGTCGCACAGCCTTCAAGGGGTCTAGCCCTGCCGGTAGTCCTGCAGCATGCCGTGACCGTCGATCACGAGAACGTCGGCCAGCTGTGCGTTGCGGATGTGGAACGCCCAGATGTCGGTCGACGCGAGGCGACAGCAGATGGACGAGCGAGGCCCTGAAGACACCGCCGTGCGTGACGATCGCGTGCCGGCCTCCGCGAGCGAGCAAGCTCGTCGCAGAACTCGGCGACGCGCTGCTCGATCTGCGCGCGCGACTCACCGCCGGGCGCGACGGGTTGCTCGGCGTTGCGGTAGTTGAACGCGAGCCCTGCGGCGCGCACCTCATCGAGGGTCATGCCCTCGGCGCTGCCGAAGTCGAGCTCGAGGAGGCGCTCGTCGAACACGAGCGGGACGCGACGCCCTGGCCGCAGCCGGCCGCGACACCGGCAAGCGTCCTGTCGAGCGGGCTCGTCCACACGACGTCAGGTCCGAAGGCAGCGACCTTGGGCACGAGACGCCGCCGCTGCCGCCGGCCCTCGGCGGTCAGAGGTGACTGGCCGCGGCCGACGAACCGACCGTCCACGTTGGCGGTCGGTCTCCGGATGCCGCACGAGCAGGATGCGCGTCTCCATCACGCGCTCAGTCCCACCGAGCCGAAGCACGCCGAACACGGCGGCGATGACGATCAGCGTCGCGGCCTCGACCACGAGCACGCTCGCTCCCATGGTGTCGCCGGTGACCCCGCCCATGCGTCGCGCGATCAGGTGCGGAGTCACGAGCGCGAGCACCACGCCCAGGCCGAGCGAGACCGCCAGAGGCAGCGGCGGGGCGCCGAGATACCACGACAGCAGGCCACCCGCGACCACCGCTGACGTGGCGATGACGACGCTCAGAGACAGTCGGAGCACCCATCACCGACGCGCCGAGCCCGCCCGGCTTCGCCGGCTTCCCCAGCCACGCCGAGAACGTCGCGGCAAGCCGTGCGACCAGCAGTGCCACGAGCGCGGTCGCGGCCGTCGCCTGTGTCGCACCCAGCGTCACGAGGGCCGACACCTCGAGCAGCGCGACAAGCACGATCGCCGTGGCCCCGAACGCTCCGATCGCCGTGTCCGACATCACCTCGAGCCGCCTCGCACGCGGGCACGAACCAAGCGTCGGCGGTGTCTGCGAGCCCGTCCCAGTGGAGCATGCGCGTGAGCAGCGCCAACGCGACGAGGAGCAGGACCGCCCCGGTCATGCCGATTCCGTAGAAGAATCGGTGCGCGACGAGCAGCGCCCCACTCGTCAGGAGTCCGAGCCCCAGTCCCACCCAGGGGAACCACGCCGCGCTCTGAGAGGGAGGGTCGCCCGGTCTCGGGCGCGCTCACCCGCAGCGGCACCGCGGTGAGCAGCGTGACCGCAAGCGCGAGGTCGTGAAGTGGGCGCGAGGTCCGCATGTCAGCCCGCAGCCTCACTCACGCCGGCCTCGGCGAAGGTGGCCATGCCCGCCATGACCCGACACGCAGCGTCCACGATTCCCATCGCGAGCGCAGCACCGCTCCCCTCGCCCAGGCGCATATCGAGGTCGAGCACCGGCTCGAGCCCGAGCGAGTCGAGCGCGAGGCGATGGCCGGGCTCTGCCGACAGATGGCTCGGCAAGACGTAGCCTCTGCACGCAGGACAGAGCGCGACGGCGGCGAGCACGCCGGCGCCCGAGATGTAGCCGTCGGTGACGACGGCCACGCCCTCCTCGGCAGCGCCGATGACCGCGCCGGCGATGGCCGCGATCTCGAGGCCTCCCACCGCGGCCAGCACGCCGAGAGCGTCGAGTCTCTCGCACGTGATTCACCGCCAGCGCACGCCTGACCACCTCGACCTTGCGAGCGAGCCCGGCGTCATCGAGCCCGGTCCCCCTGCCGACCACGGCCTCCGGCTCCGCGCCCGCGAACACCGCGGTCAGCGCGGCGGCTGCGGTCGTGTTGCCGATGCCCATGTCGCCCGTCGCGATCAGGCGGAATCCCTGCTGCGCCGCCTCACGCGCCGCCTCGATCCCGACGAGCACCGCCTGCGCACACTGCTCGCGGGTCATCGCGGGGCCGTGGGCCATGTTCTCGGTGCCGGAGGCCACCTTGCGAACCGTCACGCCCGCGAGATGACCGACCTCGGTCGCGACCCCCACGTCGTACACGCGTACGGTCGCGCCGACGGACTCGGCGATCCGGTTGATCGCTGCGCCGCCCGCCGAGAAGTTCGCGACCATCTGCGCCGTGACCGCTTGCGGGTACGGCGACACGCCCTCGGCGACAACGCCGTGGTCTCCGGCCATGAGCAGAACGACCTTCGAGGAGACATCGGGGCGCACGGACGCCTGAATGACGGCGACGCGTGCCGCGACCTCCTCGAGCCTGCCGAGCGAACGCGGGGGCTTGGTGAGGCCGTCGAGGCGCTCCCACGCGGCGTCTTCGAACGCGGCGTCGACAGGCCGTACCGCCTCGATCTCGGCTGCCAGCTGCTCTTCGAAGGTGAGGGTCTCGTCGGTCACGCGCTCTCCGTCGGTCAGTCGTGGGGCCAGGTGATGGCCCCGGGAAGGTCGGACAGATGCAAACCAGCCGTCCCGCGACGCACAGGTACGCGGAGTCGGCCCCGCCGATCAGGCGACGGTTGGCCCTGCCGAGCAGGTCGGTGAAGAGCCGGCCGGATGCCCACAGCGGGACGAGCGACAGACCGACCTCGTTGGTGACGACGAGCGTATCGCCATTGCGGGCGAGCAGCGCGTCGACGCAGCCGAGCGAACTCGGCCGACACCGCCTCGGCATACCCCTCTGGAAGCGCATCGGCAGTCGGCGTCCGCCAGCTCGCCAGCGTGCGCACGAATCGGTCCACGCGGTCTCCATGATCAGTCCGAGAGCCGTCCCGAGGCAGTCGACGACGAGGAGGGCCTCCGGGTCGGAATCAGCGTCGGCGAGCCACGCCGTGCCGGGCTTGGCGACCTCGAGCGTCCGGAACTCCTCGGGCCGCTCCGCCTGGTGCCGATCGATGCGGTCCGACATCTCCGCGTCGCTCGCCTGCCCGAACGTGGCGACCACCACGGGCACGCCTTCGCGCATCCGAGAGTCGGCGAGCGCCTGGGCGGCCGCGGACTTCCCGCTGCGGATCCCCCCGGTGATGATCACGAGTGCCACGGCTCTCCCCTTCCCATGTCTGCGGCGCGCAGCAGTGCGTCGACCTCGGACTCGGTGAGCAGACGCCACTGGCTCGTGGCGCCAGGTCGCCCAGCTCGACTCGCCCGAAACTGGACCCGCGCCAGTTCCAAGACGGGGTGCCCGACCGCCGAGAACATCCGCCTGACCTGGCGCTTCCGTCCCTCGGAGATCGTGATCTCGACGAGCGTGCTGCCCTCGCTCCACGAGAGCTCGCGCACCTCCGCGGGAGCGGTACGACCGTCGTCGAGCTCCACGCCCTCCCGCAGCGCGTCGGCCTCCTGACCGGTGAGCAGGCCGTCGACGAGCGCGCGATAGCGCTTCGGCACCTTCCAGCGCGGATGCAGGAGACGGTGCGACAGCTCTCCATCGGTGGTGAACAGCAGCAGCCCCGTCGTGTCCGCATCGAGCCGACCGACAGGGAACAAGCCCCGGGTACTCGGCCACGGGAACGAGCGCGGCCACGGTCGGGCGCCGCTGCGGGTCGCTCATCGTCGTCACGACGCCGGCCGGCTTGTGGAGCGCGAGGTAGACCGGCGACGAACCGAGCGTCACGACCTTGCCGTCCACCGATCACCTCGTCAGCGAGCCGGGTCCACCTTCGCGCCGAGTGCGGTCACGGTCTCGCCGTTGACCGAGACCCGGCCGGCGGTCATCAGGTCCTCGCTTCCGCGACGCGAGGCGACACCCGCGCGCGCCAGGAACTTCTGCAGGCGCATCGGCACCGTTCGGGCGCGGCCGGCCTCGGAGCATCACCGTTCGCGGGACTAGTCGACGATTTCGAGGTCACCGTCATCGCTCTCGTCAAGCGATCCCCGGCGCCGCGACGCTCCCGCCGCCGGAGAGCCGGTCGCGGATGGCGTCTTGTGTCTCCAAGTCGGGCGCGAACTCCTCAAGCGGCGGCAGCTCCGAGATGTCTTTCAGCCCGAACTTCTCGAGGAACGTGCGCGTCGTCTGATACAGGATCGCGTTGCCCTGGTTCTTGTCTCTGCCGGCCTCCCTCACGAGGCCCTTCTCGACGAGCGAGGCGACGACACCCTCGGAGTTGACGCCGCGCACGGCGTTGATGCCCGCGCGCGTCACCGGCTGGTGGTAGGCGATGACCGCGAGGGCCTCGAGCGCCGCCTGCGAGAGGCGACGGGTGTCCCAGGACAGCACGTACTGCTCGATGACGTCGTGGTGTGCCGGGTGCGTGTACAGACGCCAGCCGCCGGCGACCTCCCGCAGCTGGAAGCCCCGCTCGTCGGCTCGGTACTCCTCGGCGATCGACGCGAGCACCGTATCGACTTCGCCCGGGGCCGCCTCGACGAGCTTGGCGAGACGCGCCGCCGAGACGGGCTCGTCGCTCACGAACAGCAGCGCTTCGATAGCTCCGCGCAGCTGCGGGTCGTTCTCAGGCATCTACCTGCTCCTCCTCGACAACGCCGCGGCGAGCGGCCTCTTCCTGGGATAGATGCGCGACCATGATGTCGCCGAAGAGCGCGTCTTGGACGACGTCGACGAGCCCGCGCTTGTAGAGCTCGAGGACCGCGAGGAACGTCACCACCACGACCTCGGGTGTGGGGTCTTCGCCGACAAGCTCGCTGAAGCTGGCGCGTCCCTGGCGGCTCACGAGCCGGCGCACGCTCTCGGCGTGCAGCTCGAGCGAGATCGGCATGCTGGCGACGTGCTCGGCCTCGAGCAAGAACACCTCGCGGCGGTACTCCAGGTCGGCGCAGATGACCGCGAGGCCCCTGCAGCGTGAGGCCCTCCAGGTAGTCCGGCATGAGTCCCAGGAAGTCGGTCTCGAGACCCGCCTGGCGCGGGTGCATGCGCGCCTCGGCCTCCAAGCGAGCCGAGACCTCGGCAGCGACGTTCTTGAACTGCTTGTAGGCGATGAGCCGGGCGACCAGGATGTCGCGCGCCTCCTCAGGCGACAGGTCGTCGAGCTCGTCGCCGACGTAGACCTCGTCTTTGGGCAGAAGCGACGCCGCCTTGATCTCGAGCAGCGTCGCCGCAAGCAGAAGGAACTCGCTCGCGACGTCGAGGTCGAGATCGGCCATGCGGTCGATGTGCGCGAGGTACTGGTCGGACGACCTCGGAGATCGAGATCGCGGAGACGTCGAGCTTCTGCCTGCTCACGAGGTGCAGCAGCAGGTCGAACGGCCCCTCGAACACGTCGGTCTTGACGGTGTAGCCCATGCCCCGTGGCCCCTTTGGACTACTCGGTGTCGGCGACGAAGCTCGGCGCGCTCGCAGCGTCGCGTTCGGAGGCGGCGCGCTTCTCGATGCCTGCCGAGCGCTCCGTGCGGGCCTCGAGCCCGATGAGCTCACGGCAGGTGGCGACGACGCCTCCGGTGACCGGGCGTGCCTTCGCGGCGCCGGCCGCGAGCACCTCGGCCGCGAAGCCGTCGATGGCCGCAAGTTCGGCGCGGCGCGCCTGGAACGCGGACAGGTACTCGACGAGGTCGTCGATGAGCTTCTTCTTGTGCGCGACGCAGCCGCACTCCGCGGTGCGGCAGCACCGGTCCCACTCGGCGATCTCATCGGCCGGGGCGATGAGTCGTGCACCTGGTGCAGCGGGCAGATGTCGGGGTCGCCGGGGTCGGTCTTGAGCTTGCGCGCCGGGTCGGTGACGAAGCTCATGACCTTCGCGCGGATCTCCTCGGGCGGATCGGAGATGAAGATGGCGTTGCCGTAGCTCTTCGACATCTTGCGGCCGTCGGTGCCCGGAACGCGCGCGCCCTCCTTGGGGATGATCGCGGCCGGCTCCACGAGGAAGTCGCCGTAGACGTTGTTGAACCGGCGGACGATCTCGCGCGTGAGCTCGAGGTGCGGCAGCCTGGTCCTCTCCCACCGGCACGGCGTCGGCCAAGCACGATGGTGATGTCGGCGGCCTGCAGCAGCGGGTACATGAAGAAGCCGAGGTTGCCGAGGTCCTTGTCGGTGATCTGGTCGCGCTGCTCCTTGTAGGACGGGACGCGCTCGAGCCAGCTCATCGGCGTCACCATCGCGAAGTACATCGCGAGCTCGGCGACCTCGGGCACGTCACTCTGGCGGTAGATGGTGCACGACGTCGGGGTCGAGGCCGGCCGCGCACCAGTCGAGCACCATCTCCTCGGTGTACTGCGCGATGCCGGCGGGATCGGCCCAGTCGCTCGTGAGCGCATGCCAGTCGGCGATGAAGTAGTACGCGTCGTACTCGTGCTGGAGCTCGAGCATGTTCTGCAGGTTGCCGAACCAGTGGCCGAGGTGCAGTTTGCCGGTGGGCCGGTAGCCGGTGAGGATGCGCTTCTTGGTCATGCGACGACGAGCTCCTCGCTGAAAGCGGACGGTGCGGTTCATGATAGCGCAGCCAGAGGCGCGCCTAGGCCGCGCCGGCACGGCTCACGATCCCGGGAGCAGCAGCCTCATCAGAGGCTCCACGGTCCAGCTGAAGTACTTGCCGAGCGGGCTGATACCGGTGAGCGCGGGGATGCCCCACATCAGCACGAGAAGGACGCCGAACGAGTAGCGCTGGAAGCCGGTACCAGCCCTCAAGCGCCGAGTCGGGCAGAAACAGCGGCACGATGCTCGATCCGTCGAGCGGCGGCACCGGGATGAGGTTGAAGAACATCAGCACGAGGTTGGTCTGCACCAGCAGGAAGCCGACGAGATACACCCAGCGTGCGACGCCGTCAGCAGGAAGGAGCACCGCGCCCCACGCAAGCGCGGCTCCGACGAACGCCAGCGCGAGATTCGCCGCCGGGCCGGCAAGCCCGGTGATGACATCGCCCTTGCGCACGTCAGCGAAGTACCGGGGATTGACCGGCACCGGCTTCGCGTAGCCGAAGATCGGAGCCCCGGTCGCCGCGAGGAGCAGTGGCAGCAGGACGGTCCCGAAGGGATCGATGTGCGCGAGCGGATTGAGCGTCAGGCGCCCGGCGTTCTTGGCCGTCGGATCGCCGAGGCGGAACGCAGCGTAGCCGTGCATGTACTCGTGAAGCGTGATCGACGGCAGCAGCAGCGCAAGCCACACGATGGTCTCGGTACCGAAACGCAAGTCCGCGGTCCTTCCAAGCGAGGATCAGATGCCCGGCGCGCGCAGCGATGCGGCGCAGGTTGGCCAGTTCGGCGTCACGACCGACGGCCCGGCCGTCGAGCCGGTCGTCGAGTGCTCGCGCAAGTATAGCGGTGAACTCCTCGCGCGGCTCGAAGCCCATCTCGATCAGGTCGCGACCGATGACCGCCGGAGTCACGTGCGCGAGCGTCGCGAGCGTAGTGCTCGATGCGGTCTCTGCCCGCGTCGTCGCATCTGGCCCACAGGACCACGAGGCCCTCGGACGCGAACGGGTCGAGCAGACGGTAGAGGCGGCTGTCACGCATCCCGCGCCGGTCCTGAAGCGAGCGGGCGACGCTCGCACCGCGCTGGGCGAGGACGGCGGCCGGCTCGGCGAAGTCGCGACCGAAGCGGTAGTGCCGCAGCCAGCGTTCGCATGCCACGCGCGATCGCGCAGTGACGCGACGGCTGCGACCAGCGTCACGCGCCGAGCGGGCCGCCGCGCGAGCAGCGGACCGAGGGCCTCGAGCGCCGTCTCAGCGCCTGCGATCGCGTCGACGACGTCTGATGCGCGCGCGCCGCTCGGCGCCAGACTCCCGAGCGCGCCCAGGGCGTCGAGCCGCCGGAACACCTCGGTCGGCGTGCGCCTCGTCGGCGATGTCGATGAGCTCCTCGCGCACGCGGGCGCCGGAGACCTCCGCGAGCATGTCGAGCTCGACTGCCCGTCGCGCCAGCGCCTCGGTCGACGGATCCATCCGGAAGCCGTAGCGCGACTCGAACCGCGCGGCACGCAAGCACCCGCGTGGGATCGTCGACGAACGACAGGCTGTGCAGGACCCGCAGCGACCCCCGCTCGAGGTCGGCCAGCCCGCCGAAGGGGTCGGCGATGCGGCCGAAGCAGTCGGGGTCGATGCACGCGGCCATCGCGTTGATGGTGAAGTCGCGCCGGAGCAGGTCCTGCCGCAGCGTCGAGGGCTCGACGGTCGGAAGCGCGCCGGGCCGCTCGTAGTACTCGGCACGACTGCTGGCGATGTCGACGTGGAAGTCGCGCGACAGAACGACCACCGCGGTTCCGAAGCGGCGGTGCACCTTCACGCGGCCGCCCAACTGCGCGGCCGCGGCCTCGGCGAACGCGACGCCGTCGCCCTCGACGACGACGTCGATATCGAGATTGCCCACGCCGAGCAGCATGTCTCGCACGAAGCCGCCCACGAGGTGCGCGCGCTCGCCTCGCTGCACGGCCAGCCGGCCCAGCACGTGCACGGCCTCCTGGGCGAGCGACGGCAGCAGCGTCTCGAAGCTGCCGAGGAACGCCTCGGTGGCGGTCGGGTGCGCCCGGGCGAGCCGGCGGTCGAGGTACGCGTCGCCGTGCTCGGCGCGAAGCACGTCCTTGCGGGTCACCATGCCGACGACGAGCCCGTCTTCGAGCACGGGCACCCTGCCGATGCCGCGCGTCGCAAGCAGGCGCTCGAGTTCGCGTGAGATCGAGATCGGGGCCCACGCACACCACGTCTCGGCCCATGAAGCCGGTCACGGGCGCGTGGTCCAGGCCGTGCCGCACGGCCTTGTCGACGTCCTTGCGCGTGACGATGCCCACGACGCGCCCGTCGTCGACCACCGGGACCCCGCCGTGGCCCCAGCGCGCCATCACGAGCCCCGCCGCGTGCATCGTCGCGGTCGGATCGACCGACCGCACGGGCGCGCTCATCACGTCGGCCGCCCGCAGCGGCGGCGACACCTCGGCTTCCAGAGCGCCTCGCGAACCTCGCTCGAGCGCCTCTTCGATCGAGCGGTCGCGAAAGCCCGCGGAAGCAGCCTGCGCGTGTCCGCCCCCGCCCAGCCGCGCCATCACCGCGCCGACGTCGACCTCGGCCAGACGGGACCGCGCAACGATCTGCAGGCGCTCGGGCATGCTCACGACGGCGATGGCGACGCGATAGCCCATGTCCTCGACGACGTAGTGCGTCAGCACGCTCGCCGAGTCGACGTAGTCGTCCGCCGTCGCGGTGCCCACGGCGACCTGCTGCCCGTGGACGTCCCACACCTCGAGGGAGTCCTGCAGCTGCGCCAGCAGCACTTGCTGCGCGGGGTCGAGCGTCCGCGCGAGGAACTGGTTGAGCACCTCCATGTCCGCGCCGCTCGACATCAGGAACGCGGCTGCGTCGGCGTCGTAGGCGGTCGCTCCCGGGTACGTGAGCGAGCCGGTGTCTTCGTGGATGCCGAGCAGCATCACGCTCGCCTCGAGCGGCGCGATGGTGACGCCGCGCGCCTTGATCTCGTGCACCAGGATCGAGGTCGTGGCGCCGACCTGCACCGAGCGGTCGTCGACGCCGGTGAGGTCGCCTTCCTGGGGCGGATGGTGGTCGTAGACGACCACCTCGATCCCCTGCCCGCGTCACGAGCGGCCCGATCTCTCCGATCCGGTCGGCGTCGCGCGTGTCCACCATGACGACGCTGTCGACGTCGTCGAGGTCGAGCCCTCTCAGGTCGACGAAGTCGAGGAACTCCTCGTGCAGGTTGTGGAACGCCCGCACGTTGGCGTTCTGGGTTCCGAGGAAGACCGCCCTGGCGCCGGGATAGAGCTTGGTCGCGGCGACCATGGAGCCGTAGGCGTCGAAGTCCGGGTTCGCATGTCCGACGACGATGCGCACGGCGCCTGGTCACCTAGATCTCGTGGAAGAGCGCCGGCGGCTGCACCGGTGCGGCGCCGAGTCGCACCGAGGCCCTGAAGCGGCCTTCGCCCTCGTCCAGGCGCGCAGCATCGGCCGCGTACATCGTGCACAGGGCGTCGCCGGCGTCGACGTGGTCGCCGAGTCTCGACGGCGAGCACGAGCCCGGCGCCCAGGTCGATCGCGTCCTCCTTCGTCGCGCGGCCCGCGCCCAGGAGCATCGCCGCGCGACCGATGCCTTCGGTGTCGAATCCAGCGACGTATCCGCCGGTCTCGGCCCGAACGACGCGGCTCTCGGGCGAACGCGGCAGAAGCGAGAGTGTCCGACGACGATCGCCGGGTCGCCGCCCTGAGCGGCCACCCACTCGGCGAACTTCGCCAGAGCCCGACCGCTCGACAGTGCCTCCTGCGCGATGCGCGCGCCCCTCGTCCTCGGAGCGCGCGACGCCGCCGAGATGCAGCATCTTGGACGCGAAGACCAGGCACAGCTCGGTCAGCGCCTCGGGACCCTCGCCTCGGAGGGTCTCGATGGCCTCGATCGACCTCGAGGCTGTTGCCCACCGCCATGCCAAGCGGCTGGTCCATGTCGCTCACGACGACCCGGACGTCTCGCCCAAGCGCGTGTCCGACGCGCATCAGCTCCGATGAGAGCACGTGCAGCGTCCTCGACCGTCTTCATGAACGCGCCCGAGCCGACCTTCACGTCGAGCACGATCGCGTCGGCTCCACCCGCGATCTTCTTGCTGATGATCGACCCCACGATGAGCGGCACGCTGGGCACGGTCGCGGTGACATCTCGCAGGGCGTAGATCTTCTTGTCTGCCGGGTCGACGTCGGGTGACTGGGCGATCACCGCGACCCCGACGTCGCGAACCTGGTCCAGGAACTCCTCGGGCGTCAGCTCGACGCGAAAGCCCGGGAATCGATTCGAGCTTGTCGAGCGTGCCGCCGGTGTGGCCGAGCCCGCGGCCGCTCATCTTTGCGACCGGAACGCCGCAGGCGGCCACGAGCGGCGCCAGTATCAGCGTCGTCGTGTCGGCGACCCCGCCGGTGGAGTGCTTGTCGACCTTGATTCCGGGCACCGAGCTCAGATCGACCACTCTTCCCGAGCGCACCATCGCATCGGTCATCCAGACGGTCTCGTCGGCATCGAGGCCGTTGATGAATGCGGCCATGAGCCACGCGCTCATCTGGTAGTCGGGCATCTCGCCTGTGGTGTAGCCGAAGACGATCCGGTCGATCTGCTCGGCGGTGTGCGCGCGCCCGTCCCGCTTGACCTCGATGAGCTCTTCGAACGACAGGCCGCTCATGCCTCGCGCACCTCGGACAGGAAGCTCGTGCCGCGACCGCAGCTGCCGGCGATCCCGTAGAAGTCGAGCACCGTCTCCCCGATGTCGCCGAACGTCGCCCTCGTGCCGAGATCGACCCCGGTATCCACGCCCTTGACCTTGGCGATCAGCGGCGTGTACTCGCGGGAGTGATCGGTCGAGTCGGTGGTCGGGTCGCAGCCGTGATCGGCGGTGAGCATGAACAGGTCGCCGTCGACCATCGCGTCCATCAGCTCGGGGATCCGCGCATCGACCGCCTCGAGTCCCCTCGCGTAGCCCTCCGCGTCGTTGCGATGGCCCCACACCATGTCGAAGTCGACGAGGTTGGCGAAGACGAAGCCGTTGTCGCTGTCGTCGCGCACGCGCTTCAGCAGGTTGTCGAAGCCGTGCATGTTGTTCTCCGAGTGAGGCGACTCGCATATGCCTCGCCACGCGAAGATCTCCCCGATCTTGCCGATGCCGTAGCTCTGCACCCCGATCTCGAGGAGCCGGTCGAGCACGGTGGGCTCGAACGGCTCGACAGCGAAGTCGCGCCGCCGGTGCGTGCGTGTGTAGACGCCGTCGGCATCGGGCCCGATGAACGGACGCGCGATGATCCGGCCGACCGCGTGCTCCCCCACCATCACCTCGTCGCGTGCGAGCTTGCAGATGCGATACAGCTCGTCGATCGGGATGACGCCCTCGTGTGCGGCGACCTGGAACACCGAGTCAGCCGACGTGTAGACGATGGGCTGCCCGGTGGCGACGTGTTCGTCGCCGAGGTCCTGGATGATCTGCGTGCCGCTCGCCGGGTAGTTGCCGAGCCAGCCGAGGCCGGTCACGCGCTCGAACGCGCGCATCACGTCGGGCGGAAAGCCGTCCGGGTAGGTGGGAAACGGGCTCTTCAGCTGCAGCCCCATCATCTCCCAGTGGCCGGTCGTGGTGTCCTTGCCGGCGCTCGCCTCGGCGTTGCGTCCCCACGACGCGGTCGGCTCCGCGGTCCGCGGTACGCCGAGGATCTCGGTGATGTTGCCGAGCCCCATTGCGCCGAGGTTGGGCATGCGCGAGCCCGCCGACAGCGGCCGCGGTGTTCCTCAGCGTGTTCGAACCCGCGTCACCGTACTCGGCGGCATCGGGAAGCTCTCCTGCGCCCACGCTGTCGAGAACGAGCACGATCGCTCGGGGAGCTCGCCCCATGTCGCACCACCATCCTGTCGAGTGTCCTTCCTGTTCGTGGCCCCGGCGACCGTCCGGCTCGCACGGCGCCACAGTGTCTTCATTCCACTACGCGGGACGGTTCGACACTGCGCAGATCCGACGGCTCGTGGTCGCGAGAATCAGGCGCGCGAACGGACGACCGAGAGTACCCATTCAGCGAGCAGCAGGACGACGATGGTGAGCACCGCATTGACGGCAAACACGCCACCGTACGGCGTCTTGATGGGTTCGAACCCGAACGGAATCGTGAGCGGGTTGGTGAGCGCGATGACGGTCTTGCCCCATCCGGTGGCCGCGAAGCGGCCGAAGAAGAGCACCACCAGCCTGACGGTCTCGACGATCGCGAGGACGATCAGGACGTCCATGGCTATCGTGAGCGCGGTGCGCAAGGGTCGTCGATTCACTCACCGGAGGGCTCCAGAGGTCGCGTGTGGGATCGCGCCCCGATTATCCTCGCAGCGAGCCGACCGCGCCACTACGGACTTGTGGGCTAGCTCAGGCCGTCGCCGAGGGTGCGCGCGAGGATCTTCTCGGCGATCGCCCGGGAGTCGACGGTGCCGGCGGCCATACGAGCCCGCGCCTGCACGATGCGATCGGCCCTGATCTCAGGCGTTTCGCGGGCCACGCGCACGGCCTCGTCGATGACCGAGGGATGGCACGGCGACTTCATGCGACTTGGCGCACATATGATGCATTGACGACAGCTCCCGGGCGGTGAGTTCTGCTTGCCGGTTCGAGATGATCATGTCGTCTCTATCGGCAGCCCTCACCGTGTCTTGAGGCAGTCGGCCGACGTCCATCTGCCGAGCGTGTGACAGGGGTCACAACCTGCGCTTACCCTGGTCGCGAAAGGACCCCGAGAAATGGGGGAGCCCCAAGGCCGGCACCTTGAGGCTCAGGGGTAAGGGGTTGCATTCGCATGCAACTCGTAGACAACGTTAGCACTCCGTCTGCCGACGTGCAAGTACCGTTCACCGAAACGCAGAAGTCAGCTCAGCAGGAACCCGCGAACCGACTCGGAGAGCCCGAAGACGAGGGGTGCGAGCACCGAGGACGAAGACGGCCAGAGCGAGCAGCGATCAACACCGCCGTCGCGGGCCGATTCGTCGCGACCCAGTCTCGTCGGCGCACGACGTCCGACTCCCCCATCAGCAGGACGCGCACGACGTTGCCGTAGTAGGCGACGGACACGATCGACCCGAGGACTCCCACGAGCGCGAGCGACACCCATCCACACGCCGATCCCGGTCCGGCCATCGGCGACGAAGATCGTCGAGGTCCTGATCGCTGCCGCAAACGCCTGGAGCTTGCCCCAGAAGCCGACGCAGCGGCGGAATCCCCGCCAGCGAGAACATCGTCACGCCCACGGCGGCGCCGATGACCGGGTGCGCTGCGGCCGAGCCCCGAGAGCCCGGCGATGCTTCCGTCCCACTCGGGCCGAAGGCCCGCGAAGACCTCGGCAGCGACGAAGGCCGCCGTCGCCGCGATCCCGTAGGTCACGATGAGGACCAGCCCTGCCGGCGGGTTCAGCGCGCCGAGCGCGATCAACGCGTAGCCCACCTGCGCGACGCCGGCGTACGCGAGCATCCGCCGGTACGAGCCGGTGGTCAGCGCGACGGTGCTGCCCACGACGATCGACAACAGAGCGGCAGCTCCAACGGTCCCGAACACGGGGAGCAGCAGCGGTCCGAGCGCATCGCCCGAGGCATCGGCCCCTGCGATGCCGAGCGCCGCCACGACCGTCGCCAGCGCCCCGACCATGCCGACCTTGAAGGCTCCGGCGAGCGCGGCGGCCGCCGAAGCGGGTGCCGTCTCGTAGGCGTCGGGCGCCCACGCGTGCAGGGGCGCGGCCCCGGACTTGAACAGCAGCGCAGCCACCAGCCCAAGCACGCCGACGGCGGCCGCGAGGGCGAAGCTGAGGCTGCGCCGCGATTCCGGCGGCGATATCGCCGAGGCCAGTAGTCGGCGCGAAGATGCCGATCAGACAGTGCAAGACCGAGGACGAACAGGCCGGTGGCGACCGCACCCTGCACGAAGTACTTGATCGCGGCCTCGGCGCTCCTCGCCGTCCGCGAGGAGCTCACGAGCGCGTAGGCGCTCAGCGCGGTCAGCTCGATGGCGATCAGCATGATCAGGAGGTCGCTCGTCGAGGCGGCCAGAGCCGCGCCGCCTGCTCCGAACGCCACCAGTGCGGACTGCTGGGCGGCGCGCGGCTGCCGCCCGACGGCGGCGACGGCGGCGCCGGCAAGCGCCAGCACGATGCCGGCCACCACCGAGTAGGCGCCGCCCGCAAGCAGTCCGACCGGCACCTGCTCAGGCGTGAGCGACCAGGCCGCGACGAGCGCTGAGCGATACCGGCTACCACGAGTAGCGCGGAGACGACGAACGACTCCTGCGCGGGGCCTGCCGACCATGTCGGCGACAAGTCCCGCGAGTATCGCGAGGGCCACCGGCACGAAGGTGAGCAGCAGCACGGCGGAGGCGCTCACGGCGTCACCCGCCCGACAAGTTCCTGAACGCTCAGCGAGAACTGGCGTGGCCATACTGGTGATCAGCCAGGGCGCGACTCCGACGACGACGATACCGAGCGCCACGAACGACGATGCAGCGGTCTCTCGCGCATCGAGATCGAAGACGCCTTCAAGCGCCGACTCGGGCCCTTGGACCGTCTCTCGGACGGCGCGCAGGTTGTAGGCGGCCGCCAAGTACGACTCCCACAGCGGCGACGGCGACCCACCAGCTGTACGGGCCGAACGACTCGACGAGGGTCACGTACTCGCCGGGGAAGCCCGACAGTCCCGGCAGGCCGGCCGACGCGAGGCAGGCGAACACGAAGGCGACCGCCCAGCGCGGCGCGCGCGCGCCCAGCCCGCCGTAGGCGGACAGCTCCCGCGTGTGGGTGTGCTGGTAGACCGCACCGACGAGGAAGAACAGCAGTCCGGCGACGAGGCCATGGCTGAACATCGTGAGCAAGGCGGCCGTCAGGGCCGCGGCCGAGGCCGTTGCCACCGCCAGCAGGACGAACCCCATGTGGGCAACGGACGAGTAGGCGACCAGGCGCTTGAGGTCGGACTGCACCAGCGCGGTCGCGGCGCCCCAGATGATGCCGATGATGCCGAGCGCGGCCAGTACCGGCTGCGCGGTCGCAAAGCCGGCCGGCGCGAAGGGAAGCGCGATTCGGATGAGGCCGTAGCCGCCCATCTTCAGCAGCACGCCGGCGAGCACGATCGATCCGGCGGTCGGCGCCTCGGTGTGCGCGTCCGGAAGCCAGGTGTGCAGCGGCACCGCCGGGAGCTTCACGAGAAAGCCGATGGCAAGCAGCCAGAACAGCAACGCGCCGCCCTCGCCCGCTCCGCCGGCGGCCGCAACCGCACTGATGCTGTCCGAACCGCCTGTCACCAACGCGAACAGCACGCCCGCGAGCAGGACCGCACCGCCGGCGAACGTGAAGACGAGGAACTTGGTGGCCGCGCGCTTCGCGCCCGATGAGCCCCAGCCGCCGATGAGCAGGAACATCGGGATGAGGACCGACTCCCACGCGATGTAGAAGAGCACGAGGCTGTCGGCGAGAAAGACCAGCGCCGTGCAGCCGAGCAGCAGCGTGAGCAGCCCGTAGTGCAGCGCAGGCCGTCGCGTGACCTTCCACGATGCGGCGCTGGCGAGCAGTCCGATGAGCGCTGTCAGCAACACGAGCGGCAGTGAGAGCCCGTCGGCGACGGAGGCGCCACGGCACCTCGGAGGTCGCCGAGAGCACTCCGGTGACGCGAGAGGCGCCGCCCATGCCCGAGACAACCACGGCGAGCAGCACCAGCTGAGCGACCGCTGCGAGAACCGCGATCCAGCGCGCCTGCTTCTCGAGCAGGTGACCCGACACCAGCAGCAAGACCGCCAAGAGCGAGCGGGATCGCGACGATGAGGTCTACGGCGAGCACGCGATCACCGCCCCAGCCAGACGGCGGCGACGAGCATCAGCACGAACGCGATCGCGATCGGCGCTGGCGTAGGCCTGCGCATCGCCCGTGTGAAGCGACGAGATCCGAGCGCCGATCCGCCGAGCCACACGCGGTAGACCCTCGACAACGCCATCAACGACGAGCCGGTCGCCAATCGCCCAGAGGGCAACGCAGGCCTGTCGGACCGGGCGCACGACCCAGGCGTCCACGAACGAGTCCCAGCGATAGCCGGCGGCGAGGGCGCCCCACAGGCCTCCCATCGCCGAGGCCAGCCGCTCGTCACCCGCCGGTCCGTTCGACAGCACCCAGCCGACGGTGCCGCCCACCACCGCGAGGACCGAGGCGACCGCCGACATGCCCAGCGCCAGCGGTTCGGGCTCGTGGCCGAGGGCCGCGAACACGAAGCCGGACGCGAGGCCCAGCCCCGCAGCCAGCGCGGCGAGCACCGCGAGCGGAGCCGGTCATCGAAAGCGGGCTCTCGTGCGCGTGCAGACCGGGCGCCGGAGCCCCGAAGAAGGCGAGCCGCGTGGTGCGCGCCATGTAGAACGCGGTAAGGGTACTCGCCGCGAACAAGACACGACGGCGAGCGCCGGTCCTTCGCGCCAGACCGCCTCGATCAAGCGCGTCTTTGCTGAAGAAGCCGGCGAGCGGCGGGATGCCGGAGAGCGCGAGCGCGCCCACCGTCCAGGTCACGAACGTGATCGGCATCGCGCGGCGCAGGCCGCCCATCTCGTGAAGGTCCTGGGTCTCCGAGCCGTGGATCACGCTGCCGGATCCGAGGAAGAGCAGCGCCTTGAACGCCGCGTGGGTCACCAGGTGGAAGAACGCGGCGACCCAGGCCCCGGCCCCGAGCGCGGTGAACATGAATCCGAGCTGGCTGATCGTCGAGTACGCGAGCACCTTCTTGATGTCTCGCTGCGCCACCGCCGCCAACGCGGCGCCGAACGCCGAGATCGAGCCGGCCGCGAGCAGCAGCGTCCGCGCTGCAGCCGCCGAGCTCGAAGAGCGGCCAGAGGCGCGCGACGAGGAAGACGCCCGCGGCCACCATCGTGGCGGCATGGATGAGCGCCGAGACCGGCGTGGGGCCTTCCATCGCATCGGGCAGCCACGCATGGAGCGGGAACTGCGCGGACTTGCCCATCGCTCCGATCGCCAGGCAGACCGTGGCCGCGGCCAGCGCGGACGCCGGGATGAGGGCGACGTTGCCGAGCAGCGCCGCGTAGGAGTCCGTCCCGGTCGCGGTCCAGAGCACCGCGATGCCGAGCAGCAGCCCCACGTCGCCGACGCGGGTGGTCAGGAACGCCTTGATCGCTGCGGCCGCAGCCGACGGCTTGCTGGTACCAGAACCCGATGAGCAGGTACGAGCACGCGCCCACGAGCTCCCACCCGATGAACAGCGTCGTCAGCGTGGACGCGATGACAAGCAGGTTCATCGCACCGGTGAACAGCGACAGCAGAGCGAAGTAGCGCACCCATCCCGCATCGCCGTGCAGGTAGCCGATCGAGAACACGACCACACACGTGGCGACGACCCCGACCACGAGCAGCATGATGGCGGTGAGCGAGTCCACGCTCCACCCGAGCGAGAGCGAGCGCTCCCCCACCTCGAACCAGCGGATGCTCCCTGAGGAGACGACCTTCCCGAGCCCCGAGCCCTCGACGCCACCGCCTCCTGCGACCGCCATCGCGAGCCAACTCGCACCCGCGACGATCGTGAGGACCGGGCCGAGCACCACGATCCACGGCACCGCCGAGGCGACCCGGCGCCCGACGAGCGCCACGAGCAAGCGCGATCAGAAGCGGCACGACGACCACAAGCCACGCGTTCGCGGTCAGCACGGCGCTCATCCGCGCACCCGCTTCAGCTCGTCGATGCGCGTCGTGTGGGTGCGACGCGCAGCGGCGACGACGAGCGCCAGCCCGACCGCGGCCTCGGCGGCCGTCACGACGAGCACGATCAGCGCGATCGCCTCGATCCCGCCCCGGCTCGCCGACGAGGCGCCGAGCGCCACGAGCAAGACGAGCGCGCCGCCGAGCATGACCTCGATCGATGCGAGCACGGCGACCATGTCGCGCCGGGTGAGGACGCCGTAGAGGCCCGCGGCGAAGAGCCCGGCGGCCGAGACGAGCACGATCATTCGCGCTCACCTCCCGAGATCGCGACCACGACCACGAGGGCCGCAAGCAGCAGCGCTCCCACCAGCTCGAACTGGGGCAGCAGCGGACCGAGCAGCACCTGCCCGAGCGAGTCGGGGCCGGTCGGACCGGCGGCCACCTCGGCAACGACCGGCCGCAGCGCCATCACCAGGATGCCGAAGATGCCGAGCGCAGGCGACCGCGGCAAGCGCATCGTGCCGCGTCTCGAGCGACGGCGAGCCCGGGGCCTGCCGGTGTATCAGCATCACCGCGAACAGCACGAGCACGAGCACGCCGCCGACGTAGACGAAGAGCTCGGCGAGCGCGAGGAATCCGAAGCCGAGGTAGGCGAAGTAGCCCGCGACCGCGAGGAAGAACAGCCCCAGTCCGATCGCGAGCCGCGCCACGTCGCGGGTCAGGACGACCAGCGCCGCTCCCGCGAACGCCATCACGCCGAGCGCGACCGAAAGCCACAGACCGCTCACGGCCGCACCTCCTCGGCAGAACGATTGTCGACGCCCGTCGCGCGCGAGCCCTCGGCCGGCCGGAGCATCTCGTCGCGATCGAAGACCATGAAGTCGCGCGAGTAGAACGAGAGCTCGTACTGACCGGTGTGCTGCAGGGCGCCCGTCGGGCACTGCTCGGCGCACAGCCCGCAGAAGCAGCACTTCGAGAGGTCGAAGTCGTAGCGGGTGACTGCGCGCCCGCCCGGATCGTCGACGCGCTCGACAGCGATGCAGTAGTCCGGACAGGTACGGGCGCAGAAGGTGCAGCCCACGCAGACCCCGGATTCGCAGCGCAGGCAGCGAGCGGCCTCCACGAGCCCCTCGACGCCGGTGAGCCCGAGTTCGACCGGCCGGAAGTCGGCCGCCCGCTCCTCGGCACCGGCCATCGGCATGACGACGCGCCTCCGGTCGTGCTCGACGCCCTCGAGGTAGGTCGCCTCGTGGTGGTGGTAGACCGGCACCGGCCGGTACACCCGGTCCTCTGCCAGGTCCGTCGCCGCGCAGGTAGCGATCGATCGAGATCGCGGCCTCGTGCCCGCTTGCGATCGAAGCGATCGCCGAGCCCGGGCCGGTCACGACCTCACCGCACGCGAACACGCCGTCGACCTGCGTCGTCATCAGCGTGCCGTCGACGGGGAGCAGCCCGCGCTCGGTGAGCAGCAGGTCGGAGCCGGCGACCATCGACCCGAGGTCGGGCGCCTGGCCGATCGAGAAGACGACCACGTCGGCGGGGATCTCGGTGTAGTCCTCGGCGAACTGCGGGGAGAAGCGCCCCTGTGCGTCGAAGACCGAGAGGCAGCTCTGCAGGCGCATCCCAACGACCTTGCCGTCCTCGACCATGACGCTGTGCGGACCCCACGAGCAGTTGGCGATGACGCCCTCGTCGAGCGCCTCCTCGATCTCCCAGGGGTGCGCCGGCAGCTCGTCCATCGACTCGAGCGAGGAGAGCCGCGCCTCGGTCGCGCCGACGCGAAGCGCGACACGGGCGCAGTCCACGGCGACGTTGCCGCCGCCGATCACGAGCACGCGCTTGCCCTTGACGCCGGCGTCGCCCTTCCAGTTGCCCGCGCGCAGGAACTCGAGCGCGCCCACGACGCCCTCGGCGTCGGCACCGGGCAGGGGCAGGATGCGGCTCTGCTGCAGGCCGGCGGCGATCAGCACCGCCTCGTACTCGCCGATGAGGTGGTCGATGGGCACGTCTTCGCCCACCCGTACGTTCGGTGATGAGCTTCATGCCCATGGCCACGAGGTCGTCGATCTCGCCGTGGAGGACCTCGCGGGGTAGTCGGTAGGCGGGAACCCCGGAGTAGAGCGCTCCGCCGGGCTTGTGGTCCTTCTCGTAGACGTGCACCTCGTAGCCCGCGTTCATCAGGTCGAATGCGGCAGCCAGAGCCACTCGGACCGCTGCCGATGATCGCGACGCGTTCGTCGCGCGTGACCGGCAGCTTCTTGACCCGCTCGGCGCGGTGGGGCGCGTACCCCTCGTAGGCGACGCGGTGCAGCGGTCGGATGGCGATCGGCTCGTCGTAGCGGTTGCGCGTGCACGCGCTCTCGCACGGGTGGTGACAGATCCTGCCGAGAACCCCGGGCATGATGTTGCGCGACCGCACGAGCTCGTAGGCCTCGGCCGGCAGGTCCTCGGCGAGGTAGTACGACTGACCGCGCGCATCCACGTTGGCCGGGCAGTTGCCGACGCAGGGCGGCAGCTCACCACGGGTGTAGAGGCCGTCGATGAGCGCCGTTGTACTCGGCGGAAGGCGCGGTGATGGGCGGTACCCCTTCGGCGCCGAGAACCCCGGTCAGCCGAAGCGCCCCCCGCCAGCGCGGTGACATCGTGAGCTTCTCGAACGGGTAGCGCAGCGTTTCGGGCTTGACCCGCGACTTGCGCGCGGTGATGCCGAGGCCCGTGGCAACACTCGCCCACTTCTGGACGAAGCCGCGCACGCCGCCCGGGTACTCATCGGTGGCGCTGCACCGCAAGCCGAACGCTCGTGGGCGTGCGGTCCGGGACCTCTCCGTCGGTCGCGCGCGCTGCTCACAGGGCGATCACCACCCCGACGATGACCAGCTGGAACAGCGCCATCGGCGTGAGGACCTTCCAGGCGAACGTCATCAGCTGGTCGGGCCGCATGCGCGGGAACGTCCACTTCGTCCAGATCATCGCGGTGGCGATGGCTACGGCCAACAGCACGAAGACCACGGCACCCGCCACGCCGGGGATTCCCAGCCCGCCGCCGAGGAAGGTCGCCGCGCCGAACAGCGAGGCCGCGACGATGCCGCCGTACTCGGCCATCATGAAGACCGCCCACCGGATGCCCGAGTAGTCGGCGAAGTAGCCGGCGACGAGCTCGGATTCCGCCTCGGGCAGGTCGAACGGACCGCGGTTGAGCTCGGCGATCGAGGCGATGAAGTAGACGAGGAACCCGATGGCGAGCACGAGCGGCCACCACCAGCGCCACTCGGCGCGGATGGTGCCGGTCGACAGCGAGCCGGCGAGCAGCACGAGCGCGAGCACCGACAGGGTGCGCGGCAACTCGTAGGAGACCATCTGAGCGGCGGCGCGCACGCCACCGATGCTCGCGTAGGTGTTGCGCGACGACCAGCCGGCGAGCAGGATGCCGAGCACGCTCATCCCGGGCACCGCGAGGAAGAACAGCGCGCCGGTCTCGATGTCGAACGGCGCCCAGCCTGCAGCGAACGGGATCACGACGAAGCGCGGCGGCGGTCGGCACGAAGACGAGCAGCGGCATCGCGCGAAAGACCGGGACGTCGGCGGCCGACGGCGTGATGTCCTCTTTGAGGACGAGCTTCACGGTGTCGGACAGCGTCTGGAGCAGACCCGCCGGGCCCGGCCTCCTGGGGGCCGAATCGCAGCTGGATGCGCGCCGGACACCTTGCGCTCCCACCACACGCCGAAAAGTGCGGCGACGGCGATGAGCGTGGCCGCGGCCAGGCCCCACACGACGCCGCCCACGAAGCCGCTCACCGGTCCACCTCCCCGAACACCGGGTCGAGCGAACCGAGCACGACGACGAGGTCGGAAAGCGTGTGGCCGACCGCGAGCTTGGGCAGCAGCGCGAGGTTGCAGAACGCGGGGCTGCGCACGTGCATGCGGTACGGACGCGGCGATCCGTCGGAGACCAGGTAGACGCCGAGCGAGCCGCGCGCGCTCTCGATGTGGTCGTAGGCGTCACCCGGCGGCGGCGCGATGAGGCGCGGCACGCCCTCGGCATGAACGGAGCCGCCGTGCATCTGCGAGAGCGCCTGCTCGATGATGCGAGCGGACTCGTAGCACTCGAGCAGGCGGCAGCGCCCGCGATCGTAGGCGTCGCCGTTCTCGCCGACCACCACGTCGAAGTCCATGCGCGGATAGACGGAGTACGGGTCGTGCTTGCGCAGGTCGAAGTTCACGCCGGACGCGCGCGCCGTCGGCCCGCTCGCGCCCCAGGCCACCGCGTCCTCGGCGGACAGGACGCCGACGCCCTTGAGGCGACCACGCGCGATGACGTTGCCGAAGAAGAGCGAGTCCATCTCGTCGAGCGCGCCACGCAAGGCGCCGGTGAACGATGCGACGCTGTCCGCCCAGCCTTCCGGCGCGTCGAAGGAGACGCCGCCCGGACGCACGTAGTTGTAGGTGAGGCGGGCGCCGCAGAGGTCTTCGAACAGCTCGACGATGCGTTCGCGCTGGTCGAACGCGTAGACGAACATGGTGAACGCGCCGGTATCGGCCGCCGAGGCACCCGATCCCCATCATGTGGCTCGCGATGCGCTGCAGTTCGCACACGATCACCCGCAGGTACTCGGCACGCTCCGGCACCCGGATGCCGGCCAGCCGCTCGACGGCGCGGCAGTACGACCAGTTCGCGTACATCGAGCCCACGTAGTCGAGCCGGTCGGTGAGCGGCACGACCTGCAGGTAGGTGCGGTTCTCCGACATCTTCTCGATGCCGCGATGCAGGTAGCCGACGATCATGTCGGCCTTGACGACCACATCGCCGTCGAGGTGCACCACGACCCTGCCGACGCCGTGGGTGGACGGGTGGGACGGTCCCACGTTCACGACGAGCTCTTCGACGGGCATGCCGTCGTCGCCGAGCGCTTGGGTGCGCGACTCGATCTCGACGGGCATGGCGGTGCACCTCCTCTCAGATGTAGTCGGGACGCCTGATCATGCGGGGGTCGTCGTAGTCCTTGCGCAGCGGATGGCCGACGAAGTCGTCGGGCAGCATGATCCGGCGCAGGTCAGGGTGGCCCTCGAACTCGATGCCGAACAGGTCGTAGACCTCGCGCTCCTGCCACAGCGCGGCAGGCCACAGGTCGACCACGCTGGCGATCCGCGCGTCGTCGGGGCTGACTGGACCTTCAGGAAGAGCGAGGCGGTGAGCGAGCGTGAGTGCAGGCGGTAGACCATGACGATCCACTCGCGGTAGTCGACGGCGGTGACCATCTCCAGCCGGTCGAACCCGAGCTGCTTCAACTCGCGGGCGGTGTCGAGAAAGCCCTCGCGGTCAGAACCGATGACCGCGTCGCCGAACTCCATCGAGAACAGCGGGTGCAGCCGCGGAGAGAGTTCGGAGAGTCGCTCCCGCAGCCGATCGAGGCTCACGACTCATCCTCCTCAGCGGGGTCGGCCTGAGGAAGCACCGTCACGCGCTCCCGTCGCTTGCCCGGCGCGAGGGACTCGGCCTTCACGAGCTCTCGGAGCTGGACGATCCCGTCTTGGAGCGACTCGGGGCGCGGAGGGCAGCCGGCGATGTAGACGTCGACGGGGAGGAACTCGTCGGCCCCGCGCACGACCGAGTAGGTGTCGTAGTAGAAGATGCCGCCGGATACGGTGCAGTTGCCCATCGCGACGACCCATTTCGGGTCGGGCATCTGTTCGTAGAGGCGCTTGACCGCGGGCTTCATCTTCTCGGTGATCGTGCCCGCGAGGATCATCACGTCGGTGTGGCGCGGATCGGGCCGCGGGAACGTGCCGAGGCGGTCGAAGTCGAACTTCGAGAACGACGCGGCGATGAGCTCCATCGCGCAGCAGGCAGTGCCCATCGGAAACGCCCACAGCGACTGCCCGCGCGACCAGTTCGCGAGCGCGTCGACCGAGGTCAGGATGACCCCGCCGGGCGAACGGTCCAGGGCTGACCCGACGCGGTCTACGATCGCCACTCGAGCGCCCCCCTCCGCCACGCGTACGCAAGCCCGAGGGCCAGGAACGCGACGAACGCGCCGACCTCAAGCAGCGCGAGCGGGTTGCCGTGCAGTTTCGTCGCGACGGCGAACAGAAGCACCGCCTCGGCGTCGAACAGCACGAAGAGCATCGCGACCGTGGAGAACCTCAGGCGCTGCGCGGACCACGGGGTCCCCGCCTGATCGAGGCCGCACTCGTAGGGCAGGTTCTTCTCGTCGGTGGGCTTGCGCGGCGACAGAATCGCGTTCGCGAGGAACACGATCGCCGATGAACCCGGCCGCCGCGACGACAAGTCCGAGTACGAACAGGAGCCCCTGGGCATTCGCCCCCTGCATCCAACCCCCTGGCTCTGTCTTCTCCCGCTACCGAGACCCGGGAGGCCGGTGAGACAGTCCGTGAAGCGCCCGCCGCAGCGGGTGCGGACAGTGTAGAAGCACTGAGAGGGCTTGTAAACATTGTTACAAAGTACCCTCCTCGGTGTTACTAAGTCCTGCTCAGAAGGGGTGTCCGTGGCTCGGCGAACCCGAGATCCTAATCCCCGAGGCCGAGACGCTCGATCTCGTCGGTGAGACGGATCCACTCCTCTTCCAAGACCGGGATCGCGCTGCTTCAGGGCGGTGAACTCCGCCAGCGCGGCCTCGAAGGCGGCGCCGTCCGCGTAGAACTCGCTCTCCCCCATCATCGCCACCAGTTCGTCGTAGCGCCGTTGGGCCGCCTCAAGCTCGATGTCGACGACCGCGAGCCGCTCCTTCCGCTCCTTGGTGGCGCGATAGGCGCGGTTGCGCGCTTCAGCCTCGGCGCGCTTCTGGTCCTTGGACTTGGGCCCGACCTCGGCCGTCTTCGGGCGCGCTCGCGCCGTGCGTGCGCCTGAGCGTGCGCCCGTCGAGTCCCGCGGCCGGTGGGCGTCGCACCCGCGGTAGCAGGCGGCGTCGTACTCGCGCCGGCCCGCGCGGGCGTCCCCGCCTGCGCCGACCCCTGCGCCCGCTTCCACAGGTAGTAGTCGTAGTCGCCGTCGTAGACGGTGGCTCGTCCGTCGACGACCTCGACGATCTTGTTCGCGACGGCCCGGATCAGGTGCCGGTCGTGCGTGATGAGCGCGATCGTCCCCTCGAAGCGCTGCAGGGCCTGCTCGAGCACGTCACTCGAGCTGATGTCGAGGTGGTTGGTCGGCTCGTCCAGACAGAGCAACGGCGCCGGCTGCACGAGCATCTTCGCGAGCGCCAGGCGCCCCTTCTCGCCGCCGGAGAGGACCCTCACCTTCTTGTCGACGTCGTCGCCGTGGAACAGGAACGCGCCGAGCAGCCCGCGCACCTCGCCCTGCGTCCACGCCGGTGCCACCGAGTCGATCTCCGAGAACACCGTCCCGTTCAGGTTCGAGCGCCTGGAGCTGGTGCTGCGCGAAGTAGGCGGTGTGCACGTGCGTGCCGAGCGTCCGCGTGCCCGCGTCAGGCTCGAGAACACCGGCGAGCATGCGGAGCAGCGTGGACTTCCCCGCGCCGTTCGGACCGACCAGCGCGACCTTGTCACCGC
This sequence comes from uncultured Coriobacteriia bacterium, assembly GCA_963751505.1. Taxonomy (GTDB): domain Bacteria; phylum Actinomycetota; class Coriobacteriia; order Anaerosomatales; family PHET01; genus CAVVUM01. The sequence goes on from CAVVUM010000012.1 coordinate 139,369, forward strand.
GGTAGAGCGAGAAGTCGAGACCGTCGTAGACCACGAGGTCGCCGTAGGCCTTGCGCACGCCCTCGAGCGAGATGACCATCTCGCCGGTGCGCGGTGGCTGCGGAAAGCGGAAGCGCACCGTCTTGCGCCCCTCGGGCAACTCGACGAGCTCGGCCTTGATCTTCTCGATCTTGCGTATGCGGTCTTGGGCGGCCTTGGCCTTGGTGTTCTTGTAGCGGAAGCGGTCGACGAACACCTGCATGTGCGCGATCTCTTTGTCCTGCGCCTCGCGCTTGGCCTTGAGTTGCTCGAGCGCCAGCTCGCGTGCCTTCTCGTATGCCTGGTAGTCACCCACGTAGACCGTGAGCCGCTTGTTCTCGATCTCGGCGACCCGGTCCACGAGCCCGTCGATGAACGCCCGGTCGTGGCTGACCATGACGATCGCCCCGTCGTAGGCGCGCAGGAACCCTTCGAGCCACGTCACGCTCTCCAAGTCGAGGTGGTTGGTGGGCTCGTCGAGCAGCAGCACGTCAGGGCGCGTGAGCAGCAGCTTCGCGAGCGCGAGGCGCATGAGCCACCCGCCGGAGAGCTCGCCGGCGTCGCGCGTCGAGGTCCTTCTCGCGAAAGCCGAGGCCGCCGAGGACCGCGCGCGCCTCCGCTTCGACGGTGTAGCCGCCGAGATGCTCGAAGCGCTCGTGAAGCCGTCCGTACTCGGCGAGCAGGCGCGTCTGCTCCTCGCCCTCGGCGCTCGGCGACCTCCTCCTCGAGAAGCCTCAGCCTGTGCTCGAGACTCGTGACGTGCTCGGCCGCCGAGAGCGCCTCGGCGAGCACCGGTCGGCCGCCCATCTCGATGGCCTCCTGCTCGAGGTAGCCCACGACCGCGTCTTTCGCGAAGGTGACGCCGCCCTCGTCGTAGTCCTGCCGACCGGCGATGATCTCGAGCAGCGTGGTCTTGCCCGCGCCGTTCGGGCCCACGAGCGCGACGCGATCGCGCGCGCCCACACGCAGACAGGCCCCCGCGAAGAGCACGCGAGAGCCGAAGGTCTTGGTGACGTTGTCGACCGAGAGGATCACAGCGGCTCAGTCTAGCATCGGACTCGGCAGCGCTCGGGCTGCTCGGGCTGTCGCCTCAGCGCCTGCGGGTGCGCCGCCCGGCTGCGCGTCGCGCGCCTCACTGGCGGGCGCTCCACGCGTTCTCCGTCACGACCATGACCGTGCCGTCCGGAAGCCGATACACCGAGGTCGCGAGTGCCATGCTGCCCTTCGACGTCGAGACCAGGTCGGTCCGCAGATGCTGGGCCTGCCCGGTCTCGAGTAGCGTCTGCCACCGCCGCCGGAACGCCGAGTATCTCCGCCATCGGCATCGCGTCGGCGAGCGATCAGGGGGCGACCTCGGGCGACGAGGCACCTTCGGCCGCGGCCTCGTTCATCCAGATGACTTCGCCCGAAGACGAGTCGAGCAGGTAGACCTTCGCCTTCACCGGGTCCGTCGGTCCCGAAGCGTCCACTGGTCACCGCTCCCCCTCACGCAATCTAGAACGGCAGCCAGGGCAAGTCGTACCCGAACCCCTGAGCGACGAATCGCGTGCCCATGTAGAGCAGCGCACCACCGAGAATCCCCATGATCACGCAGTAGCTGCGGGGCGTGAGCAGCCCCTTGCCCTTGTGAACCACGGCGATCACGAACGCGTACCACGACACGTCAGCCAGCGTATGCCCCACGAAGAATGCGGCCACACCCACCGGGCCGATGGCGATCCCATCGGCAGCAAGCTTCACCCCGATCGTCGCCCACCAGAGCGTCCAGTAGGGGTTGGACAACGACACCACAGCACCTTGGGCGACGGCGCTGAGGTGTCCCGGCGCCATCGCCCGGTCCTCGGCGACCTCGAGATCTCGCGCGATCGTGCCGCGCAGCGCGCCGCTCAGCAGCGAGTAGCCCATCCAGAGCAGCACCGCGCCACCCGCGAAGGCGAGCACGACCATGACTCTGGGCGCGCGCAGTACCTGCTGCAGGCCGAACGCAAAGCCAACGAGGAGCACCGCCTCGAGCAGCGCGTGCCCCACCAGCAGCAGGGACGCCGAGAACGGACCGCGCTGCATGGTGCGCGCGATGGTCACGGTCAGAAACGAGCCCGGCGACATGGCGCCCGACAGCCCCACCACGAAGGCCTGGGCACCCAGCGTAAGGGCAGCGGCGATTTCGGGCGACGCGGTCACGGGCCTCCAGGGGGTGTCTCGGCGAAGACCGACTCGCCCAGCATGGACGATGGGGCCGCCCAGGAGAAGTGGTGACGCAGATGCGATCCGGCCGCGCGTACTGGCGACAGACCTACATCTTCAGGAACCGCATGAGCTCGTAGACGACGAAGGCGGGCCAGAAGAGGGCCTGAAAGCAGCCCACGAGACCGTCCCAGAAGCTCGTGGCGGTCTGAATGTAGTACACGACGGCCCCGATGAACCCGAGGCCGTAGACCGCCCCGGCGCCTGCAGCGGCGCCGTTGTCGCGTCCTGACATGCTACCTCCCTGTTCGAGGGTCCTCGGAGCGCGCTAGCTAGACGGCGCCTCAGCTGCGGTCCAGCGCACGGCACGCTCTCACCGGACAGCGTCGCCCGAGCGAACTCCGCTGAGCTACTCGCCCTTGCTCCTGAGCTGGCCGATGCCCCAGAACAGAACGCCCAGTCCTGCCAAGAAGGCACCGACACCGATCGGACCGGTCCAGTACAGCGACAGCCAGAGATTGTCCATGATCCATCCCCCTAACCAGTTCCCCCTACCTGTACCCGTTTCGCTCCAGCGTGCGTAGCCGCCTCTGTCGTCATGCGCTCGGTGATGTCGCGATTGGAGCCGCGCCTGCCTAGCGCGGACCCGTCCTCTGCGAGGACCTCCTGGCACAGGTGCTCAATCCATCTCTCCGAGCCGTCAGTCCGAATGATTCGGAAGGTGACGCTACCCGTGTCGCCCGCGGCGTGCGCTGCCCATGCGGCCCGATCATCCGGGTGGATTATCCGCTCCAAGAGCGCACCGTCCGCGAGGAACTCCCACGCTTCGTGCCCGGTGACACGCTCGCATGATGGCGAGCAATAGCGAAAACGCAGGTGTTCGTCGGTCCAGAACTCCCAGTCATAGGTGTTGTCGGCAACGATGCGCAGGGTGCGCTCGCTTTCACGCAATGCAGCTTCGGTCTTCTTGCGCTCCTCCATCGATCGTGCGAGCACGGTGTTGTAGTAGCCCACCTCCGCGATCTGCTCAGCCAACCGCACATAGAAGCGCATGAGGGTGTCGACCTTGGCTCGCGGCAGTCTCGGGACCTCGCGCAGCGCGAGCAGGTAGTCGGCGAGATCGAAACCGTAACTTGCGGCTTGCTGCTCGAAGAACCTCATGTCGGGCTCTTCATCGTCGTAGAAGAACTGGCCGGCAAAGACGTTCCCAACGTGGACGTCGCTGACGAACACGGGAGTAACGATGTCCCACATGCCGTTCTTGCATTGTACGCACGAAACTCCCCCCACGGCACGCCTTGGGTTAGGAGCAGGTCGCTCTCTCTGCAGTTCGCGGCAGTCTGAGGGTGCACACGATGGAACTTCGTACAGACCCTCTGCCAGCCGACTCCAACCAACACCCGATCGTCGAGATCGACAAGGGACATTGGAAGGCCGGTGAAATCGTGGAAGTCGTCCATCAGCGCCTGGACGGCGCGCACATCGATGATCGCGCCCAATTCGAGCTTCCAAGGCTCGCTCGCCGGGTGTTACGGAGCCTCGCGCTCCTCGGGGGTCTTGCTCATCGATCTCCTGCCCCCTTCTGTTTCCCGCTCAGCACAGGCCCTCTGCGCCAGTGCAAACGCGTATGTTCGAATGACCTTTCCTCTACGAAGATAGTGCCCCACAAGTACCTTGTATCCACACGACGACTGCGGAACTCCGTCGCCCAAGGCAAGGTGAAATGGCGGAACGCTGGACTTCCGAATGGCCGCCATACACGTCCCAACGTGTGCGTGACGGATCTGCCCGGCCGGACTCAGCTGAAGTACCCCGCCGCACACGGATGACGGGCGCTCGTGGGCTCGAAGCTCGAACCACAGTGACTGCGTCTACGAGGGCGAGATCGCCTGGCAAGGGCTCAACAAGCCAGGCTTCGTCTGGACTTGGAGCTTCTGCGCGGGCAGGACGGGTTGCGCGAGCGGCCACTCCCTGGATGAACCTGCGACCGCCGTCCCCCACTGCACCGTCACGTAGTCGTACTTCACCGACCACAACGCGCATCCCCTTCGACGGTCGCTGGGGATGCCGCATGCGTGCCCGAAGTCTACGCACGGGGTACATGCTGGAGGAGAGCACCCTGCGACACTCGCCGGGGTGCCAAGAGACTCAGGCGGAGGCCACGATGCCGAAACATATCCTATTAGTTCACGCACATGAGTTCATTCAAGCGAGCCCCGAGGGGATGCTGGATCTCGAGGCGAGAAGGGACAGACGAATGAGATCGCTGCGCGCTCAGCTCCCGAGGATGACTACGACATCATCTTGGATACACGGAGCGCCCAGATGAACCTGGTCTGTCACCGACCTTTGGTACCTGGCGGCAGAGCTCCACAAGCACCCGGTTAGATACCTTCGCTCGAAAGACAGCGCTTCTCGTTCCACGCGAAGGACTTCGACCACGCTGGGTTCTTCGCGTTGTGCGCCCAGGAAAGAGGCTTTGAGGTCCAGCGCCTTTCACCTCAACCCGGAAGACGCGATGGAATGGCTCGCCGAAGTGTGAACTCATGGCTTGAACGCCAAGAAGGGCCCGCCTCAACGGCCGAGGCCTCGCGGAGTCGCTGGTGGGCCATCCTGGATGGCTTTGTAACCGCCCCCTACTTCACCGTCACGTAGTCGTACTTCGCCGACCAGGTCTTCAGGTGCTTCGTATCAGCGGGCGCGAACGCCCGCAGCCGCCAGCTGCCCTTGCTCGGAAGCTTCATCTTGACCTTGTAGCGGGTGTAGAGCCGTAGTTGTAGGCGGTCGCCTTCACGTAGCCGTAGGAGTGCCACTTGCCGGCGACCTTCTTGTACTTGTAGACCCAGACCGGCTTGGTGCCGGCGGCGTGACTGGGCTTGAGGACCCGTAGACGGTGTAGTACCGCGACTTCTTCATCGTCTTGGGGGCGACGGGGGTGGGATAGGGCGACGCGGGTCTTGGTCGCCGTCGGAGTCGTGGTACCCGGAGGCGTGATGACCGGCGGTGTCGGAGTGCTCGGCGGCGGAGCCGTGGGGCCTCGTAAATCACGGTGACCGTGAAGCCGCCACCGGGTGTTGCCCGCAGCGTCGGTCGCCACGCATCTCACCTGGGCGAGCCCTACCGGGAAGTGTGGGGAGACGTGATCTCGGTCGCGCCCACGTAGTACTTGAGCGAGGTCACGCCGGCGTTGTCGGTCGCCGTGGCAGCGAACGCGTGAGACACGCCGCCGGGGACCGACGTCTTCAGGGTGACGCCTGGCGGCGGAGCTGTCAGAAGCGGCGCCTCGCGAGTCGATCTTGGCGGTGTAGATCTCGCGGTCGGCCTGGCATCGCCGCCCGTCCAAACGACCGATCGCCGGAGATCTGGGGCGAGTCCTCGTCGTTCTTGCCGTCGTCATTGCTGATGTTGGTGGGGCGGCGTCGCCGACCTTCCAGGTGTAGATCTCGTAGGCGATGCCGTCGCTAGTCGTACCACACGACCCGGTCGCCGGAGACCTGGGGGCCCGTCGACCTTGCCGTCGTCGTTGTACTGATGTTGGTGGGCGCGGCGTCCCCGACCTTCCAGGTGTAGATCTCCGAGTCTTTGCCGTCACAGCCGGTCCACACGACCCGGTCGCCGGAGAACCTGGGGCTTGTAGTCGCCCACGCCGCTGTTGTTGCTGATGTTGGTGGGTGCGGCGTCCCCGACCTTCCAGGTGTAGATCTCCTAGTCGATGCCGTCCCAGCCCTGCCACACGACCCGGTCGCCCGAGATCTGGGGGCGCCGTCGTGGGTGCCGCCGTTGTCGCTGATGTTGGTGGGAGCGGCGTCTCCGACCTTCCAGGTGTAGATCTCGATCGTTGCGTCCGCTGCCCACACGACCCGGTCGCCGGAAACCTCGGATTCCGTCGTCCATCTGTTGTTGCTGATGTTAGTGGGCGCGGCATCGCCGAGTTTCCAGGTGTAGATCTCGTTGCCGTTGCCGCCAAGTCCAGGCCGTACCACACGACCCGGTCGCCGGAGACTTGGGGGGAGAACGTCATGCCGGCTCTGTTGCTGATGTTGGTGGGTGCGCGTCGCCGAGCTTCCAGGTGTAGATCTCGTAGTCGTTGCCGTCGTAGCCCTGCCACACGACCCGGTCGCCGGAGATCTGGGGGCCTGGTCGTCCATGTCCGTTATTGCTGATGTTGGTGGGCGCGGCGTCCCCGGCATCCAGGTGTAGATCTCGTCGTCGTTGCCGTCCCGCCCTCCCACACGACCCGGTCGCCGGAGACCTGGGGGTCCCAGCCGCCTTGCCGACGTTCTTGCTGATGTTGGCAGGCGGTGCCTCGAGTATCCCCGCGAACGCTGTGCTTGCGTGAAATGCGAGCAGCACGACGACCACGGCAACGGGCAGACACATGTGAAGGCGCTTCATGTCTGTCACCCTCCCCCAGCTAGCGGACGCCTCAGATGCACGCCGGCCCCCGCCGGCAGGCGGTCTCGCGTCCAATGCACACTACCAGTGGCTATTCCCAGATCCGGGGCGGGCGCCGTGCCTCCTGAAGAGAAAAGACCCCTTCGGGCGCTCGTGGGCTGAAGGGGTCTTCGGATGCTGCCTGGTGGGCCATCCTCGATGGCCTTGCAGCCGCAGCCTACTTCACCGCCACGTAGTCGTATCTCGCCGACCAGGTCTTGAGATGCTTCGCGTCAGCGGGCGCGTAGGCGCGCACCCGCCAGCTGCCCTTGCTTGGCAGCTTCATCTTGACCTTGTAGCGGGTGTAGCTGCCGTAGTTGTAGGCGGTCGCCTTCACATAGCCGTAGGAGCGCCACTGACCGGCTACCTTCTTGTACTTGTAGACCCAGACCGGCCTGGTGCCTTGCGTGTGCTTGGGCTTGAGTGACCCGTAGACGGTGTAGTAGCGCGACTTCTTCATCGTCTTGGGGGCGATGGGGGTGGACAGCGCCACACGGGTCTTAGTCACGGGTAGCGGTGTGGTGGCCGGCGGTGTGGTGCCAGGCGGTGTGGTGCCCGGAGGCGTGGTGTCGACCGCCGCGAACGTCGCCGAGATGGTGTGGTTCGCGGTGACGCTGGTGAACGTATAGGTCGTGAGACCGCCCGCCGACTTGCCGTTCACGCGCACGTCGGCGACCTGGTAGCCGGTAGCCGGGGTGATCGTGTAGGTCTGGTTTGCGCCGGAAGCCACGGTCGTCGCGCCTGCGGGCGTGACCGAGCCGTTCGCTCCGGCCGATGCGGTGATTTGGTAGGTGTCGATCGCGAACGTGGCCGAGATGATGTGGTTCGCGGTGACGTCGGTGAACGTGTAGGACGTCACCGCGCCCACCGACTCACCGTCCACAAGCACGTCGGCGATGTGGTAGCCGGCGTTAGGGACTATCGCGAACGTCTCGGAAAGCCCAGCCCCAACGGGCTGGGGTGTGCTCGGGGCGATGGAACCATGAGGACCTGACGTCGGGGTGATCGTGCAGAAGTCCTTCTGTGGGTGGTAGGTCACCGCAGCGTTTCGGGCCTCATGCGCCGTGATGGCGACCATCGCAGGCGAACCTGCTGTCATGTCGAGATAGTTGTAGTAGCGCAGCCCACAGGTATGTCAGGTTCAGCCCTGACAGCGGGGAGATGTCAGCCATCTCGTTGTGGGCGAGGTTCAGCGTCCACAGATTCGTCAGGTCCGCCAGCGGGGTGACATCGGCGATCTGGTTGTCGTTGAGCGCCACTCCAGGTTCGTGAGGTCCGCCAGCGGGGAGACGTCGCTGATCGGGTTGACCCCGAGGTACAGGTCGCAGGTTCGTCAGACCCGCCAGCGGGGAGATGTCGGCGATCTGGTTGTTGGTGAGGTTCAGGCCCCGAGCTTGGTCAGGCTCTTCAATGGAGCGACGTCGGGGATCGGATTGCCTGAGAGGGTACAGGCCGCGGAGGTCCGTCAGGCCTGAAAGCGGCGTGATGTTGGCGATCCGGTTGTCGTAGATCGGAGAGTACTCCAGGTTTGTCAGGTTCGCCAGCGGGGCGATGTCGGTGATCTCGTTGTCTCTGATCATCAGCCAGGCCAGGTCGGTCAGGTTCGCCAACGGGGTGATATCTGCGACGAAGTTGTACTCAAGATCGAGAAGCATGAGGTCCCCGAGATCAGCGAGCGGCCCAACGTCACGGATGTGGTTGAGATTCAGAGACACGCGTAGAGTTTGGTCAGGCTCGCCAGCGGGGCAATACTGGTGATCTCGTTGTCGTCGAGGTCCAGGGTCTCCAGGTTGGTCGCGTACTCCAGACCCGTGAGATCACTGATGCCCGCACTCTGCCCGTTGAGCGAGTAGAGCGACCGCATGTCCTCATCGGTGATCGGACTCGTGGCGATGCCCAGCTCGGTCCTGACGACGAACTCGAGAACGCGATCCGGGAAGGTCACCTCCTCAGCGTGGGCTGCAGCAACCGGCATCAGGGTCAACCCCACGGAGAGCACGCCCAAGATGACAGCCCGACGAAGACCTGTGCGAGAAGCCCGATACGGGCGCCAAACGCTCCGAGACTCGTTCATGGCGATCCTCCCTCGGCGATGACCGGAAGAGGGCACAACCCACTCCCGGTCGCCATCCAGCCGGGAACTCTGGCGCGAGGACCCTGTGTGAGCATGACGAGCTCCCCGAGCTCTTCATACCCTGAACCGGCTTGAAGCGGCCCGGGGCGGCGATTGCTAAGGACGCCCCGTCACTACGAGCCGAGAGCGCTCCAGCACATCCCAGATCCACGCGCGGTTAGATGGGACGAGGCCCCGGCACGATCGCCGAGACCTCGCAAGTTCGTGGTGGGCCATCCTGGATGGCTTTGTAACCGCCGTCCCCTACTTCACCGTCACGTAGTCGTATTCGCCGACCAAGTCTTCAGGTGCTTGGCGTCGGCGGGAGCGAGGGCCCTCAGTCGCCAGCTGCCCTTGCTCGGGAGCTTCATCTTGACCTTGTAGCGGGTGTAGCAGCCGTAGTCGTACGCGGTCGCCTTCACGTAGCCGTAGCAGCGCCACTTGCCGGCGACCTTCTTGTACTTGTAGACCCAGACCGGCTTGGTGCCCGCGACGTGCTTGGGCTTGAGCGACCCGTAGACGGTGTAGTACTTGGACCTCTTCATCGTCTTGGGGGCGACAGGCGTGCCGAGAGTCACGCGGGTCTTGGTCACGACGGTGGTCGGTGCGTGTCGTGGATGGTGGTGTCGGTGGTTGGTTTGGGGCGGGTGGCCGGTGGTGTGCGGGCGGCGCGAACGCGGCCACAGATCGTGTGGTTCGCGGTGACGTTCGTGAACGTGTAGGTCGTGACCGCACCCACCGAGGCGCCGTCCACGATCACGTCGGCGACCTTGTAGCCGGCAGCCGGCGTGATCGGTATAGGCCTGGCTCGCTCCGGAGTTCACGGTCGTGGCTCCCGCAGGCGTGATCGTGCCGTTGGCCCCGGCAGTGCGGTGACGGTGTACTGCACCGTGAAGCTGCCCGCGCTCCTCGAGGTGCCGGCAGGCGTGGTGACGCTGATGGCACCCGAGGTCGCGTTGGCGGCACCGTCGCGGTGATCTTGTCGCCGAGTCCACCGTGAACGAGGCAGCGGGCACGCCGTTGAACGTGACCGCGCTCGCGCCGAGCAGACCGCGACCGGTGATCGTCACCGCGTGCCGGCCGGACCCGAGGCCGGCGTGAACCCTTCGATCAGCGCCGCGTCCTGGATCACGCTCACGGTGTTGCTGCCGTAGTTGGTGACGTAGATGCGGTTCGTGGCCTCGTTGACCGCTACGCCGATCGGATCGCGCCCACGGTGACGGGGCTGCCGATGATATTCCCGGCCGCGCCGTCGATCACGCTCACGGAGTCGCTGCCGTAGTTGGCGACGTAGATGCGGTTCGTGGCCTCGTTAACCGCCACGCCTGCCGGCCGGCGCCCACGGCGATGGGGCTGCCGATGAGGTTCCCGGTCGCGCCGTCGATCACGCTCACGGAGCCGCTGTCGAGGTTGGCGACGTAGATGCGGTTCGTGGCCTCGTTGACCGCCACGGCGTCCGGAGCGTCGCCCACGGCAATGGGGCTGCCGATGAGGTTCCCGGTCGCGCCGTCGATCACGCTCACGGAGTTGCTGCCGTAGTTGGCGACGTAGATGCGGTTCGTGGCCTCGTTGACCGCCACGGCGATCGGGCCGTCGCCCACGGGGATGGGGCTGCCGATGAGCGGTCCCGGTCGCACCGTCGATCACGCTCACGGAGTTGCTGCCGCAGTTGGCGACGTAGATGCGGTTCGTGGCCTCGTTGACCGCCACGCCGTACGGACGTCGCCCACAGGGATGGGGCTGCCGATGACGATCCCGGTCGCACCGTCGATCACGCTCACGGAGTCGCTGTCGGCGTTGGCGACGTAGATGCGGTTCGTGGCCTCGTTGACCGCCACGCCGTACGGAGCGGTCGCCAACAGGATGGGGCTGCCGATGACGTCCCGGTCGCGCCGTCGATCACGCTCACGGGTTGCTGCCGGAGTTGGCGACGTAGATGCGGTTCGTGGCCTCGTTGACCGCTACGCCGTACGGAGGTCGCCCACGGAGATGGGCTGCCGATGACGACGGGGGCGGCAGCGGCCCCAGCGCACCCGCAAGGAGCAGGGCAGCAGCGAGCACGAAGCACGCGCACCGCGAGAGACTGTGGCGCCGGCGACTCCAGTCGCCTCATCCATGACAGTGCGCGCCGGCACCGTGAGCGCTCCGTCGTCGACTCAAGGATCCCGCGACTGCCTCATGACGATCGCCCCCCGGATCCACACGAAACAGTCGTGGCCACGCCCCACGAAGAGCCTTCTTGTGCGCAGACACGATGAGCCCCTTGACGGCGAGTGTATACCCGGAACGCGGCACAGACGCACACGCCAGTAGCGCTGGCGTGCATGCCGTCCGTGCGGGAGCACGAGATCACCATCTGAGACGGTCCTCATCAGTGTGCATGGCCGGCCCATCCCGGAAGGCTTTGAACCGCCGCCTCTACTTCACCGTCACGTAGTCGTATTCGCCGACCAGGTCTTCAGGTGCTTGGCGTCGGCAGGCGCGAACGCCCGCAGCCGCCAACTGCCCTTGCTCGGAGCTTCATCTTGACTTGTAGCGGGTGAGCTCCCGTAGTTGTAGGCGGTCGCCTTCACGTAGCCGTAGGTACCTCCACTTGCCGGCGACCTCTTGTACTTGTAGACCCACACCGGCTTGGTGCCCGTTGCTTGGGCTTGAGCGAGCCGTAAACGGTGTAGTACTTCGCGCTTCTTCATCGTCTTGGGGGCGACGGGTGTACCGAGCTGAGCCTTCGTCTTGGCCACGGGTGCGGTGCCGTGGTAACCGGGGCCGTGGCAACCGGAGGACAGCGCGCGAAGGTCGCCGCGATCGTGTGGTTCGCAGTCACGTTGGTAAAGGTGTAGGTCGTGACCGCACCGACCGAATGCCGTCCACGAGCACGTCGGCGACCTGGTAGCCGCAGCCGGGGTGATAGTGAAGGTCTGGTCGCTCCCGGGTTAACTTGCCGCCCGCCGGCGAGATCGAGCCGCTTGGGCCCGGTGAGCTGTGATCGCATACTGCATCGTGAAGCTACCCGCGCTTGACGAGGTGCCGGCGGCGTGGTGACGCTGATGGGACCCGAGGTCGCGTTCGCAGGCACCGTGGCGGTGATCCTCGTCGCCGAGTCCACCGTGAACGAGACGGCCGGCACGCCGCCGAACGTGACCGCACTCGCCCCGAGCAGCCGCGACCCGTGATCGTCACACGCGTGCCGGCCGGCCCCGACGCCGGCGTGAACCCCTCGATCAGTGCCTCGTCCTGGATCACGCTCACGGAGTCACTGACGCAGTCGGTGACGTAGATGCGGTTCGTGGCCTCGTTGACCGCCACGCCGTACGGAGCGTGGCCCACAGCGATGGGGCTGCCGATAAGCGTCCCGGTCGCGCCGTCGATCACGCTCACGGAGTGGCTGTCGGCGTTGGCGACGTAGATGCGGTTCGTGGCCTCGTTGACCGCCACGTCGTCGGACTCGCCCACGGCGATGGGGCTGCCGACAAGGGTCCCGGCCGCTCCGTCGATCACGCTCACGGAGCCGCTGTCGTAGTTGGCGACGTAGATGCGGTTCGTGGCCTCGTTGACCGCCACGTCGTATGGATGTCGCCCACGGTGATGGGGCCGCCGAAAGGGTCCCGGTCGCGCCGTCGATCACGCTCACGGAGTCGCTGTTGGGGTTGGCGACGTAGATGCGGTTCGTGGCCTCATTGACCGCCACGCTGCTCGGATAGTCGCCCACGGGGATGGGGCTGCCGATACGGTCCCGGTCGCGCCGTCGATCACGCTCACGGAGTCGTTGTCGTAGTTGGTGACGTAGATGCGGTTCGTGACCTCGTTGACCGCTATGCCGTACGGATAGTCGCCCACGGCGATGGGGCTGCCGACAAGCGTCCCGGTCGCGCCGTCGATCACGCTCACGGAGTCGCTGTCGATGTTGGTGACGTAGATGCGGTTCGTGGCCTCGTTGACCGCCACGCCTACCGGAGCGTCGCCCACGGCGATGGGGCTGCCAATGAGCGTCCCGGTCGCGCCGTCGATCACGCTCACGGAGTCGCTGTCAGCGTGGCAACGTAGACGCGGTTCGTGGTCTCGTTGACCGCCACGCCACGGAAGGTCGCCCACGGTGATGGGGCTGCCGATGACGACGGGGGCCGCAGCGGCCACCGCACACCCAAGAGAAGCAGGAGAGGGCGAGGCAAGAACCGCTCCCCAAAGGACCCGTCGCCCGCCTGCGGCGCCTCTCCACCGAATGCGCGTACACGACTCCTCGACGCGCCGACGACCCGCGCTGCCCTCGATGACCGCCCCCATATCCAGGTCGAAAACGAGCGGTGCTCAACCCCCCAGGAAGAGCCGTCTCGTGCGTAGATGCGGTGAGCCCCTTCTCAGGCGAGTGTACTCCCGGGAACACAGACCCACCTCGAGAAGCTTCGGCGAACCTGCTGTAGGCGCCAGCCACCATGATCCCCCTTGACTGAAATGGGTCCTCGTCAATTACTGGTGGGCCATCGTGGATGGACTTGTAACCGCTGTCGCTACCTCACCGTCACATAGTCGTATTTCGCCGACCAGGTCTTGAGGTGCAGGGCGTCGGCGGGCGCGAAAGCCCGCAGGCGCCAGTTGCCTTTGCTCGAGAGCTTCATCTTTACCTTGTAGCGGGTAGAGCTCCCGTAGTCGTATGCGCCCGCCTTTACGTAGCCCGTGTTCTTCCACTTGCCGCCCAACCTCTTGTACTTGTAGACCCAGACCGGCTTGGTGCCG
>CAVVUM010000013.1:0-70027 GCA_963751505.1 uncultured Coriobacteriia bacterium
TCTTCGTGGCGCTGCTCGCCCCGGTGGTCACCGGTGAGACGTTCGACCGGCGGGTGTTGCTGCCGCTCGGCCTGGCTCTCGGCGGCATCGTCGTCATCCTCGCCCCTCAGGGCATCGCGGTGAACGGCACGGGGCAGACGCTCGGCGCGGTCCTGGCGTTCTGCTCGGCGATCACCTACGCGACGCTGCTTCTGCGCTCGAAGAACATCCTGCGCGGCGTGTCGAGCGCGCGCTCATGGTCGTCGAGTACTCGCTCGCCTCGGTCGTGCTGTCGCCGTTCGTCGTCGCCGCCTACGCGCGCGGCGACGGTCCCAGCGAGCCGCGCGAGTACGCGGCGCTCGCCACGCTCGGCGTCGTGCACACGGCGCTGACCGGCTTCCTCTTCCTTGGCGGGATGCGCCGCGTGCGCACCGACCACGTCGCGATCCTCACCTACGTCGAGCCCGTGAGCGCCGTGGTCCTCGCCGCGGTCTTCCTCGCCGAACCGCTCACGCGCGCGACCATCGCCGGCGGCGCACTCGTGGTCGCTGGCGGCGTGCTGGTCGCGCGCATCGAGAGCCGCGAGGCGTATCCGCTCGAAGTCGCGGACGCCGAAGAGCCCGCATAGCCTCCCGCTCGGGCATATACGCCACGGGCCCGTGCGGTTCCGACCGAGCATCACACCTTGAAGCCGGGCTTTCGGCCCGCTCCCGACGACCTGAGGAGACCCGTATGAGCGCCATGGAACGCCTCGAGCACGCGGATGCGGTAGCGCGCCTGCGCGACCACGACGTCTCGCTGTTCGGGGACGACCCTCAGACGGCCGCGAGCGTGTCGACGAGACTCGGCTGGACCGATCTGGCCGCCTCCGCGCAGGCCGACGCTCGCCGTGGCCGCGGAACTCGCAGCTGATGCGCGCGCCGAAGGCGTCACCGACGTCGTGCTGCTCGGCATGGGAGGCTCGAGCCTCGCCTCACTCGTGATCGGACAGGTCCTCGGGGGCGACGGCCCAGCGCTCCACGTGCTCGACACGGTCTCGCCGATCACGGTCGCGCCGCACGCTCGAAACGCTGGACCCCGCGCGCACGCTCTACCTGGTCTCGAGCAAGTCGGGCGGCACGATCGAGCCGAACGCGCTGTACGCGATGTTCCGAGCTCACGCCGACCAGGCACTCGGCACGGAGGCGGCCGGCCGGCGCTTCATCGCACTCACCGACCCCGGCAGCGCGCTCGCCGACCTCGCGGCAGCGGAAGGCTTCCACGCGCTCGTCGAGACACCCGCCTGACGTGGGCGGCCGCTTCTCGGCGCTCACCGCCTTCGGGCTCGTTCCGGCCGCGCTCATCGGCGTCGACGTCGTCGGCCTCGTCGAGCGCGCGGCTGCGAGCGAGGCGCGCTGCGCCGAGCCTGCACCGTCGAATCCCGCCGCGGCGCTCGCAGCCTTCATTGTGGACTCGCATGATGCGGGCGCCGACAAGCTCACGATCGTCGCCTCGGCAGGACTGCGCGGCTTCGGCCTGTGGGTCGAGCAGCTCGTCGCCGAGTCGCTCGGCAAGCTGGGGACCGGCGTCGTCCCCGTCGTCGAACTGGCCGACCGAGCCGGCAGGCTACGGTCCCGACCGCGCGGTCGTCGTCGTGCGCATGCGCGACGACACGGAGCTGCGAGCGCCTGGCATCCGCGCTCAGCGCCGATCACCCGGTGTTCGAGATCGTGCTCGACGACCGCCTCGACCTCGGCGCCGAGTTCGTGCGCTGGGAGTATGCGATCGCGCTCGCGGGCTTCCTGCTCGGCATCAACCCGTTCGACGAGCCCAACGTCGCCGAGGCCAAGGCCGCGACCGCAGGGGTGCTGGACGGCTCGAAGGCCGCCCCCGCGCCGCAGCAGTCCGCCGAGAACGTCGACCTCACCTTCGCAGGAGGGCTCACCGCGCCGCCGCGACCCGTCGCGAGCGTCGCGGACGCGCTCGCGCTCGCGCTCGACGCCGCTGGCGACGGCGACTACCTCGCGCTCCTCGCCTACCTGCCCGACGACGACGCGCTGATCGCCCCGCTCGCCCAAGCGGTCCCGCGCGTCGCTGCGGCGACCGGCCGTGCGGTCTGCCTCGAGCTCGGGCCCCGCTACCTGCACTCGACCGGCCAGCTGCACAAGGGCGGTCCGGCCAGCGGCGTCTTCGTACTCGTCACGACCCGCGACGCGACCGACGTTCCCGTGCCGGGCCAGCCCTGGTCGATGGCCGCGCTGCACCGTGCGCAGGCCGAGGGCGACCTGCTCACGCTCGCGACGCGCGGCCTGCGGGTCCTTCGCCTCGACCTGCCCGATGCGACCGGGTCATCGGTGCGCCGACTCGCAGAGGCGCTGGCGCCGCGGCCGCGGCGCGCGGTACTTCGAGCTGACGTGGTAGGCCCCCGAGCGCCTAGAGCCAGCCGAGGAACCAAGCGGCCGTCAGCGCAATGCCAACGGCCATGGCGACGCTCAGCCATACCTTGTGCTTGCGCGGGATCCTTCTCGACCGCCACAGGATGATGAAGGCGGCCGGGAAGAAGACGATGTAGGCGAGCAGCACCCACAGCATCGTCGTCTCCCACGTCCATTCGTCGGTGATGCCCGCGTTGAGCCCGTGCGATTCGTCGCCGTCCACCTTGCGGAAGTCGGGCGGCGTCTCGCCGAGGAAGCCCGGGCGGCACGTTGGGCGGCAGCTCGTCGATCCCGCCCTGGTCGAGCGCCTCCTCGAGTTCCTTGAGCCGCGCCGGGTCCTCGGGCCACGCGCTTCTGTCGCTCATCGGCCCTCCCCGAACTCCGACAGCGGCACGATGCGCGCGTCGGCGGCGCCGTCCTCGGCGATCTCGAGCAACGCGACGCTCCGGCCGATCGGCGAGCGTCGGGGTTGGGTGGCCGAGCCGGGGTTCACCCACAGCACCTCCGCCTGTCGGTCGATCAGCGGCAGGTGCGAGTGACCGAAGACGACGACGTCGCTCTCGTCGAGCGACGTGCGCTGGCAGCTCGCCGCGCACGTGAACCAGTCCGACGCGAGCGTCGCCGATGACGACGCTCGCAAGGCCGGGGAGTTCGTCAGCCGATGGCTCCCAGCGATCGACGTTGCCCGCGACCGCGGTCACCGGCGCGATCGTCTGGAGCTCCCAGAGCACCTGAGGCCGGCCGACGTCGCCGGCGTGCAGGATCCGTTCGACCCCCGCGAAGACGTCGGCCACCCGCGCGTCGAGCGTGCCGTGGGTGTCGGAGATCACGCCGAGCAGGTGCCGGCGCGACGCGTGTGCTTCGGAAGGCACGCTAGAGCCCGAGGGCCTTCTTGAGCGACGGGACCCTCCGGCGCGACACCGGGATCTGCGTCCCGGCCTCGTCGGTGAGCGTGAGCAGCAGCGTCCCGCCGTACATCGGCGCGACCTCTTTGACGCACGACAGGTTCACCAGATAGCGACGGTGGATGCGGAAGAAGCCCACCGGCTCGAGCTTGGACTCGAGGCTCGCGAGCGACATGGTCGAGAGGTAGCGATCGGCGGCGGTATGCAGGTAGCTGTAGTCGTCCTTGGCCATGATGTAGAGGATGTCCTCGACGCTGATGAGCAGCTTCTTGCCGGCCTTCTCGACCGGGATGCGCTCGATGCGCGCCGGCGCCTGCTCGGCGACGGGCGCAAGCCGGGAGACCGCGAGCTTGAGGCGATCGAGCTCGACCGGCTTGACGAGATAGTCGGTCGCCTTGACCTCGAACGCCTTGACCGCGTGCTCGGAGTGCGCGGTGACGAAGATGATCGCGGGTGGCCTGGGGTGCGCCGCGAGTGCCTCGGCAAGCTGGACGCCCGAAAGACCCGGCATCTGGATGTCGAGGAACAGGACGTCGTAGGGGATGGCCTTGATGAGCTGCAGCGCCTCGAGTGCGTTGCTCGCCTCACCCACGACCTCGACGTCGCCGGCCTCGCCGAGCAGGAACCGGAGCTCGGAGCGCGCCGGTGCCTCGTCATCGACGACCAGTGCCTTGAGCAATCCGCCTCCTCAACGGCGCCGCAGTAGACGGGAGGCGCGCACAACGGCCTCGCGCACCTGCCAGTATAGGTATATTCGCTCACGCCGGTCACACGTCCTGCCCGACAGCGCACGAGGCGATCGCGTAGCGCTCGCCGACCTCGGCGAGGCCGCAGCGAGCGTACAGGGCGCGCGACGCCGCGTTGCCCTCCTGCGTGCAGAGGCTCACAACGAAGGCGCGCTCGATCGACCGCGGCAGCCGCGGCGTCAGCAAGGAGCGCGGATGCCGACGCCTTGGCGGCGGGCCGCCGGGTCCACCGCGAGGCGCCCGATCGTGCACGTGCCCGCGAACACGTTGCTCGTCGCGTAGCCCACGACCGTGCCCGCGTCATCTGCCGCCACTGTCACCCGGTCGTCGCGCAGGCGACTCGCGTCAGCTCCGCGCGGCCGTAGCGCCAGAAGTCATCGAAACACGCGGCGTCGACCGCGAGCAGGTCTGTCCAGGTCCGAGCGCTCGGCGGGCCGAAGCCTCACGCCGCTCGCGCGAGCCGTCTGCGCCGGCCAATCGATCGACACTGCCCTGCAGCGCGACGACGTACTCGACGACCGCCATCCCGGACTCCAGGTACGCGCCGAGCGCGCGCTCGGGAACGAGCGGAGAGAGCACGCGGGCGAAGCCGTGCGCGCGGTGCGGTCTCGAGCGCCTCGACGAGCGCGCCCCCGAGCCGAGCCGGCGGCGCCCACACCGCCCGTATCGCGAGCGCGTCGGACTCGGCCCGCCAACGGCGTAGGAGCAGCGCGTCGCCGGCGTCGGAGACCCTCAGCGCCCACGGGGCCCGCGACCACTCGGCCTGCAGCTGCTCGAACGTGCGGGCCGCCCGCAGGGCCCGAGCGGCCGGCCACAGCCGCGCGACCTCTTCGGCGCGTGCGGGGCGCCAGCGGTTCATGACCGCGCGAGCACGAGCTCGCTCGCAGCGAGCCAGAGCCCGGTCAGGGCCAGCAGGGATGGCGAAGCCAAGCCGAAGAGCGCGGTCGCTCGCGCCAAGACCGATCCGCGAGCCCACGACGGCGCCGGGGATCGCGCCGATGGTGAGCCCTGCGGCGATCGCCCAGTCGACGTTGCCGATCACCGCGTGTGTGATCGCCCCGGGTACAGCGAGGATCGCGATCGCCACGAGCGAGGTGCCGATCGCGCGCTTCATGGGGTAGCGCAGCCAGCGAGTGAGCAGCGGCACCAGCACGAACCCGCCGCCGAGGCCGAGGAAGCCCGAGTAGAGCCCGGTGGCGGCGCCGGCGCCGACGAGCTGTCCGCGCTGCGGCTCCGGGGCGGGGCCGGACGCGTCCTCTGCCGCTGCATCCCCGACCTCGCGCGCGGGCTGGGGCGGGCGCAACACCTGCCGCGCCATGTCGGCGGCCATGACCAGGATGAGCACGGCTGTGGCAACCAGCACGAACGTTCCGCCGACGAGCCGCGTGAGCCAGGCCCCGACGACCGCCGTGAGCGCACCAGCGAGCCCGAGCGTCACGCCGCCACGCAGGTCGCAGACGCGAGCGCGAGCGTACGAGATCGCGCCGGTGACGACACTCGGGATGAGCGCGACGAGCGGCGTGCCGACGGCGACCAGCGCGGGGGCACCGAGCAGCAGTCGGATGGCCGGGGTCGTGATCACGCCGCCGCCGATGCCGAACATGCCGGAGAGCACCCCGGACGCGAAGCCGATCGCCACCGTCGCGAGGAACTCCGGCACGGCGAGCCTACTCGGGCGGGACGACCGGGAACCGCCCGGTGATGGCGGTCCTGTCGACGCGACGCTCGCCGGTGAAGAGCGTGCGCAGCGCGACGTCGTCGTAGAGCCGCTCCATCATCATGGGCCAGCGGCGCTGGAACTCGAAGTAGTTCTGGCAGCTCTCGCGCGCGTAGGCACCGGCATCTCGCGTCGCGTGGAGCGCCGAGTTGAAGTACCGGCTCCTCTCGGGCCCTGCGACCGCGCGCAACAGCGCGGTCACGAACGCGCGCCAGCCGACCGACGAGTCGATGAAGTCGCCCGGGTAGGGGGCCATCGACTTGGGCGTGACCGGCCTGAGGTCGACCTGCGACTTCGCGAACTCGATCTTGCGGTGCTCGTAGACGAAGCGGTAGACATCCTGCCGGAAACGCAGCGCCTCGCTCACCGGTTCGGGCGGAAGGTGCATCGACCTTCCACTCATCGTCGATGAAGACGTCTCCGCCGTGCATGCGCACGTTGATGACGTAGTCGATGTCCTCACCGCGCGTGACCCACGGATCGAAGCTCACCGCCGAGTACATGTCGCGATGCACCGCGAACAGCCCGCCGAACGCGATGCGTGCGCGCTGGATCCTCGGCGGCTTGAGCACGACATCAAGTGCCTTGTTGAAGGCGTCCTTCTGCCGCCAGAAGATGTTGGCCCAGTGGGGATCCTCGTGCCGCTGCCAGCGCCCCTGCTCGTCCACGTAGTAGCCCGACTTGGCGAGGAGCGGCGTGCCGTCCTGCAGCTGAGCGCCGAGCCCGTAGAGCGCGGTCTCGAGGAAGTCCTCGTCGAGCACGACCTCGTCGTCGTCGAGGAAGATGGCGGCGTCGTGCCCGAGCACCGCCGCGGCGATGAGGCCGACGTTGCGCACCGCGCCGTAGCCGGTGAGCGTGACGCCCTCGATCATGTCGGCGAACTCGAGCTGCTCGAGCCGGCGGTGCAGCGAGCCCATCTCGGCGGGCCCGAAGACGATCGCGTCGATGTCGGGGAAATCGTCGACGATCTCGCGCACGCGGTCCTCGGCCTGATGAGCGATGGACTCGTCGGTGACCGCGACGATCACGACGACCCGACCGAGCCCGCGCACCTGCCGCAGCGACTCAAGGCACTGCGCGAGCGAGCCGTCTTCGTTCAGCGGCGTCGGATGGTCGTAGATGGCGGCCATCTCGTCGATGGTCGAGCGGCCCCTGCTGCCTCGGCGGCGAGTCCAGAATGTCGGGATGACTACGACTGGTTCCACAGGCTACAAGCTCCCGGTGTACGTTGCTGTCCGCGGTCGGATGACCCGCTCGCGCCGGCCGGTCGGCCGACCCGCACCATGATACCCGAGCGCCAGCGAGCGCGGCGTCAGCGCTCGATGGCCGGCGGCGCACCCTCGATGCTCTCGGCGGTGACCAGGCACCGCTCGAGTGCCTCCTCCAGCACCCGATACGGCCGACTGCCGATGAGCAGCTCGTTGCAGACGAGCGCCGAGGGCGTCGCGCTGATCCCCATCGACAGCGCAAGGTGGTAGAACTGGTGGAGCCGCTCGTCGTAGCGGCCGTCGCGCAGTGCTTCTGCGACATCGTCGGTGTCGAAGCCCTGCTCGCCTGCGATCTGCAAGCAACACCGCGCGATCACCGATATCGCGGCCGCCCGCATTGTAGGCAGCGAAGATGGCCTCGTGGACCGCCTCGTGCGCCTCGGGACCGGTGTCGCGCCCGTACTCGCCGAGCGCGAGCGCGAGATGCGTGTTGGGCACGAGCTGCGGGAAGGTGAGACCGAGCCCGCCCTCGCGCGCCATGCGCTCCATGTGCTCGACGACATGCTCGGAGTGCGCGGCCCCCAGCTCGCTCACGTCGATGCCTTCCGGCGGGAGTGCGGGACGCAGCTCGTAGGGCACGAGGAAGAGCTCCGCGCCCTGCTCGGCGCGCAGGCGCTTGAAGCGCGGCCAGTCCAGATAGCAGAACTGGCACGCGTAGTCGAAGAAGACCAGCACCCGCGGGACCACCGGTGCCTTCGGGGCCTGCTCCGCTTCAGTCACGGTCCCTCTCCCTCTCCTCGTGGACTGTCAGGACGGCTCGGCGGCCGGACCCGTGACGATCCCCAGATGCGCGCCACAGGCGCTGCACTCCCCGCCCGCACCGAGTCCGCGCGCCGTCACAGCGTACCCCGTCCGGGCGACCGCGACCGCCCCGCACGCCGGGCACACGGTGTCCTCGCCGCCGGGAACCGATACGTTGCCCAAGTAGACGTACTTCAACCCCTGCTCGCGCCCGATCTCACGCGCACGCTCGAGCGTCGCGACCGGCGTCGGCGACAGGTGGGCGAACTCGAGATACGGCACGAACCGCGTTACGTGCCACGGCGTCTCGGGCCCAAGCGCGCCGCTGATCCAGCGCAGCGATCGCCGAGAGCTCCTCATCGGAGTCGTTGATCGTGGGGACCACGTTGGTGACGCACTCGACGTGCATCCCGTGCACGCGCTTGGCCCGCTCGGCCTGCTCCCGCACGGCCTCGGCGTGGCGGACCTTGCACAGCGCACGAAACGCCTCTTCCGAGAAGCCCTTGATGTCGACGCGCCAGACGTCGATCACTTCTGCGAACAGGTCGAGCCCGGCCGCGGTCACGTAGCCGTTGGTCACCATCACGGTATAGAGCCCCGCCGAGCGGGCCGCGCGGGCCGCATCGAGCACCCACTCGAGCCAGATCACCGGCTCGTTGTAGGTGAAGGCGACGCCGGCGCAGCCGGTCTCCTCGGCAAGCGCGACGACCGAATCGGGGTCGACGAACCGGAGCGGCACCGACCCGTCGTCGCCCTTCGGCCGCGAGATCTGCCAGTTCTGGCAGTGGCCGCAGCGCATGGAGCAGCCGACCGAGCCGAACGAGAGCACGCGGGTGCCGGGCCGGTAGTGAAAGACCGGCTTCTTCTCGATCGGATCGGCGGCAAGCGAGCTCACGAGCCCGTAGGTGAGCGCCTTGAGCGAGCCGTCCACGACGCCGCGGGCACCACACACGCCGTGCGCGCCCTCGGCGATGAGGCAGGCGTGGGGACACAGGCCGCAGCGGATGCGGTCGCCCTCGCGTGACTGCAGGAGTGCCTCGTGCATCTCGGTCGACCTCCGATCGGGCGAATCGCTCGCGCTCCCGAAGAGAGGTTACCCAGCCGAGAGCTCGACCCTGTTGCGTCCCGCACGTTTCGCGCGATAGAGCGCCTTGTCGGCGGTGTCCATGAGGTCCGCCGGGTGAAGGATCCGCTCGCTCACCGCGGCGATGCCCATCGACGAGCTCGTGCGCACGCAGGTCCCGTCCTCGGCATAGATGCCGAGCTGGGCGATGGAGGTGCGGATCTTCTCGGCGACCGCCCACGCATCGGTCTTGGGGGTGTTCGGCAGGATGAGGGCGAACTCGTCGCCGCCGAAGCGGACCGCGACGTCCGCGGTACGCAGCTCCGCGTTGAGCAGCACGCCGACCGCGCGCAGCAGCGCGTCGCCGGTGGCGTGCCCGTACTTGTCGTTGATGTCCTTGAACGAGTCGAGGTCCATCATCACGAGCGAGAGCGGCGTGTCGTAGCGCCGGGCGCGCGCGACTTCCTCGGCAAGACGACGATCGAATCCGCGCCGGTTGGTGAGCCCGGTGAGCGTGTCGATGACGGCCGCCTCGACGAGCTGCTCGCGCTCGCGCTCGAGGCGGCGCTTCTGCAGCGGGAAGCACATCTCCCAGGTCGATGCGCCGGCGATGATCGGCCTCGGCGAGCTCGATGCAGGTGCGGTAGCCGCAGGCGCCGCAGTCGATGGTCTCGGCGCGGCTCTCGAACTCGCCTCGGGCGAGCTCTGCGTCGATCTGGGCATCGGTCGCCGTGTGGCGCGGCGCCGCGGCGGGCTCGAACGCCCGGTCGAGCGTCACGCCGGGGAGCGCATCGAGCAGCGTCTGGCTGTCGACGAGCGACGGGGGCTGACGCCGCCGCTCGGCAGCGTCGATGCCGCGCTTCGCGAACACCGACAGGCAGCGGTTCACGCACGGGCCGTCGATGCAGCCCTCGCAGTTGAGCATGTCGACGACGGCCGGCGTCGTCTCGCCGCGACCGATCGCGACGAGCAGCCGGTCCAGCTCGGCCAGCCCCCGCGAGACGACGACGTCGCCGTTCGTGAGGTTACGATCCGTGAGCGCCTTGCGCGGGAAGCCGTCGGTGGCGGAGCGCTCCTTGGTCGCTTGAGGCCGCACCACCTCGCGCTCGGGTGGCGGGGGCTCCTCGGTCTCGGCAAGCAGCAGCTCGAGCTCGTCGAAGCCGATGGCGACGTCGACGTCACCGCCGGCCGCAGGCTCGAGCGCCTCGTCCTTGCGTGACCAGCACGGCGAGACGTAGACGACCGCGGTGTCGTCGGGGTAGAGGGCGCGGATGAGCCGCGCCTGGGCGAGGTAGGGCGACACCACCGGGACGAGCGCGTCGGCAAGCCCCGGGTGGAAGAAGCGGACCCAGTCGACCGCAACGGGACAGGTGGAGCGCAGCCTCAGCTTGCCGACACCGTCCTCGGCGAGCAGCCGCTCGTACTCGGCCGCGACGAGCTCCTCGCCGAGCACGGTGGTCTCGACCGCCGAGAACCCCGCGGCGATCAGGCGCCGATCGACCTCCACGGGCGTCATCGGGTGCAGCGCTGCGACGTATTCGCTCGCAAGCAGCGCGACGACCGGGCGGCCCGAGGCGAGCAGCTGGCGGGCGCGCACAAGGTCGTCGCGGACGCGGATCGCGTCGTGCCGGCACTCGGTGACGCACAGACCGCACTTCACGCACCGCTCGTCGATGATCTCGCAGCGGCCCTCGATCACGCGGATCGCGTGCGCGGGGCAGTGACGGACGCACGCCCAGCAGTGGACGCAGGCGTCCTCGTCGATGGCGAGCAGCGGCCCGTGGGGCGCGACAACGCGCGAGAGCCGCAGCTCACGTTCGGCTTGCGCCATCTAGTCGCCTCCCCTCACGAGCGTCTCGCCAGCGCCTCGGCGAGCCCGAGCTTGCGCAGGGCGGCAAGCAGGCCCCAGCCGAGCGTGTACATGACCACGGCCTCGCCGACCCCTACCGCGACCACACCCACAAGGTACATTGCCAGCCAGGAACCTTCTACGTCGAACCCAAGTAGAGGCACCTGGTAGAGGCCGAGCCCCGCAAGCAGGAACGGCAGGTAGGCCGGGACGATGAGTGCGTTGGCGATCACCGGCCCGGCGAGCCCGAGGGGCGTGTTCGCGCGGAACCGCCAGGTCCACCAGGCGCCCAGTAGCGTTCCGAGCGAGCCGAAGACCACGTCGAGCAGGCCGAGGGCGTTCCCGGTCGCCGCCACGGTGTAGGCGTTCGCGATCACCGAGCCCAGCGCCAGCCCTGGGATGGCGGCCGGGGTGAAGAAGGCCACCACCGTGAGGGCCTCGCTGATCCGCAGCTGCAAGAGGCCCCAGGAGAACACGCCCAGGACCTGGGTGACGACGATCGTGACCGCAGCATAGACGGCGGCGATCATCCCGGCCTGGGTGATGTAGCGGACCCTGCTCACGCCTCTCCCTGCTCCGCAGCCGGCCTGTGTGAGTCGGCCTCATCGGTAGCGGTCGATTCTAGCAGGGGGGCTGAAGCAGCCGCTATGCGGGCAGCTCGGCGCGACCACGCGTGTTCTCCCCCGCGAGCAGCCCCGTCATGCCCGCGAGCGCCATGCGCTCGAGCACCGAGAACAGCGCGACGACGGCCTGCGGATCGAAGCGAGTGCCGGAGTCCTTCGCGATGGCCCCACGCGCTTGCACGACCGAGAGCCTGCGCGAGCGCCCGCGTCCGGTCGTGAGTGCGTCGTACTCGTCGGCGACGGCAAGCACGCGTGCGGGTAGCGGGATCGCGGTCCCGGCGAGGCCCTGCGGCCAGCCGTGGCCGTCCCACTGCTCATGGTGGTGTAGCACGATCGGCGTAAGCGACTTCAGGAAGTCGATCTGGTCGAGTACCGAGGAGCCCAGTTCGAGTCGCTGGTCCCCGGCGACGATCTCCTCGGCGGTCAGCGATCTGGGCCGCAGCGTGATCTCCTCGACGAGCCCGGCACCACCCACATCGTGCAGCAGGCCCGCGAAGCGCAGCTGCTCGAGATCGTCAGCGGACAGCCCGAGTTCATCGCCGATAGCGAGCGCGAAGTCCATCACCTTGCCCGAGCGACTGTTCACCGACGGCGAGACGCGGTCGAGCGAAGCGGAAAGCGCGGCGATCGTGCCTGCGTAGTCGTCGCGGATGCGCGTGAACAGCGCCGCCCGCCCGAAGGCCGCTCCCGCGTGCATCGCGATCCCTTCAAGCAGCGCACGGTCCTGCGCGCAGTAGCGCTGCCCGTCGCTGCGCGCCACGAAGAGCGTGCCGACCGTCAGCTCGCCGTACGAGAACTCGCACGACGCGATCGCCCAGTCGTCGGCGCACTCGGTGGCGGCCGACGCGTCGCCGACGGTGTTGACCTCGTCGAACGGGTCGCGGGCCAGGTCGCGGCCGGACACGACCCCGAGCACGTGGTCGAGATCGGCCGCCGCGACGGTGCCTTCGACCATCACGTCGGCGCGGTCCTTGCCCCAGCCCGCGAGCACGGTGCCGGCGACCTCGAAGCCGAAGCCTTGCGAGAGCGCGCCGTTGACGACGCGAGCGACCTCGGCAGTGTCGGTCTGGCCGCCGAGCAGCGCGGCCAACTCGCTCAGCTGCGCGTAGCCCGCTCATCGCGCGGTCGGCCCGCGCGCGCTCGTCCTCGCGCTCGAGCGCGATGGCGACGAACTGGGTGAAGCGGCTGAGCCGACTGAGCTGTTCCTTGGGCACCGGCAGGGCCGAGGAGTCGAGCCGCACCTCAAGGACGCCGACGACCCTCTGGGCGACCAGGAGTGGCATCGCCAGCGTCGAGGTCGTCTTGCTGTTCGTCGGCGCGACGACCGCACGCCGGGTCTCGAATGCCCGCCCGGACGCGGTCGAGGCGCGCGGGACGATGGCGCCGAGCGGGCCGCGCCACCGCCTCGGTGCGTGCGACGACCTCGAGCTCGGCCCCGTGCGGCCGAAGCACCGCCCCGGCCTCGCCGCCGATGAGCGCGACCGCCTCCTCGGCGATCGCGCCGAGCGAACCGGAGTCCAGATGCTCGGCCGCGGCGACTTGCGCCCCGGTCGAGACGAAGAGTTTGAGCTCCTGGACGCGATCGGCAGACGCGATCCGCTCGGCGGTCGCGTCGATGACGGTGACGGCTGTCGAGACGGCAACCTGCAGGAAGGACTCGGCCTGGCGTCGCGAGACCACCGGCAGCCCCTTGATGGCGCGACGGGCGGCGTCTTCGCCGACACCGCGCACGAGGAGGCGCTCGTAGAGGCCGCGGCGCTCGCGGGTGGAGGTCACGAAGCCGCCGATGACCACGTGGCCGAGTACCCGTCCGTTGCGCTCGACCGGCGCGAAGAGCGCTGCAAGCCCCGCGCGACAGACCGCGCGACCCGCCTGCGGGTCGATCGCCTCGTCGAAGCACTGGGCGGGCCCGGGCTCCTCGACGTCGGTCGCGAGATGGCAGCCGGTGCAGCGCGTTCCCGCGCAGAGCGAACGGACGCCTTCGAAGTCCATGGCGTTGACGGTCACACCGGTCGCCTGGAACAAGGCGTCGGCGGCGCTTCGCCACTCTGCAGTGGCGAACGCTCGACCTGCGATGTCGCGGTCGCTGGCTGGCACGCAGATACCCCTTTGCGCGATTCATTGCGTTCTCAGGAGTTATCGGCGTGCGCAAGGGCGCCCTTGAGCAGGGGGAGGCGCGCGCAGCCCCGCTAGACGCGACCTCGCGGGACCTCGATGGTGAACATCGTCCCCTGGCCGACGATGCTCTCGACCGCGATGGTGCCGCCCATGCTGTCGACGATGGTCTTGGCGATGGCCAGACCGAGCCCGAACCCCGCCTCGCCTTCGGCTCGCGCCTTGTCGCTTCGGAAGAAGCGGTCGAAGACGCGCGGCACGTCCTGCTCGGCTATGCCCTCGCCGCTATCGCTCACCGTGATGATCACCGTGTCGCGGCGTCCGGTCGTCGTGACGACCACCTGCCCGTGCTCCGGCGTGTACTTACCCGCGTTGTCGAGCAGGATGGAGAGCACGTCTTCGACCCGGTCCGGGTCGCCGATCATGACCAGCGACTCCTCTTCGGGACCGACGAACTCGATGTCCTTGTCGAGGTAGCGGCTGGCGGTGGTCGCCAATCGCTCTCGGGCCACCACGTTCAGGTCGAACCGCTCGGCGGCAAGCACGAGCCCTTGATCGGCGTGAAGCAGGTTGAGCAGGTCGCTCGAAAGGCGCGCCATCCGTCGCGACTCGCGGTCGATCGCGTCGATCGCCTCCTCGCGTACCTTGACGTCCTCGCCGCCCCACGCGCGCAGGATCGAGGTGTAGCCGCGGATGCCCGCGACCGGCGTCGCAAGCTCGTGCGAAGCGTCTGCCACGAAACGGCTCTGCGCCTCGGCTCTGCGCTGGAGCCGACCGATGAGCCGGTTGATGGAGCGAGCGAGCTCGCCGACCTCGTTGCGGGCCTCGTCGGGCAGCCGCTCATCGAGCCGCCCCGCATCAATGGAGTCGGCGGCCTTGCGCAGGTCGTCGACGAGGTTCAGGACCCACGCCATCGAGGTCTGCATGAGCACGACCATGATGAGCATCGCCGAGAACGCCAGAATCGCCATCGGCACGCGGATGGCGTCGATGACGTTCGTCTCGCTCTCCGGCACGTAGGTCACATCCAGCACGCCAGTGCGTCCGCCGGGCAGGCTGAGCGGGTTGTGGACGACCGTGGCCCCGAGCTGGGCCTGCCTGAACAGGCCCGCAAGCAGACCGCCGTTCGACAGATTCGAGAAGGTCGGGGTGCCGGTCTGCGCGGCCTGGCTGCGCTTGATGAGCTGCGCCGGATGGATGGCCTCGGGGCTCGAACTCCAGAAGACCTCGGGGCCGTCCTCATAGATGGCGAACTCGGCATCCGTGAGCCCGGCCTCTTCGAGCAGCGCGCTCAGGCGCTTGCCGAGAATCTGGTCGGCCTCCGCGATCTTCCGGTCGCTTCCCAGGCCACGCGCCTCGGCACGGGCCTCGGCCTGAGCGGCAGCCTCCTCGATCGCGGCCACCGCGGCGGTCGCCTCGCGCTGGGCGGTGTCGAACGCCACGACGCGCATGCCGTCGGCGACGATGATGTAGGTGGTGAGCGCAACGCCGCCCACGACGAGCACCGCGAACAGCACCGAGACGATGAGCAGCCAGCCCCGTAGTGACAGCCTGCCCATCTACGTCCTCGAGAAGAAGTAGCCCACGCCTCTGATGGTCCGGATGATCTGGTTGTCGTTGTCGCCGATCTTGTTGCGCAGGTGGCACACGAACACCTCGATGACGTTGCTGTCCGAGGTGTGCTGCCCTGCCCCAGACCGACTCGAGGATCTCATCGCGGCTGATGACACGACCAGCGTTGGCGACGAAGTACTCGAGCAAGTCGTACTCCTTGGCAGTGAAGTTGACCGGCTCGCCGGCGACGGTCACGCTCCGCGACGCCGGGTCGATCTCGATGTCGCCCACGCGGTACTGGGCGGTCGGCTTCTCGTGCTCGACGCGCTTGAGCAGCGCGCGCACGCGGGAGAGCAGCTCCGATATCTCGAACGGCTTGCGCAGGTAGTCATCGGCACCGGCGTCGAAGCCGGTGACCACGTCCTGGGTCTGCGAGCGCGCGGTGAGCATGAGGATCGGGACGTCCAAGCCCGCGAGCGCGACAGGCCCGCGCCACCTCGAGCCCGTCGATGCCGGGCAGCATCAGGTCGAGCAGCACCAGGTCGGGGCGGATGGCCTCGATGGACTCGAGTGCCGCTTCGCCGTCACCGAATCGCGAGACCTCGTAGCCAGCGTGCGCCAGCTCGAGCTCGACGAAGCGGCCTATGGTCGCGTCATCCTCGACGATCATGATCTTTGCGCTGCTCTCAGACATCGGTCCCTCCAAGCACAGATGCTTGCCCTGAGGCGGTCGGGCCGCCCCACCCCTTACGCCAGAAGAGCCTCGGCGATCTGGACCGCGTTGAGCGCGGCCCCCTTGCGCAGTTGATCGGCGACCACCCACATACTAAGCCCGTGCTTCACTGTCTCGTCCACCCGCAACCGCCCGACGTAGGTGTCGTCGGTGCCCTCGAGCATCGCTGGCATCGGGTACTGCTTCGAAGAGGGGTCGTCGAGCATCGTGATACCCGGCGCCGCGGTAAGCGCAGCCCGCGCGTCCTCGAGCGAGACCGGCCCGTCGAACTCCACGTTGACCGACTCCGAGTGGCAGCGCAGCACCGGCACGCGTACGCACGTCGCGGTCGACCTGCGATCTCGGGTGCGTGCATGATCTTCTTGGTCTCCACGACCATCTTCCACTCTTCTTTGGTGGACCCATCGTCGAGGAAGACGTCGATCTGAGGGATGCAGTTGAACGCGATGCGGTGAGCGAACTGCTCGACGGTGAGGTCCTCGCCCGACAGGAACTGGCGGCTCTGCTCGTACAGCTCGTCCATCGCCGCTTGACCGGCCCCGCTCGCGGCCTGGTAGGTCGCCACGACCACGCGCTTGATCCGCGAAAGATCGTGAAGTGGCTTCAGAGCCACGACCATCTGGATGGTCGAGCAGTTGGGGTTGGCGATAACACCGGAGTTCCACGCCACGTCCTCGGCGTTGACCTCCGGTACCACGAGCGGCACGTCGTCTTCCATGCGAAACGCCGAGGAGTTGTCGATCATGACGCAGCCCGCGCCGGTCACCGCGTCGCGGAACCGCTTGCTCACGCCGGCCCCCGCCGAGAAGAGGGCGATATCGACGCCATCGAAGCTCGAATCGGTCATCTCTTCGACGACGAGTTCTCCGCCGGCGAACGGCACGCGCTTGCCCGCCGAGCGCGCGCTTGCCAGCGCGCGGACCTCGGCGGCGGGGAAGCCGCGCTGCTCGAGAGTGAGCAGCATCTCGCGACCGACCGCGCCGGTGACCCCGGCTACCGCGACGACGGGGCGAGCCGGCATCTGCTTGCTCCAAGGCATGCGGCTCACGCCCCCTCTCCACAGCCAGGTGAGACCTCGGCGACCACCTCGGCGTCCGCGAGCCCGAATGCGGCGTGCAGCGCTTGGACGGCGTCGGCGACCTGCTCGGCGGAGATCACGCACGATATGCGGATCGGCGAGGTCGAGATCATGTCGAGGTTCACGCCGGCATCAGCGAGCGTGGCGAACATCTTGGCCGCGATGCCGGGGTGCGTCCTCATACCGGCGCCGACGAGCGAGACCTTCGCAACGGACTCGTCCACCTGCCACTCCCGCGCCCCCAACTCGACGACGACGACGTCGAGTGCAGAGCGCACCCGGGCGAGATCGTCCTTGGGCGTGGTGAAGGAGATGTCGGTCGTGCCGTCCTCCGAGACGTTCTGAATGATCATGTCGATGTTGGCGTTCGCGTCGGCGAGCGCGGTGAAGACGCGCGCCGCCACGCCGGGCGTGTCGGGCACGTCTCGTAGCGTGACTTTGGCCTCCGACGTGTCGTGCGTGACTCCGGAGATGATCGCCTGCTCCATGGTGGCGTCGGCCTCCTTGACGATGGTGCCCGGCCCGTCGTGAAACGACGAGCGGCAGTGGATGGTGACTCCGTGGTTGCGCGCGAACTCGACCGAGCGCATCTGCAGAACGCCCGCCCCGCTCGCGGCCATCTCGAGCATCTCCTCATAGCCGATGCGGTCGATCTTGCGCGCGTCGGGCACGATGCGCGGATCGGCGGTGAAGACGCCGTCGACGTCGGTGTAGATCTCGCAGACATCCGCGTCGATGCCCGCTGCCACCGCGACAGCGGTGGTGTCCGAGCCGCCACGGCCGAGCGTGGTGATCTGCCCGTCGGGCGTCGCGCCCTGGAAGCCGGCGACGATCACGATCTTGCCGGTCGCGAGCGCTTCCTTGACGCGGTCGGCACGGATCTCGGTGATCTTGGCCTTGCGAGTGCACGGCGTCGGTCACGATCCCCACCTGAGTCCCGGTGAACGACACGGCATCCAGGCCGCGCGCGTGGATCGCCATGGCGAGCAGCGAGATCGAGACCTGCTCGCCGGTGGAGAGCAGCATGTCCATCTCGCGTTCGGGCGGGTTGGCGCAGATGTCGCGAGCGAGAGCGACGAGCTCGTCGGTGACGTGCCCCATCGCCGAGACAACCGCGACCACGTCGTCGCCGGCCTGTTTGCGGGCGATCAGACGGTCGGCGACCGCGCGGATACGCTCGGTGCTACCCACCGACGTGCCGCCGAACTTGGTCACCACCAGCGCCATCTATGTGTCCCTCACGTGCGTGGTTCGCGCCGCGCCGCGAGCGTGGCGACGTGCACGTTAATCTTTCCGCCAGTGTAGCGCACCTCGCCTCGACAAGACGGAGCCCCCGGCGATTCCCGCCGAGGGCTCCTGCCGAGCGATCTTGCCCGCGTCTACTCGGCGCAGCGCTTCTGGATGTAGGCCCAGTACCGGTCGACCTCGGCCTGGATGGTCTCGAGCAGTGCCTCGTTGCCGGGCGCGAACAGGTGCTTGAAGCGGCCCTGCGGCTTCAGGAACTCGACGACGGGCTTGCGATCGCGCACCTGCACGGTCTGACGCCACACGCCGTCCTCGACCTCGAACAGTGGCCAGAAGCCGGTCTGAACACCGAGCTTCGCGATCTCGATCGACTTGCCGGGCACCGTGCGCCAGCCGCGCGGGCACGGCGAGAGCACGTTCAGGAACGCCGGGCCCTCGACCGCAAAGGCCTTCTCGGCCTTGGTGGTCAGGTCGCGCCAGTGGCTCACGCTCGCCTGCGCGGCGTAGGGCACGCCGTGGTCGGCGATTATCGAGGTGAGGTCCTTGCGCCGCTGGATCTTGCCCTGCTGCGCCTTGCCCACCTCCGACGTGGTGGCCCACGCGCCCATCGGCGTGGCCGACGAGCGCTGGATGCCGGTGTTCATGTAGGCGCCGTTGTCGTAGCAGACGTAGACCATGTCGTGGCCGCGCTCCATCGCGCCGGAGAGCGACTGCAGGCCGATGTCGTAGGTGCCACCGTCGCCGCCGAACGCGACGAACTTCACGCGCTTGTCGGCGGGGATCTTGCCGGCGCGCTGCAGGCCCTTGAAGGCGGCTTCGACGCCGGAGATCGTGGCCGCCGAGTTCTCGAACGCGTTGTGGATGAACGGCGTCCGCCACGACGAGTACGGATAGATGGTCGTCGAGACCTCGAGGCACCCGGTCGCGCAGCCCGAGACGACGGCGCTGTCGCCGGCGGCGAGCATGATCTGGCGCACCGCGATCGAGGCGCCACAACCTGCGCAGAGGCGGTGTCCGCCGGAAAGGCGGTCGGGGTTCGCGGTCAGTTCTTTGAGTGATGGCATCTTCGAACCCCTCCTATCGGGTGCCGAGGTAG
The DNA here is from genome assembly GCA_963751505.1 of uncultured Coriobacteriia bacterium. Lineage (GTDB taxonomy): Bacteria > Actinomycetota > Coriobacteriia > Anaerosomatales > PHET01 > CAVVUM01. The sequence continues at coordinate 19,127 of CAVVUM010000013.1, forward strand.
GTGAGCCCGAACGGTGCGGTCGCGCCGGAGGCTATGTCGGCCAGGTCGGAGTACACGCGCTCGATGAGCTCGAGGCGCACGTCGCTACCGCCCAAGCCGTAGATGTAGTCGACGATCGGGATGCGGCAGCCGAGGTCGTAGAGCGCGCTCTTCACCTCGAGGTAGAGCGGGCCGCCCTCGGCGCCGAAGCTCTCGGAGCGGTCGAGCACCGCGACGGCCTTGACGTCCTTCAGTGCTGCGCGGACCTCAGCGGCCGGGAACGGACGGAAGACGCGGACCTTGAGCACGCCGGCCTTCACGCCGTTCTCGCGCAACTCGCGCGCGACGTGACGCGCGTTGCCCGCGCTCGAGCCGATCACGACGATGGCGATCTCGGCGTCCTCCATGCCCCAGCCCTCGACGACGTCGAACGGCCGGCCCGAGAGCTTCGGAGTACTCGGCGCCTACGTCCTTGATGACCTTCATCGAGCCGTCCATCGCGATGCGCTGCTGGCGCTTGAACTCGAAGTAGGGCCCACCGAGACCGGAGAAGTTGCCGTGGCTGACCGGGTTCTCGAAGTCGAGCAGCGGGTAGGTCGGCTCGTAGTCGCCGACGAAGGCCTTGACCGTCTCGTCGTCGAGCACCTCGGCGCGATCGATCGAGTGCGTGGTGATGAAGCCGTCGAGGCAGGTCATGACCGGCAGGAGCACGTCGGGGTGCTCGGCGATGCGGACCGCCATGATCGTGTTGTCGTAGGCCTCCTGCGCGGTCTCGGCGAACAGGTTGATCCAGCCCGAATCGCGGGCGCCCATGATGTCGGAGTGGTCGCAGTGGATGTTGATCGGCGCGGAGAGGGCGCGGTTGGCGTTGGCCATGACGATCGGCAGCCGCATGCCGGCCGCGATGTAGAGCTCCTCCCACATGAGCGCGAGGCCCTGCGAGCAGGTCGCCGTCATGACGCGCGCACCCGCCGCCGAGGCGCCGACGCACGCGCTCATCGCCGAGTGCTCGGACTCGACGGTCACGTACTCGGTGTGCACGCGACCCTGGGCGACGAACTTCGCGAACTCCTCGACGATCGTGGTCTGCGGCGTGATCGGGATAGGCGCCCATCATGTCGGGAGCGCACTGGCGCATCGCTTCGGCGACGAGGAAGTTGCCGGTGGTGGCTACCGTCTTCTGCTCAGCCATCTCTACTTCACCCCCGGCAGTTCGCAGCCCTCGGGCACCATCTCGATGGCCTTGCGGCCGAACTTCGGGTTGGTCGGGCACTCGTTCGCGCAGATGCCGCAGCCCTTGCAGTGGTCGTAGTCGAACGCAACGACCTTGTCGCCCTCGACCACGACTGACGTGTCGGGGCAGAAGATCCAGCAGAGCAGGCACTGGGTGCAGACGGCTTCGTCGCGGTACGGGCGCTCGCTGCGCCAGCCGCCGACGTTGTAGTCGTCACTGTTGCCGCTCTCGGGGATGACGGCTGCCCGGGGGAAGTCCGCGGCCTTCCATTCGTTGATGCGGGTCACATCCCACTTCATGCGACGGTCACCTCCTCGTAGGCACGGTCGACCGCCGTGTAGTTGGCGTCGATCATCTCCTGGCCGAACTTCTTGGACAGGTTCTTGGCAAGCAGCCCCTTGAACGTCTCCAGGTCGACTACGCCGGTCGCCTTGATGAGCGCGCCGACGATCGGGGTGTTGGGGATGTCGCGCTTGATCGTATCGAGCGCGATACCGCTCGCGTCCACGCACGCCACCTTGACGGTGTCGGCCACCCCTATGGCGGTCTTCACGGCTGCGGCGGGCGAGCACGTGTTGATGATGATCGTCGCCGTTGTCGGCGATGCCCTCGGTCACGTCGACGACGTCGATGAGGGACTCGTCGAGCACGATGACGACGTCCGGGTTCTCGATGTTGTTGTGGATCTCGATCGGCACATCGCTGATGCGCGTGAACGCCTTGATCGGCGCGCCCATGCGTTCGGGACCGTACTCGGGCATCGCCTGCATGTACTTGTCGGCGGACAGTGCCGTCTCGGCGACGACCTTCGCGGCCGTGACCGCGCCTTGCCCGGCGCGTGCGTGCCAACGGATCTCGGTCAACTGCGGCATAGCGCCCCCTTCCTTGTATGGGGCCAGGACGTACCCGGCGCCGCAGGGTCGGCGACAGGTCAGTACAGGATAGGTTCGCTCCTGACCGCTTACGGCGTACGGCACCTGCGAGACGGTGAGCGGCAGCTAGGAGTCGGTGAATGGCGAAACCGCCTGCTTGCCTTCCCCGCGTGGGGCCTACCCACCGTGTGTACCCGAGACCCGCGTGCTGTGACGCGCGCTCGTGCCAGGTCCGCGCCCTACATCTCGCGGCGGGCCTCCAGCGCGCGCCCGAGCGTGACCTCGTCGGCGAACTCAAGGTCGCCGCCGACCGGCAGGCCGCTCGCAATGCGCGTCACCTTGATGCCGAGCGGCTTGATGAGACGCGCGAGGTAGAGCGCGGTGCTCTCCCCCTCGACGTTCGGGTTCGTCGCGACGACCACCTCGCGGATCTCCTCGGTGCCGAGTCGCTCGATGAGCTCGCGCATGCGGAGTTGGTCCGGCCCGATCCCGTCGATCGGCGAGATGGCGCCGTGAAGCACGTGATACAACCACGAGAACTCGGCCGTCCGCTCGATGGCGGCAAGGTCACGCGGCTCCTCGACCACACAGATCGTGCTCTGGTCGCGCTCGGGATCGGCGCAGACCGCGCAGAGCTCTCCTTCCGAGAAGTTGTAGCAGCGGGAGCAGAACCGGATGGTGCGCTTGACCTCGACGATCGCATCGGCCAGCCGCTGCGCCTCCTCGGTCTCGCGCGTCAGCAGCCAGTACGCGATACGCTGCGCCGACTTCGGGCCGACGCCCGGGAGCCGCTCAAGTTCCTCGAGCAGGCGAGCGATGGGAGCCGCGTAGCGCACCTACATGAGTCCCGGGATGTTCATGCCGCCGGTGACCCCGGCCATCTTCGCGGCCGCGAGCTCCTGGGCCGCGCGGACCGCCTCGTTGACTGCGGCGGCGACCATGTCGGAGAGAAGCTCGACGTCGTCGGGGTCGACCGCGGCCGGATCGATCTCGACCGAGCGCACCTGCATGTCGCCGGTCATCACGACCTTCACCATGCCGCCGCCGGCCGAAGCGTCGACCGTCTCGCCCTTGAGCTCCTCTTGGACCTCGGCCATCTTCGCCTGCATCTGCTGCGCCTGCTTCATCATCTTGCCGAAGTTCATCGGTCGTCTCCCTCGTTCTTCTCGTCGTTGTCACGGTGGATGGTAGCGCCAAGCCCGTTCACGAGCAGGTCCTCGAGCGAAGACGTCGCTCCTCCGTGGAGGTCGGCGGTCGGCTCGGTCAGGCCTGTGGCCATCTCCAGGTGCTCCGTACGCGGCTCGCCATCGTGCTCCGGTGCAGTACCCTCCGGGTCGACGTCGACGTGCGGTTCGCGCCCAGGTGCCGCGGGTCTCGCCTCTGGCTCAGCTGGTCTCACGGCTCCCCTGCCGAGCTGGTAGCGGAAGGGCGGTGCGCTCCCGAACACCGCTCCCAGGGCGCGCTTGAGGATCTCGCGGTTCTCGCCGTCGTCGGCGAGCTGCATCGAGAACGCCTGGTCTGCGGGGAACTCGATCACGAGTCCTTGGCCGTCGATGTCGACGTCCACCTCCACGTTCGAGAACGTCTGCACGCGCGTCGGCTTGATCTTCTTGATCTCGACAAGAACCGCCTGCCAGTCGCGCTTGACCGCTGCGCGGTCGAGCTTGCCGGGCGGACGGACCGAGACGATCACGGGCTCGTCGGCTGGGGCCGGCTCGGCAACCGCCGGCGCGGACGGCCGCCCGGGCGCCGGTGCCGCGAAGTCGGACTCCGTCGTCGCTGCGGTGCCCCCGGTGGCCCCGACGGCCGCCTCGCGAAGGGCGTCGTCACTCTGTGCTTGAGTGGCGACTCCATGAGCGCCAGCGGCCAAAGGAGTCGCCGTGGGCGCCGGCGCGAAGGTGGTGGAGCCGCCGCGCTCGAGCGCTTCAAGCCGCTCAGCGAGGGCCTCGATCGTCATCTCCCCGTGGGGGCGCGCCATGCGCGTGAGCGCGACCTCGAGCGAGAGGCGCGCATCGCTCGACCAGCGCATCTCGGCGGCGAGTTCGCCGAGCAGGTCGAGCACGCGAGTGAGGCGGTCGGGACCGGCGAACTCAGCGGCCTGAGCTTCGAGCCGCGCGATGTCGTCGGCCTCGCGATCGACGACGCCGGTGGCGTCCCCGACGGCGGCGATCACGTACAGGTCGCGCACGTGTGCGGTGAGCACGCGCACGAGGTCGGTGAGATCGGTGCCGGTCTCGACGGTCGCGGCCACCCAGCGGAACGAGCCTGCGATATCGCGCCGTGCGATGAGGTCCGCCAATTCGAACAGCTGTGCCGCGTCGACCTCGCCGAGCATGCCCTCCACATCGTCGGTGGTGATCTCGCCGCCCGTGAACGCGGCGAGCTGCTCGAGTGCGGTGATCGCGTCGCGCATCCCGCCCTCTGCATGGCGCGCAATGAGGGTGAACGCGCTGCGTTCGACATGCAGGCCCTCGGCCTCGGCGATGTAGCGAAGCCGATCGGCGATGTCTTCGACGGACAGAAGCCGGAAGTCGAAGCGCTGGCAGCGCGACTGGATCGTCTCGGGGACCTTGTTCGGATGCGTCGTGCAGAGCACGAAGACGACGTGTGACGGCGGCTCCTCGAGCGTCTTGAGCAGCGCGTTGAACGCCGCGGTCGACAGCATGTGGACCTCGTCGACGATGTAGACCTTGTAGCGCCCGCGCGTCGGCGCGAACGAGACGCGGCCGATGATCTCCTCGCGCACGTTGTCGACGCCCGTGCGCGATGCGGCGTCGAGTTCGTAGACGTCCGGGTGGCGGCTCTCGGCGATCTCGACGCACTGCTCGCAGCTGCCGTCGGGCTCGTCAGTCGGACCGCGCTCGCACAGCAGCGCCTTGGCGAGCAGGCGCGCGGTCGTCGTCTTGCCGGTGCCGCGCGGGCCGGTGAACAGGTAGGCGTGGGCGACGCTCCCGTCGGCGACGGCGTTGCGCAGGGTGCGCTCGATGTGCTGCTGGCCCACGACATCGTCGAAGGTAGCCGGCCGGTACTTGCGGTAGAGCGACGTGTGCGCCATGGGGCTGTCTCGGACCCTCCCCGATCGTGTGCTGAACCTCGCGAAAAGGAGTATACCGCCGGCCTGTGACGGCGCCCTGTACTACGCGAAGCGCCCCCGGCGGACCCGAGCGCTCGCCAGAGGCCGCTTATGGCTGCTTCCTTCCGGATCTGACCAGGTTCGCGACGTGGCGCCGCTCGAGCCCGCCCGAGGCGCTCGAGGAAGGCACAGTATATACCGCCGAGAACCCCGGTGGGGCCGCCCCGTCGCGGCCCCAGGCCTGAGCCGCCTGTGGCGCTACTCGCAGCCCTCCGGAACGGTAGCTTCGACGCCGAGGCGTGTCGCAACGAACTCGCGCACCGCCTGGGTATCAAAGGGATAGGTGTTCTTGAGCTCCTTCATCGGCACGTCGAGCGCCTGCTCCGGCACGCCCAAAGTCGAGGTGAACTCCGACGGCGCGATACCGGTCGCGTCGGAGACTTCTCGCATCGTCATGTAGCCGCGGATGAGCGAGACGTCGAACGGCTCGCCGGCGGCCGGCGTGGTGAGCTCGGCGCCCTGGCCGCTTCCTTGACCCTGACCGGAGCTGGCGTCCCGCGGCTGAGCCTGCGCGGCCCCAAGGCCCGGCCCCGCGCCCTGCGCGGATGCTGCGTCGCCCCGCCCGCCGTCCCGCTGACCTGCTGGGCAAGCGCGGGGTTCGTGAACTCCATGCGACCGGACGCCACCGAGACCGCGACGACGCCGATCATGATCGCGGCGCTGAACCCGACCATCACAAGCGGTTTCAGGACCGAGCCGCTGCGCGACTCGAATCGCAGCGCGGACTCCGGGCGCGGGCACGCTACGACGCACTGGCCGCACGCGATGCACTCGGAGTCGGCTACCGCGGCCTCCACCGTTGAGACGGCGATGTTGGCCGGGCATGCCTGGTCGCACAGGCCGCACGATGTGCAGGCATCGTCGTGCCGCATGACGCGGACGAAGCTCAGCTTGTTGAAGAGGCCGAGCAGGGCGCCGGTCGGGCACAGGTACTTGCAGAAGAAGCGGTCGTAGAGAAACGAGCCGGCGAGCGACACGGCGAGAACGGCGAAGCCGATGCCGAACTCGGCGAACAGCTCGGCTGACGTGAGGTGGTGGTAGGCGACCCACGGGTCATACGGGCGGATCACCAGGGTCGCGGTGCGCCAGGTGAGCCAGGTGAAGATGCCGAGCACCGCGTACTTGAGGAAGCGCGCAGGCACGTCGACCGAGACCGGAATCTCGCGTCGCGCCATGCCGAGCTTGCTGCGCAGCGAACCGAAGAGCTCCTGCAGCGTGCCAAGGGGGCAGAACTGCCCGCAGAAGACGCGACCGAGTAGCAGGTTGGCGCCAACTGCGGCACCGAGCAGGGCGAAGCTACCGAAGGCGATCCGCTTGAGGAAGGCGCCAGCCGACACCATCCGCCACAGGGACTCCACCCCGCCGAACGGGCAGAGTGCGTCCACCCCCACCAAGCGTAGCTCCGGCGCCTTCTGGTGCAGGAGTCCGATGGTGGTCGAGATCGCCAGCACACTCAGCAGCACGCCCCAGCGCGCCCACGCGAACCTGCGGGTGTCTTGGGCTCTCGTAGTCTGTGGCACGTGTCGTTCCTCTCGGCGTCGCCGCGCGGGCAACGCCCACACGTTCACCGGTGAACGATACGACGCTCGTGTGCGGCACACATGCACTCCGCGTGAAGAGCGTGTGAACGCTACGACTCGGGTTCAGTCGCCCGCCGCGCTTTGATACGGCCCGAGATAGAGTGCCAGACGCCGGGAGCGATGCTGACAAGAATGATGCCGATAACGAGGTACTCCAGGTTCTCGGCGACGAAGGGGATGTTCCCGAAGAAGTAGCCCGCGCCCACGAACAGCACTACCCAGGCGGTCGCGCCCAGCACGTTGAAGTACGTGAACCGCAGCCGATCCATGTGACCGATGCCTGCGATGAAGGGCGCGAACGTGCGGATGAACGGGAAGAAGCGGGCGAAGGATATCGTCTTGCCGCCATGCTTGCCGAAGAAGGCCTCCGTGTCGGTGATGTGCTCCTCGGTGATGATCCGCGACAACCGCCCGGAATCGAGGATCCGCCGCCCCCAATGGCGGCCGATCGTGTAGTTCACCGTGTCGCCGAGCACCGCGGCGACCCAGACCACCGCGAGCAGCACCCAGACGTTCAGGCCGCCACCGCTGACAGCTGCGATGGCGCCGCCGGTGAACAGCAGCGAGTCTCCGGGGAGAAACGGGGTGACGACGACGCCGGTCTCCATGAAGATGATGAGGAACAGCATCGCGTAGATCCACGGCCCGTAGGCCGTGGCCCACGACTGGAGCACCACGTCGAGGTTCAAGAAGAGGTCGACGAAGAACTTGAGGATCGCCACGGGCCTCCGATCGGCACGGGTCGCGCACGGCGTAGCGGACACCAGACTCTATCCTGAGAACGAGATACGACGCAAACGAGGATATGATGAACGTACTGGCTGAACGAAGCGGCCCGTGGCTCGCGGCCGTTGACACGAGGCACTCTCGTCGCACCTTTGACGGAACGCCGGCTTCCGCCGAGCAACTTTCGGCACTCGCAAGCGTCTGCGACCAGTTCCGGCCCTATCCTGACGCACGCGTCGAGTTCGTTCCGGCTCCGAAGACCGACGTGTTCCGCGGAGCGATCGGCTCGTACGGAAAGGTGGTCGGCGCACCTCACCTCTTCGTGGTCGTGGCCGGGCCCTCTGCCGCGGCTCAGCAGCACGCCGGCTATACGGGCGAGGCCTGCATCCTCGAGGCGACCGCGCTCGGGCTTCACACCTGCTGGGTCGGCGGGTTCTTCAGCCGCTCGGCACTCAGAGAGGTGGTCGCTTTGTCGCCCGATGAGCGGGCCGTCGCAGTCTCGCCGGTCGGTCACGCCACCGACGATCGCCCCTTGGCGGAGCGTCTCATGCATGCGACCGCGCGCTCAGTCCAGGCGAAAGCCGCTCGAAGAGATCGCGCCGGGCATCGACGGCTCTTGGCCGGCTTGGGCCCGCGCGGCGGTCGAGTGTGCGCGCCTGGCGCCGTCAGCCGTCAATCGGCAGCCGTGGCGCTTCCGCCTCGATGGAGGGCGCGCTCGTCGTGAGCGCCTCGGGTCCCGAGATTCCGGCCGTCACCAAGGCGCTGGACTGCGGCATCGCCATGCTGCACGCAGAGCTCGGCGCGCGCGGCGCCGGGGTTCTCGGCACGTGGTCCGACGTTCCCGTCGGACCCGACATCGCTCGCTTCGCACCCGGGAAGAGGGGTCGTCAAGGTGAACCGCACACTCAAGATCACCCTGATCGTCGCCGGCATCATCGTTGGGCTCGCCGTCGGGGGCGGGGCTTGTGTGGGCGCTCACGCCGCTCGGCCCCGGCCCCACGGCGCTCGAGACGCTCGGGGGCACGAACAAGGTCGCCGTCACGGAGGCCGACGACCGCTACGAATTCGCGCCTCGCGGCACGGAGCCGACCTCGGCGGTCATCCTCTACCCCGGCGGCCGCGTTGACGCGCGGTCATACGCGCCGCTTGCTGCGCGTATCGCCGAGCGCGGTCACCTCGTCGTCATCCCGGTGATGCCGCTGTCGCTTGCGGTACTCGACGCGAACGCCGCCGATGAGGTCATCGCCGCGCATCCTGAAGTCGAGACGTGGGTGGTGGGCGGTCACTCCCTCGGCGGTGCGATGGCTGCACAGTACGCTGCGAAGAACGCTCGACAAGCTCGATGGTGTCATCTTCTACGCCGCCTACGCTCCCGACGGCGCGGACCTGAGCAAGACCAAGCTCTCGGCGAGTGACGTGTTCGGCACCAACGACACCGTGCTCGACGCCAAGGCACATGCCGAAGGAGCGAAGCGACTGCCCGCGGACGTCGGTCGTCGACGAGATCGCCGGCGGGAACCACGCGCAGTTCGGCGACTACGGCGAGCAGCCGGGCGACTCGCCGGCAACCATGAGCGCGGAGCAGCAGTGGGACCGCGCGTCGAGCGCAGCCCAGGAGCTGGTCGATCGCATCGAGGCGCGCCGCTAGAGGGGCTACAGAAGCCGCGACGTGAGCCGAGCCAGCGCGTTGTTGAAGCGGCGCACGCGACCGAAGCTTTGGTAGTACTCCTCGACAATGTCGTGGCACGACGCTACGTCGGCGTCGAAGATCGCGTCCTGCTCCGCTGCCACGCCCGCGTCGTAGAAGAACAAGCTGATCTCGTCGTGCAGCGCGAAGCTGCGCACGTCGAAGTTCGTCGTGCCGACGACCGCAAGTTCACCATCGACCGTCATGGCCTTGGCATGGAAGAAGCCCGCGTCGTAGTGGAGCATCCGGCCACCAGACTCGACGAGTTCGTCGATGTAGGAGAAGGCCGCGTTCCACGCGATCTTCTTGTCGGGTACGCCGGTCATCATGAACTGCACGTCAACACCGGCAAGTGCCTGGGTGCAGAGCGCCTCCAAGATCGCCTCGTCCGGCACGAAGTACGGCGACTGGACGCGCACCGTCGAGTCCGCCGAGAGGATCGTGAGCAGAAACGCATTGCGGATCGCCGGCCATCTCGTCTCGGGACCCGAGTACGCGATCTGGCTCCACACGACGCGACCGCCATCGTCGATCCCGAGCTCGGGGAAGTAGCGCTCGGTGAAGAGCCGTTCTTGCGTACGACGGAACCACAGGCTACAGAAGACGCGCTGCAGGTCGGCGACGAGTGGGCCCGTGAAGCGCACGTGCGTATCGCGCCAGGACTCGTAGCGTGGCTTCCCGTCGATGTACTCCTGGCCCATGTTCATGCCGCCGGTGTAGGCGATCTTCCCGTCGATGACCGCCATCTTGATGTGGTTGCGATAGTTCAGCCTGCTGAGGTGGTGGACGTCCGCACGCACCTGTGCGCCCGAACGCTCGAGCAACTTCAGCTGTGACTTGCGGTAGGGCAGCGAGCCCACCCAGTCGTAGAGCACGCGCACCTCGACGCCCGCGCGCGCCTTCTCGGCGAGCAGGTCGCAGAATCGCCCCGTCAGCTCGTCGCTCTCCCAGATGAAGTACTCGAGGTGGACGGAGTCCGTCGCAGCCTCGATGTCGGCGAACAGCCGCGGGAACTTCTCGGCGCCCTTCGCGAAGATCTCGAGGCCGGTGCAGGGCAGCAATCGCGTGCCGTTCTGGCTCTCGATCGCCGAGGCGATCCGCCTGGCGAACCCGGGGCGCTGGGCAAGAACGGCCTCCGCCTCGTCAGCCCAGCGCGCGTATATCGGAGAGACTGCGTCGATACCGAGCTGAATCGCTTCGAGGCGCCGGGCGTCGCGCTTGCCGATCGCCCGCCAGTTGCGGCCGAACAGCAGGTAGAAGACGAGGCCAAGACCGGGCACGAGCAGGAGGAACAGCGCCCACGCAAGGGTCGTGGACGGGTCGCGCTCCTCGTAGATGAGGAGCACGATCACGAACAGGGCATACACGGGAACGGCGACCGCAACGAGCGTTCCGATGAGTGTCTCAGCCATGCTCGCGGAGTCTACAGGAGTACCTCGACGCGCTCACGCGCGGCAGCCGATGACGCAGCCAGCGGGCACTCCCCCTATACTGCGCACATGACATTCTCCCAACTCGGCCTGTCCGAGCAGATCCTCACGGCGGTCTCCGCCCTTGGCTACGAAGAGCCCACCCCGATCCAGGCGGAGGCGATTCCGCTGGTGCTGGCAGGTCGCGATGTCGTGGCGGCGGCCCAGACCGGCACCGGAAAGACCGCGGCGTTCGCGCTGCCGCTCATGCAACGAATCGGCCGTGGCACCGGCGCCCCCCTCGCACTCGTCGTGACCCCGACCCGCGAGCTCGCCGCACAGATCGAGCGCGTCGCCTCTGCGGTCGCCGAGCACACCGACCAGCGCATCGCCGCGGTGGTGGGCGGCGTCGAAGTACGGGCCGCAGGTCGGCCGCGTCAAGGCCGGCGTCGAGGTGCTCGTCGCGACCCCGGGCCGCCTCATCGACCTCACGGAGCGGGGCGACGTGGACCTCAGCAAGATCGAGATCCTCGTGCTCGACGAGGCCGACCGGATGCTCGACATGGGCTTCTGGCCGAGCGTGCGCAAGATCCTCGGCTTCCTGCCCAAGGAGCGTCAGAACCTGCTGTTCTCGGCGACGCTCACCGAGGAGATCACGCAGATCGTCGGCCGCATGCTGCACGACCCGGCGTACGTGGAGATCGCACGGAGGGGCACGACCGCAGACCTCGTCGAACAGGCGGTGCTGCCGGTCGAGCAGTCCCAGAAGCCCGACTTGCTCGCCGCGCTCATCCGGCAGCGTGGCGCCGACCGCGTCTTGGTCTTCACCAAGACCAAGAGCCGCGCCGACCTCGTCAAGACGATCCTCGAGAAGGACGGCTTCAACGTGGCGGTCATGCACGCCGACCGCAGCCAGGAGCAGCGGGACAAGGCACTGAAGCGCTTCCGAGAGGGTAAGGTCGACGTGCTCGTGGCGACCGACATCATCGCCCGCGGCATCGACATCACCGATATCGACCACGTCGTCAACTACGACGTGCCCGAGAATCCCGAGGACTACGTCCATCGCATCGGGCGCACCGCGCGCGCAGGCGCGAGCGGCTACGCCCTCACCCTACTCGGCCCCGACGAGATGTCGCAGTTCCGCGAGATCGAGTACCTGCTCGGCGAGCACGTGCCGACCCTCGACATAGAGGGGTTCGAGTACCGGGAGGGCCGCATCGTCCCCTACGCCGGCCGACCGGTGAAGAAGAAGAGCCACAGCGTGTTCGGCGGTCGCGTGACGCGGCGCAGCCGGCGGCGCTAGGCACCCGGCTCTACAGGCCCGTGGCGAGCATGATCGGCGGAGCAGCGCGCTACTTGACGGTACGGTAGCGCGAGGCAACGGACCACGCTGACGTGTGCGTCGTGTCGCCGTCGATGTGGGCGCGGATGCGCCAGTAGCCCGCAGTACGGCAAGGTCACCCTCGCCTTGTACTTCGTGACCAGCGTGCCCTTTGAGGTGCGGTAGTCGGAGTTGCGCGCGATCACCGTCTTCTTCCACACGTACGAGCCGTCTGCTGGCGAAGGTAGCAGCGAACCTTCACGCTCCTGCCCCCCGGCGAATGGTGCGGCTTCAGGTAGCCCGAGACAGAGAACGCAACGTTGCGGTGAAGCCCGTAGGGCACGGTGGGCGTGCCGAGCCACGCGCGCGGGATGACGCTGATGGAGGCGGGGTCCCTCGGCAGAACATAGCTTGAGCTACCAAGGAACCGAGCAACGATAGCGTGTCTGCTTCTTCGGCTTGACCGCAAAGCGGTAGATCCCCCGTGCGTCGGTGCGCGCCTCGGCGAGTCTCGAGTACTGGCGGGCGCCGTACGGCCTGTGGAAGAGCACGACCCGAGCACCTCCCACGGGTGTCGAATCGGCGCGGCGCTTCATAGTGCCCGTCAGAGTCGCGGTCCCACCCCAAGCGACGGTCCTCGGGCCCGTCAGCCCCATCGAGACCTCGCTCGCGGGCTTGCCCCAGCGCAGAGAGTACTTGCCACTCCCGCCGAACGCGTAGACGTCCACGTAGACGGTCATGTCCGCGGGTGCCTTGAAGCGAACCCACTCGAAGCTGGTGTTCTCTCGCTCGGACTTCGCCAGCGCTGCAACCGGCCCGCTGACGCTCTTGGCGTCGGGCCCGAAGAGAAAGAGATCGAAGTCGGTCGCCGTATCCGGGGCCCCGTGCAACTCGGCCCAGAACCACTGTCCAGCCTTGAGCTCGACGGCATAGACGTCGTCGGCGTCGTTGGCGCCGACAGAGGCGACCGATCCGCCCACCGGCTGCGCGGTCGGCAGCGGACTGCCGGGGATGTCGTTGGCGACATCGGCCTCGAGGTCGCCCGCGTGGGCGACGCACGGGACGGCGACAAGCAGCGCGGCACTCGCCAGCAACAGCACAGTCCGGGTCCTCAGACGCATGCGATCGATCCTTCTCTCTTGGTGGCTATGGGCAAGCATCGGCAGCTGAAGCCCTTCGCCACAGTCACCAGTCTACGGCATCGGTGATGCGAGTCACTGCGTCTGCAGCACCGGCTCGCCAATGCCGAGTATGACAACGACACGCGTACCCCGGCCCTTGGGCGTCGCGCTCACACGCGATTCGGCGCCACCCTTCAGGAGCGTCATCTCGGCACCTCCGCCCTCGATCGGCCGCTCATCGGTGACCGCCCACGAACGGCCGGTGTAGGCCTGTCGGTACCATTCGATGACGCTCGATACCGGCGCGCTTACGATCAACTCGTAGTCCCAGGCGTCGGGCCCCTGCGCTCCACCGCGCACGACCACGCCCGCCGGCACGGGGGTCTCGACCGGGAAGCCGGAGTCGATTTCGGAGCGAACCTGCTCGAGCCCCATGGTCGCGAGGCCGCTTGGCGAGCCTTGCGCCGCCTCGTCACTGGCCTGCGGGGCCGGGGACTGCGGCGCAGCGCTCGGCGTGGCGGCCGGCGTGCCGCACCCCACGAGCACAACACAGAGTGCGGCGGCGAGCACGATGTAAGGAGCGAGATCGCATGGAGCCTCCTCGTGAACGTGGCACCGTATGATACTCGGTACGAAGCGGGTGCGATGAGACGAGAGGACGGCCGGTGATCAGGCGAGCTGGACTTCGCAGCAGCGGATCGCCGCGGTCGATTCGGCGGCGGGCGTCGCCGGCGCGGTCGAGACGCTCGTCATGAACATCGGCCGCCGCTGCGAGATCGCCTGCGGGCACTGCCATCACCGCTGTTCGCCTGACGCGGCCGAAGAGATGTCGGGCTCCACCATGGAGCGCTCGCTCTCGCTGGCCGAACGCTCGGAGTGGGACTCATCGACGTCACCGGCGGCTCTCCCGAACTCTGGCCGCACCTGCCCGATCTGCTCGGCCAGGCACGTGCGGCGGGCATCGACGTGCGGCTTCGCAGCAACTTGGTCGAGCTCAGCGACGATCGATCTCATACGTTGGCTGAGCTCATGGCGACGAACGCGCACGGCGGTCCTCGCCTCGGTACCCGCGGCCGGGCTCGACGGTGACTCGAGATGGCGCCCCGACCAGTGCTCGAAGCCGCGACGGCGCTCAACGGCTCGTCGCCTTCGGCTACGGCAGTCGAGCACGGGCCGCAACTGGAGTTCGCCGTCAATCCCGAGTCGGGGCTTCCCGAAGCCGAGTCGACGATCGCCGACGGTCTCGGGAGTTCGATGGCGGCGCTAGGAATCACGCGCTTCCGCGTGCGCTCGATCGCGAACGCCCCGCTCGGCCGGTTCGCGGACCGGCTCGCCGCTCAGGGCGGCGGGCGGGCGTACCTGCGCACCCTCGCCGACGCGTTCAGCGCGACATCGGTGGCGAGCCTGCCGTGTCGCAGGGGCATCACGATCGCCTGGGACGGCAGGCTCTACGACTGCGACTTCAATCTGGGCGCGGGACTGCCTCTTGCCGACGGCCCGTCCACCCTCGATCAGGCGCTCGCGCGACCGGATCAGCTGGCGGGTCGGCGCATCAGCTTCGGCACCCACTGCTTCGCATGCACGATCGGAGCGGGCTCAGGTTGAGACGGCGCGGCGTGACCCGGTCGGGTCGCAACGGATCGGCGCACGCCATCATGCTGGTGCGCCACCCCCGTCTCGGCGAGGTGAAGACGCGCATCGGCGCTTCGCTCGGCGATCAGGCGGCACTGGACCTTCACGTGCGACTCGCGCGCCACACGCTGAACGCCATGCTGGCGCTGCGTGCCTGTCGAGAGGCCACGGTCGAGGTGCGTACCGACGCGTCGTTCGTGCACGCCACCCGCGAGGTGTTCGGCCGCGGGCCCCACTACCGTTACCAAGGTGAGGGCGACCTCGGTGACCGGATCAGACTCGCCTTGGCCGAGGCGTTCCGGCGCGGGGAAGACCGTGTGATCGTGGTCGGCTCGGACTGCCCGCGCCTCGGCGCGGGTCACCTCCGCGCCGCCCTGGCCGGACTCGAGACCAGCGATGTCGTCATCGGGCCGGCCGCGGACGGCGGCTACTACCTCATCGGTGCCCGGCGTCAGGCCGCGAACCGCGTCCTGGCCGCGCTGTTCGCGCAGATGCCTTGGGGTACGTCGGACGTCTTCACCGAGACCGTGCACCGCGCGCAGGCCGCGGGGCTTGGCATCGTCGAACTGGAGACCCTGCCCGACGTGGACCTCCCGGAGGACCTGAGCGACGCCGAGGCGGTCCTCGCCGCAGAGGAGACCGCCGACGCAGTAGTCTCGGTCGTGATCCCGACCTTGGACGAGGAGACCACCGTCGCCGAGGCTGTCCGTTGCGCGATCGCGGGCGGGGCGGGCGAGGTGATCGTCGCAGACGGGGGCTCGCACGACCGCACCGTCGAGATCGCCGAAGGCGCGGGCGCTCACGTCGTCGTCGCGAGGCCGGGCCGGGCACGCCAGCTGAACGAAGGCGCTGCGCACGCCACCGGCGGCGTGCTGTGCTTCCTTCACGCCGATACGCGGCTGCCGGCGGGCTTCGCAGCCAGCGTTCGGGCGGCCCTCGCTCCCCCTCACGCGGTGGCATGCGCCTTCGACTTCGCGGTCGAGCACGGCGGTTGGCGGCACCGGCTGATCGGGGACCTGGGCCAGCTGCGCTGGCGCCTCGGCGGACTCCCGTACGGCGACCAGGCGTTGTGTGCGCCACGCTGGGTGTTCGACGCTCTCGGCGGGTACGCCGATCTGCCGACCATGGAGGACTACGACCTGGCGCAGCGGCTGCGGCGCTACGGACGTATCACTCGCACGCGGCAGCCGGCGATCACCTCGGCTCGGGTGTGGGACGAACACGGCCTGCTGCGCCCTACCCTCGTGAACGGTGCGGTCATCGTCGGCTTCCGGCTTGGAGCAGACCCGGCGAGGCTCGCGCGATGGCGCACCGCCATCGGTAGGCGGGCATCCGGCACGGCGCACGCTGGAGAGGGGCGGCCAACGTGACAGCACACGCGCTGCCATCGACACCCGCACCGCTCGCCGCGGCGCTCCTGTCCGAGCTCGAGCAGCGCGCGGACCCTGACAACGTCGCGGGGATGGCGCGCTTCGGCATCAGCAGCGTGGGCACGCTCGGGGTCACGGTGGCCGCCGTCCGCGAGCTCGCGCGCGACGGGAAGCGCGCGCTCGGGCGTGACCCTTCGGCACATCACGAGCTGGCCGCGCTCCTGTGGGCGAGCGGCGTGCACGAGGCACGCATCATGGCTGCGGTCGTCGACGTCCCGGAGCTCGTCACCTATGAGCAGGCGGAGTCTTGGGCGCTCGACCTAGACTCCTGGGACACGTGCGATCAGCTGTGCGGCAACCTGCTGTGGCGCGTTGGCTTCGCGTGGGATCTCCCGGGCGCGTGGGCCGCTCGCACCGAGACGTTCGTCAAACGTGCCGGTTTCGTGGTCGCCACTCAGCTCGCCGTGAAGGACAAGCGCGCCGAGGACGAGCGCTTCCTGCCGCTGCTCGAACTGGTCGAGCAGGAGGCGGCCGACGAGCGCAACGACGTGAAGAAGGGCGTGAACTGGGCGCTCCGCCAGATCGGCAAGCGCAGCTCCGGACTCAACGCGGCCGCAGTGGCGTGCGGTGAGCGGATCCTCGCGCAGGCGCCCCCGCGCGGGGGAACACCCGCAGAAGCCGCCGCCCGCTGGGTCGCGCGCGATGCGCTTCGCGAGTTGCGCAGCGATGCGGTTCGCAGGCGACTGGGGATCGACTGAGCGGTGTCGCGCTACTCGTAGTGCAGAGCAGCGACGATGTCGAGCCGCGCGGCCGAGCGCGAAGGGATGATCGCTGCGAGCAGCGCGAAGGTGAAGCCTGCGATCACCGCCGTGACGATGCCCGCCCAGGGGAAGAAGTACGGCATCACGAAACCGGTGGCGTTCATCGCGTACACGAGCGCGTAGCCGAGGGCGACACCCCCCGAGACACCGAAGAGGACGCCGACGGCCGCGAGCAACAGCGCCTCGGCAACGACCATGCCTCGGATCTGCCTGCGCGTCGCGCCCACCGCTCGCAGCATGCCGATCTCCCGCGTGCGCGAGAGCACGCTGATGGCGAGCGTGTTGAGCAGCGCCAGGAGCGTCGGCAACGCGAGCATCGCGATGAAGGTGTAGAAGATGCCGAGCGTCTGGGAGAACAGCACCGACTGGGTGTCTTTGAACGACTGCGAGTCGTAGAGGATGAACTGCGGGTAGTTGGCGAACAAGCGCTCGAGGCGCGCCTTCACCTGCGGAATCGACGCTCCAGGCTCGGCGTTGGCAAGCACCATCGCGTTCGCGGTCACGCCGAAGTCGGCCTCGAGGTTGTCCTGCGAGATGTAGCCGGTCGCAAGCTTCGCGTTCAGGTAGTCGGTGGCGATCCCGACCACCTTGTAGCTCTTCATGCCGTTGGGCGTCTCCATCGACAGCCTCTGACCGGGCTTCACGCCGTTCTGCGCGGCATAGATCCCATTGACCATCATCGTGCGGCCGGTACCCAGCTTGGCCAGATCCTCCTGGGCCGTGTCCCCCGAGTAGGTGAACGACGCCACCTTGGGATAGGTAGCCGGGTCGATGCCCACGAGCTGCAGTTGGCCGCCGTTCACGCTCCCCATGCCGAGGCGCATCGTCGCAACCGTGGAGATGCCCGGCGTGGAGGCGACCTCGTCGACGAGGTCCTGGCTCGCGCCGATATGACTGCCGCCCATGAGCAGGCCCTGCGGAATCGTGACGAAGTCACTGCCGAGCGACTTGTCGATGTAGTCGAAGAAGCCGGCGTAGATCGAGGCGATCAGACCCACCATCGAGACGACGACCGCAAGCGAGACAAGGATGGCCGAGGCGGTCGCAGCGGCGCGTCCGGGCTGGCGCGTGAGGTTCGAGTTGGCGAGATCGGCGGTAACCGGTGAGATCGGCTCGATGATCTTGGAGAGCAGCTTCGACAGCGGCTCGATGAGCGCGGGGGCGATCAAGATGAGCCCCACGAGGAAGAAGACCGCGCCCAGACCCACCGTCGTTGACTGCCGCGTGAGCAGCAGCGGTATCGAGATGCCGAGCGTCACCCAGCCGACGATGACCGCCTTGCGGTGGCCGCGCTCCGCGACCTCGGCGACTTGCGGACGCAGCGCCTCGATCGGCGTGATGCGAGCGGCCTGTCGTGCCGGGATGATCGCTCCGAGCACGGTAACGCCCACGCCGAGCACGAGCGCGGCGATCCACGTCCCGAGCGTGAACTGCGGCTGTACCGGCCCAAGATCCATGTTGAGTGTGTTTGTCCAGATCGGCGCCATCGCCGCGATCCCCGCCGCGGCAAGCAGGTAGCCGAAGAAGAGCCCCAAGGCCGTGCCAAGCACGCCCTGCATCACGCTCTGTGCGAGGAAGATACCGAGGATCGTGCGCCGGTCCGCGCCGATCGCCCTCAGCATGCCGATATCGTGACGGCGCTCCGAGACGAGCGTGCGGAAGGTGTTGAGGATGATGAAGCCGCCCATGATGAGGGCGAACACGCCGAACATCGTGAATGCAAAGCGGCTGATCTTCAGCGCCGCAAGAAGCTGGTTCTCGGTGGAGAGTCCGCCGACCGTGAAGTCGCTTCCCACGGTACGGCGCACGACCGCCTCGACGGTCGCGCGGTCCGAGCCCGGCGTCAGGCGGCCCTCGACCGCGTTGGCTTTGCCGGTCACGCCAAGCATGCGCCCCGCGGTCGGTAGCGTGACATAGACCTCGGGCGAGCCAGGCGTCGATCCGCTGCTGAGCAGCCCGACGATCGTGAGTCGCTGTGTTCCCGAGACCGTCGGCACCTCGAGATGCCCGCCGACGCCGGTTCTGAACTTGTCGGCAGTGTCCTGACCGATCACCGCGGAGTTGCCGTCCCCGGCGGCGAGCATGCGCCCTGCCGCGATCGGGAACTCCCTGACTCGCATCGCGGTGCGCGGCTGGATGCCGACGAGCGTCACCACGCTTTCGGGGCTATCGGTGGGCATGCCCACCGGCCGGCGCAGCAGTGGCGTGGCTGCTGCGACTCCCTCGACCTTGGCGACCTCCTCGGCGACTGCAGGATCGAAAGAGCCGCCGCTCGCCCCTGTGACCGAGAGATCCACCTGCCCTGCGGCGCCGAGCAGCACCCGGTTGAATGCGTCAATCATGCCCGGCAGCATGCCGTTAAGGCCGAAGATGATCGCGACGCCGAACACCACCGCGAGCGTCGTGAGCAGCGTCCGGAGCTTGCGGCCCCACAGGTAGCGCCAGCCAAGTGTGATCGAGACGTTCACAACAGGCCGACCTGTTCCATCGCGGTTCGCGTGTCGTCGATCCCACTGACCGGCACGTCGGCGACGACTCGTCCGTCTTGCATGAAGACGATGCGATTGGCGTGCGCGGCGATCCGCGGATCGTGGGTCACCATGAGGATGGCCCGCCCCCACTCGGAGGAGGCCTGCTTGAGGAGTCCCGCAATCTCATCGCTGCTGCGGCTGTCGAGGTTGCCGGTCGGCTCGTCGGCGAGCAGCAGCGCCGGCTCGGTCACGAGCGCGCGAGCTATCGCGACGCGCTGCTGTTGACCGCCGGAAAGCTGGTCTGGACGGTTGTGCAGCCGATCCGCCAGACCCACTCGCGAGAGCCACTCCTCTGCACGAGGGCGCGCCTGCGCACTCGGCAGGCCGTCGAGCGTCAGCGGTAGCGCGGCATTCTCGGTCGCGTCGAGCACGGGGATCAGGTTGAAGAACTGGAAGACGAAGCCGAAGTGCCGGCGACGGAGCTTCGTGAGCTCATCGTCGGTCATGCCCGCCACTTCGCGGCCGTCGATCTCGATCGAGCCTGCGGTCGGTGAGTCGATGCCGCCGAGCAGGTTCAGCAGTGTGGACTTGCCGCACCCGCTCGGCCCCATGACGGCCACGAACTCGCCGGGCTCGACGGCCAAGTCGACACCCCCGAGCGCCGTCACGGTGGTCTCCCCCTCACCGTAGACCTTCGTGAGTCCCTTTGCCTCGACGATCGCCATGCTCACATCTCCCGTCGTATGCCGATCGTTCCTGCAAACACCCCGCCGACCCGCCTTGCGGACACGCGAGGTACCGCCCCTTCAGCTTCTCGCGGTCAGGCGTCGCTCTCCGCAACACAC
The DNA here is from genome assembly GCA_963751505.1 of uncultured Coriobacteriia bacterium. GTDB lineage: Bacteria > Actinomycetota > Coriobacteriia > Anaerosomatales > PHET01 > CAVVUM01. The sequence goes on from CAVVUM010000013.1 coordinate 39,331, forward strand.
CGCGTGGCCGCCTCCTCTTGCTCGACGCGACGCTTGTTCCACGGCCAGACTCCCTCGAGCTCGACGTCGAGCGACCATGACAAGAAGCTTCGGATCAGCACGAGAAGGCCAAGGACGTACAGGTTATCCAGGGTCGGCTCGACAGCGATCGTCCGGATGAGGTCGGCCGCGACCAGCACCTCGAGTCCGAGCAGCAGGCTCTTGCCAAAGATGCGGCGCAAGGTCTCGTAGGCGCCGGCCCGATCGCGCGCCAGTCACCTTCCTGCCCGCCAAGACCACCGCGGCGACGAACCCGCCGATGATGACCGCGACGCCAGCGACCTCGAAGAGCACGGAGACCGATGACATCGCCTGCTTCAGATCCACGGGTAACTCCCTCCCGCACCAGCCGAGCATCTCGACCTCACGACGTGACGCGGCACTACCACATGCGATATTCCCCGCCTCGCTCGTCAAGCTCCAGCCGGACGCCGAACAGGCTGCTCAGCCCGTCCGAAGTCAGCACCTCGTTCGTGCGCCCGTCCGCTGCGACTCCCCCGTCGCGCATGAGGACGACGCGCTCGATGCCGCGCACGACGTCCTCGACGTGGTGCGTCACCAGTACCAGCGTACGCCTGCCGGTAGCGAGCTGCCGCATCGTGTCGCGCAGCTGCCACGCCGCGCGCGGGTCCAGGCCAGCGCATGGTTCGTCGAGCACGAGGATGGCGGGGTCATGCACGAGCGCTCGAGCGATCAGCGCACGGCGGGCCTCGCCGGTCGACAGGGTGCGCATGTCACGATCGGCGAGCTCTTCGATGCCGAGCTCGACGATCGCGGCGTCGGTCGCCTCCAGGTCCGCAGGCGTGACCGACGCGCGCAGATGCGGTGGCACGCCGAGCGAACCGTACCGACCACCGAGCACGACCTCGCGTACGGTGAGGTGTACGTCGACGATCTCCTGCCATGCGTCGCTCACCACGCCGAGCAGACGCCGGGTCTCAACAAGCTCCACCCGCTCTCGCCCGAGGAACCGTACGGGGGGCGGGTCGGCATAGAGCGGCAGGACGTCACGGGTGAGCAGGCCGACGAGCGTGGACTTACCCGCGCCGTTGGGACCGAGGATCGCGAGGTGCTCGCCCTCGCGGATGGTCAGCGTCTCGACGCCGAGGATCTCGCGGCCCTCGCGCATCACATGCGCGCCTTCGAGCTCGAGCAACACCCGTCCACCGCTCACCTGTGGCACCCTCCGCCAGCCCTCATTGCGTCCGAACGAAGCGTAGCGCACCGACGCCCTGCCGCCGGGGCAGGGCGTCGACAATCGGGCACACGTCGGTCGTGCCCGTTCTCACCGTGCGCTTCTCAGTTCTGCGCGGGCATTCGCCGCACGAAGTCGGGCACCGTGTCCTTCCCTATGTCGCGCAAGACCTGCATGCGCGCCAGCGGGTCGAGCGCTTCCATCTGCTCGCGCACGCGGGCTTCAGCCTCGGCGATGTGCGCCGACCGGCGCTCCCACGCAGATGACCCGCCCAGGACCGCCGCGCCCAGCGCCACGAGTCCGATCGGCAGGATCAGATGGCGGAACTTGCGCTGCCCGCGCACGAAACTCGTCACGCCGAGCGCAAGGCCGGTACTGATGAGCGTCCAGCCCGCGAACCCCGTGATCTGCTCGCGCTGAACGTGCTCGGCGAACTGACCACGGATCTCCTCGGCCCTGCGGGCGAGTTCCTCTCGGCGTTCATCCATGCGGCGCGCCATGTCATCGGCACGCTCGCCGAACTGCTCGGCGAACCGCTCTTTCATCTTCATGTCACGTCACCTCCACTGGGTAGGTACCCGCTCTCACACACCCTTCGCCTACGCGACGATCACTCTCTTGACCCTCACGTAACGTAAGGGTTTACGCTCTGCGCGGAAGGAGGTGCGAGATGGCCTACACCGTGGGTGAAGTCGCCGCGCTCGCGCACGTGAGCGTGCGGACGCTCCATCACTACGACGCGACGGGACTGCTGGCGCCGTCGGCCCGCACCGAGGCCGGCTATCGCCTCTACACCGACGCCGATATCGAGCGGCTTCAGCAGATCCTCGTCTACCGGGACCTCGACTTGCCGCTCGAGGAGATCGGCCGGCTCATGAGCGACCCGGCAGTCGACCGGCTCGGCGCGCTCGTCGCACAGCGAGCGCTCGTCGCCGAGAAGGTCCGTCGCGACGAGGCCCTCCTCGCACTGCTCGACAAGACGATTCTGGCACTGGAAGGCGGCATCACTATGAGCAAGGACGAGATGTTCGAGGTCTTTGGCGACTTCGACCCCTCGGAGTACGAGGAAGAGGTCGCTGAGCGCTGGGGCGATACGGACGCATACAAGGAGTCGGCCCGCCGGACCAAGCGCTACCGCAAACAGGACTGGGAGCGCATGAAAGCCGAGCAGGATGTCGTCAACGGCCACATGGTCGCGCTCTACGACGAGGGCGTCCCGGCAGACGATCCGCGTGCCGCAGGCGTCGCGGAGGAGGCCCGCCTGCTCATCGATCGCTGGTTCTACCCGTGCTCGCGCGAGATGCACGTCGGACTCGCCGAGATGTACATCGCAGACCCGCGCTTCACGGCCACCTACGAGAAGATGCGGGAGGGACTCGCGATGTGGTGGCACGACGCGATCCTCGCGAACGCCGCTCGCGAGCGAGTAAGGCACGCGGCTGCGGGAAGATACTTCGGCGAGGCAGCTTCGCCGACGGAAGGACCCGCGCCATGCCGCGCTCGATCTGGAAAGGCGTCATCTCCTTCGGCTTGGTGACGATCCCGGTAGGGCTCGTCACCGCCGAGGACAAGGCCGCCGACATCGACTTTCACATGCTCGACAAGAAGACCATGTCGCGCGTAAAGCAGAAGCGCGTCGCCGAGGCGACCGGCGAAGAGGTGCCCTGGGACGACATCGTGAAGGGGTACGAGTACGCGCGGGGCAGCTACGTCGTGCTCGAACCCGAGGAGATCGATGCCGCGAACCCCAAGGCCACCCACACGATCGATATAGTCGCGGTAGTCTGCCGCGACTGCATAGACCCGCCGTACTTCAACCGCCCGTACTACATCGTGCCCGAGCAGACGGGGCGCAAGCCCTATGCGCTCCTGCGGGAGGTGCTGAGCCGCAACGGCCAGATCGCGGTCGCCCGGGTCGTGATTCGCACGCGGCAGTATCTCGCCGCTCTCTTCCCCGAAGGTGACGCGCTCGTGCTCGACTTGCTGCGCTATGCCGACGAGCTCCGCTCGGGCGCCGATCTCGATCTGCCGAGCACCGACCTCGCGGAGGTCGGAGTAACCGACAAGGAGCTCGCGCTCGCCGAGCAACTCGTCTCCGCACTGGTCGAGGAGTGGGACCCTTCGCAGTACTCCGACACCTACCGCAACGACCTGCTCGACCTCATCAAGCGCAAGATCGAGGAGGGTGGCAAGACGATCACCGAGATGCCGGGCAAGGAGCCCGCTCCAGGCGGCGAGGTCGTCGACATCATGGAGCTGCTCAAGCGCAGCGTGGAGGCCGCGCAAGCCGAAGACCCCCACAGCAAGCAGGCTTAGGTGGGGAAGCTCGAGGAGTATCGGCGGAAGCGCGACTTCGGCACGACCCCCGAGCCGGCGGGCGAGCCGACGCCGTCGGCGGGCGGAGGTCGGCTCTCCTACGTCATCCAGAAGCACGCAGCTTCGCGCTTGCACTACGACTTTCGCATCGAGCTCGACGGCGTACTGCTCTCCTGGGCGGTGCCGAAGGGCCCGTCGCTCGACACCGCCGACAAACGGCTCGCGATGCACGTCGAAGACCACCCGATCGAGTACGGCTCGTTCGAGGGCGTGATTCCCGCGGGCGAGTACGGCGGTGGCACGGTGATGCTCTGGGACCGCGGTTCGTGGGAGCCCGACCATGGCGACCCGCGCGAACACCTTGCGCAAGGCCATCTCAAGTTCTACCTCTACGGCGAGCGGCTGCGCGGGCGCTGGATGCTTGTGAAGACCAAGGGGTACGGCGGCAAGAGCGCTGACAGCTGGCTGCTGTTCAAGGAGCGTGATGACGAGGTCCGGGGCAAGGCGGAGTTCGACGCCGCTGCCGAGTGGACGACAAGCGTGGCGACCGGCCGCACGATGGACGAGATCGCCGCCGACATCGAGGCGGTCTGGCACTCTGACGCGAGCGTGGAAGACAACGTCACCGCAACGCACGGCCTCGTGGGCGCTTCCGCCGAGGAAGCGGACGGCGGGTACCCGTCAGCGATCGCCCCACGCGTCGCGGAACTCGCCGGCGCGATCGCCGCGCCGATGCCCCACGCGATCGACGTCGAGCTGGCGAGCTTGGTCGAGGGCGTGCCCGACGGCGACCGATGGCTGCACGAGATCAAGCTCGACGGCTACCGGATGATCGCCTTTCTCGACCACGGAGCGGTGCGGCTGGTAAGCCGTTCGGGGCACGACTGGACCGAGCGGTTCGGGACCATCGCGGCTGGTGCGGCGGCGCTTGGCGCAGAGCAGGCGATCCTCGACGGTGAGGTCGTGGTACTGCGCGACGACGGGACGAGCGACTTCCAGGCGCTGCAGAACCACGCGCGGCGCGGCCAGGAGGCCCGCCTCCATTTCGCTGTGTTCGATCTGCTGTACCTCAACGGTCACGACCTGCGCGGGGTGGCACTCGAGGACCGCAAGCGGTTGCTCGCGACGCTCCTACCCCGTCACACCGACGTGCTGCGCTGCGTGGACCACGTCGTGGGCCACGGCGACACCTTCCTCTCGCACGCCTGCGCGCTCGAGCTGGAGGGCGCCGTCTCGAAGCGCCGCGACGCGCCATACCGCTCCGGCCGGGGGCGCGACTGGGTCAAGACCAAGTGCCTCAAGCGCCAGGAGTTCGTCGTCCTCGGCTACACCGAGCCCCAGGGCGCTCGCACGGACTTCGGCGCGCTGCTGCTCGGCGTGCACGACGAGGGCGGGCAGTTGCGCTACGCCGGGCGCGTCGGCACCGGCTTCACCGACACCACCCTGCGCGACCTCGGCACGTTGTTGCGCGAGGGCGAATCCGCCACGCCGCCGATTCACCCTGTGCCCGACGACGTGCGCGGTCTCGCCGTGCATTGGGTGGACCCGAAGCTCGTCGCCGAGGTGCGCTTCGCCGAGTGGACCGCCGAGGGTGCGCTACGCCACCCTTCCTTCCTCGGCCTGCGTGAGGACAAGCCCGCCGAAGACGTCGTGGCCGAGAAGGCCACCCCAGCGCCCGCGCCCGAGCCGGCGGCCCCCGCCACGGCGGCTGCCGGATCCGCGCCGGTCGTCGCCGGGGTGCGGCTCACCAACCCCGACCGCGTCTTCTGGCCGGAAGCCTCGTTCACCAAGCTCGACCTCGTCCGCTACCTCGAGGCCGTGGCCGAGCCGATGCTCGCGCAGGTCGCCGATCGCCCGCTTTCGCTCGTGCGCTGTCCCTCGGGGTATACCGGGGAGTGCTTCTACCAAAAACACGTCGAGAACTTCCCGGGCTCGGTCGGCACGGTCGATGTCCTCGAGCCGCGCGAAGGCACGACCATGCCCTACGCGGTAGCGAAAGACCTCGCCGGCCTGGTCGGGCTCGCCCAGATGGGGGTGCTCGAGATCCACCCCTGGGGTTCGCGCGCCGATGAGCATCGAGCGACCCGATCGTATCGTCTTCGACCTGGATCCCGGACGAGGGGATCGCATTTCGAACGGTCTCGGGCACCGCGCTCCTGCTGCGCAGCGAGCTACGCCGCCTGGGCCTCGAGTCGTGGGTGAAGACGACCGGAGGCAAGGGACTTCACGTGGTCGCCCCCGTGACGCGCAGGCACACGTGGGCCGAGGTCCACGACTTCTCGCGCGCCTTCGTCGATTCCATCGTCGCGCTCGAGCCCGGCCTGTTCACCGCGAGCATGAGCAAAGCGGCGCGCGGCGGCAAGATCTTCATCGACTACGTGCGCAACGCGCGCGGAGCGACCGCCGTCGCAGCCTACTCGACGCGGGCCCGGCCGGGCGTGCCGGTATCCGCGCCGCTGTCCTGGGACGAACTGGGGTCCGCAGCCGAGATGCCGGTGTTCTCGGCGAGGACGATGCCCGCCCGGCTCGCTGAGCTCGGCCAAGACCCGTGGGCCGACCTGGCGGGGACGCGGCAGTCGATCACGGTCGCCATGCGCCGACGGCTCGGGCTTCAGTCGCCCAAGCAGTAGAGGTAGCCGTCGCGGCAGCCGATGAAGACGTGCCCGTTCCAGACGAGCGGGGTCGACTCGAACGCCGCGTTGCCTTCGAAGGAGTCGATCGCTTGAACGATACGGTCCACCACCGCCCGTCGGGGCTCGGTAGGGCGCCGTAGTCGCCCTTCTCGGCGGGCTTGTACTTCAGCCGATACAGCACGACCTTGCGCGAGTAGCCGGCGGTGACGAGCGTGTCGTCGACGAGCACCGGCGTCGAGATCGATGCAGCCGACGCGGTCAACGAACACCTCGACGGGGGCGGGGGCCTTCTTGGCCGCGCCCGGGTCCTTTCGCCCGCTTCTTCGTGGTGCGGTCGAGCGAGACGACGCGGACGGCACCGTCGACGCTGTTGAGCGCTGCGAGCCGAGGGCGAGACCCGTCATTGTCGCCGTCGTTCGTGGTGAGAGACCCACGGAGCCGCCGGCCCACTCGCTGAACCCGCGCGTCGGTGTGGGGTAGTACCAGACGACCGCGTCGGCGGGCGGCTTCGAGGGGTCGAGCAGGTAGGCGCCACCGCGCTCGTCGACGTACTGCTTCTCGAGCGTCACCAGCAGTTTGTTGTCACTGGTGACGACCGGCGTCCCGTCGATGTCGCTGCCGGTCTTGAAGTCCCACACGACCTTGAGGGTCCGCCGATCGAGGCCGTAGACGTGTCCGGCGCCCGAGGTGATGTAGATGACGTCGCCTATCGCCGAGGGCGACGACTCGATCGCGAGGTTCGCCTCACCCAGATCGGGGTGTGCGGTGACGTCCTCGTCGTCGTACAAGCGCGGCGAGCGTGCCAGCACTCTGGGCTCCCGGTGTTTACCCACCTTCTCGGTGGTGAACGGGTCGAGCGCGTAGACATAGCCTGGCTCGACCGGCGCGTAGAGGACGCCCTTGTACCAAAGCGGCGAGCTATCGACGTCTTGGCTGTAGTTGTCGGTCTTGGGGATGGGCAGACGCCAGAGCTCCTTGCCTTTGGAGAAGGAGACCGCCCGCAGCGGAGCGATGCGCTTGTCGCCGACCGAAAGGTCGCTGCCTCGCCTCGAGCCCGAGACCACGATGATCCGGGTGGCATCCTCGGATGGTTCCGGGTTGGCGACGACGGTGTTCGTGCCCTTCATGACGTCGGGCCACTCGGCCTGCCACTTCACCTTGCCGGTTGCCGCGTTGATGCGGTGCAGGTTGTGGTCGTAGCCGCCGATGAGCAGCCAGTTCTTGTCGCCGCTGCGCACCACGGTCGACTGCCCCGTCCAGCCGGTACCCGACCAGATGACGAGCGCGTTGTCGGCCTTGCGCTGAGTCGGCCCCCCGCCGATGCGGGTCTTCCACGTGAGGTTGAGGTTGTCGGGCGCAGGGCCCCACCCTTCGAGTCGCCGAGAGGCCCCGCCCAGGTAGGACTGCACCTCGATCGACCGCTGAGCGGCCGCGACCTCCTCGGAGACCGACGGCGCGGCTGCTTCGCGCTTCGCGTGGGCTCCCCCTCTCCCGCCACACGTGGGTCTCGGGGGAGGCGTGCGTCGCGGGGAGAGCCAGCACGCGCTGGCCGCAAGCGCGACGCCGACCGCGATGGCGGCGATCGTCCACTCGGTCCTACGTGAGCGACGCCGCGAACGGGGCGGCCGATACGGCTGGAGCGCCGGAGGCGTTTGACGCCGCCGAGAATCCCAGCTCGCCGCGGCGCGCCGCGGCGCGAAGCCGCGCGCCCGCCGCGCGCTCTGCCAGTTCCCGCGCCCATGCCGCTAATCGTAGCCGACTCGCGCGCGAGGGGGTGCGCTGCTCAAGCGCGCGTCGCGCAATGCCGACTAGGTAGTACGTGCGAGTACCTACGAGAAGAGACCACATGGGACTGAGCCGGCGAGTAAGCGTCTACGTCGCGGTCGTGATGGCCGTGCTGTCGGTCGTCCTCGTTGCTGCCGGAGCGCTTGCCCTGCTCTCCAACGCCGCGCGCACCGATCGGACCGGCGCGGTCGACGAGAGCGTGCGGGCTCAGCTCGCCATCAACGATCGCCTCGATTCGCTCACTGCCAACGCAGTGGACTGGTCGATGTGGGACGCCACCTACGACCTGATGGGCGGGGAGAATCCCGGGTACTTCGAGGCGAACGTCCCGGAGGAGTCCTTCGCCAACCTCGGCGTGAACGTGCTCGCATTCTACGATGGATCGGGCCAGCTCGAACACGTGAGGAGCCGGGCCCTGCCCTCAGGTGAGTCGACGACAGTCCCCGGGCTCGAGCGGCTGCTGCGCACCTACCCAGGACTCAACCTGGTGCGGACCGGCCAGCCCTCCGCCGCCGGAGTGCTGCGGCTTCCCCGGGGCAATCTGATGATGACCGCGGCCGGGCCGATCCTCCCGTCGGACCAGAGCGGGCCGATGCGCGGCACGCTGGTGATGGGACGCCTGCTGGACGCGGGCGAGATCGCCTCGATCTCGAAGCGCACGCAACTGCCGCTCTCGCTCTCGCCGATCTCGGCGAACTCCGATCCGACCGAACCCCGGGTGGAGACCACGCGCGACAGCATCATCGTGTCCCGACCGCTCGTGGGAGTCTCGGGACGCTCGCTCGTGGACCTGAACGTCACCAAGCCACGGGCGGCGTGGACGAGCGCGAGCACGACGCTCTTCCATCTCGCCCTGGCGTTCGCCCTGCTCAGCTTCGTGACGACGTTCGTCATGCGCCGCGGCGTGAGCAAGCTCGTCATCGAACGAATCCTCGTGCTCAACGCGGCTGTCGGACGTATCCGGGTGTCCGGGATCCGGGAGCCTCTTGCGCTCCGCGGCGACGATGAGCTGTCGTCGCTCGCCAGGAACGTCGACGATCTCGTGTCGGATCTCGACGCCGCCAAGGTCGAGGTCGAGACCGCGCGCGACGAGCTCGAGCTGCGAGTCGAGGAGCGCACGGCCGAGCTTGAGCGCGCCGTGGCAGATCTCAAGGCCCAGATCTCCCGCCGAGAAGTCGCAGAGGCGGCATGGGCGTCATCGGAGCAGCAGTACCAGACGCTCATCGAGAACCTATCGGACGTGGTGTTCACGATGAGCCCCGACCTCACCCTGCGCTTCGTCAGCTCAGCGGTGCAGGCGATGTTCGGCACGACGGCCGACGGCGTGGTGGGCTGCCCGCTCACCGTCCTCGTCGGCGAGAAGGCCGGCAAGCTCGTGCGCCGGCGCATCCGCCGCGGAATCACCGCCGAGGGCGCGCACCTCGCTATCGACTCGTGCGTGTCGGCGGGTGGGGCCCTCGATCTCGAGCTCGTGCTGACCCCTCTGCGTGAGGGCAGGGGCTACCAGGGAATCCTTCGCGACATCACCGCGCGGCGCCGTCACGAGAACGAGCTGCTCCACATGGCAAGCCACGACTTCCTCACGGGGCTGTGGAACCGCCGGCGTTTCGAGGACGAGCTCTCCCGCGAGCTGGTCGACATCGGCCGCGGAGGACGTCCGGGCGCGGTGCTCTGGCTCGACCTCGACCGGTTCAAGGACGTCAACGACACCCTCGGCCACAAGGCCGGAGACGAACTGCTCACCGCGATCGCGCGGCGTCTCAGCGAGTCGGTGCGCGCCGACAGTATCGTCGCTCGCTTGGGCGGCGACGAGTTCGCGGTGCTGCTACCCGGTGCCGATCGCGAGGCCGCCACGAACGCTGCCGAGCGACTCGCACGCGAGGTCGGCTCGGTTCGCGTCGACATCGACGGCCAGGCCGTGCGGGCTTCGACGAGCCTCGGCGTGGTGCTCTACCCCGACCACGGCACCGAGGTGGAGGAGCTGCTCGCGCGTGCGGACGTGGCGATGTACCGCGCCAAGGAGCTCGGCCGTTCCCGCTACGTGGTGTTCGACCCTTCCGTCGAGTGGAAGGACGACATCGAGAACCGCCGGGTATGGACCGAGATGGTCGAGCTGGCGCTCAGCGAAGGTGGACTCGTTGCGTACGCCCAGCCGATCCACGACGTCGTGTCAGCGGCCGCATCGTCTCCTACGAGCTGCTCGTGCGCATGCTCGACTTCGAGGGCTCGCCCATCCTGCCGGCCCACTTCCTCCCGGTCGCCGAGCGCACCGGGATGATCGTCGACATCGACCTGTGGATGCTCAAGCAGGCCGTCACGATGATCAAGGCTACCCCCGCCGAGGACTTCCGGCTGAACGTGAACGCGTCCGCCCGGACGCTGAACGACCGTCGCTTCCTCGAGACGCTGACAGAGCTCATCAGCGAGTCCGGCATCGACGCGGCCCGCCTCGCTATCGAGATCACGGAGACGGCGATCATCGTCGACGTCGCTACGGTGAGTGACACGCTCCACCGCATCAAGGACATCGGCTGCCGCGTCGCGCTCGACGACTTCGGCTCCGGATTCACGTCGTTCCTCCACCTCAAGCAGCTTCCGGTCGACGACATCAAGATCGACGGGAGCTTCGTGCGCAACGTCGACGCCAGCTGCGACGACCAGCACCTGGTGAAGGCGATGGTCGAGATGGCCAAGGGACTCAACATGCAGACCACCGCCGAGTTCGTGGAGTCCCAGGCAAGCCTCGAGATGCTGCGTGGCTTCGGCGTCGAGATGGTCCAGGGCTACGCGATCGGCAGGCCGGGCCCCGCGCGCGACGTCATCGGCGTCGCAGTCATCGAGGACCTCGACGTCACCGGGATGAGCGCGATCGCCTGAGACGACGACCTCGCGCGATCAGCCCTCGCGCAGTCGGTAGTTCGCGACCGCCACAGAGACCGTGACGGCAAGCGGATCTGGGAGCGCGCGTACTCTCACGTCGAGTTCCTCGACCGAGATGTGGCGCGAGCTCGGACCCATCGCCACCAGGTCGGCGAGCGCGGCCCGATCCAGCGAGGCCGCGTAGACGACCGGGCTCACCGACAAGCGTTCGAAGCGAGGGGACAGCGCGGCATCGAGGCGCGCGTCCTTGTCCGCATCCACCGAGATCAGCCCCAGAGCGTCGACCGCCTCGGCAAGGTGCTCCGGCGCAGGCGTGACCACGACGAGCTCGCCATCGGGCGCCAGCACGCGCGCGATCTCGTCGGCGTTGCGCGGCGCGAAGACATCGAGCACCACCGTGGCGGTGTCGCTTCGCACCGGAAGCCCGCCCCAGGTGTCGCAGACCGCCGAGAGGGCTCGAGGGTGGGCGCGAGCGGCACGACGGGCGGCGTGCTTCGAGAGATCCAGCGCCAGGCCGATCGCGCCGGGCGCCGCGTCGAGCAGCGCCGCCAGGTAGTAGCCGGTGCCGGCGCCTGCGTCCACCACGACCGGCTGCTCGCTCGAAGCGAGCGGCGGCGACGCGATCTCGGCGACCTTCTCGGCGATAGGAGCGAAGTGGCCGCCGCCGAGGAAACGCGCGCGGGCCGCGACCATCTCCGCCGTGTCCGCGGTGCCGGTCTTGGCGTCGCCCGGGAGCAGGTTCACGTAGCCGTGACGCGCGACGTCGAAGCTGTGCCCCTGCTCGCAGATCAGCGCGGCGCCCATCTGGGCCAGCTCGCGGCCCGGCAGAACGGACACGCGAGCAACTCGACGGCCTCGGAGAGCACTCGCCTCACACCACCTTTCGGCTCAGGCGCCGGAGCGCCGTCGCCGGCGCGCACCCGCAGCGTTCGGTCACGCAGCGCTGGACGCCATCCACCCCTGTCGTCGTATCATGCGTGGCAGGGAGGCGGCGCTACGCGTCGAACAGGTAGGAAAGCGCCGCAGGAGGGCGCTCGGCGATCTACGAGGGGGCGTCATGGGTTTCACAACCTTCAACGTATGGCTGGATGTCGCGTTCACGATGCTCTATGTCTTCGTCGTGCTGTTCCTTGGGTTCCACTTCTTCATGTTCATCGTGACGGGCAGGTTCCGTAAGTCGTTCATCGAGGGGAACTGGCCGGAGCACGACTCGCGTCCGCCGGCGACGCCCGAAGGTCCTGCACTTCATCCACATGACCTCGATGATAGGGCTGGCCATCACGGGGATGTATATCCGATTCCCGTTCTTCTACGGCGGCCGCGTTGCGATGCGAAACATCCACTACGTCCTGATGATCATCGTCACGGTCATCCTCGTTTGGCGAATCCTCTACGCCTTCATGTCCAAGAAGAACCCGAACGACTGGAAAGAGTTCGCGATCGGCGGCAAGGACATCGCCTCGGCGATCGGCGTGCTGAAGTACTACGGCTACATGAGCAACGACAAGCCGCACGTCGCCAAGTACAACGTCTTGCAGAAGATGTCCTACAACCTGTTCCTCTACATGATGTTCATACAGGCGTTCACTGGATTCGCTCTCGTCACCACCCCGCTGCTCTTCGGCGCCAGCCCGCGCGACCTACTCGTAGGATGGTGGCTCGGGCCGCTCGCCGGAGGCACCGACCTCGCTGGCTGGGGAGTGCGCACGGTCCACTACATCTTCAACTGGCTGTTCATCATCATGTCCACGGTCCACCTCTACCTCGCGTTCTCCGTGGACATTCCATGCGCGCTCGACTTCTTCGGCCTCAAGAAGATGGAGGTCTATCCGAGCGCGCATGGCCACGGCGACGATCACGGCGCGCCGCAGGTGGTCGAGCCGGAGCCAGCCATCTAGCTACGCGCCGACGCTAGAGCGCGGGGAGCACCGCGGCTCAGCTGGCCAGGAACCGCTCCACGAAGCGCTCAGCCGCGTGCCCGTCATCTCTCGCGCTGTGCTTGGCGATGAAGGCGTCGTAGGCCGCCAGGTCGTACTCGGCCGCGCTCAAGGACCCGCGCGACGTCGTCGGTGCTCCAGGCAAGCTCACCCACCATCTGGGTACGCAAGATCGACGTAGAGACCAGGGTCGCGCTCGTACTCCTCGAGATCGGAGACGAGCAGGATCAGGGGCATGCGCAGCAGCACCCACTCGAAGACGGACGAAGAGTAGTCGGTCACGAATACGTCGGCAACCGTGAAGAGGTCGTTGATCTCGACCTCGTCGCCGATGACGGCGTCGTAGCCTGCGTTGTCGACATCGGACGCGGCGAAGACCGGGTGCGTCTTGTGCACGAGCGCCCAGTCGGCCGGCAGCCGATGCGCGCAGTGCCCGCGCGTCCAGCTGCTCGCCGGGCGCCTTCGTCGGTGCCGTGACCCCGGAAGGTGGGTGCGTAGAGCACGACGGTGCGACCCCGCAGCTGCGGGTAGCGCGCCAGGACGCGTTCGCGAGTCGCCGCCATCGCCTGCGCGTCGAAGAAGAAGTCGGAGCGGGGCATGCCGAGCGGGCAGCACCCGATCGATGTCGGTGCGCAGCGCCGAGGCGAACGAGGCGCGCGCCGACTCGGAGCTCACCACGACGTAGTCGTAGTGCTTGTGCAGGAAGCGATTCTCGGTCTTGCGGTTCGGGCGGCGCGGTATCGAGCCCGAACTTCTTCAGCGCTCCACCTGCGTGCCAAACCTGCACGACCGTCGTACCTTTGCGGTGGGGTCCGAGATGCACTGGCAGGTATGCGTTGTCGATCACGAACAACCGCGCGGTCGCGAGGTGGTAGCACCCGCGCATGAGCCGCCAAAGGTAGCGCACCTTGCCGGCAAACGAGTAGGAGTAGCGGTCAAGCAGCAGGACGATCGTGGGCCTCGGGGCGGGTGCGCACCAGCTCGTCGCGGACGGCCAGCAGGTTCCCCTCAAGCCGTCCGGACCGCGCGGAAGCAAGCACGACCTTGTCGGCACGGATCGGCAGCAGCGTGCAGATCAGGTACCAGGTGCGGAGCACGAGAGCCGAGCAGAACGTACTCGATCCGGCTCATCGCCGATGCTGGGGCAGCTGCCTCACGATGATGTTCTGGCCATCCAGGCAGCTCTCCGAGTCGTCGATCAGCATCGCAATGACATCGGCGACGTCGCTCGGCTGCATGATCGTCGAAGGGTCCTCCTCGGGCGCGAGCTTGCGCCGGAGTTCCGTGGCGCACCGCCCAGGCGATATCGCGTAGACCTTGATCTTGTACTCGGCGAGTTCGTCGGCGAGCGTCTGAGAGATCGCAACGACCGCCGCCTTGGACGACGCGTACGCGAGCCACCCAGGGCGTGGCGTGACACCGGCGGTCGAAGCGACGTTGACGATCTTGGACGGCCGGTTGCGCATGTACTTCACGCACTCACGCGTCATCACGATGAGCGAGAAGACGTTCACCATGTAGGTCGTCTTGACGTTGTCGTTCGTGGTGTCGAGCAGCGCGTTCGGCTCGGCGTAGCCAGCGATGTTGAGCAGCGCGTCGATGGCGCCGAACTCCTCGTGGACGTCCCTGACGAGCGCCTCGATCCCCTCAAGATCTGAGAGGTCGTAGGGAACCAGCTTCACGTTGGTCCCCTCGTGGTTCATAGCGGCCGCCGTCTGCTGAAGGCCGGCCTCGCTGCGCGCGACGAGCACGATGTTGCCGACGTCGGGTTCCTGGCTCAGCCGGATGGCGGCGGCCCGGCCGATACCCTGGCTGGCGCCCGTGATGATGCACGTCTTCATTACTGCTGGGCCCTCCCAAGGATGAACTCGTAGTAGATCGCCTCGCCGACGATCAGGTCGACCGGATCGGTGATCTTGATGTTTCGCTCTGAGCCCTTGAGGATGTGCACCGGCTCGCCGAGGTAGTCGAAGAACATGCTCGCGTCCTCGGTGTAGTCGGTCTTGCCATCAGCAAGCGCTCGCTCGTGCGCTTCCACGAGCTTCCGGTAGTCGAACTTCTGCGGGAGCTGAACGTTGACCAGCCGCGCGCGCTCGAACGTCTCCTCAACCACATCTCCGCCGGCCACCACGGTGAACGGAATCGGCGCGCCGTAGAGCACGTTGTCGAACTCACAATCGATGAGGCCGCGGTACTCCTCGGCGGTCACGAACGGGCGCACGGCCTCATGAATGACCACGCGGTCGAAACCATCGAGCGCCTTGAGGCCCTTGTAGACGGACTCTTGCCGGGTCTCGCCGCCTTCGATGCACGCGAAACGCGATCCGAGATTGCGGTGACGCAGGAGTCGCTCCATCTCGTCCACGTACTGCTTCGGGCAGGTGATGACGACCGACTCCAGGTCGTGTAGCTGCTCGGTCTTCTCGAGCACGTGAGCGATAATCGGCTTCCCCGCGAGCAGGATGAACTGCTTGGGAATCGGCTTGCCCATGCGGACACCGACGCCGCCGGCCAGAATGATCATTCCGGTACGCATCAATCGCACCTCACAAAACGGTCGTCTCCTCGAGCCGATGGGCGAACCTCGTTCGGCCGAACCCAAGCGCTCCCTGTCACAGAATAGCCGATAGCGCGGGCGCGCTGAGAAACGAAGAGGCAACGACACGGCGGCGCGGTTTCACAACCTCGGGCCGTTGCGGGATGATGCTGGCGCGCGCGCAAGTGCGCTGCTTTGGTGTGCCACCGGTAAGGGAGAGCGTTTGTACCAGTTCGTCGTCGAGTCGCTTCAGTGGGAGCGCATCGAACTCATCGTCTGCGGACGTGTCGAGGACTTGGACGCGCCGGAAGCACGGCGTCTCGGAACAGATCTACCTCGAAGACGACCGCACGCTCGATTCGGTGCCCGTCCCCGCGCCGGAGATCGAAGGCGACCGCTTCACGCTGCGCTTCAAGATCATGCAGGCCGTCGACCTCTATCCGCTCGTCACGGGCGACTGGTACTTCGTCGTCAAGGACGCCGAGGGGGCGAGCGTGCCCTGCGCCCGTCTGGCCCCTGAACTTCTCCTGCGACATCGCCGACTGGGGCGGGTTCTTCACCACGCCGAACTGGCGCTATTGGGTCGCGCCCGCAGTCAGCGAGGAGACCGGGGGCTTCGGCCTATCCGTGACCTACGGGCGAGCCGCAGCACGTCAGGACCTGACGCGAGGTGAGCGTTTCGCGGTCAAGTCCCGCAGCCGCATGCGGCGGATGCGCGAAGTCGCTGTTCGTCGGGCTGTTCAACCTCGCGCGCGACCTGGTGCCGAAGAACGGCAAGCGCATGCTATTCACTTCGGACTCGCGCGAGGACCTGTCGGGCAATCTCGAGACGATCCACACCCGCATGCTCGAACGCGGCCTGGACCAGCAGTTCGACATATACATGTCCTTCAAGCCGAGTATCCACGACCGTCGCGGGCTGCTCGACAAGTTCCGCTTCACCTACTACCTCGGCATAGCCGACGTCATCGTCGTCGATGATTTCCACCCGATGATCTACAAGGTGGGGTTCTCGCCCGGCGTGAAGATCGTGCAGGTCTGGCACGCGTCAGGCGCGTTCAAGACAGTCGGTTACAGCCGCATCGGCAAGCCGGGTGGCCCGAACCCGTTCTCGCGATCGCACAAGGCCTACACGCACGCGATAGTGAGCTCCGAGCACGATCGGCGCTTCTACTCCGAGGCGTTCGGCATCCGCGTGGAGAACGTGATCCCCACCGGCATCCCCCGTATGGACCTGTTCTTCGACAGCGGAGTACAAGGCGCGGGCTCGATGGAGCTCGTGCACGAGTCGATACCCGAAACGATCGGCCGGAAGGTGATCTTGTTCGCGCCGACGTTTCGCGGCACCGGCCCAGCGAACGCCTACTACGACTACGACCTGCTGGACTATGCGCGCGCTTCACCAGCTGTGCGAGGAACGGGACGCGGTCGTGCTCATCAAGATGCACCCCTTCGTCATCGAACCCCCGCAGATCCCCGAGGCCTACACCGACCGGCTCATATGCGCGACCGACCGGCGCGAGATCAACGAGTTGCTGCTCGTGAGCGACGTCGTCGTCACCGACTACTCTTCGCTCGTCTTCGAGTACTCGACTCTCGGCCGACCGATGGTCTTCTTCGCCTACGACCTCGAGGAGTACATCTCGACCCGGGACTTCTACGAGCCGTTCGAGAGTTCGTACCCGGCCGCATCGTGCGCACCTTCGACGAGCTGCTCGGACGCGCTGCGCAACGAGGAGTACGAGATCGAGAAGGTGGCGCCTTTTGCCGAGCGCCATGTGAGCCATCTCGACGCCAGCTCGACCGACCGCGTGATCGACCTTCTCATCGGGGAATGAGATGAGCGCGGCGGTCATCAGGGTCGCGCATCTGGGTCCTTCGGGTGGCGTACGCCGTCTGCCGCCCGCTGCCGGTGCGCGACCGCGTGGTCTTCGCCTCCTCGAGCGCCGGCGCGCTGCGCGGGAACCTTGCGGCGCTGCACGCCGAGCTCGAGCGACGCGGCCTCAGCGACCGGACAGTGCTGCTGCTGCACGAGCCCCGGCGAGGACTCTGGGGCCGGCTCTCGATGCTGGCTTTCGCGGTTCGAGCCGAGTACTACCTCGCCACCTCGCGCGTGCTCGTGCTCGACGACTACTTCTTCCCCCTCTACGTCATCGCGCCGAAGCCGGAACTGACCGTCATCCAGACCTGGCACGCCTCGGGTGCGTTCAAGAAGATCGGCTACAGCGTGGTCGACAAGGAGTTCGGCGCCAGCCCAGAGCTCGTCAAGACTCGTCCGCATCCACTCGAACTACGACTACTGCCTCATGGGTTCCGCCGAGTCGGTCCCGTTCTACGCCGAAGCGTTCGGGACACCCGCCGAGCGGTTCGTGACGATCGGCATCCCGCGCACCGACATCTTCTCCGATGTCGACCGCGCCAGGCGAGCGCGCGACCAAGTCCGCGCCCGGTACGGCCTGCCTGATGACCGCCGAGTCGTGCTCTACGCGCCGACGTTCCGAGGCCGTCGGCGCAGCGAGGCCTCGGCTCCGACCGACCTCGACCTGCGACTCCTCAAGGAGCGCTGCGAAGATCGCTACGTCGTGCTGCTTGCGGCTGCATCCCTTCGTCGCCGAATCCCGCCCGAGCGAGCCGGCGCTCGACGGATTCGTCTTCGATGCGTCGGCCCATCCGGACTTCAACGAGCTGCTGCTCGCAAGCGACCTGCTCGTTACCGACTACTCGAGCGCCGTGTTCGAGTACTCTCTTCTCGGCAGACCGATGGTGTTCTTCGCGCCGGACTATGAGGCCTACCAGCAAGAGCGAGGGTTCTACCACGACTACCGCAGCTGGGTACCTGGGCCAGTGTTCACCCACACCGAGGAGGTGGCGGACCATCTGATCGCCGGAGCGTTCGACGCCGAGAAGGTTGCCGAGTTCCGCCGCCGCTCGTTCATGGCAAGTGACGGGCACGCGAGCGAGCGTGTCGTCGATCAGCTGATACTGCCGAACCTCGAGGCCGAGCCGCAGCCAGCGGCGCAGGCAAGCTAGCCCACGGATTGGACTGAGATGGCACCCACGCGCGCATGGCGGAGCCTGACGATGGTGGCGGCGGTGTTCGCCGTTGTCGTGCTGCTGCCGCTCGTCGTCGTCTTCGCGAGCCGCGTCTGGACCGACCTCGAGTGGTACAAGAGCCTCGGTCAGCAGAGCGTCTTCTACGTCCGAATCATCTCGAAGGCACTCGTCTTCGCCGCGGCGTCGGCCCTCGCGTTCGCGGTGCTCGCCATCAACGTCCGCGTAGCCTCAGACATCGTCGAACTCGGCCGCATCACCCGGCGGATCGCGATGGGGGCGGCCGGCGTTCTCGCCGTGCTCAGCGGAGCTGTCGCTGTCGAGCCAGTGGATGACGTTCCGGCTCGCGATCGTGCAGTCGCCGTTCGGCGCGACCGACCCGGTCTTCGGCCGGGACGTCGGATTCTGGGTCTTCTCGCTTCCAGCGCTCGAGCTCTTGAGCACGTGGTACAACGGACTCGTCGCGCTATCGTTCATCGTCGTGATGGCCATCGTGCTGCTGCCGGCACGGCCGGGTGTGTCCTCTGGCGTCAAGGGCAACTGGTGGCGGCTGAAATCGGTGCTCTTCGTGCTTGCCGGTTTCATCTCACTCTCGGCGGCGTTCAACTACTGGATCTCGATCTGGCAGACCGAGCTCACATCGTCGGGGCTCTTCGTCGGGGCCTCCTACACGGACGTCCACGCGCTCATCCCCGCTACCTGGGTGCTTGTCGCGCTCAGCGCGATCGTCGCGATCACCTTCTTCGCGACCGCCCGCTCCCAGCACTGGAAGCTGGCCTCGAGCATGCTGGCGGTATGGCTGCTCGCCTCCATCGCGCTCGGCAACGCGTGGCCGACGCTCCTTCAGAACTACCGCGTGTCGCCGAACGAGACGACGCTCGAACTCCCCTACCTCGCGAGCAACATCGAGATGACCCGCGACGCGTTCGACCTCGCCGCGGTACGAGGCAGCACCTATGCGGCGGAGGAATCGATCACCGCCGAGGCGGTACCCGCTGCGGTTCAGGAACTCTCTGAGGCTCGCATCTGGACCCCGACGACCGTCAAACAGTCCTACGACCAGCTGCAGACCATCAGGCCGTACTACCGCCTGTCGAAGATCGACACGGACCGCTACGACGTGAGCGAAGAGAAGCAGCAGGTGCTCGTCTCGGCGCGCGAGATGGACAGCTCGCAGCTACCTGACCGGGCCAAGACGTGGGTCAACCAGCACCTCGTCTACACACACGGCTACGGTATGGTCATCAGCTCGGCAAGCGGCGCCACCCAGCTCGGCTTCCCGGAGTTCCTCGTGGGCAACGTACCGCCCCAGGTCAACCCGCGGGTCGCCGAGGACTCGCCCGACCTGGAGACCACCCAGCCGCGCATCTACTACGGGCCGGGCACGAGCGACTACGTCATCGTCGACACGAAGATCGACGAGTTCGACTACCCTGCGGGCGCGAAGAACGCCACGTGCCGCTACGAAGCCGATGCGGGTATCCCGATCAACACGTGGCTCGATCGGCTCGCGTGGGCGATCCGGCTCGGTTCGACCGACATGGTGTTCTCGGACTACCTCACCCAAGACAGCAAGATGCTCTTCAGCCGAGACGTGATGGGCCGCGTGAACAAGATCGCCCCCTGGCTTGAGTACGACGAGGCGCCCTATCCCGCGCTCGTCGAGGGCCGCATCACCTGGATTCTCGACGGCTACACGTCGAGCAGGTACTACCCGTACTCC
Source organism: uncultured Coriobacteriia bacterium (assembly GCA_963751505.1). Classification (GTDB taxonomy): domain Bacteria; phylum Actinomycetota; class Coriobacteriia; order Anaerosomatales; family PHET01; genus CAVVUM01. The sequence goes on from CAVVUM010000013.1 coordinate 59,426, forward strand.
CAGCGGCTCGACAACGGCAAGAACTACCTGCGCGACTCGGTGAAGGTGACCATCGACGCCCTCACCGGCGACACGACGTTCTACGCGTACGGTGACGATCCCGTGCGCGACGCGTGGGCAAAGATCTTCCCGACGGTGATCACGCCCGCCGACAAGACGCCTTCCGCCCTCGCCGAGCACTTCCGCTATCCCGCAGAAGATGTTCAGCGCGCAGACAGACATCTACCGCAGCTACCACATGACCGACCCGATGGTCTTCTACAACAAGGAGGACCAGTGGCAGATCCCCGGCTCCAGCGGCGACAAGCCGGTCAAGCCGACCTATCTCATGGTGGACCTCCCCGACTCGACTCCCGGTCGCGGCTTCTACTTGATGCAGCCGTACGCCCCCGCCAACCGGGACAACCTCATCGGCTGGATGGCCGCCGGATGCGACCCGAGCGACTACGGCAAGCAGACCGTCTACCTGCTGCCAAAGGAGCGCGTCACCCTCGGCGTGAAGCAGGTCCGGGCGCGCATCGAACAGGATCCGATCATCTCGCCCCAACTGTCGCTCTGGGACCAGCGCGGCAGTGAGGTCCTGCTCGGCGAGATGGTGGTGCTGCCGGTCAAGGACACGATCGTGTACATACAGCCCGTGTTCCTGCGCGCCGCAGAAAGCGCCATCACCGAGCTCGTGAGCGTCGTTGCCGTTCACGGCGACCGGATCGAAATGGGCGACACACTTTCACAAGCGCTCGAGAAGGCGTTCCGGCAAGGTACGGTTGAGGGCTCAGCCGGCGTGACTGGTGCGGCCGTGTCGAGTCCGACCGACAGGGCCGCGCTGCGCGCACGGGTCGACGAACTGCTCGGCAAGGTGTCCGGGAGCGCGGAAGCGAGCTCTGCAACGGACGCAAAGGATCTTCAGGAGCTGCGGGACTCGATCGACACCCTGCTCGGAGGGCAGAGCAGGTAGGCTGCAGGGGGCGGAGGCGAGACGGGGCCTCAAGAGGAAGGGGCTGGCGTGCGTTCGATTGCGATATGGACCGCGGTAGTTGCAGGGCTGGTGCTCGGCGTCTGGCTGCTTCTCCACGTCTTCATCTCACCCGTGAACCCGGCGCAACAGCCGCCTGATGGCCACTACGCGGGCTCGTGCTGGGCCTGCCACTTCGTGAGCGATGCCGCAGAGGTACGCAGCCCATAGGAGAGGGGACGAGAGTGACAAGTCAGGAGTTCTGGAGCGGCTGGTGGTGGCCGGCGATGACCGCGCTGCTGGGGTTCGCCTTCACGTGGCTCGTGTTCCGTCAGTGGCTGCAGCGCCACAAGCCCCACCAGATGGCGTGGTCGGTCGGCTTGCTGATGTATGCGGTCGCGGCGCTCATGGAGGCGTACTCCGAGCTCAGCGGGTCGTGGAACCCGACCGTGTACCGGTTCTACATCGTGCTCGCAGCGTCCATGGTCGGCTACCTCGGGCTCGGCTCGTACTACCTGCTCGCTCGCACGAAGACCGGCCCCCACATCTACCTCGGCATGCTGCTCGGCTGGGAGGTCGTGTTTCTCTGGGGCGTGTTCAACACGCCGCTGATGCTCGACAAACTCGTTCCCGGCATCACCGTCGGAGGCCAGGCACTCGGCGCGGGCGCATCGTTCCCGCGGGTGATGTCGCTACCGTTCAACATCTCCGGCACGTTCTTCCTGCTCGGAGGTGCTCTCGTCTCTGTCTATCGCTTCTCCAAGAAGAAGGAGTACGCGTACCGGATGTGGGCGAACGTGCTCATCGCTGTCGGTACGATCTGCATCGCTGCAGCCGGCAGCATGGCGCGTGCGGGTGCCACTGCCGGCCTCTATCCGGCCGAGATGGTCGCCTCGGCCATCCTGCTCGCCGGCTTCCTGATGGCCGGCACGCTCGACAAGGGCGCCAAGGCCGCCATCAAGGCAGGTCAGGAGCGCAGAGCCGCCGAGTCAGCCCCTGCGAGCGAATCATCCGGAGCAGCAGCAGAAACGCTGTAGCCGGCTGGAGAACTTGCCGATTCATAGGGTGACGGTCCACCTCGCTTCGGAGGCGACGGTGAGTCACCCGGTTAGAGACATCACGCGCACCCCGGTGCCGCCAGATGCCGAGTCGCCTGACGCGGTCCTGGATGACGACGCCCGACGCGCGCTCGTAGACGAGCTGAACGCGCGGGCACGAGCGGTGCGCCACACCGACTTCGACCGGCTCAGGACGCTTGCCGACCGCGCATTCGAGGCGGCGTGTCAGGTCGCTCCGGACGGCAGCCAGTACTCGCTCGGCATGGGCACTGCGCTCGCTCTCCTCGCCCACCGCAGCAACACACTCGGCGAGCTGAGCGACGCGCTGTCCCAGGCAGGCCAGGCGATCGCGCTGCTCGAGCCGCTGGGACCGAGCACGGTGCTGGGCGAAGCGCTCGGTACGCTCGGCTGGACGCACTTCTTCCTGGGCGACTACGTGGAGGCGCTCGAGGAGCTGATGGCAGCGCTCCACGTTTCCGAGACGATCGGCGACACGGGTCTGCAGGCCTACGCGCTCGAGAAGACCGGTAGCGTTCACGCGTCGTCAGGTCACTGCGACGTAGCACTCGACCTTCAGCAGCGCGCGCTCGCGCTCCATCGCGAACTGCGCGACCCGCTCGGCGAGGCGACCGTGCTCAACAACATGGCGTACACGCAGATGGACCTCGCGGACTACGACGGCGCGCTCGAGTCCGCACACGCTGCGCTCACGTGGGCACGTGGTGGCGAACACCGCTACCTGCTTTGCGGTGTGCTCGACACCATCGCCGAGATCCACCTGCGGGTCGGTGAGCCCGACGAGGCCGAGGAGTACACGCGCCAGGCGCTCGAACTCGCGCTCGAACTCGGATCGCAATCAGACGAGGCCACGAACCGCATGACGCTCGGACGTATCCACTGCGCCCGCGAGGAGTGGGATGAGGCGCTCGTGCAGACCGCCCAGGCACTCGCGATCGCGGAGCGCAAGCAGCTCGGGGTCGAAGCATACGAGTGCCACCGCCTCCTGTCCGATATCAACGAGCGGTGCGGCGACTGCAAGAAGGCACTCGCCCACTACCGTCGCTTCCACGAGCTCAAGCAGACGCGCGTCAATGAGGAGACGCAGGCGCGGCTCGCCAACCTGCGCGTTGCGCATCAGATCGACGGGGCCAAGAAGGACGCCGAGATCCAGCGGCTACGCAGTCTCGCGCTCGAGCAGGAGGTGGAAGAGCGACGCGTTGCGCAGGCCCGTCTCGAGGCACAGGCCTCTCTCGACCCGCTCACCGGTCTGTTCAACCGCGGCCACCTCGCCATGCTCACCGACCAGATGCGCGCCGGCACGACGCCCCTTCCGGTCTCGCTCCTGATGCTCGACATCGACCGCTTCAAGATGATCAACGACACGCACGGCCACGTTGCGGGCGACCGCGTGCTCATCTCGATCACGCGCCAGATCAGCGCCAACTTCCGCCAGTCCGACGTCGCCTGCCGCTACGGCGGCGACGAGTTCCTCGTGCTGCTCACGGGCATGGACGCCGAGGGTGCTCGTACCGTCTCCGAGCGGCTCCGCGAGGTTGTCGCCGCCTCACCGGTCGCCTACGGGGCTGTACGGATCCCTGTGACCATCAGCGCGGGCGTGGCGACAGTCGACGGCGAGGGACCCGTCTCACTCGACACGCTCATCGAGCGAGCGGACCGCGCACTCTACGCCGCAAAGCAGTCCGGCCGCGACCGCGTGATGGTCGACTCGGGAGCGCCACTTCCGAGGCACTCGGCCGAGTAGGCGCTCTCGCCCTGCGGGTATAGTGGCCTGCGGCAGCAGTCCCACTTGACCGCCGGAGGCGTCCGATGACCGCTCGTCGCGTGCTCGCAGCCCAGAATGTCAGCCGCATGTGCATGGTGTGCGGTGTCGAGAACAGCGCCGGACTTCACAGCCGCTTCTTGGAGCTCGACAACGGCGAGCTGCTCGGCGTCTTCACTCCCCGCACCGAACACCAGGGCTACCCGGGGCGCCTCCACGGCGGCATCGCATCCACCCTGCTCGACGAGACCATCGGGCGCGCGATCGGCATCAGCGAGCCCGAGGCCTGGGGCGTGACGGTCGAGCTCAACGTGCGGTTCAAGCAAGCCGGTCCCGCTCGACGCCGAAGTACGTGCGATCGGCCGCATGACCGAGAACTCGAGCCGCCTGTTCTCGGGCACCGGCGAGATCGTGCTCGCCGATGGGACCGTCGCTGTCGAGGCATCCGGCCGCTATCTCAAGATGTCGATCGAGCGCATCGCCGAGGGCGACTTCGGCTACCGAGTGGTTCGCCGACGATCGCGAGCTACCCGACAGCGTCGACGTGTAGCCGGTCGCATCGCCTCAGCGGCGCGAGACCGGCGTGCATCTGCGCCCGCACAGGCCTCCCGTGGGTATCAACCTATCGCACCAGGTTCGGCTGGACCGAGCCGATCGCCGAGGGAGGACCCATGAACGTGCTTGTCGCTGATCCTGTCGATCGTCGTGCTGTTCCTGCTTGCCCTTGGCGTCGCGTTTCTCACTGGGCTGCGTGTCGCCCGCGAGTACGAGCGCGCGGTCGTCTTCCGCCTCGGGCGACTGCGAGGCATCAAGGGTCCCGGCCTGTACTGGCTCATCCCCTTCGGCCTCGAGCAGCAGCGCAAGGTCGACCTGCGAACGCTGACCATCGACGTCGAGAGCCAGGAGTCGATCACGAAGGACTCGGTCACGGTCAAGGTCAACGCGGTCGTGTGGATGAGGATCGTCGATCCGGTCAAGTCGGTGGTCGCGGTCGCCAACTTCAACAACGCGGCCTACCAGGTGGCACTGACGAGCCTGCGCAACATCATCGGCCAGCACTACCTCGACGAAGTCCTCAAGGAGCGCGACAAGATCAACGCGGCGCTGCAAGAGATCGTGGACAAGGCGACCGAGCCGTGGGGCGTCAACGTCGAGATGGTCGAGATGAAGGACGTCGAAATACCGGTGCAGATGCAGCGAGCCATGGCTCAGGAGGCCCAGGCCCAGCGCGAGAAGCGCGCGCGCATCATCAAAGCCGAGGCGGAGCAGGAGGCCGCGGCCAAGCTCGCGGAGGCCTCGGTCGTCATCACCGCGAACCCGCTCGCGCTCGAGTTGCGCCGCATGCAGATGGTGACCGAGGTGGGCGCCGAGCAGAACACGACGACGATCATCATGATGCCGAGCGAGTTCGTGACGCTCGCCGAGAGCATGGCCAAGGCGTTCAGACAAGGGGCGGTCAAGCCATCCGAGGAGTCATAGCAGCTGAAGGCGGCCGCGGGGGCGAGCCGCAACCGGAGAGGGGGCTCTCATGATCCTGGTAGTCGGAGCGACCGGGCAGCTTGGCAGCCGTGTCTGCAGTCAGCTGCTCGCCGATGGGTACGCGGTGCGCGCTGCCACGCGGGAGCGCAGTCGCGCGAGCGAGCTCGCCAGAGCGGGCGCCGAGGTGGTCATCGCGGACCTGCGGGACGCGTCCACTCTCGATGCAGCGGTCGAGAGCTGCGACACCGTCATCGACTGCGCGCACGGTCTCGCGGGCGATCACGCCACGCGCGACAACAACCCACGCAGCGTCGACGACGCTGGCAACGCCAACCTCATCGCCGCCGCCAAGCGCGCCGGTGTGGCGCGCTTCATCTTCGTGTCTCTGCTGGGCGCGTCGGCCGACAGCCCCACCGCATTCCTGCGCGCCAAGTACGCGTCGGAAGAGCGGGTCCGCAAGTCGGCCATCCCCTACACCATCATCCGCCCGGGTGCCTTCATGGAGACGTGGGCGGGCATGATCGGCTCGCCGGTCATCGAGGGCAAGAAGGCGACCGTGTTCGGCGACGGGACGAACCCTGTCTCGTTCGTCGCGGTCGAGACGTTGCCCGCCTCGTCGTCGCGGCGGCCGAGACCGACGCGCTGCGCGATCGCACAGTCGACGTGGGCGGGCCCGAGGCGTACACGCTTCCGGAGGTGGCCGAGCTCTTCGGCAGCGAGACCAACCAGCCCGCCCAGATCTCGAAGGTGCCGGTTCCGATGATGCGCGTGATGTCGGGGGTGCTCGGACCCTTCAACCCGCCCTTGAGTCGACTGATGGGTATGGGCGCGTGGATGGCGTCGACACCGCAGACGTGCGACACCGAGACGGACGTCTGCGAGCTCATCGGAGAGCGCACGCCGTTGGAGGACGTCGTCCAGTCGATCGTCGACAGGTCCGAAGCGGCGACCGTCTCCCAGGTCACGTCGGTCTGAGGCGAGGCGCCCAGCGCTGCGGAGGTCACCGGAGTGTACTTGCACACTAACTGTTAGTGTGTTAATAGTTATCTTGCTTATCGCCCCCGCAGGCACGTCCTGCCCAACCCGAGGTGCAAGCCCATGCACGTCTCAGAATCCCCCCGCCACCGCGAGATACGCGAGTCTCAGCACGACGAACTCTCCTGGCGCGTGTTCGGCGCACTGCATCGCGTCATGCACGCGCAGCGGCGCGTCATGACCCAGATCATGGCCGACCGCGACATCCAGCCGGCCCAAGCGTTCTGCATGCGGGTGCTCGGCCATCACGACGGCGTGACGCAGCGCGACCTCGCCGAACTGCTCGAGGTGAGCCGACCGACCGTCACCGTGATGCTGCAGAAGATGGAGAAGGCGGGCCTCGTCGAGCGCCGCGTGGACACCGATGACCAGCGCTACACGCGCATCTACCTCACCGAGGACGGCTGGAAGGCGCACGAGGAGATGCACGGCGGTCCTCGAAGCGTTCATCTCAACGGCCATCGGCTCGCTTGCCGAGGACGACCAGCGCGAGCTCGAGCGACTCCTCGGCCTGCTGAGCGACAACCTCAGCGCCTCGAACGAGCGCTGCAGCGCGGCGACCGGTGAGACCGCGAAGGACGTGCCTGCGTGATCACGCTGCTCCGAACCTACCTGAAGCCCTACCGGTGGCAGCTCGCGCTCGTCATAGCGCTGCTGGTCGTACAGGCGATCACGAACCTCTACCTCCCCAACCTCAACGCCAACATCATCAACAACGGCGTGGCAAAGGGCGATACCAGCCTACATCCTCCAGCAGGGTGCGATCATGCTGCTCGTGACGCTGCTGATGGGTGTAGCGGCGGTGGTCGCGGTCTACTTCGGCTCGAAGACGGCGATGGCGTTCGGGCGCGACGTGCGCGGCGCGATCTTCCGACGCGTCGAGAGCTTCTCGGCGACCGAGATCAACACCTTCGGCGCGCCTTCACTCATCACCCGAAACACCAACGACGTCCAGCAGGTGCAGATGGTCGTCATGATGATGCTCAACGTGATGATCCTTGCGCCGATCATGATGGTCGGCGGCATCTTCATGGCGCTCAGGCAAGACGTGCAGCTGTCGGCGATGATCGCGATCATCATCCCGCTCATGGCCGTGATCATCGGCCTGATGCTCCGCACCGCGATGCCGCTGTTCAAGTCGATGCAGGTCAAGATCGACCGCGTGAACCAGGTCGTGCGCGAGAAGCTCACCGGCATCCGCGTCATCCGCGCGTTCGTGCGCACCGACTACGAGGAGCGCCGATTCGACGAGGCGAACCGCGACCTCACCGACACGCAGCTCGCCGTCACGCGCCTGTTCGCGCTGATGATGCCGCTGCTCATGGCAATCTTCAACTTCTCGACGGTCGCCATCATCTGGTTCGGCGCCTACCGTGTGGACAGCGGAGAGATGCTCGTCGGCGACCTGACCGCATTTCTCGCCTACATCATGCAGATTCTCATGTCGGTGATGATGGCGGTCCTCATGTTCGTGATGATCCCGCGCGCAGCGGCCTCTGCGGCTCGGCTGCAAGAGGTACTCGACACCGAGCCGTCGGTGACCGACCCGGAGGAGTCCGCCACCGAGACCGGCCAGTGCGGCTTCATCGAGTTCCGCGATGTCGAGTTCCGCTATCCCGGCGCCGAGGACCCAGTGCTCTGCAGCGTGTCGTTCTCGGCGGCGCCCGGTGAGACCACGGCGATCGTGGGAAGCACCGGTTCGGGCAAGTCGACGCTCATCAACCTCATCCCCCGCTTCTACGACGTGACCGGCGGCTCCGTTCTCGTCGACGGCGTGGACGTGCGCGATATCACCCGCGACCGGCTGTGGGCCAAGATCGGCTTCATCCCCCAGAAGTCGTTCCTCTTCACAGGCACCGTCGCGAGCAACCTGCAGTTCGGGAAGCAGGACGCATCGGAGGCCGAGATGTGGCATGCGCTCGCGGTCGCGCAGGGCAAGGAGTTCGTCGCCGAGATGCCCGAGGGTCTTGAGGCCGCCGATCTCGCAGGGCGGTGCGAACGTCTCCGGCGGGCAGCGCCAACGTCTCGCGATCGCTCGCGCGCTCGTGAAGCGGCCCGAGATCTACGTGTTCGACGACTCCTTCTCAGCGCTCGACTTCAAGACCGACTCGAAGCTGCGTGCGGCGCTCAAGAGAGAGACCGCCGAGGCGACGGTGATCATCGTGGCCCAGCGCGTCAGCACGATCATGGACGCCGACCGCATCGTCGTCATGGACGGCGGCCGCGTCGTGGGCATCGGCACGCACGCCGAGCTGATGGAGTCCTGCGAGACCTACACCGAGATCGTCTACTCGCAGCTCTCGGCCGAGGAAGTGGCATGAGCGAGACCCCGAAGAGCACGCAGACTCCTGCGGCGCCAGGTCCCGGCCGCGGTCCCGGCCGTGGTGGCGGCTTCGGCCCCGGCATGCACATGGGCATGGCGCCGGCCGTCAAGTCGAAGGACCTCAAAGGGCTCGCTGACGCGGCTCGGCGGTTACCTCCGCCCGCAGATCGCGGTCATCGTCCTCGTGCTGATCCTCGCTGCGGCGAGCGTGACCTTCAACATCCTGGGGCCCAAGCTCCTCGGCAACGCGACCAACATCGTGTTCGAGGGCTTCATCGGCAAGCAGATCCCAGCTGGCGTGACCCAGGACCAGGCGGTGGCGGCGCTGCGTGCGCAGGGCAAGACCGACCAGGCCGACATGCTCGCGAACATGGACGTCACGCCCGGGCGAGGGTATCGACTTCGACGCGCTGCACCAGATGCTCGCGCTCGTGGCACTCGTCTACGCTCTCGGCGCGCTGCTCGGCTGGGCTGCAGGGGTACCTGATGGCGGGCGTGGCGGCCAGAAGATCGTCTACAGCCTGCGCCGGCAGGTCGACGAGAAGCTCGCGCGCCTGCCGCTGAAGTACTTCGACTCCAACCCGCGCGGGGACATCCTCTCGCGCGTGACCAACGACATCGACAACATCGCGCAGACGCTGCAGCAGAGCCTCATGCAGATCATCACTGCCGTGCTCACCATCATCGGCGTGCTCGCCATGATGTTCTGGATCAGCCCGCTGCTCGCCGTCATCTCGCTGCTCTCGCTACCCGTCTCGGTCGTCGTCACGATGCAGATCGCGAAGCGCTCGCAGAAGCAGTTCGCCGCGCAGTGGGAGCGCACCGGCACCCTGAACAGCCACGTCGAGGAGATGCACACCGGGCACAGCATCGTGAAGGTGTTCGGCCGTCAGGCCGAGGCGATCGAGATCTTCGACGCGCCAGAACCAGGAGCTGTACGAGTCGAGCTTCCGTGCCCAGTTCATCTCCGGGCTCATCCAGCCCTCGCTGCAGTTCATCAACAACCTCAACTACGTCGCGATCGCCGTCATCGGTGGCCTGCAGGTCGCCAACGGCGCCATGTCGCTCGGCGACGTGCAGGCGTTCATCCAGTACTCGCGCCAGTTCCAGCAGCCGATCATGCAGACCGCGAGCATCGCCAACGTGCTGCAGTCCACCGCCGCTTCTGCCGAGCGCGTCTTCGAGCTGCTCGACGAGGCCGAGGAGATCGCCGAGACGACCGAACCGGTCGCAGCTCGGCAAGATCACCGGGCCACATCGTGATGGAGGACGTGTCGTTCCGCTACGAGCCCGAGACGCCGCTGATCGAGGACCTCTCACTCGACGCGAAGCCGGGCGCGACGGTCGCGATCGTCGGCCCCACCGGCGCGGGCAAGACCACGCTCGTGAACCTGCTCATGCGCTTCTACGAGATCGACGGCGGCACGATCTCGGTCGACGGCGTCGACATCCGCGACCTGACGCGCGACGAGCTGCGCCGCACGTTCGGCATGGTGCTGCAGGACACGTGGCTGTTCGGCGGGACGATCCGCGAGAACATCGCCTACGGTCGAGAGGGCGCGACCGAGGACGAGATCATCGCGGCGGCGCAGGCCGCCCACGTCGACCACTTCGTGCGCACGCTGCCCGACGGCTACGACACCGTGCTCGACGACGACGCGTCGAACATCTCGGCCGGGCGAGCGTCAGCTGCTCACCATCGCGCGCGCCTTCCTCGCCGACCCCGAGATGCTCATCCTCGACGAGGCCACGAGCTCGGTGGACACCCGCACCGAGGTGCTCATCCAGCAGGCGATGGCCGAGCTGATGAAGGGCCGCACGAGCTTCGTGATCGCGCACCGGCTCTCCACGATCCGCGACGCCGACACGATCATCGTGATGAACCACGGGCGCATCATCGAGCAGGGCACGCACGCCGAGCTGCTCGCCGCGCGAGGGCTTCTACGCGGAGCTGTACAACAGCCAGTTCGTCGAC